>RXIW01000005.1 GCA_003989065.1 Candidatus Competibacteraceae bacterium
CGCCGCCGCCGAATCCCTTTCTGGTTGCGGCGGGCAATACCGTGACCTACCGGCTAACCACCACGCTGCCGGTATCGTCGGTCGAAAACTTTACCTTGACCGATTACCTGCCGATCCCGTTGTTCAGCGTTCCTGCAACGCCTAGTTTCACCAACGGGGGCTTGTGTGGAGGAGGTGCAGCGCCAACGTCTCCAGCGATGAATTCCTGGTGCTATACCGCTGCCGATACCATCAGCAGTACGGCCCCTACGGTTTCAACGGATACCAGTTTGAACCGCATCGTCTGGGCTTACGGTAATCGCGAGTTGCCGTCTGCGGGTGGCGTCATCGATATTCTCTATACCTTGCAAGCCACTGCCGAGCCGATGGCCGATCAGTTGAATTTGGCCAATCTGGCGATCCAGTCTTTTCACGATAGCTTGAGCAGCACTGAACAGACGGCGGCGGTCACTCAGCAAGTGACTACGCAGGAACCCCAGCTTGTCATCAAGAAGGGCATTACCGCTGTCTCGCACGGTACGATTGTCAGCACGCCAACCACCGGCTACGACGCCGAAGCGCAAGGTCTGGACGCGGGCGATACGGTCACCTATCGCGTCAGTATCATCAACATCGGCAGCGCACCGGCCTACGGCATCCGCGTGACCGACACCGCCGGTACGTTGACGCCATCGCCATTCAGTAATTGCACCGCGCCAACGACCACGCTGGGCAATGGTAGTCCTGTCGCCACCAGCGGCAGCTTGTTTACGACCGCGGGTCTGACCATTACCCCTCCACTAGCCGGTAACGGCGACGGCACTGTCCAGACCAGCGAAGAGATCTGGATCAGCTATACCTGCACTCTGGCCACCAACGCCACGCCGCGTACCAGCGACATCGATAACACGGCGGTGTTGCAGTACTACACCAATATCAATCCGAGCAGTCCTGGACTCACGCCGAGCAATTTCGCCACCAATACCGAACTGTTGACACGCCAGGCCAAGCTGACGACCCAGGGCATTCAGAGCATCACCAAGCAGATTATCGCTTCGTCGGTGTCGGGTTCAACGCCCAATAACAACATCAACAATGGCGAAACGCTGACTTTCCAGATTACGGCCACGCTCTCGGAAGGCGTATACAACAACTTCAGCCTCACCGATAACAGGACGACGATCCCCAGCCCCATCACCTGCGGAACCAACGGCTTTACCTGCAGCAATGTGTCGGTCAGCGGCACTCAAGTCACGGTGCCCGCGACAACCGGCTCGACCCCCGGCATCGTCATCTACACCTATTCACAGGCCAAGACCGCCAGCGGCAGCAACACAGCCAGTGTATCCGCCACCAACGCCCCGGCGCAGACCGCCAGCACCAATTGGACGGTGGACAACCCCAATCCGGCCATCACCAAGACCTTGTCTCCGACGGGCAGCGTCAATGCCGGTGACACGGTGCAGATCCGACTCGGCTGGTCGAATACGGATAACAATAATCCGATGTTCCGCTGTGTAGTGACCGACGTTCTCGATAGCAATGTTTTCGATTTGACCACAGTGGTGGCGGCCACCACGCTCACCGGCTACGCCTTTGCCTACGACAGCGGAACGGGAACCGTCACCTACACCGCTACCGATCTGGAAAATCCCTGCCCAACGGTCGCGGCCGGTGGCGCGGTGTTCAGCGTCAAGATCAAAAACGGTGTTATCACCGGCAGCTACAGCAACACAGTGACGATCACGGCCCAAACCCTGCCAGCTTCGCAGATCGGCGGAACGAGCGTCTCCGACAGGGCCACTGCAACCGTGCCCATCGGCGCGCCTTCGGTCAGCGGCAAGACCATCGTCAGCACCTCGCTGCCCGATACCGATACCACCGGTAGTAATGTCGCTATCGGCGAAATCGTCACCTACCGCCTAGTGTTCCGGATGGCCGAGGGCGTGACCAATTCGGTCAAGCTGATCGACCAGCTGGCCACCGGCACCAGCACCGCGCAGCTGGTCTATGTTCCTGACACCGCGCAACTCTCCCGCAACAGCCTAAGCTTGAGCGCAGCCAGCGATCCCAGTGGCATCAACGCCGACGACATCAACACGCCGGTAGCGATCACCCCGACCCTCAGTGGCTCGAACCTGATCATCGACCTCGGCAACGTGACCAACAGCGACGCCAACAAGGATACGGCCGAAAGTTATACCCTGGAGGTCCAATTCCGCGTCGGCAACGTGACGGCCAACGTCGCTGGCAAAAACTTGCAGAATCGCCCCCAACTGACCTACCGGCCGGCGAGCGCAAGCGCCGATCAAACCGTGACCGGATCTACGGTCACCGCGAAAGTCGTTACGCCGCAAGTGGCGGTCAGCAAGACGGTGTCGCCGGTAGCCGCCGCCGGTGGCGATACGGTGACCTACACCTTGACGGTGCGTAACAGCGCCACCGGAGCCAACGCCGCGCCGGCCTACGATTACGCCTTCAGCGACGTTCTGCCGACGGGCACGACTCCCACGGGTACACCGAGCGCAAGTGTCGGCGCGACCGGCGCTATGGTCAGCGGACTGGGTTTCAGCGGCCAGATGCTTTCTGGCGCTATCGACAAGCTCGATCCCGGCGAAGCGGTCACGATCACCTATCAAGCTCAACTATCTCTGACGGTGCCGTTCGGCAAGTTGCTGGTCAACAGCGCCAACGCCAACGCCACCAGCCTGCCGGGCAACGATCCCAACGAGCGCACCGGCTCCGGCGTTGGCCCGAACGATCTGTACAGTGGGACCAACGCCACGGTGACCACCCAAACGGTCACCATGACCAAGGCGATCCTGAATCCCAAATCGTTCTATGCCATCGGCGAGGAAGTCGACTACCAGCTGCGCATCGCCCTTCCGGTCGGTTCGGCTACTGGCATGAGCGTGCAGGACACCTTGCCGACCGGGCTGAGCTATGTGGCCGGTAGTGCTGCCATCGCCATTGCCGGCGGCGTCACCGCGCCGAGTGCCGGTCCGGTCACGCCGACTTCCACCAGCCCTCTCATCTTCGACTTGGGCAATGTCAGCGCCAGCTCGGCAGGCGAAGTGGTGATCACCTATCGGGCAAAAGTGGATAACGTTCTGACCAATCAGGATGGTTCGCTGTTGACTAACAGCGCCAGCGTCCGTTACGACAACCCCAATTCCGGCGGCGCTACGCCACTGGTTTACACGGCGCCCAATCCACCTACCGCCCGGGTTGGCGAGCCGAATCTGGCGATGACCAAGACCATCTTGGCCGGTGCGGCCAATGCGCAAGCGGGTTCCGTCGTGCGCTGGCAGTTCACGGTGAGCAACATCGGTAATACGGCAGCGCGGCAAGTCGCAATCGACGATGCGCTGCCAGCTAACGTGACGGTCAACGATCCTGCCAGTGTCACGGTCGCCACGGTGGGTGGCGTTTCCAAGGAAGCGGGTGGTGCAGTGACGGGCTCCGATTTCACTGCAACTCCGGGAAGCAGCACGGTCACTGCCGCCGATCTGGTGCTCGAACCCGGCGCGACCTTGACCGTCGCCTTCGATACCCTGGTTGGAAACGGCGTCACCCAGGGCGCCAGTCTGAACAATGTCGTCACGGCTCGCTACGACAGCTTGCCGAGCGGCGCCAGCGGCGGGCGTGACGGCAGTGGCGGCGGCGACGATGACAACAATGCCACGCTCAACAATTATCAGGAATCGGCCAGCAGCGCATTGCAGATTCAATCGCAAGTGACCATCGACAAACAGGTCACCCCGGTGCGGGCCACCATTGGCGATACGGTGACCTATCAGCTGCGTATCGACATCATCCAGGGGACGACCAACAGCGTGACGGTGACGGACGTGTTGCCGGATGGCCTCGAATACCTCGGCCATGCCATCAGCGTCGGCAATATCGGCATGGCGTTCAGTAATCCCGACTACAACGTCAACCTGGGCACTGATCAAACCGTTAGCTTCAATCTGGGCAATATCCTCAATCCGGCCGACGGCAGTCGCGACGACGACTACGTGCTGGTGGAGATTTTTGCTCGAGTCCGCAATATCGCCTCCAACCAGAACGGCGACATCATCGTCAACGGTGAGGGCAGTAGTTCGCCGGTGACCGTCAGCTACAACGATGGTTCGTCACAGACCATCTATTTCGACCACGATACGGCCATCCCCGGCAATCAGGGTGTTCCGTTCACGGTGGTGGAACCGGTGCTGGGGGTCAGCAAGAGCGCGAATCCCGCCGCCCAGGCGCTCGGCGATATCGTGACCTATACCTTGAACGTCAGCCATCAGCCCAGCAGCACGGCCGATGCCTATAATGTGGTTCTGGTCGATACCATACCGGTCGGGCTGACCTATATCGCCAATTCGGTGAATCCGCCGCCGGTCTTCGTATCCTTCGATAGCGGTACGGGCAAGCTCACGCTGGGTTATGCCAGCCTGCCGCTAGCCGAGGGCAGCCGGCAGATCACCTACCAGGCGCAGGTCGACGTCTCGGCTACGGTCGGGGTCCCGTTGAACAATAGCTTGACCACGACCTGGACCAGCCAACCCGATGCGACCGGCGCTCCCGACAGTGGCCGCACCGGCGCGGATGGTCCCAACGGCACGCCCAACGACTACGCCACGACCGCAAGCACGCCGGTCACGCCTACCGCCAACGCGGCGATCTACGCGGCCAAGACTGTGGCGATCGCAGTGGACAACATCGCGCCGTCCGGCGTTGCCAATCCTGGCGATATCCTGGAATACACCGTCGTCCTCACCAATACTGGCGACAGTACGGTGCACAATGTAGTGTTCACCGACCCGATCCCATCCAACACCGAGTATGTCACCGGCAGCAGTACCCTGAATGGCAGTCCGGCGGGCAGTTTCAGCGACGATATCCTGAGCGTCACCGTCGGGACCTTGACTCCGGGCGCTCAAGCGATCATCCGGTTCCGCGTCACGATCGACTGGGGTACGCCCAACGGCTTTGTCATCAGCAATCAAGGTGTGGTGGATTCGGATCAGACCGTTCCCACCCCGACCGATGCCGACGGCGATCCCAACAATGGTGCGCAGCCGACCACCATACCGGTCGGTGGTCAGAGCAGCACCAGCGCCCTCAGGGCTGAAAAGCAGGTCGCGGTGCTAAACGATGTCGCTCCAACCGGCGTCGTCAGCCCCGGCGATACCTTGCGCTACACCATCGTCCTGAGCAATTCGGGAACGACGGACCTGACGGGTTTGACTCTGACCGACCCCATTCCCGCGGGTCTGACGTGTGTCGGCTCCAGTCCAACCGCTACGCTGAGTGGCGCGACTTTGACCTGGACCCATCTGAGCGTACCCGCCGGCGGCAGCCTGACGCTCCACTTCCATGCCACGATCGACCCGTTTACCGAAGCGGAGAAAGTCTTCAGCAATCAAGGCACGGTGTCTTCGCCGCAAGTGGGGAGCGTCCTCACCGACGGCAACGGCGACCCCAGCGATGGAGCGCAGCCCACCGTGATCGTCGCCGTGACTACCGGTAGCGGCGCTCCCAATCTGGATTTGCAGAAGCGTTGGAACTTGGTCGGCAATGCCGCCGGTGGAACGGAGGTCAATCCCGGCGATATCGTGCGCTACACTCTGGTGGTTTCCAACACCGGCTCGGCCGCCGCCAACGACGTGCGGATCGTGGAAAATACCCTGCCATCCCAGGTGACGTTCATATCGGGCAGCGTGTTGACCAGCAGTGGCATCGTTGTCAGCGAGAATCCTCTCCTGGTCAATGTCGGCACGCTGAATCCGGGCGCACAGGCCACCGTCAGTTTCCGCGTCGAGGTCAATCCCGGTACGGCGGGACAGACCGCCAGCAATCAGGCCAGCGTGACCAGCAATAATGCTCCTACGGTTTTGTCCGACAATGACGGCGATCCCGATAACGGGCTCAACCCGACCCAGTTCCCCATACGCGCTCCTACGGTGCCGAGCATCCCGACCCTGTCGGAATGGGGGATGACCATTCTGTCCTTGCTGATGCTCTTGGCGCTGGGAGCAACTCGGCGACGGGTAGGGCGCTAGAATCCGCCAACCATCCGGTCATGGTGGCGGCGCAATGCCACGCCATGATCGTGGTGCGGACCCGGACCCGCGTTGCGTTTCTTGTCGGCGGATCTTGGTGGTCCAGGCCGTTCCGTGCGCGCGGTCTGGCTCCTGATCTGGCGTCAACCGCCATTTGGTTGCATCATGATCGCGCCCTGACTCGGCTCACCCCGTAAACGTCCGCTGCTTTTCTGTCGCCATCCCATCTGGAATGAAACCCATGATCCCACCTATCGCCATCATCGGAGGCACTGGCCTGACCACTCTGGATACGCTGCGCATGACCCGCCAGGAAAGCGTGACCACGCCCTACGGCGAGCCCTCGAGCCCGCTGACCTATGGCGAGATCGGTGGCCGGCCCGTGGTATTCCTGGCCCGCCATGGCCAGCAGCACACCTTGCCGCCGCACCGGGTCAACTACCGGGCCAATCTCTGGGCGCTGCGCCAGATCAAGGTTCAATGGGTCATCGCAGTGGCAGCGGTGGGAGGCATCCGCGACGATATGACGCCGGGGGCGCTGGCTTTTCCCGACCAGATCATCGATTACACCTGGGGACGGCCGAGCACCTTCTTCGAGGACAACCTGACTCACGTCACCCACATCGATTTTTCCGAGCCCTATAGCGCCGAGTTGCGGGCGCGCTTGATCGCGTCGGCACAGAGCCTGAATCTGGCCGCGCGTGAGCGCTGCACCTATGCGGCGACCCAGGGACCACGGCTGGAAACGGCGGCGGAAATCCGTCGGCTGGAGCGGGACGGTTGCGATATCGTCGGTATGACCGGGATGCCGGAGGCGGCGTTGGCGCGGGAACTGGGGCTGCATTACGCCGCCTGCGCTGTGGTGGCCAATTGGGCTGCCGGCAAGACCGCCGGCGAAATCACCATGGCCGAGATCGAGCGGCATTTGACCGTGGGCATGGCGCAGGTCAAGACTTTGCTGGCGCGCTTGCTCCCGACACTGGAGCCGCTCCAGCCCTAGCCGTTACGGATGAGGCGCTCGGTGCGCAAGTCGCGGATCGCGGTCGGCTTGGCCGCACCGCCGGTGGGGCCGGTCAGGATGTAGTCGAGATGGCGGCTCAGCTGGCGGCGAACCGCCAGCGCGGTGCGGGCCGGTGGGCGACCGCTGCGGTTGGCGCTGGTGGAGACCAGGGGATGGCCACAGCGCCGACACAGGGCCGCGGCCAGCGGATGGGCGGTGACCCGCACTGCTAGGGTGTCGTGCCGACCGCGCAGCCAGCGTGGGGTGGTGGAACGGGCCGGGATCAGCCAAGTCTGGGGACCGGGCCAGGTAGCGGCCAGCCGGGCGTGTTCGGCAGCGCTCAGCGGTTGCAGGAACCGGGCGAGCTGGGCGAAGTCGGCGGCGATCAGGATCAACCCTTTGTGCATGGGCCGGCGCTTGAGCGCCAGCAAGCGCTTGACGGCCGCTTCATCGTCCGGATCGCAGCCCAGGCCGTAGACCGCCTCGGTGGGGTAGGCGATGAGCCCGCCTGCTCGCACAGCGCGGGCGGCGGTGTCCAGGCGCAGCATGTTCATCGAACTCTAGCCTACTTGGACGACGCGGCGACCCGACGGCGGGCGACCGCGCGGACCGGCTTTTTCTTTTCCGGAGCCTCGCGCACCAGGGTTTCGCATTCGGCCAGACTCAGACTGCCCGGTTCGCGGCCCTTGGGCAAGCGCACGTTCTTCTTGCCGTCGGTGATGTAGGGGCCGAAGCGGCCGTTGAGAATTTGAATCGCGGAACCGGGGAATGCGCGCAGCACCTTGTTGGCGGCGGCCTCCCGATGGGCGGCGATCAATTCCAGCGCCCGTTCCGGGCTGACGGTGTACGGGTCCTCGTCCTTGAGCGAGACGTAATTCTTGCCGTAGCGGACATACGGTCCGAAGCGGCCGATGTTGGCCTGGATCGGTTCGCCGTCGGCGGTACTGCCCAGATCGCGCGGCAACTGGAACAGGGCCAGGGCTTCGTCCAGGGTGATGGTGTCCAAGCGCTGTTCGGGGCGCAGACTGGCGAAGCGCGGCTTGCCGGGGTCATCCTTGGCGCCGAGCTGGGCAAAGGGTCCGAAGCGGCCCATCCGCACCGAAACCGGCTTGCCGGTGTTGGGATCGATCCCCAGTTCGTGGCTCTGCACCACTTCCTGGCGGGAGACGTTCTCGGTCTTTTCCGTGACCCGCTGCTTGAAGGGATTCCAGAAGCCCCGCATCAGCGGCACCCAGTCTTCTTCGCCGCGCGCCACCGCATCCAGCTCATCTTCCAGCTTGGCCGTGAATTCGTAATCCACGTACTGGGTGAAGTGCTGGGTCAGGAAGCGGTTGACGATACGGCCAACATCGGTGGGTTTGAAGCGGCGGTTGTCCAGCAAGGCGTATTCACGGGCCAGCAGGGTGGAAATGATCGCCGCATAGGTCGAGGGTCGCCCGATGCCGTGCTCTTCCAGAGCCTTGACCAGGCTGGCCTCGGAGTAGCGCGGCGGCGGCTCGGTGAAATGCTGTTCCGGACGCAGCGCCAGCAGATCGATCCATTCGCCTTCCCGCAGCGGCGGTAGCGTCCGGCTGTCGTCTTCGTCGTCCTGGTCGTCCACGCCTTCTCGATAAACCGCCATGAAGCCCGGATCGGCCACCGTCGAGCCGGTGGCGCGAAAGGTGTTGCCCGTGCCGCAGGCCAGATCGACCGCGACGGTATCGAGGGTGGCGGCGATCATCTGACAGGCTACGGTGCGCTTCCAGATCAGCTCGTACAGCGCGTACTGCTCGGGGTTGAGCGCAGCCCGGATCGTTTCCGGCAGGACCGTGGCTTCGGTCGGGCGGATCGCTTCGTGGGCTTCCTGGGCGTTCTTGGCCTTGGTCTTGAACAGGCGGGGGCTGGCCGGCACGTTGTGCGCGCCGTAGCGTTGGGCGATCAGCGCCCGGATGTCGGCGACCGCATCCTGCGACAGGTTGACCGAGTCGGTGCGCATGTAGGTGATGAGCCCGACTGCACCCTGACCGGTGTCGATGCCTTCGTACAGTTGCTGCGCGATCCGCATGGTGCGCTGGGTGGAAAACCCGAGCTTGCGCGAGGCTTCCTGCTGCAGGGTCGAGGTGGTGAACGGGGCGGAGGGGTTGCGCTTGCGCTGCTTACGCTCGATGCGGACGATCTGCAGACGACCGATGATGGCATCTGCTGCAGACGGTTCGCTGGTGGCCAGTGAGGCGTGGGCTGCCGCCAACAGGGTTTGCTCCATGGCGTGAGCCTGTTCGCTGCCGGTGATGCTGAACTGGCTGAGCTTGGCGCCGCCGTACTCGTGCAGCCGGGCCAGGAACCCCTGGCCGGTCTTGGCGACGTCCGCCTCCAGGGTCCAGTATTCCTGCGATTGGAACCGTTCGATCTCTTCTTCGCGCTCGACGATCATCCGCAGCGCGGGCGATTGCACCCGGCCGGCCGACAGTCCGGGCCGGATCTTTTTCCACAGCAGAGGCGACAGGTTGAAGCCGACCAGATAATCCAGCGCCCGGCGGGCTTGCTGGGCGTTCACCAAATCCAGCGACAGCTGGCGCGGCGCGGCGATGGCGTCCAGGATCGCTCGTTTGGTGACCTCGTGGAAGACCACCCGCTGCACCGGTTTGTCCTTGAGCAGCTCGCGCTGTTGCAGGATCTCGTACAGATGCCAGGAGATGGCCTCGCCTTCGCGGTCCGGGTCGGTAGCCAGATAGAGCGCATCGGCCTTGGCCAGCGCCTTGGCGATGGTTTCGACGTGGCGTTCGTTCTTGTCGATGAGCTGATACTTCATGGCGAAGCCGTGTTCCGGATCGACCGCGCCTTCCTTGGGTATCAGATCGCGCACATGACCGTAGGAGGCGAGAACCTCGAAGTCCTTGCCTAGGTATTTCTTGATCGTTTTTGCCTTGGCAGGCGATTCCACGATGACCAGATTCTTGCTCATGATCGTAATGCGGGTGGCTGATGCGGAAGATTGGGGACAGCAGTAAAGCAGAAAACGTACCGACTGGCGAGCGAAGTCGCCCGCAAAGGTCGTGAGCGGGAATTCAAAAAGCCGTGAAGGGGAGGCGACGCCTAGTGCAGATAGCCGGGCGCGTCGTCGAAAACCAGATCTTCCAGCCAGGCATAGGCTTCTTCCTGACCGGGCTGGTTGAACAGCACCATCAGGATGATCCATTTCAACTGATGCAGGCTGATGTCATCCGTTTCCAGCGCCATGACTCGGTCGATGACCAACTCGCGCGTTTCCGGGTCGAGAATCCCACCTTGTTCCAAAAATAACAAAAAACCACGACATTCGACATCCAGCCGGGCCAGCTCCTGATCCACGTAGATGCGGTGGGAGCTGGGATTGAACGGCAATGGTGCGACTTGGCGATCGACCAGGCCATCCAGCCACTCGAACGCCTGCTGAATCTCTCGCGAAGGAAAACCGGCGGCCAACAACTCCGTCTGGATCGACTCGCGGTCCGGGTCGGCGTCGGTATCGTTGTCCATATAGTTCTGAAACAGGTACATCAGCACGTCCAGCACGTTTTCTTTCATTCCACGACTCATCTTGGAAACAAAAACTCTTGCCGACCCATCGGCAGGGCGCAAAGCACACCGCAGGGTCGACAAACATGCGCGGCCTTCACCAAGGGTTCGGTGGCGATCGATCAGGATTTCAGCCGGCCATACAGGCCGCCTGGAACGGCCGCCACGTAACCTTCTAATTCCAGGATGAGCAGCATGGAGGAAACGGCTTCCGCCGTCAATCCACTGCGTTCCACCAGCAGGTCGACGCTTGCCGGCTGATCGCCCATGGCCGCCAGCAGTTGCCGGTAGTCGTCGTCCAGGGAAGACGAGGGCGCGCCAGCGGTATCCGGTGCGGCGCATGGGTTGGCCCCGGCTGCCGCGAGAGGTCCCAGCTCCTCCAGGATGTCGGTCGCGGTTTCCACCAGCTTCGCGCCCTGGCGGATCAGGGCATGACAGCCCTTGGCCAGCGGATTGTGAATCGAGCCGGGAATGGCGAATACTTCGCGGCCCTGTTCGGTAGCCAGACGGGCAGTGATCAGCGAACCGCTTTGGGTGGCGGCTTCCACTACCAGCACCCCGAGCGCCAGGCCACTGATCAGGCGGTTGCGTCTGGGGAAGTTTTCGGCCAGGGCCGGAGTGCCGATGGGCAGCTCCGAGACCAGGGCCCCGCACTCGGCGATGCGGTGGGCCAGATCGCGGTGCTTGGCGGGATAAACCCGATCCAGGCTGGTGCCCATGACCGCGATGGTCGAGCCGTTGCCGCTCAGCGCGCCCTGATGGGCGGCAGCGTCGATGCCGAACGCCAGGCCGCTGGTGATGGCTAGGCCGGCGTTGACCAGATGGGCGGCGAAGCTGTGGGCAGTCTCCCGACCGAGGGGGGTCGGACTGCGGCTGCCGACGATGGCCAATTGGGGCGATTGTAGGCAGAGCGGGTCGCCATGGACGAACAGCAACGGCGGCGGATAGGGAATCTGCCGCAATAGCGGCGGATAGCGGGGATCATCCTGGTGCAGTAGATGGTTGTCCGGCCGCTGCAGCCAGCTCAGATCCTGTTCGATGGCGCGCCAGTCGGGTTGGTCCAGGTAATCGAGCGCGCTTTCCGGCAAGTCCAGCTGCGCCCGTTCGGCACGACTGGCAGCAAACGCCGCCGCCGCCGAACCAAAGCGTTCCAACAGCCGGGCGAACCGTACCGATCCGATGCCTGGCGCCCGCAACAGCGCCAGCAGCCAAGCCGGATCGGCAGCCGGGAACGGGGCGAGGTGGCTCAGGGCGTGGTCACCCGGTCCTGCAGGTGAATGGCGCGCTCGGCTTCCATCACGATGGCGTAGCTGACCAGGTCATGCACCTTGTAAACCATCACCAGACCGGAACGCTCGCCGGGCAGGCGCACAGTGCCACCGGTCACCGGATTGATCACTTCCCGGCCCTTGTTGTAGATGGCGAGCACATGGCCCGGCTGGATGCCTTCGCGATCGCCCAGATTGATGATGATGCTGCTGTATTGGGTGATCTGGATGAAGTCGGGGTTGAGTTGGGAAATGATGAGGCCGTCGGTATCCGGTGGGACCGGGTGCGGGTCGAAGTTGTACAGCTCGGCCTCGCTTTCGAAGGGGATCAGACGGTCGCCGGGCTTGATCGGCGAGACGGCGTTGTGAGTCAAGGTGAAGGTGGCCGGATCGCCGTCCTTTTCCAGGATCGCTTCGCCCAGATAGATGCCGACAGTGCCCAGGTAGCGGTCCGATCCGGGTTCGCGCAGCTCGTCGCCGATGCGGAACACCCGGTAGCGCGACTGGTCTGACGTGGCGCCGCGCACGTAAACCCGGCTACCATTGGCGTAGACCAGTCGGCTGTCGTCGTCGGCCACGATGTAGGGGGCTTGTTGCCACTGGGCATCGCTCAGGATGATGGCGCGGGTCAGGAACGACTCGATGGCGTCGCGGGGCACCGGGGGAATCGGTTGCGTCAGTGTTTCGGTCCGCACCTGCGGCGACACTTTGAGCAGCGGCACCTCTTCGTTCTGGGCGACTTCGAGCTGGGGCTTGCCGTTGGCGTCATAGCTGAATTTGAGGACATCGCCTGGATAGATCCGGTTGGGATTGCGGATCTGGGGATTCTGCCGCCAGATTTCCCGCCACTGCCAGGGGTGCTGGAGGAACCGTCGAGCGATGCTCCACAGGGTGTCGCCGGGCGCGACCGTATAGGTCTGGGGATGGTCGGGGCGTAACGCAACCGCTGGGGCTTGATCTGGCGCTTGGCTGGAACCGGCAAGAGGAGGAGGCGCGGTTCCCGCTGCAGGCGGCCCCGCGACGCGAGGCGGTTCGCCTGGAGGCGCGGCGGAAGATTCGGGCTGAGGGGGAGGCGTTTGGGCGCATGCCCACAGCAGGACCGTCGTCGCCAGCGACAGGACGATCCGGGGGTGCCTTGAGGAACGCGTGATGTTCATGGTCCTTGCTCATCCTCTGGAGGAACGGTCAGGAGTGCAGCGGGTCACCCCCATTCGCACAAAGTATAGCCCCCGCGACGGGGTTTCTCGTATGATTTCCACCAACGAACGACAGTCGAATGAGAAATGAAGGCGTTCGCGGAGCAATCATGGCACGACTGAATATATTGCATTATCCCGATCCCCGGCTGCGCAAGCCAGCGTTACCGGTGGAAACCGTCGATGACAGTGTGCGCGCGCTGGTGGCTGATATGCTGGAGACCATGTATGCGGCACCGGGCATCGGCTTGGCCGCAACCCAGGTCAACGTCCAGAAGCGTGTGATCGTGATGGATGTGTCCGAAGACAAGGATCAGCCGCTGGTCTTCATCAATCCAACCTTGCTGGAGCGGGACGGAGAGAACGACATGGAGGAGGGCTGTCTGTCGGTGCCCGGGTTCTACGAGACCGTTCGCCGAGCCGCGCGGATTCGAGTCAGCGCCCTCGATCGCGATGGCGAGCCGTTCGAGTTGGATGCCAGCGGCCTGTTGGCGGTATGCGTCCAGCACGAGATGGATCATCTGGATGGCAAGCTGTTCGTCGATTACCTGTCGGCATTGAAGCGCGACCGCATTCGCAAGAAGCTGGAGAAGCAGGCTCGGCTCGAATCGCGCCCGTGAGTATGAACAGGACCGATTCGTTCGACCCCGCGCTGTCGTCAGCGCCCCACGCGGTTCCCCCGTTCATGGGGCGGGCTGCCCGATCCGATTCCTGCTTGTCATGATGACCGCTGTGCCGCGTCTGATTTTCGCGGGGACTCCCGAGTTCGCCGTGCCGAGTCTGGAAGCCTTGCTGGCTGCCGGCTATCCGCCCGTCGCCGTTTATACTCAGCCGGATCGACCGGCTGGCCGTGGTCGCCAGCTGCGCGCCAGCCCGGTGAAAGCGCGCGCGCTGGTCGCTGACATCCCGGTGCTCCAACCGGCCTCCTTGCGCGATGCCGCCGTGCAGGCCGAACTGGCGGCGTTGACGCCGGATCTGCTGGTGGTGGCGGCCTACGGCCTGATCCTGCCACCCGCGGTGCTGGCCATTCCCCGCCTGGGTTGCGTCAACGTCCATGCCTCGCTGCTGCCGCGCTGGCGCGGAGCCGCGCCGATCCAGCGGGCCATCCTGGCCGGCGATGGCGAGAGCGGCGTTTGCATCATGCGCATGGAAGCTGGCTTGGACACCGGACCGGTGTACGCCCGCGCATCCTGCCCGATTTCGCGCGGAACGACTGGCGGCGAATTGCACGATCGATTGGCGGTCTTGGGGGCGACCACCCTGCAGGCCGTATTGCCGGATGTGCTGGCAGGTCGACTGATTCCGGAATCGCAGGATGACGCCTTCGTCACCTACGCGGCCAAGCTGGAAAAAGCCGAAGCCGAGCTGGACTGGAATCGTCCGGCATTGGAGCTGGAGCGGCAGATTCTGGCGTTCAACCCATACCCCGTGGCCCAAACCCGGCTGGCCGGGCAGGTGTTGCGGATCTGGCGAGCCTGGGCCGAGCCGGAGGCGATCGCGACCGCGCCACCGGGCATGGTGCTGGATGATGACCCGGCCGGCGTCGCCGTCGCTACCGGTTCCGGCGTGTTGCGCCTGACCGAAGTGCAACTGCCCAATGCCCGGCCGCTGCCGGTTGCGGCGTTCCTGAACGCGCGCCGCCTGGCTGGCCAGCGACTGGGCGCGGCATGAGCGTTCGTGCGAGCGCCGCACGGGCGCTGGGTCGGGTGTTGGGAGACGGACAGTCGCTGGCGGCAGTATTGCCGCCTCTGTTGGCCGAAGTCGACGCACGGGACCGCAGCCTGTTGCAGGAGCTGTGCTATGGCGTTTGCCGCTGGCAGCCGCAGTTGCAGACCCTGCTGGACGCCCTGCTGGAGCGGCCGCTGGCGCCGAACGAATCGATGGTGCGGGCCTTGCTGCTGGTCGGGCTCTACCAGTTGTGGCATTTACGCATCCCCGAGCATGCGGCGGTGGCCGAAACCGTCGCTGCCGCCCGCCTGCTACGCCGGCCGTGGGCCGTAGGGTTGACCAATGCGGTGTTGCGAGCGGCTCTGCGTCGCCGTGCGGAACTGGTGGCTCGGCTGGAGCAGGACGAGGTCGCCCGAACCGCGCATCCGCGCTGGCTGTTGGACCGGCTTCGCCATGACTGGCCCGCTGACGCGTCCGAAATCCTGGCCGCCAACAACACTCGACCGCCGCTTGTCTTGCGCGTCAATCGCCGCCATGGTCAGCGCGAAGCCTATCGGGCGCAGTTGGCGGCCGCGGGCTGGGAGGCGCAACCGGTGGCGGAAACGGATAGCGCCTTGTCGTTGGACGAATCGACCGAGCCGACCCGCTTGCCGGGGTTCGCCGAGGGGTGGGTGACGGTGCAGGACGCTGGCGCGCAGCTGGCGGCGGCGTTGCTCGATCCGCAGACGGGCATGCGGGTGCTGGATGCTTGCGCCGCGCCCGGCGGCAAGACCGGACATCTGCTGGAATACGGGTCGGCGCTGGATTTGACCGCACTCGATCAGGACGCCGAACGCTTGGCGCGGGTGCGGGAGCAATTGGATCGACTGCGTCTGCCCGCTCGCTTGATTGTTGGCGATGCCCGGCGACCGGTCGACTGGTGGGACGGCGCTCCGTACGACCGGATCCTGGTGGATGCGCCCTGCTCCGGCATCGGCGTGATCCGTCGCCACCCCGATATCAAGCTGCTGCGACGCGAAAGCGACATCGCCGCGCTGGCCGAACGCCAAAGCGCCATCCTCGCCGGTCTGTGGCCGCTGTTGCGACCGGGCGGACGCTTGCTGTACGTGACGTGCTCAGTGCTGCGCCGGGAGAATGAGCAGGTGGTGGCCGGTTTTCTCGCTGCCCATCCGGATGCCGTCGAGCAGCCGATCGTGGCCCGCTGGGGCCGACCGGCGGGTCACGGGCGGCAGATCCTGCCCGGCGAGGGCGGTATGGACGGGTTCTATTACGCTCGCCTGGACAAGCGGCCGGGCGGGGCGGGGGTGGCCGCATGAGGGCCGAGCGAGCAAGCAGGTGCAGGTGGTCGATGCGCGTCATCTGCGGTCTGATCTTGTGCTGGGGCCTGCTGGGCGCCGTTGGCGCGTGGGCAGCCGGTTTCGATGTGGTCAAAGCCTCTACCCAGCTGGAAAAAGGCGTTTACCGGCTGAATGCTCAGATCGAATATCGGCTGAGCGCACCGGCGCTGGATGCCTTGCAGAACGGCGTGCCGCTGACCATTGAGCTGGAAATGGAAGTGCTGAAGCATCGCCCCTGGCTGTGGGACGAGAAGGTGTACTCGCTGAATCAACGCTATCGCCTGGAGTATCACACCCTCAGTCGGCAATATCTGGTGAACAATCTCAATAGTGGCGAGCGCCGTGGTTTTCCAACGCGGAGCGGGGCTTTGCAATTCATGGGAGAAGTGAGCAATTTCCCGCTTCTCGATCAGGGGCTGTTGACGCCGGGAGAGCAGTATGACGGTGGGCTGCGGGTCAGGCTCGATATCGAGGCGCTGCCGGCGCCGTTGCGGTTGATGGCCTATTTCTCCGACGACTGGCGGCTGGTCAGCGAGTGGTACATATGGCCGCTCTGATCCATCGCTTTGCCAGAGGTCAGAGCCTGCTCCTGACGATGCTGTTGCTGGGGTTGCTGCTAGTGATCCTGGTGTTGATGGGGCGTGCCACCACCAACTCGACCAAGTTCAGCCAGATGTATTCCTGGTTGCTGTTGGTCTGCACGATCGGTCTGGGGGCGCTGGCCATCCTGATCCTCTACAACCTGGTCGAGCTGGTGCGCCGCTACCGTCGACAGGTGCCCGGCACCCGTCTGACCCTGCGCCTGAGTGGCATCTTCGCCGTGCTGGCCATCGTGCCGGTCGCGCTGGTGTACGGCTTCTCCCTGCATTTCCTGCAGCGCGGCATCGACAGTTGGTTCGACGTCCAGGTCGATCGTGGTCTCGAGGACGCCCTGGAGTTGAGCCGGACCGCGCTCGATCTGCGGATGCGTGAGGTGCTCAAGCAGACCTTGAAGATCTCGGACAACATCGCCGAGTCCGACAGCGATCAGATCAGCCGCCGCCTGGACGACCTGCTCGATCTCAGCGACGCCTCCGAACTCACCCTGTTTGGTTGGGGAGGGCAGATCATCGCCACGGCCGCCGTCGATCCTTCCCTGGTGTTGCCGCCGCCGCCACCGCCGGACACCGTGGTTCTGCAAGTGCGGCAAGGCCACAATTACGTTGGCCTGGAGCCGATCCACGATGCCGGTTTTCACATCCGCGTGGTAGTGGAAGTGCCGGCGAGTGGCGGCAACGAAGAACGTCTGTTGCAGGCGCTGTTTCCGGTGACCGACCGGCTCAGCCTGCTGGCCGACGCTGTGCAGGCGGCGTTCGACAGTTATCGGGAACTGATCTTCTTGCGCGCGCCGCTCAAGGCCAGCTTTACCCTCACCTTGTCGCTGGCGCTGCTGCTGGCGGTCCTGGCGGCATTCTGGGCGGCGTTCTATACCGCTCGCCGGATGGTGCAGCCATTGCGAGAGCTGGCCGAGGGGACCGAAGCGGTGGCCGCCGGCCAGTTTGGTCGGCAACTGACCCGCGCCAGCAGCGACGAGCTGGGGTTTCTGGTGGAATCCTTCAACCAGATGACCCGTAACCTGGCCCAGGCCCGCGACGAGGCCCAGCGCAGTCAGGAGCAGGTCGAGGGGCAGCGCGCCTACTTGGAAACGGTGCTGGCGCGCCTGTCCTCGGGCGTGGTGACCATCGATCAGGCCGGGCGGCTGCAAACCTGCAATGCCGCCGCCAGCCAGATTCTCGGCGTGGATTTGCAAGCGTTCATCGGGATCGAGAGCCGACAGATCGCCGTTGCGCACCCGGTCCTGGAGGATTTGATCGAGGTGATCGGTCCTCAGCTGACCCTGACCGGCGACTGGCGGCAGGAGATCGCCTGGTTCAGCGGCAACGGCCGGCGTATCCTGATGTGCCGTGGTAGTTCGTTGCCAGATGCGGTTGGCTTGCGTGGGGGCCATGTCATCGTGTTCGACGACATCACCCACCTGATGCAGGCCGAGCGTAACGCCGCCTGGGCCGAGGTGGCGCGTCGGCTGGCGCACGAAATCAAGAATCCCCTGACGCCGATCCAGCTTGCCGCGGAACGCATCCGCCACAAGTATCTCAAACAACTCGACGAGGAGCAGGGTAAGATACTGGATCGTGGGACGCACACCATCATCCAGCAGGTGCAGGCGATGAAGGACATGGTGGATGCTTTCAACGAGTATGCCCGTCCGCCGCGCCTGCAGCTGGCGCCGCTCGAACTGAACGAGTTTGTAACCGAAGTGCTTTATCTTTATCGGGACTACCCGGCCGGTGTCGAGATCAAGCTGGATCTGACGCGGGAACCGCTGCAGATCAATGCCGACAAGGGCCGTTTGCGGCAATTGCTGCACAATCTGGTCAAGAATGCCATCGAGGCGATCCGCGACGGCCACGGTTCGACTCTGTGGATCAAGACCCGTCGCGAGCACGTGACCGGAGCCGATTGCGCCGAACTGATCGTGCGCGACGATGGCCCCGGTTTCCCCTCCAACATCCTGGCCAGCGCTTTTGAGCCCTATGTCACTACCAAACCCAAAGGGACCGGACTAGGATTGGCGATCGTCAAGAAAATCGTTGAAGAACATGGTGGTTGGATTCAATTGGAAGCGCCGGTGGAAGGCGGAGCCCGGATCGTGATCCGGTTGCCGTTCCACCATGAGGACGTTGCGTCGTCAGCCGCGCCTGCCGTTCCCGCCGTGCTGGCAAATACCGAATAAGGAGACCGGATGAGCGCCTCTTATATTCTGGTCGTCGATGACGAGCCGGACATTCGCGACTTGGTAAAGGAAATCCTGGAGGACGAGGGTTATGTGGTGGCGATCGCCGAGAACGCCGCCGCCGCCCGTGAAGCGCGCCGCGCCCAGCGGCCCGACCTGATCCTGCTGGATATCTGGATGCCCGACACCGACGGCATCTCACTGCTCAAGGAATGGAGCGAGGGCGATCATCTACCCTGTCCGGTGATCATGATGTCCGGACACGGTACGGTCGAGACCGCAGTCGAGGCCACCCGGCTGGGCGCCTACGATTTCATCGAAAAACCGCTGTCCATGGCCAAGCTGCTGCTGACCGTGGAGCGGGCCCTGGAAGCCGACCGGCTGGCGCGCGAAAACCAGAATCTGCGTCGCCAGCAGCGCATCGTGTCCGAACCGGTCGGGCGCAGCGATGTGGTGCAGCGGTTGCGGGCGCAGGTCCTGCGGATCGCTCAGCACGACGCGCCGGTCTTGATCTTCGGCGAGCCGGGCACCGGCAAGGAAGTCTATGCCCGCTTCCTGCATATCCACAGCCCGCGCCGCATCGGTCCGTTCGTGGATGTCGGGGTCGGCTCCATCGCCCGAGAGAACGCCAGTCTGGAACTGTTCGGCTCCGAACAGGGCGAGCGGATCCATTACGGTCGCCTGGAGCAGGCCAGCGGCGGCACGCTGTTCCTCGACGAACTGGCCGATATGGACTCCGAGGCGCAGGCCAAGCTGGCCAGCACCCTGGAAAGCGGCTCGTTTTTGCGCATCGGCGGCAAGGAGCCGGTGCGGGTGAACGTGCGGGTGGCTGCCGCTACCCACCGCGACCTGGAGCAGGAAGTGGCGCTCGGCCGATTCCGCGAGGACCTGTATTACCAACTCAACGTGGTGCCGATCAAACTGCCGCCGCTGCGCGATCACATCGAGGATGTGCCCGAGCTGCTCAACTTCTACATCAACTATTTCGTCGACCAGGAGGGGCTGATCTACCGCCACTTTACCCTGGCGGCTCAGAATCGGCTGCGCAACTATGCCTGGCCCGGCAACATCCGCGAACTCAAGAACCTGGTGCAGCGCTTGCTGATCCTGGGGGGCGAAGAGGAGATTTCGCTGGAGGAAGTGGATGCTGCGGTGCGGGGGGCTACCACCGCCAAAACCCAGGATGCCGGCAGTATTCCGTTGAATTTGCCGCTGCGTGAGGCTCGTGAGCAATTCGAGCGCACCTACCTGATGCAGCAATTCCGCGAATGCGAGGGCAATGTGGCGCGTCTGGCCGAACGGGTGGGCATGGAGCGGACCAACCTGTATCGCAAATTGCGCGCCTTGGGCATCGATCCCAAGAAAGCCTTGGACGAGTGAGGGCTATCGATTGAAAATCGTCATACTCGGTGCGGGTCAGGTTGGGGGGTCGGTGGCGCATATCTTGGCCAGCGAGGCCAATGATGTGACGGTGGTGGACATCAATGCCGAGCGGCTACAAGCGCTGCAGGATCGGTTGGATCTGCGCACCGTGTGCGGTCCCGCCTCGTATCCCGATGTGTTGGAACAGGCCGGCATCGCCGATGCCGACATGCTGATCGCGCTGACCGACAGTGACGAATCCAACATGGTCGCCTGCCAGATCGCCTATACCCTGTTCAACACCCCGACTCGGATCGCTCGGATTCGGGCCGGCAGCTATTTCACCTATCAGAGCCGCTTGTTCAAGGACGAGGGCTTGCCGATCGATGTGCTGATCAGCCCTGAACAGCTGGTGACCGACTACATTCGCCGCATCATCGAGCATCCAGGGGCTTTGCAGGTGCTGGACTTCGCCGAAGGCCAGGTCCGATTGGTCGGCGTCAAAGCCTACGAGGGCAGCACCCTGATCGGCCAGGCTCTGCGCACCCTGCCAAATCGCATGCCGGGCATCGAAACGCGGGTGGCGGCCATCTTCCGCCAGGGCAGCGCGATCGTGCCGGAAGGCGGCACCGTGATCGAGCCGGAAGACGAGGTGTTCTTCATCGCCGCCCGCAAGAATACACGGGCCATCGTCAGCGAATTGCGCAAACTGGACAAGATGGTCAAGCGCATCATCATCGCTGGTGGCGGCCATATCGGCGCTCGCTTGGCGCAGAGCTTGGAAGAACGCTTCCAGGTCAAGGTGATCGAGCGCAATCCCGTCATGGCCCGGCGCTTGTCAGAGCAGCTGAGCCGGGCCATCGTACTGCAGGGCGACGCTGCCGACGAAAATCTGCTGCGGCAGGAAAACATCGAGCATGTGGATGTCTACTGCGCGGTCACCAACGACGACGAGGCCAACATCCTGTCGGCGATGCAGGCCAAGCGCATGGGCGCGCGCAAGGTGATGGCGCTGATCAATCTGGTCTCCTACGTCGATCTGGTCGAGTCCTCCGGCATCATCGACATCGCCATTTCGCCGCAGCAGGCAACCATCGGCAGCCTGCTGACCCATGTCCGCCGCGGCGATGTGGCTAAGGTCCACTCCCTGCGCCGGGGTGCGGCCGAAGCCATCGAGGCGGTGGCGCACGGCGACTACAAATCCTCGAAGGTGGTGGGACGGCGGGTCGAGGAAATTCGCCTGCCGCATGGCGCCACTATCGGGGCCATCGCTCGGAACGACGAGGTGCTCATTTGCCACCACGATACCGTGATCGAAGCCGACGACCACGTCATCCTGTTTCTGGTGGACAAGAAGCAGGTGCCTGAGGTCGAACGTTTGTTTGCGGTGGGGGCCACCTTCCTGTAGTCCGATGCGGTCGCCGCTTCCCGATGCTAAAAATGCTAAAATCGACCGATTCCAATTCCAAACCGAGGGGCGTCGCCCCCGCTTACATTCCCAGAACCACCAGGCGTTGACAGGACCCCGACCATGACCGCATTCAACTTCGAACTGGCCCGCCACAACATGATCGAACAACAGATCCGGCCTTGGGATGTGCTGGATCAGCAGGTGTTGGACATCGTTGCCCGCGTGCCGCGCGAGGATTTCGTGCCGGAACGCTACCGCAACCTGGCCTTTTCCGATGTGGCGATCCCGCTGGGTCACGACGCGGCCATGCTGAAGCCCAATGTCGAAGGCCGGATCTTGCAAGCGCTGGCGCTGAAACCGACCGATCATGTGTTGGAGGTCGGCACCGGCAGCGGTTATCTGACCGCCTGTCTGGCCCAGCTGGCGGCTAGCGTGGTCAGCGTCGACATCGTTCCCGAGTTGACCGAGGCGGCGCGCCAGAAGCTCAAGGCTCTCGGCGCGAGCAATGTGGTGTTGCACAGCGGCGATGCCAGCCAGGGCTGGGGTGGGCGGCGCTACGATGCGATCGTCATGTCCGGTTCGGTGGCCTTGGTCGACGACATCTGGCGGCAGAGCCTGAACCTGGACGGACGCTTGTTCGTCGTGGTCGGCCAGCCGCCGGTGATGGAAGCCTTGTTGATCACTCGGGTCGGCGAGCAGGAGTGGACTCAGGAAAGCTTGTTCGATACCGCACTGGCGCCCTTGCGCAACGCAGCGCCTGTGCCCGCTTTCGAGTTTTGAACGGCGACACGCCACGGCGCAAGCGCCGTGGCGGGGTGGCGGTTTTCGCTCGTCTTCCTTGATCTGGTATATTAGAGTTCGTTAACATACTTTCAGGAGGGACTTGACCGCCATGTCCAAGGTGCATCGTCTAGTGTTGGCTGGGCTGGCCGCCGTATTCTGCGGCAGCCAGCCAGCGGCGGCTGAGGATCTGATCCAGGTCTATCGCCAGGCCCTGGACAGCGATCCGGTGCTCAAGGCCGCCTCCGCCAGCCGTGAAGCCTCTCAGGAAGCCCAGCCGCAGGCGCGGGCCTTGCTGTTGCCGAAGATCCAGGCCGTGGCGGATCAGGGGCGTTCCTTCGGCATCGCCGGATCGCCGACCAGCCAGTCCGCCTACAACAGCCACAATTACGCGATTCAGCTGGTGCAACCGGTCTACAATCGAGGTAGCCAGGTGCAGCAGCAGTTGGCCAACGCAGTGGTCAACCAGTCCGACGTCGATTTCCACAATGCCCAGAACCAGTTGATCCTGCGGGTCGCACAGGGCTATTTCGGGGTGTTGGCGGCGCTGGACAATCTGACCTACGCGACGGCGGCCAAGAATGCCTTTGCCCGCCAGCTCGAACAGGCCAACCGGCGTTTCGAGGTCGGTTTGGCGACCATCACCGACGTGTACGACGCCCAGGCCCGCTTCGACGCGGCGGTTTCGTCCGAGATCGAGTACACCAACAAACTGGCCGATGCCCGCGAGCAGTTGCGGCAATTGACCGGGCAGGAGTATGCCGAGCTGAACCTGCTCAGCGAACGGATGCCGTTGACCCTGCCCAAACCCAGCGATCCCGAGGCGTGGGTCAACTTGGCGCTGGAGAGTAATCTCGGTTTGCGCAGCGCCGGTTACGGAGTCGATCAGGCACGGGAAAATGTCAATCTGCAAAAGGCCGGTCACTATCCGACGCTGGATCTGCAGGCGAACCGCGCCGATCTCTACAACAATGCCACTGACTCCACCGGCAGCACGGTCAATCTGGAGCTCACCATTCCCATCTACAGCGGTGGGGCGGTGTCTTCGCAGTCGCGCCAGGCCGCGTACAGCTACGAGGCCGCCCGGCAGGATCTGGAGAACCTGCAGCGCGATATCATCCGTACGGTCCGCAATGCCTACCGCGGCCAGGAAACCGCCATCAGTCAGATCAAAGCGCTGGATCAGACCCGAATTTCCACTCGCAGCGCCCTGGAAGCCAATCAGGCCGGTTACGAAGTCGGCACCCGCACCATCGTGGACGTTCTGAACGCCGAACGCGATGTCTATCTGGCCGAGGCCAATTACGCCCAGGCTCGTTATTCCTATATCGCCAATTATCTGGCTTTGCGCCAGGCGGCTGGGCAATTGTCCGAAGATGACGTGACCGAGCTCAACGGTTGGTTGGGCAAACCTCGGCTCACTTCGGGCGCTACCGCCGAACCGGCTCCCGTTCCCGCCAGCCAGGAATCGACCAAGCCCGCCGCCAAGTCCAAGAATGGCAAATCCACGGCCAAATCCACCGGCAAGTAATCCTGGCGGCAGTCGCTACTCCCACACGGGTGGCGCAGGCGAACACACCTGATTCGATCATGAGCACCCCACGCGATCCGGAAACGTCCCCCTTGGCGGTCGACAGCGCGCCAAGCGGTTTGCTGCGCCGACTGGCCGCCATCAGCTATGACAGCCTGCTGCTGGGAGGGGTCCTATTCGTCGCCACAGCGCTGGCGATGGGGCTGGTGGTGGCGGTGATCGGGGCCGAGGCGTTCAAGGTGCGCAGTCCCTTGGCCCACAATCCCTTCTTTCAAACCTATCTGCTATGGGTCTGCTTTTTCTTTTACGGCGGATTCTGGGTCTACGGCGGCCAGACGCTGGGCATGCGCGCCTGGCGTTTGCGGGTGCAGCGGTGCGATGGTCGGGGGATCGGTTGGTGGCAGGCGCTGCTGCGGTTCTTGACCGCCTGCCTGTGGTTGTTGCCGGCGGCCTATCTGCATCAGGTTTTGCAACTGGGGGTTGGCCTCAGTCTGGGCGTGGGATTCGCCGTCCTGTTGTTATTGCTGGCGTTGCACCTGCCCGACCGCTTCTCGGAAACGGAGCTGCGGGTGTTGCCTCGGCCCGCCCGCTCAGCGTAGCCGGTGTAGGGCGTAAAAGCCGCCAGCCAGGAACAGCAGGGTCGGCAGGCCGGCTCCCACCAGCGGGGGAAAGCCGTAGAGCAGCACGATGTTACCCAGTATGTAGTTGATCAGGAAGAACGCCAGTCCGAGCATCAACCCGACCAGCAAGCGCTGACCGGTTCCGGCCGAGCGCTGGGGGCCGAACACGAACGGCATCGCCACCACCAGCATGGCTATGTAGGCCAGCGGCGCCAAGAGCTTGCGCCAGAGCTCGAGCCGATAGTTTTCGGCGTCCAACCCATTGCGTTCCAGATAGTCCACGTAGACCAGCAGGTCGCGGATCGACAAATCGCTGGGGTTGGCGGCCAGGACGTCGAGAATTTTCGGGCTGATGGCGGAGACGACCGAGAGATCGCGCAACTGCTCGGTGCGGGCCGAATCGCCGGTCAGCACGCTGCGGTTGATGCCTTCCAGCAGCCACTGACCGGCCGAGTAGCGCGCGCTTTGGGCAGCGGTGATGGTTTCCAAGCGGTTGTCGCGGCCGATCTTGAAGATGTGAATGTCCTCCAGACGGACGCCCGGCAGCACCGCCCGCACATGGATGAAATAATCGCCGTCGCGGGCCCAGAAACCGCGGCCGCCGCGAATGGCCATGCTTTCACTTTTGGCGGCTGCCCGTTGCTCGTCCGCTATCTGCTCCAGCGACGGGGCGACGAATTCCCCCAAGACCAGCACGATCACGCTCAATAGCAGACCGGTTTGCAGCGCGGAGCCGGTCAGGCGGGTCAGGGACAATCCGGCAGCGCGCATGACGATCAATTCGCTGCTGCTGGCCAGCGCCCCCATGCCCAACAGCCCTCCGATCAGCAGGGCCATCGGGAACAGCTCGTACAGCCGCTGCGGTTGGATCAGCAGCAGGTAGCGCAGCATCGCCAGGAATCCGTAGTTTCCGTTGCCGATGTCCTTCAGTTCGGTCAGCAGGCCCAGGAAGAACTCGATCAACAGCAGAACCAGCAGAGCGACCAGCGTGGTGGTGGCCACGGTTCGGAAGATATAGCGGTCGAGAATGTTCATGCGCGGCCTGTTGGCGAAGCGGCGCGGAACGGCCGGAAGCCTTGTCCGCCACGGTGGTGCTGGAGCAACAGGCCGACGCCGAGCAGCAGGAACAGGCCGTGGACCCACCATAGGCCGATCGACGGCCCGACCGTCCCGTGGCTGAACCAGGATTCGGCGATGCCGATCAGATTGAAGTTGATGGCATAGAGCAGCACCGCTGCCACCACCCGGCCGTAACGCCCCTGGCGTGGCTGGGCGCGCGCCAGGGGTGGTGCCCACAGGGCGATGATCAGGATCTGGATCGGGCTGTTGAAACGCATCTGCAGTTCGGCCTGCAGTCGAGGCTCGCTCGCTCCCCACAACTGACGGACGGGAACCGTCTCCCGGTGTTGCCAGGATTCGGGTGGGGGCGCGGTGTCGACCCGCAGGGTGGCGCGCTCGAACTGGATCATTTCGTAGTTGTTATGGCCAGGCTGGCCCCGGTAGCGATAGCCACGATCGAGGATGATGTGGCGGATACCGTCCTCGCCGACCTCCTGGTGACCTTGCTGGCCGGTGGTGACGCTGAGGTCGCCATTCGATTCGCGGCTCTGGATGAAAACGTTGTGCAGTTCCGTGCCGTTCAAGGCGCCGATATAGACTACATGCTGACCATTCAGCACTTCGCGGAAGGTGCCGGGCGTGAACATCGACACTTCGGCTTCCTTGCGCGCCTTGGCCAGCGCCTCGAACTGCAGATCCATGGTGATGGGCAGCAGATACAGCGACAGCACGCCAGTCGCCAGGGCCAACGGCGCCGCCAGGATGAAAGCGGCGCGATAGACCGACAGCGGCCCATAGCCACAGGCGGCCAGCGCGGCCATTTCATGATCGCGATACAGCCGCCCCAGGGTCAGCATGATGCTGAGCAGAAACGCCAGCGGCAGGAAAATGACCAACAGTTCGATGGCTTGCAGGCCAAGCAGCAGGAAGATGGAATCTCGCGACAGCAGGCCGTTGGCGACTTTGCTCAGGTAGATGGCGAGGCGATGGCTGAGGATGATCGCCATGAGCGCCAGCGTGGTCGCCAGCAGGGTCAGGCCGATCTCGCGGGCCAGGTAACGGTCGATGATGGATGGCAAGCCCAGGGGTACTCCACGGTGTGCGCGGCTGTGAGGCGCTATGATTTCGGGCTAAACTTTGCAAGTTTACGACGATCAGAATCCACGAACCACCCATGTCAATCGAAGGTAGCTCACCGATGGAATTTGCGGTCAAGAGCGGCAATCCAGAAAAACAACGAACGGCCTGCCTGGTATTGGGCATTTATGAATCCCGGCGGCTGACTTCATCGGCCGAACAGCTCGACGCGGCTTGCGGCGGCGCGCTCGGCAACCTGCTGCGGCGGGGCGATCTGGAGGGCAAACCCGGCCAGTCGTTGCCGTTGTTCAATCTGCCCGAAGCGCTGTGCGAGCGGGTGTTATTGGTCGGTTGTGGCCGCGAGCGCGAGATGGACGATCGCCGCTTCCGCCAGATGATTACCCACATGGCGACGGCGTTGAACGAGACCGGCGCTACCGAAGCGGTGGTCTATCTGACCGAACTGGCGGTCAAGGGGCGCGATCTCAACTGGAAGATTCGCCAGATCGTCGAAGTGGTCGAGGATGTGAATTACCGGTTCGAGGCGCTCAAGAGCAAGAAGGATACGGCGCGGCGATTGTTGCGCAAGCTGACGCTCAGCGTGCCGGGCCGACGGGAGCTGTCGGGGGGTGAGCAGGCGATCCGCGAAGGGCTGGCGATCGCGGCCGGGGTCAAGTTGGCCAAGGATCTGGGCAATATGCCGCCCAATCTCTGCACACCGACCTATCTGGCCGAACAAGCCCTGGCCCTGGCCGGCGATTTTCCGGCGCTGCGGGTCGAGGTGTTGGAAGAAGCCGACATGGAGCGTTTGGGTATGGGCGCTTTGCTGTCCGTAAGCCACGGCAGCGCGCAGCCGGCCAAGCTGATTCGGCTCGACTACCGCCAAGGCCCGGCCGGTCAGAGGCCCTATGTGCTGGTGGGCAAGGGCGTGACTTTCGATACCGGCGGCATTTCACTCAAGCCGCGCGAGCATATGGACGAGATGAAGTACGACATGTGCGGAGCGGCCAGCGTGCTGGGGACGCTGCGCGCCTGCGTCGAATTGCAGTTGCCGCTCAATGTGACCGGTCTGATTCCGACCGTGGAAAACATGCCGGGTGGTCGCGCCAGCCGGCCTGGCGACATCGTGACCAGCCTATCCGGGCAAACCATCGAAATCCTCAATACCGACGCCGAGGGGCGGCTGATCCTGTGCGATGCCCTGAGCTACGCCGAACAGGACGAACCGGCCGCGGTCATCGATATCGCCACCCTGACCGGCGCTTGCATCATCGCGCTCGGTAGTCACCCGCACGGGTTGTTCAGCAACCATCCGCCGCTGGCGCACGCTCTGCAGACCGCCGGTCATGCCGCGTACGACCGGGTGTGGGAATTGCCGCTGTGGGATGAATACCAGGAGTCGTTGGACAGCAACTTCGCCGACATGGCCAATGTCGGCAATGGCCGGGATGCCGGCGCCATCGTCGCCGCCTGTTTTCTGGCCCGCTTCGCCAAGAAATTCCACTGGGCGCATTTGGACATTGCCGGTACGGCCTGGAAGAGCGGCAAGGCCAAAGGCGCGACCGGCCGGCCGGTGCCGCTGATGACCCAGTACCTGTTGGATCGCGTGGCCGAGGCGGGTCGTGGCGCGCATTGATTTCTACGTGCTGCCCGATCACAAGGAGAACGGTCGGGCATTGTTGGCGTGCCGTTTGGCCGACAAAGCCTATGGCTTGGGCCATACGGTCTATCTCTACGCCGGCTCCGAAGCGCAGGCAGCCGCGTTGGACGACCTGTTGTGGACCTTTCGCCAGGACAGCTTCGTGCCGCACGAGCGCTATCCTGCGGCGGCGACGGCGAGTTCGCCGGTGCTGGTGGGCGTAGCGGCTCCGACTACGGTGAGCGCGCAAGTGCTGATCAATTGCGCCGACCGCCTGCCCGAAGGTTTCGAGCGCTTCGAACGGATCGTCGAACTGGTCGATTCGCAAGCCGAGACGCTGGCTAGCTCACGCGAGCGGTTCAGGCAATATCGCGACCGGGGTTATACGCCGGAGACCCACAAGCTGTGACGGATGCGCCAGTCGGGCATCCTCAACGGTAGGCGGTCAGGGTATAGGAGAAGGTGATGCCGTCCTCCGCCGAAACCGGCGGTTCCGCATCCTGATCGAAGCGCACGAAGACCGCGATATTGTCGGCCCCTTCGTAGTCGGTATACGACTGCCACAGCCTGACGGTGTAGGGCAGGCTGCTCTGAATGTCCGAGATCAGCAACGAGGTTCGGTTGGCGTAGCCAGCTACTTCGTAGCGCTGATAGTGAGCGGGACTGCGGTCGGCCTGGATCAGGGCGAAGTCGCTGGCCGCGCCAAAGTCGGCCACCCGTCGCGAGTCGTCGGGGTCGTCTGGAATGGTGATGGGTTGTTCCCGGCGCTGGCCATCCGGATACCAAGCGATGAACAGATCGGCGTCGTGCGCCTCGTCGTGTGAATCGTGGCGGGTGGCGTTCTCGTCTTTCCAGAACATCGAACTCAAACCCAGCGGTCCCAGGCTCGGTTCCTGGGCGATCCGCAGGGCGTGTCGCAGGAAGATTTTCATCGTAACCCGCAGGCTGCTGGCATCGCCGGGCTGCAGGGTGGCGACGAACGCTGCGGTATAGGCTTGTCCATCCACCAGTCCCAGCAAGCGTAGGGTCCGGTCGTTGAGCTTTTGCAGATAGAGTTTGCGGAGCTTGACGAAATCTTCGTTGGGCTGGCCGACATTGCGCACGCCCCACCGAAACGAGGTGCCAAACCCTAGCGGTGGGAAACCAGTCAGGCGGACGTAGCCGTTGCCGCCCAAGTGGACGATCTGCGGCCAACCGCCCGAATTGCCACGCTGGAAACCGATATCGACCGCACTGAGATAGCGAGCGCCATCGGGGATGGAATCGGGCAGCGGCGGGCGAATGGCCGGATGGCGATAGGGGAAATCGGTCGCCCGGTAGCGGATCGCTTCGTAATCATGGCGCTCGGGCTGGTACAGCCAGATTTCGAGCGGATCCTTCTCGAAATTACCGCGTGGGCTGGCGCGTAGCCACCAAACGCGATCATCGTAGAAGGGGCGCGCGATCAGTTTGCCGTACTCCACGAAATCGAGTCCGAGCGGACCATCTCCTTCGGGCGGATCGATGACCTCAATCGGCTCTGGATGCAGCGCTTGCCAGGGATGTTGCGAGCGGGTGAACGCTTCGTGGCTGAGATCGGCGAAAGTCATCGCCAGCGCGGCCGGAAGCGCCAACACGCCCAGCAAGCCAGCAACACCGAATCGCAGAAAGCGGGTCAAACGGACTTGCTTCAGGCGGCTTGACAGCGCTGAGCGGCTTGCGATGAGTTGAGGATCTTCGCTGCGCTTCGCTATCTGGTTCATAGCAGTAATTTGGCTCCCTGGGACGGGCTCGAACCGCCGACCCGGTGATTAACAGTCACCTGCTCTACCGACTGAGCTACCAGGGAACGAATTAGAATCGAAATCTTATCGGCCTGAGCTGCCCGTGTCAACCCTCGACGTTTGGGCTTTTGGGGCCATTGCGCGCCGGACCGGATGAAGGGGATGGGGTGAGCGTCATGGAGGTGGTTTGAAAATTTCACGGGACTTGTCCCGTGACAGGTGAATCCTAAAAAGGTGACAGCGACCACTGCTGCGGGTTAGGCGCCAGCGACGCTGTCATTAAGATCCACATAACCCCCACTGAGTGCGCATCAGTATCGGTTTGCCAGGATGAATGTTGCCTGAATAGCGCACGAGGGGTTGGAAAGGTCTGCGGCGGTGGTGATGGCGGCTCGATCACTCCCGCTCGGGCGGATCGCTTGTGGAGTCGGAGCCGAAGAGCGAGAGACACTGAGCACGCAGCTCCGGTCCGATCACTGCCGCGCGCCAGCCGTGGTTCAGCGGCGTCTCTTCACCCATCAGCCATTGTTCTACATGCCGCCGGTCGGTCAGGGCTTGTGGCGGAATTCCGAGGTCGTGCGCGCGACTGGCGAGCCGGGCCAGCACCTCGTCCAGACGAACGATCTGTCCGGGCGAGAGAGAGGGTCGGCGGGGTGTGGCCGGCCAGTGCGCCGGCAATTCGGCGCGAGCGGACGCAATCCGTTCCAGCAGAACCGCGCCGTGTTTTTGCAGGGTTGCGGGCGACAGGCTGCGGATACGCTGCAATTCGTCGAGGGTGGCCGGCGCGCGCCGGGCCAGGTCGAGCAACACCAGATCGTCCAGAATCCAGCGGCGCGGCCGATCATGGGCGCGGGCCTGCTCCTCGCGCCAGGCGGCCAGCGTGCGCAGGATTACCCGCTGCGAACCGCGCAGGCGATTGTGATCCCGAACGCGCCGCCAGCAATCTTCGGGGTTGGGACGGTAGCGCTCGGGATCGGCCAGCGCTTGGAAATCCTCGGCCAGCGCCTCCAGCCAGCCACGCGCTTCCAGGGCAGCCCGTTGCCGCCGGTACAGCTCCGGCAGATACCGCACGTCGTTGGTCGCGTAGCTCAGCCACTCGGGAGGCAGTGGCCGATGGCGCCAGTCGGCGCGGGTATGGGTCTTGTCCAGTTCGACCCCCAGCATTTGCTGGACCAGCGCTGCGTAGCCGATCTGGTTGCCCTGTCCCAGTACCAGCGCCGCCAGTTGGGTGTCGAACAGCGGAGTCGGCGTTGCGTTGCGCAGGTTGAAGAAGATCTCGAGATCCTGCTGAGCGGCGTGCAGGATCTTGGTGATGGCTGGGTCGTACAGCAGATCCAGCAGCGGGTCGAGCGAAGGCAGCGCCAGAGGATCGATGCAGACCACCCGGTCGGGACTGGCCAGCTGAATCAGGCAGAGCTGGGGATAATAGGTTTGCTCGCGGATGAATTCGGTATCCAGCGCCAGCCAGGGCGCGCCGCGCAATTCAGCGCAATGGTCGATCAGAGCAGCCTGGTCGATGATATACAGGTCAGGATTCATGTTCGTTGCCAGCGCCCGGATTGGCCACCAGCCTTTTCAAGTAGACGAATATCGGTCAGGGTCATGCCGCGATCCATGGCTTTGCACATGTCGTAGACGGTCAGCAAGGCGACCTGGACCGCGGTTAGGGCTTCCATTTCCACGCCGGTGCGCCCCAGGGTTTCCACTGTCGCTTGACAGTGGACGGCGTTGCGTTCTAGTTGCAGGGTCAAATCCACCGCCACCCGGGTCAGGCTCAGAGGATGGCAGAGGGGGATGAGGTCGGCGGTCCGTTTGGCGCCCATGATGCCGGCCAGCCGAGCTACACCCAGCACATCGCCCTTGGCGTGCGCGCCGGCGGCGATGCGTTCCAGCGTGGCCGCTTGCATCAGGATCGAGCCTTCGGCAATGGCCTGCCGGCGGGTGACCTCCTTGTCGCCCACATCCACCATGTGGGCCTCGCCGGCAGCGTTGAAGTGGCTCAGTGCGTCGTCGGTCACGGATTCCTACTTGATAGCGACCAGCAGTGGCACGATCAGCAGCGCCACGATGTTGATGATCTTGATCAAGGGGTTGACCGCCGGACCGGCCGTGTCCTTGTAGGGATCGCCGACGGTGTCGCCGGTGACTGCGGCCTTGTGCGCTTCCGAGCCCTTGCCGCCGAAATTGCCATCCTCAATGTATTTCTTGGCGTTGTCCCAGGCTCCGCCGCCGGCGGTCATGGAAATGGCCACGAACAGCCCGGTGACGATGGTGCCCATCAGCAGGCCGCCCAGCGCCTTCGGGCCGGCCTCGTGCCCCATCAGCCACGCCATGCCGAACGCGACCACGATGGGCGTCAGCACCGGTAGCAGTGACGGAATGATCATTTCCTTGATCGCCGCCTTGGTCAGCAGGTCCACCGCCCGCGAATAGTCAGGCTTGGTCGTGCCTTCCATGATACCGGCGATTTCCTGGAATTGCCGACGCACCTCGCGCACCACGGCGCCGGCGGCGCGGCCGACCGCTTCCATCGCCATTGCCCCGAACAGGAAGGGAATCATGCCGCCGATGAACAGACCGATGATCACCACCGGATCGGTCAGATCGAATTTGACTTCTCCAAAACCGACGCCCAGCAACTTGTGTTGGAAGTCGGCGAATAGCACCAGCGCCGCCAGCGCCGCTGAGCCGATGGCGTAACCCTTGGTCACCGCCTTGGTGGTGTTGCCCACCGCATCCAGCGGATCGGTGATACCGCGAATCTTGTCATCCATTTCCGCCATTTCGGCGATGCCGCCGGCGTTGTCGGTGATCGGGCCATAGGCGTCCAGGGCGACGATGATGCCGGCCATCGACAACATGGAGGTGGCGGCGATGGCGATGCCATAGAGTCCCGCCCAGGTGTGGGCCAGGCCGATGCTGATGCAGACCGCGATGACGGGTAGGGCCGTGGCCTTCATCGAGACCGCCAGGCCAGCGATGATGTTGGTGGCATGGCCGGTGGTGCAGGCTTCGGCCAGCTTTTGCACCGGACTGTATTCCGTGGCGGTGTAGTACTCGGTGACGACCACCATGGCGGCGGTCAGACCCAAGCCGACCAGGGCCGAACCCCACAGCCCCCAGATGTGCTGGCTTCCCATCAGCCCCCAGATCACGGGCAGGAAGGCGATGGCGGAAATGCCGCCCGCCACGGCCAGACCGCGATACAACGCGTTCATGATCTTCTCGCCTTCGCGGGCCTTGACGAAGCCGCAGCCGATGATCGAGGCGATGATCGACACGCCGCCCATCAACAGCGGCAGAGCGACGGCGTTCGGCAGCAGGTCGCCGGCGAAGGTCAGGCTGCCCACCAGCATGGTGGCGATGATGGTGACCGCATAGGTTTCGAACAGGTCGGCGGCCATGCCAGCGCAGTCGCCGACGTTGTCGCCGACATTGTCGGCGATGACCGCCGGATTGCGCGGATCGTCCTCGGGGATGCCGGCTTCGACCTTGCCGACCAGATCGGCGCCGACATCCGCGCCCTTGGTGAAAATGCCGCCGCCGAGACGGGCGAAAATCGAGATCAGCGAGCTGCCGAAGGCCAGCCCGACCAGCGGGCCGAGATCGGGCACGGCACCCTGGATGACGTAGAGCACGGCATAGTAGCCGGTCACGCCGAGCAGGCCGAGGCCGACCACCAGCATCCCGGTGATGGCGCCGCCGCGGAAGGCGACTTCCAGGGCGGCGTTCAGTCCGCTGTGGGCGGCTTGGGCGGTGCGGACATTGGCGCGCACCGACACGTACATGCCGATGTAACCGGCGACGCCCGAACAGACCGCGCCGATCACGAAGCCGATGGCCGACAACGGGCCGAGAGTGAATAGAATGATGACGCCGACCACCACGCCGACGATGGCGATCGTGGTGTATTGCCGGTTCAGATAGGCGCGGGCACCCTCCTGAACAGCGGCGGCGATTTCCTGCATGCGCGGGTTACCGGCGTCCTGAGACAGCACCCAGTTGACCGATTTGACACCGTAGACGAGCGCGCCGATGGCGCAAAGCAAAGCAATGATCAATCCTACCGCCGCCATGACGCAAATCCTCCGGGGTTTGAATAAATGGATCGCATGGGTTTCTCCTCGTTATGACTTTGATTATCGAGGCTGGGATTCTTGTTTATCGAGTGGCCATTCCGTTCCGTTGGCGATGCTTGTCCTAAAGAATAGGCGATGCTGGCGTTTAGGCAATCTTGCGAAGCGGTCTCGATGCGCGAAATTCCCGACCTGGAGAGCGGCGGAAGCAGCCGCGCCGCAGAGGACAAAGCGTGCGGCGCTGGCGGATGAGACACAGGGCGCGACCCGGCCGGGCCCCGCCCGATTCGGGGTTACTTGCTCTGGTTATAGCGTTCTACGCTAAGCAGGATTTCGGCTCGGGCTTCGTCCGGGGTTCCCCAACCGTCGATCTTGACCCACTTGCCGGAGTCCAGATCTTTGTAATGTTGAAAGAAATGAGCGATCCGGGCAATCAAGGTCTTGGACATCTGCTCATACGATTCGATGTAATCGAATTGGGCGCATTCCTTCTTGATCGGCACGGCCAGGATTTTAGCGTCGCCGCCAGATTCGTCGGTCATTTTCAATACCCCCATGGGGCGGGCGCGCACCACGCAGCCGCTGATGACCGGCAGAGGGGTGACGACCAGCACGTCCAACGGATCGCCGTCTTCGCACAGGGTATGGGGGATATAGCCGTAATTGCAGGGGTAATGCATCGCGGCGTTCATGAAGCGATCCACGAACAGCGCGCCGGTCTCCTTGTCCACTTCGTACTTCACAGGGTCCGAATGTGCCGGAATCTCGATAATGACGTTGAACTCTTCGGGGAGGTTCTTACCGGCGTCCACTCTATCCAGAATCATGATAGTGACCTTTGGCGGTTGATGAATGAGATGAGTGCTTATACTACAACCAAGGCCAAACGCTTGACAGCCGCGTCGCGTACCCGCCAAACACGGGATGCGCGACCGACGGGGTTTGGCCTCGCGCGAATTTTACGATGGAAGTTCGTCATTTTTCCCAAAATATAATCACGGAGTGAAATCATCATGAGAATCGTGTTGCTAGGCGCTCCCGGATCCGGCAAAGGCACTCAAACCGATGCCATCATTCAGCGTTACGGCGTCGTCACCGTCGCCACCGGCGATCTGTTGCGCGCCGAGGTCGCCGCCGACACCGCCTTGGGTCAGCGGGCCAAGCCCTTCATGGAGGCCGGCGAACTGGTGCCGTTCGACATCGTGCTGGGCATGATCGAGAACGGCTTGCAGGCCCTGGCCAGGACCCATCCCAAGGGCTTCATGATGGACGGCTTTCCGCGCGACCTGGCCCAGGCCGAGGCTTTGGACAAGCTGCTGGCCAAGATCAACCAGCCGCTCGATGTGGTGTTGTTCTTCGAGGTGCGTTACGAGGAGATCGTCAAGCGGTTGCTGGGGCGGGGTCGGGCGGACGACAACGAGGAAACCATCCATAACCGCTTGCGGGTCTACGAGGAGAAGACCGCGCCCTTGATCGACTATTACACGAGGAAGGGGCTACTGCGCACCATCAAGGGCACGGGCAGCATCGAAGAGATTGGCGAGCGCATCCGTGCGGTGCTCGATGAGATCGCCTGATCTCGTCCGAATCCATCGAGCGGTTTGCGCGCCTTCGAGCTATATCCGGAGAGGATCGAAGGCGCGCAAACCGGTGGGGTGGGCTAACCGCCCAGGTAGGCTTTTCTGACCTGATCGTTGGCCAGCAGGTTGGGGCCAGTGTCGGCCAGCACCAGTCGGCCGTTTTCCAGCACATAGCCCCGGTCGGCCAGCTGCAGGGCGCGGTGAGCGTTCTGTTCGACCAGGAAGATGGTGACGCCTTCCTCACGGATTTCCTTCAGGATCTGGAAGATCTGCGCGATGATGATCGGAGCCAGTCCCAGCGAGGGCTCGTCCAGCAGTAACAGGCTGGGCCGGCTCATCAGCGCCCGGCCGATGGCCAGCATTTGCTGTTCGCCGCCGGACAGCGTGCCGCCGCGCTGGGCGTGGCGCTCCTTGAGGCGCGGAAACAGGGTGAACACCCGCTCCAGATCGGTTTCCAGCCGCGCCTTGTCGGCGAAGAATCCCCCCATCTGCAGGTTTTCTTGCACGGTCAGGCTGGGGAAGATCCGCCGTCCTTCCGGTACCAGCGCCAGTCCGCATTGCATGATGACGTGGGTGGGCTTGTGGGTGATGTCCTGGCCCTCGAACAGGATCGCGCCCTGGCTGGCCTGCGGTGTGCCGCAGATGGTCAGCAGCAGGGTGCTTTTGCCCGCGCCGTTGGCGCCGATCAGGGTGACGATCTCGCCGGGATGCACCGCCAGCGACACGCCCTTGAGCGCTTCGATCTGGCCGTAGAAGGTGTGGACGTTTTCCAGCTTCAGCATCTCACTCCTCTCCCAGATAAGCTTTGATGACACGCGGGTTGCGCTGGATTTCGGCCGGTGTCCCGGTGGCGATGGGCCGGCCGTATTCCATGACCAGGATGTCGTCCGAGATGCCCATGACCAGGCTCATGTCGTGTTCGATCAAGAGCACCGCAACCTGATGCTCCGAGCGCAGCGCGTTGATCAGCCGGTCCAGGTCGCGGGTTTCCTGCGGATTGAGACCGGCGGCGGGTTCGTCCAGCAACAGCAGTTTGGGATGGGTGATCATGCAGCGGGCGATTTCCAGTCGGCGCTGCTGGCCATAGGCCAGATTGCCAGCTTCGCGGTTGGCCAGATGCAGCAGACCGACCTTCTCCAGCCAGAAGACCGCTCGTTCCAGCGCCTCCGTCTCGGTGCGGCGATATTTCGGGGTTTTGAACAGGCCAGACAGCAGGCGCGTTTCCAGTTGAGTATGCTGCGAGATCAATAGGTTCTCGACCACGGTCATGGTTCTGAACAGGCGCAGGTTCTGGAAGGTGCGCACCAGCCCCTGTCGGGCGATGCGGTGGCTGGGCAGGCCGTGGATCGGCTGGCCGTCCAGCAGCACGGTGCCGGAGGTTGGCCGGTAGAAGCCGCCGATGCAGTTGAATACGGTGGTCTTGCCCGCCCCGTTGGGGCCGATGATGGCGAAGATTTGGCCGGGGCGCATGTCGAAACTGACTCCGTCCACCGCCAGCAAGCCGCCGAAGCGCATACTGAGCTGGCGCACCTCCAGCAGGGCGGAAGGCGTGGATGTGGTTTCGGCGGTGGCTGCCGGATTCGATTCGAGGCTCATGGCGCAGTCTCCGCGCGTTCCGGCAGCTCCAGCCGGGGGCGGCTGGCCGGGACTAGCCCCTGCGGTCGCCAGATCATCATCAACACCAGCACCAGGCCGAAGATCAGCATGCGGTATTCGGCGAACTGGCGGGCGATTTCGGGCAGCGCCGTCAGGGCGATGGCGGCCAGGATCACCCCCAGTTGCGAGCCCATGCCGCCCAGCACCACGATGGCCAGCACGATGGCCGATTCGATGAAGGTAAAGGATTCGGGATTGATGAAGCCTTGGCGAGCAGCGAAGAAGGCCCCGGCGAAGCCGGCGGTCGACGCGCCGAAGCCGAAGGCGGAAAGCTTGATGGTGGTCGGGTTCAGACCCAGCGAACGGCAGGCGATCTCGTCTTCGCGCAGCGCTTCCCAGGCCCGCCCGATCGGCATGCGGATCAGGCGATTGATGACGTAGAGGATCAGCAGAGCCATGCCCAGCGCCACCAGATAGAGAAAGATCAGGGTGTCGATGCTGTGATAATCGAGACCGAAGAACTGGTGGAAGGTGACGCCGCCTTCGGTGCTGGGCTCGCGGGCGAATTCCAGGCCAAACAGGGTGGGCTTGGCGATGTTGCCGATGCCGTCCGGGCCGCCGGTCAAGGCGTTCAGATTGTTCAGCAACAGGCGAATGATCTCGCCGAAGCCCAGGGTCACGATGGCCAGATAGTCGCCGCGCAGCCGCAGGACCGGGAATCCCAGCAAGCAGCCGGTCGCCGCCGCCATGAGCACGCACAGCGGCAGGCATGCCCAGAACGACAGCCCCCAATGCATCGACAGCAGGGCGTAACCGTACGCGCCGACCGCATAGAACGCCACATAGCCCAGATCCAGCAGGCCGGCGAAACCCACGACCACATTCAGGCCCAGACCGAGCATGACGTAGATCAGCGCCAGGGTGGCGATGTCGATCGCGCTGCGCGAGGCGGTGAAAGGCCAGACGATCGCTACGACAATCACCAGGCCGATCAGAACTGGGCGATAGCTGGCCGCCAAGCGGGGCGGGCGGGGCAGCCGCTGGCTGAGGTAGGCCATGCCGGTCGCCGCTTTCTGCGGAACCTGGAATAGCCGGGCCGCAAACACCACGGCCATGATCGCCAGGACCGGCATGGCGTTGCCCTGCAGGGACACCTTGATCCCGTCGACTTGAATATGGATGCCGAGAATCGGCACGGTGAGCAGCCCGGCCAACAGGGCGACCAGCACCGCTTCGAGCAGGTTCCTGGGCATGGCCTATACCTTCTCGATCTCGGGCTTGCCCAGCAGTCCGGTCGGGCGGAACAGCAGGACCAGCACCAGCAGGCCGAAGGCCACCACATCCTTGTACTCGGTGCGCAGGTAGGCGGAGGAGAAGCTTTCCGCCAGACCCAGAACGACGCCGCCCAGCATGGCGCCGGGAATGCTGCCGATGCCGCCCAGCACGGCGGCAGTGAAAGCCTTGATGCCAGCTTCGAAGCCGATGAAAGGGTTGATCTTGCCGATGTACAGGCTGATCAGGACGCCGGCGACCGCCGCCAGGCCCGCACCCAGCACGAAGGTCAGCGAGATCACCCGGTTGGTGTCGATGCCGAGCAGGTTGGTCATGGTCAGATCCTGCGAGCAAGCCCGGCAGGCCCGGCCCAGGCGCGAGCGGGTGATGAACAGGGTCAGGGCGGTCATGAAGATCACGGTCGCGGTCGCGATCAACACCTGCATATAGGACAGGTAGACCTGGAAGCCACCGTCGGGGCCGAAGCGCCAGCCGCCGGTGATCAGCGGCTGCATCGACAGATCGCGCGCGCCCTGGCCGATCTGCACGTAGTTTTGCAGGAAGATCGACATGCCGATGGCCGAGATCAGCGGAATCAGCCGCGACTGGCTGCGCAACGGCCGATAGGCGACGCGTTCGATGGTCCAGCCATAGGCGCTGGTGATGGCGATGCTGACGAACAGGGTCGCTAGCAGGATCAGGGGAACGCTCTCGATTCCGAATTGCACGGTGAGGGCGGTGATGGTGAGCAGGCCGATATAGGCGCTGATCATGTAAATCTCGCCGTGCGCGAAATTGATCATGCCGATGATGCCGTACACCATGGTGTAGCCAATGGCGATCAGGGCGTAGATGCTGCCCAGGGTCAGGCCATTGATGATCTGCTGGATGAATTCGAGGATGGAAAACGAACCGGACATGGCCACCGCATTCTGAAGGCTGGGATCGGGCGCGGGCAATGGAGCGCCATGAAAACCGAAGGGCGAGGATGTGAACCTCGCCCCGGTGGCCTGACTTACTTGACCGGCGTCTTGGTAGCGTCGGCGTGCCAAGTGAAGATGACGAACTGGAATTCCTTCAGATCGCCATTGTCCTTGAACGCGACCTTGCCGATCGGAGTCTGGAAGCTGTTCTTGTGGATGTAGCCAGCCAACTTGGCCGGATCTTCGGTTTTGGCGCCCTTGATGGCGTCGGCGATGATCTCCACCCCGGCGTAGGCCGGCATCACGAACGGACCGGTCGGGTCTTCGTTCTTGGCCTTGAACGCCTTGACCAGATCGGCGTTGGCCGGATCGGTGCTGAAATCGGCGGGCAGGGTGACCAGCAAGCCTTCGGAGGCCGGACCGGCGATGGCGCTGATGTCCTTGTTGCCGACCCCTTCCGGACCCATGTACTTGGCGTCGAAGCCCTGTTCGCGCGACTGCCGCAGCAGCAGGCCCAGCTCGGGGTGATAGCCGCCGTAGTAGACGAAGTCGACGCCTTCGCTCTTCATCTTGGTGATCAGGGCGGAGAAGTCGGTCTGGCCCTTGTTGACGCCTTCGAACAGCACCGGGGTGATGCCGGCGGCCTTGACGGTCTTGTCGACTTCCTTGGCGATGCCTTCGCCGTATTGCTGCTTGTCGTGGATGATCGCCAGCTTCTTGGGTTTGATCTTCTCGGCGATGTACTTGCCGGCGGTCGGACCTTGCTGGTCGTCGGTGCCGATGGTGCGGAACACCATCTTATAGCCCTGCTGGGTGATGGCCGGATTGGTGGCGGCCGGGGTGATCATCAGGATGCCTTCGTCCTCGTACAGCTTGGAGGCCGGCTGGGTCGATCCGGAGCAGAGGTGGCCGACCACATACTTGATCTTCTGGTTGACGATCTGATTGGCGACGGCGACCGCCTGCTTGGGTTCGCACACATCGTCCATCAGAACCGCTTCCAGTTTTTTGCCGTTCACGCCGCCCTTGGCGTTGATCTGTTCGACTGCCATCTTGGCGCCGATCATCTGCATGTCGCCGTACTGGGCGACTGGACCGGTGATCGGGCCGGCCACGGCGATCTTGATGGTGTCCTCGGCCTGCGCCAAACTGCCCAAACCCAGGATAATCGCGCCGACGGCGGCACTCAGAACATTACGGCTGATCGTATTCATGATGCGACTCCTCTCTCCTTAATGTGGGGTGATGCGGGTGAAAGCTGACGCCAGCGAGCATTCGCCTGCAAGAATTAACCGAAATTCCCCGGTAGGACAAGCCGAACGCGGAAAAATCGATGCGGTCTGATGGTTTAGCATAGACGATGTTGCCGCGAAGACGCCGTGTCGTTCGATCGGTCGAAGCCCGGCTTGATCGTCTACTTGTCAGTGCCTACAGTACCGATCTCGCTTCCGATGGAGATGCCATCATGGATACCGCGCTCGTCGTCACCGGGATCGCCGGCGTCGCCTTTTGTGTCAGCCACCTCGGTCTGTCCAGCCGCCAGGCGCGCGGTCGCCTGGTCGACTTTCTGGGGGAAAAAGGGTTCCTCGGTTTCTACACGCTGGTCGCGTTGCTGACGCTGGCGGCGATGATCGTCGCCTACGCCAAGGCTGCTCATACGGTCCAGCTCTGGTGGCTGGGTCTCGGGGCGCGCCATCTGCCGTTGCTGGTGATGCCAGTGGCCTTGACCTTGATCGCTGGTGGGATCATCGCGCCCAATCCGTCGGTGACGGGCATGGAAAACGCGCTCGATCGGCCGGATCCGGCTCGGGGTGTGTTGCGCATCACCCGTCATCCGATGATGTGGGGCATTGCGCTATGGGCGGCGGTGCATCTGCTGGTCAATGGCGATTTGGCGTCACTGCTGTTCTTCGGCAGTTTTCTGCTGACGGCGGTGCTGGGGTCGCTGCACCTCGATGATCGGATGCGCATCGCCCACGGCGAGCGCTGGCAACGTTTCGCCGCCGTCACTTCCTATCTGCCGTTTGCGGCCATTCTGCGCGGTCGGCAGACCTTGGTATGGTCCGAGCTGCGCCGGCCGGTCGGCTGGGGCGTGGGGCTGTTCGCGCTGTTGTTGCTGCTGCATCCCTATCTGTTCGGTGTGCGGCCCTATTGAAGTCGTAGTGACCTGTGGCAGCTCGCCGACCGGAACCTTGGGCATCGGTCTCGGTGTACGGGGATAAATCAGGATGCATTTTCCCTAGAAATTGTCTTTAATTGGCGCGGCTGCGCCGGAGGACCATAGCCGATTCGGGCTAGCCCGGCCACGGCGCCTCTCTCTAGAATATTCAGATATAACACGTTGAGCTATATCTAAAAATCTACGGAGACACATTGGTGTCACCCGTAATTCTTGCAAACCTGAAAATAACGAAACGAAGGAGTGCTCGGTGGAACGCGAAAGTATGGAATATGACGTGGTCATCGTCGGCGCCGGTCCATCCGGCCTGTCGGCGGCCATTCGTCTGAAACAACTGGCGGCGGAAAACGATCACGAGGTGAACGTTTGTGTCATCGAGAAGGGATCTGAAGTAGGTGCACACATCCTGTCCGGCGCGGTGGTGGAAACGCGGGCTCTGGACGAACTGATCCCGGATTGGCAGGAACGGGGCGCGCCGCTGAATACCCTGGCGACGGACGACAACTTCCTGTTACTGACCCGCGAAACCTCGTACCGCCTGCCCACCCCGCCGCAGATGAACAATCACGGCAACTACATCATCAGCCTGGGTAACCTGTGCCGCTGGTTGGCGACTCAGGCCGAAGAGCTGGGCGTGGAGATCTACCCCGGTTTCGCCGCCGCCGAAGTGCTGTATGACGACGATGGCGCGGTGGCTGGGGTGGCCACCGGCGACATGGGCGTCGGCCGCGACGGCCAGCCGACCGACCAGTTCACGCCGGGCATGGAGCTGCGCGCCCGCTACACCCTGTTCGCCGAGGGTTGCCGCGGCTCGCTGACCAAGACCCTGTTCGAGCGCTTCAAGCTGCGCGAGGGCGTGGACCCGCAAACCTACGGCATCGGCATCAAGGAACTGTGGGAAATCGACCCGGCCAAGCACCAGGCGGGCAAGATCGTTCATACCGTCGGCTGGCCGCTGGATCCCAGCACCTACGGCGGCTCCTTCCTCTATCACCTGGAAGGCAATCAGGTCGCGGTCGGCTTCGTGGTCGGACTGGGTTATGCCAATCCCCACTTGTCGCCGTTCGAGGAATTCCAGCGCTTCAAGACCCATCCCGACATTCGCCCGACTTTTGAAGGCGGTCGGCGCATCGCCTATGGTGCGCGCGCCATCTCGGCCGGTGGTGTCCAGTCGCTGCCCAAGCTGATCTTCCCCGGTGGGATGCTGATCGGCGATACGGCTGGCTTTCTCAACATGCCCAAGATCAAGGGCACGCATACCGCGATGAAGTCCGGGATCCTGGGAGCAGATGCGGTATTCGCGGCAGTCAAGGCCGAGCGCAGCGCCGACGAGATCACCGAATATCCCGAGCTGGTACAGCAAAGCTGGCTGTGGGACGAGCTCTATCGGGTGCGCAACATCAAGCCGTCGTTCAGCTGGGGCCTGTGGGCGGCGATCGCCTATTCGGCGCTGGATACCTACCTGTTCCGGGGCAAGGCGCCCTGGACGCTCCATCACAAGCCCGATCACGCCAAACTGAAGAAGGCCAGCGAGTGTTCGCGGATCGACTATCCCAAGCCGGATGGCGTGATCAGTTTCGATCGGCTGTCCTCGGTGTTCATCTCCAACACCAATCACGAGGAAGATCAGCCCTGCCATCTGACGCTGAAGGACCCGACCGTTCCGGTCCGGATCAACCTGCCCCTGTACGATGCGCCGGAACAGCGCTATTGCCCGGCTGGGGTTTATGAGATCGTACGGGATGTCGATGGCAGCCATCCGCGCCTGCAGATCAACGCCCAGAACTGCGTGCATTGCAAGACCTGCGACATCAAGGATCCCACCCAGAACATCAACTGGGTGACGCCGCAGGGCGGAGATGGGCCGAATTATCCGAACATGTGAAAAACCATGCCTCAAAAAGCCCGGCGTCGCCGGGCTTTTTGGACAAATGCCGCCGCTGACCCTGGGAGTTTGCCGCATGCCTACCGCACCCCCTTTGCCGCTGCTGATCGAGCCGGAGCAGCTCCAGGCTTGTCTTGACGATCCCCAAATCCTGGTCGTGGATCTGTCCGATCCGCTCAGCTACGTCGCCGGCCATATTCCCGGCGCGGTCTCGCTGGGCTACGCTGAGTTGATCCGGCCCGTTCCTCCGGCGATGGGTCTGCTGCCGACCCTGGCGCGTTTGAGCGAATTGTTGTCGAGTCTGGGGCTGACGGCCGAGCGGCAGGTGGTCGCCTACGACAACGAAGGCAACGGCCGCGCGGCCCGGTTGCTATGGACCCTGGCGGTGCTCGGCCATGAGCGGTTGTCGCTGCTCGATGGCGGTCGCTACAGCTGGGAGAGCGTCGGACCGTTCGAAACCCGATCGCGTTCGGCGCCGCCCAGCGCCTATCAGGCCCGGCTGGGCAATCCCGCAGCGCTGGCCGAAAAGAACTGGCTGCTGGCACAACTGGGCCGGCCCGATCTGGCGCTGCTCGATGCCCGTACGCCGGCCGAATACGCCGGGATGGACGTGCGCGCCGCCCGTGGTGGCCATATTCCCGGCGCGGTCAATCTGAACTGGACCGATGTCATGGATCCGCTGCGACAGCTGCGGCTGCAGCCCGAGCCGACGCTGCGGGCCATGCTCGAAACCCGCGGCGTGACCCCGGACAAGGAAGTGGTGGTCTATTGCCAGACGCACCACCGTTCGGCGCATACCTACTGGGTGCTGCGCTGCCTTGGCTATCCACGGGTGCGCGGCTATGCCGGGGCCTGGTCGGAATGGGGCAACGATCCCCAGATGCCGATCGAACGGTGAACGGATGGAGCGGGCCGGCTGCAGGCTAGCGAGCGCCGGCCGTCACTGGCACGAACAGGCGCTCCCGGTAGAAACGCAGCTCCTCGATGGAATCGCGAATATCCTGCAGCGCCAGATGGGTAGAGGTCTTGCTGAAGCTCTTGCCCTGGCCCGGATACCAGCGGCGGGCCAGTTCCTTGAGGGTGCTGACGTCCAGGTTGCGATAGTGGAAGTACGCCTCCAGCTCCGGCATCAGGCGGGCCAGGAAGCGCCGATCCTGACAGATGCTGTTGCCGCACATCGGCGACTGGCCCTTCGGTACATACTGGTGCAGAAACGCCAGAGTCTGCGTTTCGGCCGTGCGGTCGTCCAGGTCGCTGGCGCGCACTCGCGCTACCAGCCCGGATTCGCCGTGCTGTTTGCGGTTCCAGTCGTCCATCGCCGCCAGCACGGTATCGCTCTGGTGGATGGCCAGCACCGGACCTTCGGCCAGGACATTCAATTGGCTGTCGGTGACGATGGTGGCGATTTCGATGATGCGATCGGTCCGGGAGTCCAGGCCGGTCATTTCCAAATCGATCCAGATCAGATTATCGGGGGACATGAGGTGTTGGCGGTTCGCAGGCAAGGGGAAAAGGTGATGAGGCCAGTGGCCGATGACGCCGAATGCTATCAGTTTACGCCGACTTTCGGTCAACTGTTCGGTTTAGTGACGGGCTACAGCCAGCGCAGCGAGGGATCATGGCCGGTCGGCGCTTGACCCAGCGCCAGCAGGCGCGCATTCAGCGCTTGCAGGATCGCCGTCGCCAGCAGGTCGAGCAGAGCCCACCGCCGGCCGACGAGGCGCGGCTGGGGGCGGCGCAAACCGGGCTGGCGATCACCAATCATGGCGCGAGCCTGATCGTCGAGGATGCCAGCGGCCAACTGCATCGCTGTCGGGTGCGACAAAATCTGGGGCGGCTGGCCTGTGGCGACCAGGTGATCTGGCAGGCGTCAGGGCCGACGGAAGGCGTGGTGACGGCGGTCGACGAACGCCGCTCGCTGTTGACCCGTCTCGACTACTACGGCCAGCCGCGCCCGGTGGCCGCCAATCTGGATGCGGTGGCCGTGATCATCGCCCCGGAGCCGGAGCTGAGCGAGGCGCTGATCGATCGTTATCTGGTGGCGATCGCTACCATCGGCGTACAGGGCCTGCTGGTCTTGAACAAGACCGACCTGCTGGATCCGGCGGCGGCGGCGGCGCTGACCGCGCGACTGGACGGCTATCGCCGACTCGGGTATCCGCTGTTGACGGCCAGCAGTCGCACCCGCTACGGCCTGGATGCCCTGCGCGCCTGGCTGTGCGGGCACACCGCCCTGCTGGTCGGGCAATCGGGGGTGGGCAAGTCGTCCCTGATCAAGGCGCTGCTGCCGGACCGCGAGATCCGGATCCAGGCCCTGTCGGCGGCCACCGGGCACGGCGCACACACCACCAGCGCCAGCACCCTGTATCATCTGCCGGATGGCGGCGACCTGATCGACACTCCCGGCGTGCGCAGTTTCGAATTGGGCGAAATTCACCCGCACGATCTGGATCGAGGTTTTCCGGAATTGGCTCCCTATCTCGGTCGGTGCCGGTTTTCCGACTGCCTGCACCAGAGCGAACCGGATTGCGCCTTGCGCGAGGCGGTGGAGCGGGGCGAAGTCGCACCGCGCCGACTGGACAGTTACCGGCAATTGCGTGCCACTCTGAAAGCGACGGTCAGACCGGGTTGACTGCATCGCTCGCCTTTCTGCTGACCGGCGCCTTGCTGGGGTTGAGCGGTGGGTTGGCGCCGGGGCCGCTGTTGACCCTGGTCGCCAACGAAACCTTGCGTCATGGCGCGCGCGCCGGCATCGGGGTGGCGCTGGCGCCGCTGTTGACCGACCTGCCGATCGTGCTGGTCACGGTGGGGTTGCTGCAGCCGCTGGCCGGTCAAGACGGGCCGCTGGCCGTGATTCAGCTTGGCGGTGGGTTGTATCTGGCCTGGCTCGGCTGGCAGGGCGTGCGTTTTCGCGGGGCGGAATTGCAGTTGACCGATCCGGCCGACTCGCTGTGGCGCGGGGTGATCGCCAATTTTCTCAATCCCAGCCCCTATCTGTTCTGGCTGACGGTCGGTGCGCCGACCGTGCTGGCGGCCTGGCGGGAAAGCGGGCTGGCCGCCGTCGCCTTCGTCGCAGCCTTCTATGCCCTGCTGGTGGGCTCGAAAGCGGCGCTGGCGATCGCGCTGGATCGTGCCCGCGCCGTCTTGCGCAGCCGGGGCTACGTCAACCTGATGCGTGGGCTTGGATGGGCATTGCTGGCCTATGCGCTGTGGTTCCTGTGCCAGGGCGGGTGGCAACTGAGCAGCTGATCAGGCCGGGTTGCGGTTCAGTTGCAGCCGTTTCCGATGCAGATAGGCCCGAATGGCGTGGCGACGAGTCTTTGGGTCGCTGTTGAGCAGCGCCAGCTTGGGCCGATAGTCGGGGTCGTCCTGCGCCAGACTGAACATCTTTTCCATGAACTCGAATGCCTCTTCCCAGGCGTTGATTTCCAGCAGCATGTCGCTCATCAAGTCCAACGAAGGTAAATGGTCGGGGTCCCGGCTTAGGGCTTCGGATAGCAGCGGCATGATCCCGTATACGATGTCCTCGGAGTTGTGCAGGTCGAGTTCGACGATTTCCTGCCATTCTTGATAAGCCCGCATATGGAGTTGGGCGATTGTTGCGGTCTCCATCGACGATCCTCACTGACAGCTGTTTGGTGGTGGTCTTGGCGCGTAACGTTGACGCGCCATCGGCTCCGGCGAACCCTGGCCATCGCCAGCGACGCCCATGGCCGCATTCTTCTGTTTATCTGCACAATCTACACATCGATTAGATGAGACCCGTGACTGCGAATCACCTCGGCGTAGAACCGGGCGCTGGCCTTGCAGGTCCGTTGCTGGGTGGCGTAGTCGACGTGAATCAGGCCGAAGCGCGGTGTGAAGCCATGCCCCCATTCGAAATTGTCCAGCAACGACCAGGCGAAATAGCCGCGTAGATCGACGCCCTGGCGCAGGGCCGCCAGCGCCGCGCGCAAGTGATCGTGCAAATAACGCTGTCGGAGAGGATCGGCGATCGGGCCCTCGGCCTGCGGCGGATCGTAGAACGCCGCGCCGTTTTCGGTGATGTACAGCGGTAGCGGGCCATAGCGGCTGGCGACCCACTCCAGGATATCGGTCAATCCCTGAGGATAGACCTCCCAGTCCAGGGTGGTGTGGGTGTTCCGTGGCTGGCGGACCCGCGCAGCGGCCAGCGGCCAGTCGCTGGGATCGTGGCGCACCACTTGTCGGCTGTAGTAATTGATGCCGAGAAAATCCGGCGGCTGGCGCAAGGCGTCGAGATCATCTGCAGTGAAATCCGGCCAGGCCGGGCCGAAGATATCCGCCAGTTCCGGCGGATAGCCGCCCAGGAACACCGGATCGAGATAGTAGCGGTTCCAGTAGGCGTCGGCTCGCATGGTGGCGTCGAGATCGGCGACCGTTTCCGTGGCGGGGTACTTGGGTTCCAGGTTGACCACCAGTCCGATCTGGTGGCGGCCCTCGGCCCGGTAACATTGAGTGGCGGCGGCGTGGGCGCGCAGCAGTTGATGGGCGGCGAGCGGTGCGGCATAGGGATTGCGCTGGCCAGGAGCCAGCACGCCATGCAGGTAGCCGCCATCCACCACCACCCAGGGTTCGTTCAAGGTCACCCACAGTTTGACCCGATCGTCCAGCGCCCGGAACAGCACTTGGGCGTAGTCGGCGAACCAGTGAGCGCTGTCCGGATTCAGCCAGCCGCCCAGCCGGTCCAACGCCGCCGGCAGATCCCAGTGGTAGAGCGTGAGCATCGGTTCGATGCCCCGTTCCAGCAGGGCGTCGACCAGCCGCTGGTAGAAATCGAGCCCGCGCGGATTGAGCGGGCCGCGCCCAGTCGGCAGCACGCGGCTCCAGGACACGCTGAAGCGATAGGCGTTCAGGCCCAGCTCAGCCATCAGCGCTACATCGTCCCGGTAGCGGTGGTAATGGTCGCAGGCCACATCGCCGGTGTCGCCGTTGCGAACCCGGCTTGGGGTATGGGCGAACTCGTGCCAAATGCTGGGACCCGCGCCGTCCGCCAGCGGCGAACCTTCGATCTGGTAGGCCGAGGTGGCTGCGCCCCAGAGGAAATTGGTGGGAAAAGGGGATGAATCGGGCATAAACGCTTACTTTAGGTCGGTTACGTTGCGTTTTGTGTAGTCGTCTGCTGATCCGGGCCGCGCGTCAATGCCAGTCCGTCGGGATCGAACAGATGCAATTGTGCGCCATCCAGAGCCAGACGCACGCTGTCGCTGCGCTGGAAGCGCCGCAGGCCCGGCAGTCGCAGGGTCAACGACGGGCTGGGTGTCTCCAGGCCGACGATCCGGACATGCAGCAGCGTCTCGTGGCCCAGATACTCGGCATCGCCGACCGTCGCCAGTAAACCGGCCTCATCCATGGCGAGCGTCAGATGCTCGGGCCGAATGCCAGCGGTCAGCGGTCGATCGAGCCAGGCCCGCCAGTATTCCGCAGTGATGGCGGGTAAGACCAGCGGCCAGCTCTGCTCGCCCAGTCGTAGTTGCAGTCCGCCATCGCGGGCGGCGTTCAGCTGCACCGGTAACAGGTTCATCGGTGGGTTGCCGATGAAGCCGGCCACGAATACGTTGGCTGGCCGCTCGTACAGTTGTTGCGGCGGCGCGACCTGTTGCAGCCGGCCGCGATCGAGCACCGCCACCCGATCGCCCAGGGTCATCGCCTCGGCTTGATCGTGGGTCACATAGAGCGTCGTCGCGCCCAGCCGGTCTAGCAGCTCGCCCAGTTCGGCGCGGATCTGCACCCGCAACTTGGCGTCCAGATTCGACAGCGGTTCGTCCATGAGAAACACGCTCGGTTGCCGGACCAGCGCCCGGCCCATCGCCACCCGTTGGCGTTGGCCGCCGGACAGTTGCTTCGGCAGGCGATCGAGTAATTCGCCCAGCCCCAGCAGTTCCACCGCCCAGGCCAGTTGTCGTTCGATGTCGGCGCCGGGCAGGTTGCGCATCCGCAAGGGGAATTCCAGGTTGCGCCGCACCGTCATGTGTGGATACAGGGCGTAATCCTGAAAGACCATCGCGATATTGCGCTGCTGCGGCGACAGCTCGTTGACCCGTTGGCCATCGATGCGCAGGATGCCGCCGGTCGCCGTTTCCAGGCCGGCCAGCAGGCGCAACAGGGTGGATTTGCCGCAGCCAGAGGGGCCGACCAGCGCCAGGACCTCGCCGTTGGCGATGGCCAAGTTGAAGTCGGCGACAGCTTGGGCTCCACCCGGATAGATCTTGTCGATATGCTCGAAGTCGACGCTGGCCATGGCTCATCCGTCAGTCGAAGAACCGTTCCGTGCCCAACAGCGGCAAGACCCGCTGCATGATCGGATCGGCGGCGAAATAGCGCTGGATGACCCCATCGCGCAGATAATCGGCCAGCGCGATCAGGATCATGCTCTGATCCAGCGCCAGATAGTTGTACGCTACCTGCCCGCCGCGCGGTGCTACGGCGTCGTAGAAGCCGAAATCGCCGTAGACCGGGTAGCGTTCCACCAGCTGGCGCAGGTTGGCGGTGGCGGCGGCTGGATCGACCAGCAGGGCCAGTGCCGCTGCATGGGGAGTGACTGCGCCGGCAGCGTAACCGCGCGCGCCGAGCAACCGCGCGCCGTATTCGCTGTAGTCGTCGCTGGCGGGGGTCGAGCTCGGCGACAGACCCCACACCGGATAGCCCAGATGCTCCAGCGCGAAACGGCGCTGGATTGCGGTGTGCACCCGCCCGTTCTGGCCCAGGCTGGCCGGGGCGTAGCGCTGCTCGTCCAGTACCAGGGTCGGCATCAGCGCCTCGAACATGGCTCCGCCCCAGGACGGCACGAACTGGTAGCCCTTCCACGTGTAATAACCGCCGGGGAAGACATAACCGTTCACCATCTTGTCGACCCGATGTTTGGGCGATTGTGACTGCCAGTCGGCGGAACGCGGGAAGGTGCGCACCATACGGTACCAGTGCTCGACCGGCACATCACCCTTGCCGATGGCGATCAGGCTGCCCAGCCGCGCTTCGCTGTACAGCAATCCGTAGTAATACTCGGTGCGATAGGGCAGGTTGGCGTGATAGCCATGGGCCATCAACTGTTCGACCGGGTCATAGAACAGGCTGTAATCCTCCCGGTCGATCAGCCGAGTACAGCGTTCGGTCAGGGTGGGGAAGCTGTTGCGGACCACCATCAGCCCGGTGGTCAGCCAGGCCGAATCGACGAAGGATACGAAATGGCTGGTGCGCTCCAGCGTGGTGGTGTCGTAGTAGTTGAAGTAGAAGCCGCGCCAGGTTTCCAGCCGTTCCAGGCTGTCCAGGGTTTGGTTGAGCCGGGTTTGGGCCTCGGCAGCGTCGATCAGGCCCAGTTCCGCCGCCGCCACGATGTCGATCAGGTATAGGCCGATGTTGGTGACGTTGGTGTAGTCGCCCAGCCAGCTATGTGCAGGGGTCACGTCGCCATGGAACCGCACGGTGTCGAACGGCAGGCCGTGATCGCGATCGCTCAGGGCAGCCAATCCCCGCCAGGTGTCGCGGGCCAGTCGTTGCAGGAAAGCCCGATCGTCGGCGGGTAACTCGGTTGGCGGGACAGTCAGACGGGTCGGCCAGCCAGCCGTCCGGTCGTGGAAGAGGTAGGGCTGCAGTGCCGCCTTGCCGCCGAGTTGGGTTTCCAGCACGGTCTTGCGCGGGGTAATCACCGGGTCGTGGATGCTGGGGCCGGGTTGGCCGGTCTTGATCAAGGCGATATCGTCCAGCCAATAGGCCCCGACCGTGATCGGCGAACGGCGCGGTTGCAGCACGATGCCGAATTGGCGCAGATGCTGCCAGTCATCGATGCCGGTCATCAGATTCAACGGAATCTGGACCCGTTGCCAGTCGGCGGTGATGCCGGTCACGACCGTGCTGCCTTGGCGCAACAGGTCGGGCGGAGCATCGGGCAGCGACTGCCTGAACTCGACCCGCAGCGCATCGGCGTAGCCGAGCTTGGCGTCGCCGCGAATCCAGAATTCCAAATGATCGTAATTCGAAGCGTCGAGATCGGGTAGGGTCAGTCGCCAGCCGAGATCTTTGTCGGTTTCGGGATTGAAGCGGTAGTACAGATGCAAGGCGCGCTCACTGGTGGCGCGCGGTGCCGGTTCCCGGCGGTACCAGATCTGGCCGGCTCGACTGTCCAGGTCGCTGAGCTGATGGCGCATGGTGACGCCGGGGGTCGGACTGGCGGTGCGCTCGAAGTCGTGCAGGACCAAGGATGGAAGCGGGGGGGCAGTGGCGGAAATGGCCCAGCTTGGGCAGAGCAGCCAGCCGGTCAGGAGCAGCCGGCAAAGCAGGGATGGGTGCATGGAATCGGTGGCGTCGTGGGGTGGGGCGAATGGCGAAATAGGGTATGGGTGGCCAGCCGGCGGCTGACATCGCCCTCAATTGTAGAGCATCGCGGGAGATTGGGAATTCAGTCCGAGCGCCGTAGCAGCGCCAGCGTTTCGACATGGTGGGTTTGCGGGAAAAAATCGTAGGGGATCAGCGCCTCTACCAGGTAGCCGGCGGTGGTCAGCACCGCCAGATCGCGGCTCAACGTTCCGGCGCTGCAGGACAGATAGGCCAGCCGTTCCGGGCGAAATTCCCGCGCAGCCCAATCGCGCACGGCGGGTTCCAGGCCGGTGCGCGGGGGGTTGAGATAGAGCAGGCGAGAGGCGGTCGACGTGGTCCATTCCCGTAGCTGGGGCAGGCGGTCGGCGCATTTGCCGCGCAGGGTGGTGGCATCCGGTGCGTTCTGGCCAGCGCACGCTACCGCTTCGCCGCCGAGTTCCACCCCGATGACCCGTGCCCCGCGCCGAGTCCAGCGTTGCAGACTGGCGCCGATGCCGCAGTACAGATCAGCGATCTGGTGACCGGATGCCGGGTCCAGAAACGCCTCCGCCGCATCCAGCGCCTGGCGATACAGTGCGGGAATCTGTTGCTGGAAAGCCATCGGGCCGTATTCCAGCCCCAGCGCATCCCGCGAACGCGGCTGCCCCCACAACAGGGTCCAGCCGTTGCGGGCGAACAGCCGGCGACCGGCGGCCGGATGCCGGTGCAACCACAAACCGTCCAGCCCATTGGCGGCCAGTTCCGCCAGGCGGGTTTCATCCAGCCCGTCGAGCGCGGGAACCCGGTGGGTTTTCACGATCAGGGTGGCCTGTGCGCCGGATTGGACGAAGAACGCCAGCGGAAAATCCGGCTGAGGCGGTAGCACCTGCATTAGCCAGTGCACCATGGCGCGGACCGATTCGGCGTGCACCGGGCAATCGGGAATCGGGATCAATTCATCGCGTCGCCATAGGCCGAAACGCCAGCCGGCGGACTCATCCCACAGCGCCGATAGACAGACCTTGCGCCGATAGTTCCAACGCGCGCTGGGATCGACCGTCCGCAGCGGCAGCAGGCGATCGGCCCACGGCGCGAGCGCTTGCCGCAACCAGTGGGTTTTTTGCGCCTCGCTGGCGGTAGCGGTCAGCGTGCGATGGGCGCAGCCGGGACAGCGCGGTTCACAGCCAGTCGGCAGCTCCATGTCAGTCCTGCTGCCACAGTACCAGGGCTGCCAGCGCCGTGATCCAGGCTCCGGCAGCGGCCAGTAGTCCCAGCGCCAGCGTTTCCTGCCGGTCGCGGCCGTAGCAGGTTCGTAGTTGCAGGCGATGAGCGCGCCGCGCTTGGCGGTCGGTGCGGGCGGCGCGTCGGAGTTGCCGCCAGGCTTTGGCGACGCGCGCATCGGCCGGTAGCGCCAGCAGGGGCGCGAGGTCGACCGCCAGAGTGGTCGAGCGCGACAGGCCGTCCGGCATGCCGTCTGGAAAGCGGGCCGCCTCGGTGAATACCACCCGACCCCACACGGTCACTTCTGGCAGCAGACGTTGCAGCGCACGCACGTGGCCGGCGTTCTGGCGCAGCGGGTTGTAGAAGGTGAACCGTCGTCCGCCCAGATGCTGGGTCCAGCTCTGCTCGTTCGCCCTACCGTCGATGTCGCCCTGGTAATGTTTGGTTTCCAGCGCCAGCAGTCCGGCCGGTAGTCGCAAGACATGGTCGATCTGGGTCAGACCGCCGCGCCCGTCGGCAATCAGGATATCGTGCAGCACCGGCCGCCGCAGCTTGGCTAGCGCGGCTGCTACCTGCTGTTCGCCTTCGACACCCTTGCGGCGGCTGGTCCGGCGACGGCGCAACAGGCGTAGACTGAATCCGATCAGCAGGAGCGGAATCGCGCCGAGTGCGGCGATGAGGGCTGGATTGGCCAGGTGATGGAACCATGCGGACAGGGCATTCATGGCGGATTCGGGTGGGGTAGGGTGGAGGCGACGATGGTCAGCAGCTATCTGATATGCGATCTCTGTGGCAGCTTTGGGCCACCGGCCAGCTTCTTGAGCCAGGATGGCCTGCGGCTATGTTACCAGTGCTGGTACCAGGAACGGCAGGGTGATGGGCCGGATGCCAGCGAGTCTCACCAGGCGGATGCGCACCCAGCGGACGATCCGGGCAATGGGAGCGAATGTCAGCCGCCGGTCGATTAGCGACGTTCCTCGCCGATCGGCGATGGCTCAGCCATCCCCACCGACTCGTTCGATGCGGGCGTCGCGCGGCTGAAGCTCAGTTGCGATAGCAACATGCCAGCGAACATCAGCGCGCAACCGATCAGGCCGCGCCCGCCGAGGGTTTCGTGCAGCAGCAGCCAGCCGCCCAGCGCCGCGAATACGGTTTCCAGGCTAAGGATGATGGCGGCATGGGCTGGTGGGGCGTCGCGCTGGGCGATGACCTGCAGGGTGTAGGCCACCCCGACCGACAGCAGTCCGCCATAGAGAATCGGCCACATGCCGCCCACCAGTCCGGCCCAGCTGATCGGCTCGCTGACCACCGCCACCACCAGACTCAGCACCGCGCAGATCACGAATTGCAGGCAGGCCAGCAGGATCGGTTCGACATGCCGCCCGGACAGCCAGCCGATGATGAGGACATGGCAGGCCCAGAAGAATGCGCCGATCAGAACCAGGCCGTCGCCTTCAGCCAGGGTCAGGCGATCGCTCATGGTCAGTAGATACAGGCCGGCGACGGCGAAGATCGCGCCGATCCAAGTGCTCCGAGGTGTACGCTGGCCCCATAGCAGACCCAGCAGCGGTACGATGATTACATACAGACCCGTGATGAAGCCTGCCTTGCCGGCTGTGGTGTAAACGAGCCCGACTTGTTGCAGCGAGGCCCCGGCAAACAGCGCCAGACCGGCCAGCAAGCCGCCGCCCAGGGTCACCGGCCAGTTGCAGGTGGGGCGAGAGGGGGCGCTCCGTTGGCGGAGCAGCAGCAGGGGCAGCAGCGACAGCGCGCCCAGGATGAAGCGGACACCATTGTAGGTGTAGGGGCCGACATGGTTCATGCCGACCCGCTGGGCGACGAAGGCAAAGCCCCAGATCACCGCTGCCAGCAATAACAACAGTTCTGCCCTGAACGTCTTGGGATTCAGCATTTCTTCGGTTTCGGCTGGTAGGGAGGGACGGCATGATACCGAACAGGTGCGCGCTACGCACTTTTTCGCCGTGCGTGACGCGGGATTCGCTTGCCCATTGGTGGAAAATCCTTATACTAACTAACCTCCTTCCTATGCCGGGGTGGCGGAATGGTAGACGCAGCGGACTCAAAATCCGCCGCTGGTAACAGCGTGAGAGTTCGAGTCTCTCTCCCGGCACCAAATAAAACAAGGGGTTAGGCGAAAGTCTAGCCCCTTTCTCTTTGCTCATTGTCCACTGGTTGTCCACTTGCTGGAAAACACTGGCGATTGTCCACAACAAACCCAGATAGAACAGCTGGCGGTGAGACCATCGCAGGCCGGCACGGGCCGTGGTGGGCGGAAGTGGTTTCGGCGAGGTCTTATCCAGTAAGCTCGGTGAGGTTCCTGTTCCACCAGGGCCGCCCCAGCTCGTTTCTACGCCGTCGTTTCCTCTACCTCGCTTGCCACTTTGTCCGCCGCGCGTCTTGTAGGCCGTCTACGGGCCGAATCCCGCTATTCTCAAGCGGCTTGCCCGTATCGGCGAACGTCCAGGCGCACACCCGGTTGCAAGGTCTGTTCGGTCAACTCCAGCAATCGCGCGGATACCGCATCTTCAAAATACCGTTCCCCGCAGTTGTCGCACACTAGGGCGGGAACGCCTTCCACCACCAGTAACGCGCCCTGCCGGTCCACTGTCACCGATACCGATTGCGGTTGCAGGTCGCCGGTCTTGCAAATCACACATTTCATGGCCGTTTCCTCTTGAAGTCGGGTTCCCACAAGGCGGGATCTGGGCGGTAAACCGTGATGATGATTTCAGTATCGTCGCTGGCTGGCGCTGCCACCACATGCAGGGGTTGGCCATCAATCCAGTGCAGCAACAAGCGGCTTGGATACGGAGTGTCTTCCGGGTAATGCCGGATGACCTCGCCCTGTTCCAGCGTTGCCTGCACGGCTTGACGCGAAATCCCGCGTTCGGCCATGCGCAGCAGGGCATGTTCTCGGAACACCAGCATTTTCACAGGGCCGCTTCCCTGAATATCGCCGCGTTCATGCGTTCCACCACGCCAGCCTTGTGTGACTCCGACAGGTGAGCATAACGCTGCACCATGGCCAGGGTTTTATGGCCTAGAACCGCTGCAATCTCGTTCAGGCTGGCACCGTTCATCGCCAGATAGGACGCGGCCGAATGGCGCAGGTCGTGGAAGTGGAAATCCTCGATACCTGCCTTCTTCAACGCCTTCTCCCATGGCTGGCGCAGGTTCGCCGGCTTGTCGGGATGCGTGCCAGGAAACAGGAGCGGAGTATCGAGCCGACGCCGGATCCGGGCGTGTTCGTTGACCAGCGCCAGCGCCTTACCAGTGAGAGGCACGCCGCGCATGGTCCCGTTCTTGGTTTCGCGCAAGGTGATCCAGCCCCGCGCCAAGTCCACATCACGCCATTCCAGATTCATAACTTCCCCTTGACGCATCCCGGTAGACAGGGCCAGCACCACCACGGTGAGCAAGTAGGGGTTTAGGCTTTCCTCGCAGGCCGCCAGCAGGGCCACCCGCTCGTCATCCGACAGGAAGCGAACGCGGCCGCGTGGTTCCTGGGGTTTGGAGACTTTCCGCATGGGCGAATCGTCCAACCACTGGTATTCCTTCACCGCCACGGACAGGCAGTGACTCAGTGCCGCCAGGTAGCGCACCACGGTGGCAGGGGAACGGGGTTCAGCGCCGGGGTGTCCGGCCGCCAGCTTATCCCGATATTCGGCCAAGATGGGCGGGGTCAGGTCCGCGAGGGGATAGGCTCCAAGCTGTTCGCGCCACCAAGCCAGATACCGGGTCGGGTTCCGGGTATCGCGCTTTTGTGGGAGTACATCCGCCGCGTAGCGGTCGACCAAGTCGGCCAGGGTGTGTCGTTGCGCTTCACGGGTCTTGAAGTAGCGCTCTTCCCGAATCGCTGCCTCAGTCTGTTGCGCCCAGCGCCGGGCATCCGTGAGTCGGTGAAAGGTCGCAGTCTGCAACGGACGCCCTTTCAGGCGAATGCGTACACGAACCGTTATCTTGCCGTCGTTCGCCGTGTGCTTATCGAAGGTCGCCATTGCCGGTTTCTCCAAGGTTCAAACCATGGCAATAGGCTACGAAAAAGCACGATAAATAACAATAACGGATTAACAATCCGCTGTTGTTATTTTCAAGTTAATGAAAAATAACGATTACATGATGGATTATTTATTTTTTGTCCATTATTAGTCCAGTGATCAAAATTTGAACGGCGAATTGTGGATAACCACGCGGATACCTGAAGCAAGTAGAATCGTTCCGTTGTCTATTGGTTGTCCACATAACCGCAGATAATAGCGTTATTTTGGGTTGTCGCCGATTGTTGGTGTTTGTTCAATATATTGAATATAAGATTAAAAATAACTTGTAATCAGTGGTTTCAACTAGATTTTTACGGACTCAAAATCCGCCGCTGGTAACAGCGTGAGAGTTCGAGTCTCTCTCCCGGCACCAATCGAAATAATCTATTAGCATCTATCCCGTTTCCGTTGTCGCGTGCGGTAATGTTTTTCCCGGCCTGTTTCCACTCAATCCGGAAGGAACCATGAAAGCCTTTATCGCCACAGTAGCCGTTGTCTGCCTCGTTTTTGGCTATAGCCTCGCTTATGCAAGCAATGACAACTCGCCCGATGTTCAGGAAGTGGCCTTCACTTGCGCCAATGGGGAGACGTTGTCTGTTCGCTTTTTCACGACGCAGGGCATTGCAGCCTTGGTGCGTCATGGTAAAACCATCGAGTTGCAGCAGCAACTGAGCGGCTCTGGGTTTATCTACAGCAATGGCCCCAACACCATTCGCGGCAAGGGTGATGACCTGACTGTTGAGATTGGCCGGATGGCGCCGATTCAATGTAAGGCTAAGAAGGCGAAATAAGCGGACCCGATGCCGCGATCAGCCTGAGCCCGCTTGCGGATCGCCCTGGAAAGACAGTGACAGTTGCTTTCGACTCAGACCAGGGGATATCGCATCGGGATAAGCCTCCCAGCTGCGGCCTCGCAGCAGGCGTCCGTTGGCTTTTTTATGCCGTTTTACTCCATCGGCTCCCCAGCTTCCCCACTGCTTGAAGAAGAAGGCGACCCCAAGCGGTGTCCGCCTGTTCCTGAATGCGGACAACCCACTCTTCGCGCATCGGGCGTGCCTTGGGACCGGACTCGCCGCCGACGATGACCCAGTGAATCCCGGCTAGATCGAACGTTTCCCCGAACCTGTCTGAATCATTGAGATATCACCACCTGAGCAGGGTCATTTCCGATCTCTTTTCTTGTAAATAAAGACCATAATCATGATGAAGCATCTTGAACATAAGAGCAGAGAGGGGTCGCCATGTTCCACGCCATCGTCGATAATACGGCTCAGCCGGAAGGCTTTCTTTACTACAATAACCACAAAAATATTGCGATTAGAGAGGAATTGGGCAATGGGACCAAGGTGCGGAGTTTCGCGTCCGTGTCGGCTATCCCAAACATGTCGTTCCTCGATATTCTCGAAACGATCGTCGATCTCAAGCTCCCGACTGGTAGCAGTTTGCTGATCTGTTCGCATGGTACCGAGACTTCGCTTTATCTGCCGGTTTATCCTGAAAATAAGCGTGCGCTCGATATTACCGCGCTTCAGCTGTTCAATGGCTGGGGAGAGCTGGTCTATTTCGGGAACAAGGCACAGATGGCCAGTGAGTTACAGGTATCCGTCGACCAGCTGGACTATTTGCAGATGCTCATTGGGCAGGTGCAGGCGCTTCGGATCGATCACGTCGCCATTCGGGCTTGCCAAGTCGGTCGCGATCCCCAGTTGATGGCCGAGTTGGCGAAAGTATTCCATTGCCAAAATCTGTCTGCGCCCAAGATGCTGGATACCTATTCCGAATATCTCATCCCGAAAGTCATTGCTGTGGATGAATTTCAAAAGGCGGTGGACGAAATCGGAAAGGGTAAGGCCAAGACGACCAATTACTTCATTTATGGCAATGCCCCCAATCGCTTGATTGTCCAGATGCGCCCGAAACCCCATCACCGCTTCGGCTTGAGTTCCGTAGCCGAATCCCGGGCCGCCATCGATAGTTTCATTAAGACCATCCTTCCCGAAGTGCAGAATCCGGGACAGTTTCAAGCGGGACAGAGCGTGTATTTTCACGCGCTTTCACCCTTGACTCGAAACAGCTTCACCTTTCAGTCCGATCCTGGCTACGAAGCGAATATCGTTTTCAAAGGTTACTACGATAACCGCTTGGCCCCGCCCGTTCAGCCGAAAGCGCCGGACGCCAAACGTCACTTCGGCGGCATTCGCAGCCGTGCCCGGGCGGTGATCAGGCGGTTTGGCCGGTAGGGTTGCGCTGGCGCAGGGCGCGATTTACGGTCCGAATGGGCCAGACGATCCCGGCATCCGGTGTTCAGCTTCGGCCAGCTGCGCCAGATAATCCAATCCCCGGACCGCCCCGATGCTATACCCGGAAGCTACGAAGCGATACCGGACATTTTTTTGGACGACAGGCCATTTTTTTTTCACAACTTATTATAATAAATAAATAAATTGAGTTTTTTAGGTGGACATTTTGCCGGACATCGACAAGGCTCTGGAAATACGCTCCGATGTGGAAACGCGGGTCGAAACTCGCCGCTTTGGCCCTTTCACATTTCGTCTGGGCGTGGACGGGACCACATTGGCGCTGCCGTATCAGCGGGTTTTGGATGCTTATGAGCGCTTCAACGCCTCGCCGCTCTCCCAGGTTGCCCGGCAACTGGAGCGCGAGGTCGTGGCCAGTAGCATTTTCGGTACGAACTCGATCGAAGGTGGGACGCTGACCGAGGAAGAAACCCAACGGGTCTTGGAACTGGATCCGGCCCAGATCCAGGAAGAAGAACAACTCCGGGCTGTGAATCTCAAGACGGCCTACGATGTGGCGCAACAGGCGGTGACAACGCCGGGTTGGCAGTTGGATGTGTCGTTTATTCAAACAGTGCATGCAGCAATCACTCAGCGTTTAATACATGCTTATAATCAACCTGGTGTCTTCCGCGATAATCCCAAGGCGATCAAGACCTATGTGGGTAATCGGGAGCATGGCGGTCAATATCAGCCCCCTCAGCACGGTCATGATGTTGAGACATTGATGCAGGCGTTGGTGAATTGGCATCGGAAATTGGTGGAGCGCGAGGTTCCAGCGCTGATCCGTGCGCCGTTGATACATTACTACTATGAATTGGTTCATCCGTTTTGGGATGGCAACGGGCGCGTGGGGCGGGTTCTGGAGGCGGCTTTGTTACAGGCGGATGGGTTTCAGCATGCGCCTTTTGCCATGGCGCGCTATTACCTAGCACATATCGATGAATATTTTACACTGTTCAATCGCTGCCGAAGGAATTCGGAGAAAAGTATAGCTACTCCTCATACTCCGTTCGTCCAGTTTTATCTGGAAGGGATGCGTGTCAGTATCAATCGACTACATGACCGGGTCAATCAAATCGTCAATGTGCTGCTGTTCGAGTCCCAGATTCGGCGGTGGTATGACGAAAAACGCTTGAATAGTCGGCAGTACACGATCGTCAGTCAGCTACTGGCAGCCAGTGGCCCTGTGCCGCTGACGGAAATGCGGCGCGCACCTTGGTATCAAGCCTTGTATCTCACATTGAGCGACAAGACTCGGCAGCGCGATTTGCACTGGTTGCGGGAGTTGCATCTGGTGGCGATGGATAAACAAGAGCGGCTATGGCCCGGTTTCATGTCAGTCGAATAGCGCTTTCCAGATGCTGGCGTTCGGCCTCGGCCAGCCGTGCTAAATAGTCCAGCCCCCGAATGGCCTGGCTGCCGTACCAGGACGTCATCTCCCCGTCGATCAGGCGCAGTTTTTCCAGGGGGCAGGCGTAATCCCTGGCGAAGCAGGCGAGGTCATCCTGCTGGAAGTGGTAGGGTTCGCTGCTGAATAGAATCAGCTCGGCCGTGTCCAGCAAGTCTTGGTTCATCTCCACGACCGGATAACGTGATTCCGCTGCTACTGGCAAAGTTTCCCAACCGACCAGCGCCAGGGTGCGGGCGATGTAGGTATCCCGGCTGACGCCCATCCACGGTTGACGCCAGATCAGGTACAGCACGCGTCGGGCCGGCCAGGCCGTCGCGCGCAACCGCGCCAGCGCCTGCTCGAATTCGGCGACCAGTCGCTCCGCCGCTGCCTCGCGCCGGAAGATCCCGCCCAGCAGACGATAAAGCGCTATGTTGTCTTCCGGAGCCAGCGGATGGGTGACGATCACCGACAAGCCGTCGGCCATCAACCGTTCCGCCAACTCGCGTGGATTCTCATCGATGTTGACGATGACGTGGGTCGGGCGCAGGGCCTGCAACCGGGTGTAGTGAATCTTCTTGGTGCCGCCGACGCTGGGGATTTGCTTGACCACCGAGGCGGGATGAATGCAATAGTGAGTGCGCCCTACCAGCTGATCGGCCAAGCCCAGCGCGAACAACAACTCGGTGATGCTCGGCACCAGCGAGACGATGCGGGCCGGCGCGGTCACCGGCGTATGTCGTACACCCAGGGCGTCGCGCAGCTCAGAATATTCAGGATACAAAGTGTCGGCCCATTTCGCGAAGCGCTTCCGGGGTCATGCCGGTCCATTGCTTGAAGGCGCGGGAAAAGCTCTTTTCGCTCAGAAATCCCACCGCCAGGGCCACTTGTTTGATGGGGCGGCCGGTCTTGTTCAGCAGTTCGATCGCTCGGTCTCGGCGCACTTCGTCCTTGATCGCCTGCAGCGATGCCCCTTCCTCCTGTAATTGGCGATGCAGGGTCCGGGGCGAGACGTGAAACTCCTTAGCGATCGATTCGCCGGTATGCAGCCCGTCCGGCCGCGTTTTCAAGTAATCGCGCACTCGCTGCACCAGCAATCGGTCCCGCCGATAGGGGAACATGGTCAAGGGCAGGGCGTGTTGCAGCATCTTGCTCAGGGCTTGGTCGTCCCGGCGAATGGGCAAGGCGGCGTACTGGGGATCGAAGCTGATGCGCGCGCCATCGGCCCGAAAATGCAGCGGGCCGGGGAACAGCATCTGGTAAACGCCGAGGTGATCGGGCGCATCGAAAGGGAAGCAGGCTTCCAGCAGCGGGATGCGGGAATTGATGGCCCAGCAGGCGTAGCCGAGGATGTAGCGGAACAAGGTGGCGAAACAGAATTCGGTCATTTCGCCCAGATCCCGGTTGACCTGAATGGCGATGGTCGCTGCCGTCGAGGTTTGGGTGAAGCGCAGTGTGATGTCGTCGGTCAGCAAACCATGGTAGCGGCACCAGCGTTTCAGCGCCACTTCCAGGGTGGGTGAACCGAGCGTCGCCCGACACAACATGCCGTAACTGCCCCACGGTAGCCGGCGCGAAAACCAGCCCAGCGCCTCATCGTTCAATTCCTGGATAGCGATACCGAACAGAATCTGCATCTGCGACCCCGTGATCCTGTTGTGCGGGTCTTTCAGAGATTCTGGCGTAATTCGCGCCCGTTGGAGCGCGGAAGCTGGGTCTTGGCCATAGCGTCCATAGGCCGCTACGATCGCTTGCGCAAATGCCATTGGGGTAATCGCTACCTCAGAAGTCAGTGACATAGTGGTTCCATGCGTCAGTATACCGGCTTGGGTACCACTATAGTGGCGATGGCGCGAATTGCAACCACATTGGCATAATGGCTGGCAACTATTGCAACTTGGTTGGCAACCCTTGCTTGCGAGTTGTTTTTATCATGACAGCTATCACGCCAGTGGGCGTTGCCAACCTTCATGAGTTGGCTGAGTGAGGACGGTTCTTGCTGCGGTGCGGTGAGAACTTCGATTGGATTCATCACCTGATAGGAGCACTTTCTCACCATGTCCGCGGTCATCAGCCCGTTCAAATGCCCCGTTTCCGGTGTCGACAAGGCCAAGCCTAGACACAAGGTCCGTTTCGTCACCGCCGCCAGCCTGTTCGATGGTCACGACGCTTCCATCAACATCATGCGTCGCATCCTCCAGACTAGTGGTGCGGAGGTCATCCATCTCGGGCACAACCGCTCGGTCGAGGAGATCGTCACCGCTGCCTTGCAGGAGGACGTCCAGGGGATCGCCATCAGCTCCTATCAAGGCGGTCATGTCGAATTCTTCAAGTACATGATTGATCTGCTGCGGGAGCGGGGTGGCGCCAACATCAAGGTGTTCGGCGGTGGCGGCGGCGTGATCGTGCCGGAAGAAATTCGCGAGCTCCACAACTACGGGGTGGCTCGCATCTTCTCGCCCGAAGATGGCCAGGCCATGGGTCTGCAGGGCATGATCGATCACATGCTGATAGCGTGCGAGGCCGATCCGGCCGAATATGCGCCGACGACCCTCGACGGCGTCAAGGCCGGGGACTGGCGGGCGTTGTCGCGCTTGATCACCGCGCTGGAAAATCAGCAGCTTGCGCCGGGATTGCGCCAGCAGATGCTTGACCAGGCGGCCTGTCATATGACGCCGGTGCTCGGCATCACCGGCACCGGTGGTTCCGGCAAGTCTTCGTTGACCGACGAGCTGGTGCGGCGGTTCCGGCTGGATCAGGACGACCGGCTGAAGATCGCGGTCATCGCCGCCGATCCATCGCGACGCAAGACCGGCGGCGCGCTGTTGGGCGACCGCATCCGGATGAACGCGATCGGCGGCCCGAATCTGTACATGCGCTCCCTGGCGACCCGCGTGGCCGGCAGCGAAGTACCGGAAACCCTGGGCGACATTCTAGCCGCCTGTAAGCTGGCGGGTTTCGATCTGCTGATCGTCGAAACCTCCGGCATCGGCCAGGGCGATGCCGCTATCGTGCCGTTGGTCGATCGCTCGCTGTATGTGATGACGCCGGAATTCGGCGCGGCCTCGCAGCTGGAAAAGATCGACATGCTGGATTTCGCCGATGCGGTGGCGATCAACAAGTTCGATCGCAAAGGGGCTGAAGATGCTTTGCGCGACGTACGCAAACAGGTCCAGCGCAACCATAAGGCGTTCGGCCAGAAACCCGAGGAGATGCCGGTATATGGCACCATCGCTGCGCGTTTCAACGACGATGGCTTGACGGCGCTTTATCACGGCGTGGTGGATTTGCTGCGCGACAAGGGGTTGAATCTGCAGCCGGGCCGGCTGAAGTCGGTGACCAGCAAGGCGTCCACCGGCAAAGCCGTGGTCGTGCCGCCGACCCGCGCCCGCTATCTGGCGGAAATCGCCGACACCGTGCGCGGCTATCACCGTCAGGTGGACGAGCAGGTGAAGTTGATCCGCCAGCGCGAGCAGTTGCGCGCGGTGATGGCACTGCTGCAGACCGAGAGCCGGGCGGTGACCGATCTGGAGCCGCTGTTGGAGCGGGTCGAGGCGCAACTGGACCCGCACGCCCGCAAGCTGGTGGATATGTGGCCGCAGGTGAAGGCGAGCTACGGCGGCGACGAGTATGTGGTCAGGATTCGCGACAAGGAAGTTCGCACCCGCCTGACCAGCTACTCCCTGTCTGGCAGCCGTATTCCCAAGGTGGCCTTGCCGCGTTTCGAGGAGCACGGCGAGCTGCTGCGCTGGCTGATGCTGGAGAATCTGCCCGGCAGTTTCCCGTACACCGCCGGCGTGTTCGCCTTCAAGCGCGAACACGAAGATCCCACCCGGATGTTCGCCGGCGAAGGCGACCCGTTCCGCACCAATCGCCGTTTCCGTAAGCTGTCCGAGCACGCCGAGGCCACCCGGCTGTCCACCGCCTTCGATTCAGTGACGCTGTACGGTTGCGACCCGGACGAGCGGCCCGACATCTACGGCAAGATCGGCAATTCCGGGGTCTCCGTCGCCACCCTGGACGATATGAAGGTGCTGTATTCCGGTTTCGATCTGTGCGCGCCGACCACTTCGGTGTCGATGACCATCAACGGCCCGGCCCCGATCATTCTGGCGATGTTCTTCAACACCGCCTTCGATCAGCAGGTCGAGAAATTCGAGCGCGACAATCATCGCCCGCCGACCGATGACGAGATCGCCAAGATCAAGAACTGGGTGCTGGAGAATGTGCGCGGCACGGTGCAGGCCGATATTCTCAAGGAGGATCAGGGCCAGAACACCTGCTTGTTCTCCACCGAGTTCGCGCTGAAGATGATGGGCGACATCCAGGAGTACTTCGTCCATCACAACATCAAGAATTTCTATTCGGTCTCCATTTCCGGCTATCACATCGCCGAAGCGGGCGCCAATCCCATTTCGCAATTGGCCTTTACCCTGGCCAATGGCTTCACCTATGTCGAAACCTATCTGGCGCGCGGCATGCACATCGACGATTTCGCGTCCAACCTGTCGTTCTTCTTCAGTAACGGCATGGACCCGGAATACTCGGTGATGGGGCGGGTGGCGCGGCGGATCTGGGCCACGGCGATGCGCAACCGGTACGGCGCCAACGAACGCAGCCAGAAGTTGAAATATCACATCCAGACTTCGGGTCGCTCCCTGCACGCCCAGGAAATGGATTTCAACGACATCCGCACCACCCTGCAGGCGCTGATCGCCATTTACGACAACTGCAATTCGCTGCACACCAATGCCTACGACGAGGCGATCACCACTCCGACCGAAGAATCGGTGCGGCGGGCTATGGCAGTGCAGCTGATTATCAACCAGGAATGGGGTTTGGCCAGAAACGAGAACCCCAATCAGGGCGCGTTCATCATTGATGAACTGACCGATCTGGTCGAAGAGGCGGTGTTGCAGGAATTCGAGCGGATCAGCGAGCGCGGCGGCGTGTTGGGCGCGATGGAGACCGGTTATCAGCGCAGTAAGATTCAGGAGGAATCTTTGCATTACGAGACGCTGAAGCACAATGGAGCCTTGCCCATCGTCGGGGTCAACACCTTCCGCAACCCGCACGCCCAACATGACGAGATCAAGATCGAGCTGGCCCGTTCCACCGAGGAGGAGAAGCAGCGCCAGTTGCAGCGGTTGCACGCGTTCCAGGAGCGCAATTGCCGTGGCAGCGGTCAGATGCTGGCGCGCCTGATTCAGGCAGCCATCAACAACGAGAATCTGTTCGTGGTGTTGGTGGACGCGGTGCGCTATTGCTCGTTGGGCCAGATCACCACGGCGCTGTTCGAGGTGGGCGGGCAATATCGGCGGAACATGTGAGGCAATCGCTCCGCCCGCGAGAGCGCCTGGTTGCAGGCGGAAATGCGGGCGGAGCCTTGGCGGCGCAAGGCAATCGCCGTCGCTTGTCGTTCACTGTTCGGGGCGGCTGGCCGGCGGCTGGCTGCGTTGCAGAGCGCGAATACCCTGTTCCAGCCCTTCCAGGGTCAACGGATACATGCGATTGCCCATCAACTCCCGCACCATCTGGATCGACGGGATATAGCTCCAGCGGTTCTGATTCTGGGGGTTGAGCCAGATGGCGTGCGGCCAGGCGGTCAACAGCCGCTGCATCCATACATCGCCAGCCTCGGGATTGAAGTGCTCGACGCTGCCGCCCGGATAAGTGACTTCGTACGGGCTCATGGTGGCGTCGCCGACCAGGATCAGCTTGTAGTCCGGGCCGAAGGTGCGCAGCACCGTGGCGGTCTCGGTTTTCTCGGTGTAGCGGCGGCGGTTGTCCTTCCACACCCCTTCGTAGATCATGTTGTGGAAGTAGAAATACTCCAGATGCTTGAATTCGCCGCGCGCCGCCGAAAACAGTTCCTCGCACACTCGGACGTGATCGTCCATCGAGCCGCCGACATCCAGAAACAGCAGAACCTTCACCGCATTGTGTCGCTCCGGCACCATCTTCAGATCCAGATAGCCGGCGTTGCGGGCGGTCGAGCGAATCGTGCCCTCCAAATCCAGCTCCTGGGTTGCGCCTTCGCGGGCGAAGCGGCGCAGGCGGCGCAGAGCGACCTTGATGTTACGGGTGCCGAGCTCCACGGTGTCGTCCAGGTTGCGGAACTCGCGGCGGTCCCAGACCTTGACCGCACGGCGGTGGCGTGAGTCTTCCTGGCCGATGCGGATGCCTTCCGGGTTGTAGCCGTAAGCGCCAAACGGCGAGGTGCCGGCGGTCCCGATCCATTTGTTGCCGCCTTGATGGCGTCCTTCCTGCTCGGCCAGCCGCTGGGCCAGGGTTTCCATCAGTTTTTTCCAGCCGCCCAGCGATTCGATGAGCTGCTTGTCTTCCTCGCTCAACGTGAGCTCGGCTAGCTTGTGCAGCCATTCCAGCGGCACCGTAGCACCGATCATTTCGTCGAACAGGGTTTCCAGCCCCTTGAAGTGGCTGGCGAATACCTGGTCGAAACGGTCGTAGTGGCGTTCGTCTTTCACCAATGCGGCCCGCGCCAGGTAGTAGAACTCCTCGACCCCGTGCGCACTGACCCGCTGGTTCAGCGCTTCCAGCAGAGTCAGGAATTCGGTCAGGGAGACCGGAATGCCTGCTTGGCGCAGCTTGAAAAAGAAGTCGATCATCATGCGGCGACAGTCCTCATCCTCGCGTCGGGTGGGAAGGACAGGGGGCTTGGTTGGGGGCTCAGTCCTTTTTGCGCCTTGACATAAAAAGCAGTCTTTCGAACAGGTGCACATCCTGTTCGTTCTTCAGCAAGGCCCCGTACAGCGGCGGGATCAGTTTGCGCTGGTCGCCGCGCAGTGCCTCGGGCGGAATATCCTCGGCTACCAACAGTTTGATCCAGTCCAGCAGCTCCGAGGTCGAGGGGCGTTTTTTCAGGCCCGGCACTTCGCGGATCTCGAAAAACGCCTCCAGGGCCTCGCTCAACAGCCGCTTCTTCAGATCCGGATAGTGGACCTGGACGATGCGTTCCATGGTCTCCTTGTCGGGGAAGCGGATGTAGTGGAAGAAGCAGCGACGCAGGAAGGCGTCCGGCAGTTCCTTTTCGTTGTTGCTGGTGATGATGATGATCGGCCGGTGCCGGGCCTTGACCACCTGGCGGGTCTCGTAGACGTAGAACTCCATGCGGTCGAGTTCCAGCAACAGGTCGTTGGGGAACTCGATGTCGGCCTTGTCGATCTCGTCGATCAACAGCACCGGCTGGGTGTCGGCCGTGAAGGCTTCCCACAACTTGCCCTGAACGATGTAGTTGCCAATGTCCTGAACGCGGGCGTCGCCCAGCTGCGAATCGCGCAGGCGGGAAACGGCGTCGTATTCGTACAAGCCCTGCTGGGCCTTGGTGGTGGACTTGATATGCCACTGGATGAATGGCCGATCCAGGGACTGGGCCACCTCTTCGGCCAGCTGGGTCTTGCCGGTTCCCGGCTCGCCCTTCACCAGCAGGGGACGGCCCAGGGTGACGGTGGCGTTGACCGCCATCATCAGATCGTCGGTGACAACGTAGCGATCGGTTCCACGAAAGCGTGATTCGGACATCGGCATTCTCCTGACCAGGCAAGCGGCGACGAAGATCGATATTTCGTAATATTATAAAAGGATATCTTATTATTCTTTATGTATATTGGCCGCGCCTGTTATGTTTGCGCAGAAGCGAAAATGATAGCAAGTTTAGCAGGCCAACCCCCCATTACCGCATTCCATGCGCCGCAGCCCGCCTGTTTTCGACACGGCGGGCGCGGCGGATTGCTGACCGGCGCATTTCGGCGGGAGTGCGCGCAACCTGGCAGGAGAGCATGACGATGAAAGCGAACACGATTCTGGAAACGATCGGCAATACGCCCCATGTCCGCATCAACCGACTGTTCGCCGACCGCAAGGTCGAGGTGTGGATGAAGCTGGAGCGGGCCAATCCCGGCGGCAGCATCAAGGACCGCATCGGCCTGGCCATGATCGAGGACGCCGAACGGCGCGGCGTGCTGACGCCCGATACTCTGATCGTCGAGCCGACCTCCGGCAATACCGGCATCGGCCTGGCGATGGTCGCTGCCGCCAAGGGCTACAAGCTGGTCCTGACCATGCCCGAATCGATGTCGCTGGAGCGGCGGCGCTATCTGGCGGCGCTGGGCGCAGAACTGGTGCTGACGCCCAAGGAAAAGGGTATGCCCGGCGCGATCGAGAAGGCGCAGGAGCTGGTGCAGAATACCCCGAACGCCTGGATGCCGCAGCAGTTCGAGAATTCAGCCAACCCCGAGATCCATCGACGCACTACCGCCCAGGAGATCCTGGCCGACTTTCCCGAAGGGCTGGACTACCTGGTCAGCGGGGTCGGCACCGGTGGCCATATCACTGGTTGCGCCGAAGTGTTGAAGGCGCAGTTTCCGAGTCTGCAGGTGCTGGCGGTGGAGCCGTTGGCCTCGCCGGTGCTGAGCGGCGGTCCGCGCGGCCCGCATCCGATTCAGGGCATCGGGGCTGGTTTCGTGCCGGCCGTGCTGAATACGGCCATCCTGGATGGGATCCTGAAGGTGCCTCACGAAGACGCCTTCAAGATGGCGGTGCGCTGCGTCAAGGAAGAAGGCATCTTCATCGGCATTTCCTCGGGCGCTTCGTTGGCGGCGATCGCCCAGAAGCTGCCGGAAATTCCCGATGGTAGCCGGATTCTGACCTTCTGCTACGACACCGGCGAGCGTTATCTGTCGGTGGCGGGCTTGTTCGAATAGTCGGATCGGGCGCGAAGCGGCGCAGACCGGGAACCGGAGCCCGAAGACGGCTTTCCGGCGCTTCCGGTCTTTCCGCCGCTGCCCGGTTTACGCGCCCAGCTGGGTGCGGATGAAGGCGTATTCCGCCTGCATGGCCTTTTCGGCGTCTCCACCCACGAAATCGGCCAGCTTGCCGCCGACCAGCGGGATCCCGCACTTGATTTCGAGCTGCACGTCGTTGACGCAGCCAGCGCCTTCGCTGCGCAGCTCCATGACGCCCTGGGCGCTGACCGGCACGCCGGCGATGTCGATTGCGAACCGACAGCGATAGGGACCGCCGGCCTGGCCTTCCCAGCGTTCGGTCTGGACGATGGTGTTCCAGGGATTGATGAATTTCTTCAGCAGCGCCGGCACCTCGGCTGGCACCTCCCGCTTGATCTTGATCGCATAGCGACCGTCGCCCCCGGCGCATTCCGGTATCTCGACGTTGCGAGCGCCGATGGCGACATATTTGGCCGTCATGAATTCGGGGTCGTGAAACAGGCCGAAGACCGTATCCACGTCTTTGGCATACTGATGCAGGGCTTTAATTTTCATCTTTTCGTCCTCCTCGCTTGGTAAAGTCGAATCCTGAACCGATCCACCTCTGTCGACCGCGCCGTCGGCGCGGACTGGAAAGCGTCCCATGCTGCATGCCACCATTTCCCTGCCCGCCGAATGGGCTCCGCAGGATGCCGTTCTGCTGACCTGGCCGCACGCCGACAGCGAATGGCGGCCCTGGCTGGAGCAGGCCGACCGCACTTTTGCGCGGCTGGCCGCCGCCATTGGCCGCTACGAGCGAGTCGTGATCGTGGCTCGCGACGCCGTCCATGACCGGCATATCCACGCGCTGCTGACCGCTGCCGGCGCGGATTCGGCGCGGATTCGGCGCTATATCGTGCCGTCCAACGACGTCTGGGCCCGCGATCACGGCCCGATCACCGTCTATCGCGATGGTCAGCCGCTGTTGCTGGATTTCCGCTTCAACGGCTGGGGCGGCAAGTATCCCTGTGCTCTCGACGACCGCGTGACCGCCTGTTTGCAGGAACAGGGTGCTTTCGGCGACACGCCGCGGGCGGCGGTGGAGCTGATCCTGGAAGGCGGCAGCATCGAGACCGATGGCCTCGGAACCTTGTTGACCACCGCGCAATGCCTGCTCAACCCCAACCGCAACGGTCTGGATCAGGTCGCGCTGGAGCAACGCTTGCGGGAGACCCTGGGCCTGAGTCGGTTCCTGTGGCTACAGCACGGTCATCTGGCCGGGGATGATACCGACAGCCACATCGATACGCTGGCACGTTTTTGCGATCCGAACACGATTGCCTATCAGGGTTGCGCCGATTCCGCCGATCCGCATTTCGCATCCTTGCAGGCGATGGCGGAGGAGTTGCAGTCCTTCCGCACGACGCAGGGCGATCCCTACCGCCTGATCGAGCTGCCGTTGCCAGCGGCCCAGTACAGCGAGCAAGGCCAGCGTCTGCCGGCCGGTTACGCCAATTTCCTGATCGTGAACGGGGCGGTGCTGGTGCCGGTTTACGACGATCCCCTGGACTCCGTGGCGCTGGAACGGCTACAGGCCGGTTTTCCGGATCGCGAGGTGGTGGGTGTGTCGTGCCTGACGTTGATTCGCCAGTATGGCAGTCTGCATTGCGTGACCATGCAGCTGCCGGTGGGGGTATTGCCGCCCTAATGCGGCATGAACTCTTGCAACAGGTCGTTCAGGAACTGCAGTCCCAACGCGGTCGCCCGCAAGCGGGTTGGATCGGTTTCCAGCAGACCGCGTTGCCGTGCCCGGTGCAGTCCCGGTTCCAGCGCCTGCGGCGGTAGGCCGGTGCGCTCGCTGAACAGTTCCAGCGGCACGCCGGCGACCAGACGCAGGGCGTTCATCATGAACTCCACCGGCAATTCAGTCGTCTGGAGCGGCGTGTTGCCGCCGATGCTGGCTGAGGTTCCCGCCGTGGCCAGGTAGTCGCGCGGGTGTTTGAGTTTCCACAGACGGTGGATCTGGCCGCTGGCGGCATCGCTCAATTTACCGTGCGCGCCCGCGCCGATGCCGAGATAGTCGCCGAACTCCCAGTAATTCAGATTGTGGCGGCATTGGCGACGCTCGCGGGCATAGGCCGACACCTCGTAGCGTTGATAGCCGTGCCGGGCCAGTTGCGCCAAGGACTGCCGCTGGATCTCCTCGATCGTGTCTTCGTCCGGCAGGGGCGGCGGCGCGTGGTGGAAGCGGGTGTTCGGCTCGATGGTGAGTTGGTAGTAGGAGAGATGAGCCGGTTGCAGGGCAATGGCGGTGGCGATGTCGGCCTGGGCTTGAGCGACGGTTTGCTGCGGCAGGCCGAACATCAGATCCAGGTTGAAATTATCCAGGCCGGCAGCATGGGCGGCCTCGGCGGCGGCGATCGCGGCCTGGCGATCGTGAATCCGGCCCAGTTGGCGTAATTGCTCATCGCCGAAGCTCTGCACGCCGATCGACAGCCGGTTGATGCCAATCGCCCGGAATTCGGCGAATTTACCGCGTTCCACCGCGCCCGGATTGGCTTCCAGGGTCATTTCCAGATCGGGACGCAGCGCCAGCCGCGCCCGCAGGCCGGACAGCAGCTGGTCCAGCGCTTCGGCGGAGAACAGGCTCGGTGTGCCGCCGCCGATGAAGACGCTGTCGATGCGCCGACCCCAGATGCGCGGCAAATCCTGCTCCAGGTCGGCCAGCAGCGCATCCACATAAGCCTGTTCCGGAATCGAATCGCGGATTTCGTGGGAATTGAAATCGCAGTACGGACACTTGCGGACGCACCACGGCAGATGAATATACAGGGCCAACGGGATCGGGACGGTCAGGACAGGCATGGCGCCGCGCTCAATCCGCCATCAGCGGCGTCGAGTCCAGCTTCAGCCGCTGCGCCAGTTCGGCCAGGGCCTGGCCGCGATGGCTGAGCCGATTCTTGATCTCGGGGGCCAACTCGGCGGAGGTCCTGTGTTCGGTCGGGACCAAGAACACTGGGTCGTAGCCGAAGCCACCGCTACCGGACGGTTCGAAGGTGATCCGGCCTTCCCAACTAGCCTGGCACAGCACCGGCATGGGGTCGGTCGGGTGGCGCAACAGGGCCAGGGCGCAGACGAAGCGGGCGGTGCGCCGCTCCATGGGGATGTCGCGCATGGCCTCCAGCAGCTGGAGCAGATTGCGCTGATCGTCGGCGTCGGGGCCGGCGTAGCGGGCCGAATAGATCCCCGGTGCGCCGCCCAGGGCATCCACCACCAGTCCGGAGTCGTCGGCCAGCGCCGGTAGGCCGGTATGCTGGGTGGCGTTGCGGGCCTTGATCAAGGCGTTTTCGATGAAGGTCAGCCCGGTTTCCGCCGCTTCCGGGACTCCGAAAGCCGACTGTGGCCGAATTTCCACGCCTAGACTGCCGAGAACGGCCGCGAATTCCCGGACCTTGCCGGGATTGCCGGTCGCCAATATCCACTGATGCATGCGCCTGTCTCCGTCGCTGTCGAAGCCGTGCTCAGCCCGGCAGGCCCAGGACTTCCCGCTGTTTGTGCAGCAGGCGATCGATGCCGTTGCGCGCCAGCTCCAGCATCGCCTGCAGTTCCTCCTGGCGGAAGGCGTGACCCTCGGCGGTGCCCTGAATCTCGATGAAAGCGCCGGCGTCGTTCATGACCACGTTCATATCGGTTTCCGCCTCGGAATCTTCGGCGTAATCGAGGTCCAGCACCGGCACACCCTGGTAAATGCCGACCGACACCGAAGCGACCTGGCCGTGCAAGGGATTCTTCTTGAGCAGTCGCTTGCCGATCAAATGGCGCACGGCGTCGGCCAGGGCCACGAAACCGCCGGTGATGGACGCGGTGCGGGTGCCGCCATCGGCCTGCAGGACATCGCAATCCAGGGTGATGGTGCGCTCGCCCAGCGCCTCCAGATCCATCACCGCGCGCAGGGCGCGGCCGATCAGACGCTGGATCTCCATGGTCCGCCCATCTTGTCGGCCACGGCTGGCTTCGCGCTGCATCCGGGTATGGGTGGAGCGCGGTAGCATGCCATACTCAGCGGTCACCCACCCCCGACCCTTGCCCTTCAGAAACGGCGGCACCCGCTCTTCGATACTGGCGGTGCAGAGCACCCGGGTATCGCCGAACTCTATCAGCACCGAACCTTCTGCATGTTTGGTGAATTGGCGGGTGATACGGATCGAACGCAGTTCATCGGCGGCGCGGGAGCTGGGGCGCATGGAAAATTTCCTTGTGTTGGGTATGGATTATCGGGCAGCGGACTATAGCAGAACCGGCCCGTTTTCTCGGTTGGGAAAGAGCATGGTGAGCCATCAAATCAGTGCTATAAAGCCAAGATCGCGCCATTGAGCGCCAGTTCCGCGCAAAACCGACGCTAATGCGCGAGAATGCCCCCTTCAACCCAGATCAGCAACTCTCGAACATTGAGGATAGCCCATGTTACGCAGCATGACCGCCTTCGCGCGCCGGGAACAGAACAGTCCTTGGGGTACCATTGTCTGGGAATTGCGCTCGGTGAATCACCGCTACCTCGAAACCGTGTTGCGCCTGCCGGAAACGCTGCGCAGCCTGGAATCGTTGGCGCGCGAACGGGTTTCGGCGGCGCTGGGTCGCGGCAAGGTCGAAGGCACGCTCAAGCTGCAAACCAGCGGCGCGGCCTTGACCAGCATCACCGTCAATTACGCTCTGGTCGAACGTTTGATCGAGGTTGCGAGTGAGCTGGAACACATGATCGGACCGGGAGCCGGCCTGCAGTTGTCGGACGTGATGCGCTGGCCAGGGGTGATCAACGAGGCGGAGCCGGATCTGGATGAGATCAAGCAGACCATCCTCGACGAGCTGAACGCGGCCCTGGCGGAGCTGATCGCCACTCGCGAACGCGAGGGTCAGCGCACGGCCGAACTGCTGCGTCAGCGCTGCGAGGCGATGCGGGTGCAGATCAAGCAGGTGCGCGCCCGGCGGCCCGAAGTGCTGGCGCGCTGGCGCGACAAGCTGATGGCTCGTCTGGTGGATCTGCCGGTCGAGCCCGATCCCGGCCGGGTGGAACAAGAGGTGGTGCTAGTGGCGCAGCGCCTGGATGTGGACGAAGAGCTGGACCGGTTGGATACCCATCTGGATGAGATCCAAGCGGTGCTCGGTCGCCGCGAACCGGTCGGGCGACGCCTGGATTTCCTGATGCAGGAACTCAACCGGGAGGCCAATACGCTCTCCTCGAAATCCTCCGACGCCGATACGACCCGCGCCGCGGTCGAACTGAAAGTGTTGATCGAGCAAATGCGGGAGCAGGTCCAGAACATCGAGTAGCGCTCGATGGCATATCGAAATATTTCCGGACTCCGCTGACACGGCGGCTTTTGGTGATCGACGACGCTGGCCGTCCAATCCGCCGACATCGTGACCTGTTCACAGTCCTTCCACTGGATGGAGCCCGGCGCGACGCTCGAAGAGGTGTCGCGTATCCTGGCGCAGGGTGGGGTGTTCGCCGTTTACGACAGCCAGTGGCCGGATGGGCCAGGATCATCGCGACCATTGCAGGGAGGGGCGGCTCGGGTCGCAATGTCCCGGTGTCGGTTGCGGCGGGTGGGTGCGGGCTCAGCTCTTGACGAATTCCAGCAGATCCTCGTTCAACTGGTCCTTGCTGGTGCTGCCCAGGCCATGGGCGCCGTCCGGATAAATCTTCAGGGTCGCGTTCGGGACCAGCTTGGACGAGAGCATGGCCGAAGCGCCGATCGGGACGACCTGATCATCTTCGCCGTGAATGATCAGGGTCGGCACGTCGAACTTTTTCAAGTCTTCGGTGAAGTCGGTCTCGGAAAACGCCTTGATGCAGTCGTAGGCATTTTTATGCCCGGTCATCATGCCTTGCAACCACCACCACTGGATCAGGCCCTGCGAGACTTTGGCGCCGGGGCGGTTGAAGCCGAAGAAGGGACCGCTGGCGATATCCAGGAAGAACTGCGAACGATCGGCCAGGTAGGCCACCCGGAAGCCGTCGAATACCTCCATCGGCAAACCACCGGGATTGGCTTCGGTTTGTAACATGATCGGTGGTACGGCGCCGACCAATACGGCTTTGGCGACCCGTGCCGTGCCGTGCCGGCCGATGTAGCGGGCCACTTCGCCGCCGCCGGTGGAATGGCCGACCAGCATGGCGTTTTTCACATCCAGCGTCTCCAGCAAGGTCGCCAGATCGTCGGCGTAAGTATCCATCTCGTTGCCGTTCCAGGGCTGGCTGGAACGGCCATGCCCGCGGCGGTCGTGGGCGATGCAGCGATAGCCGTTGGAGGCCAGAAAGAACATCTGCGCCTCCCAGTCATCGGCGCTCAACGGCCAGCCGTGACTGAACACGACCGGTTGGCCTGAACCCCAATCCTTGTAGAAGATTTGCGTACCGTCTTGGGTGGTAATGGTGCTCATGGCGTGCGCTCCTCGGTGGTTGGGTGGGATCGAAAAGTCGTATTTCGGTCAGAATGCGAAGCAATCACAGCCACCTCCCCAGAATCCGGCATAGCGATGGCGAGCCGTCTCGGCTGCCGTGAACAGTTGCTGCAGGGCGTGATGGCAACCGTGCTGATGGCATTCGGCGCTGTGCCGATGGGCAACGGGAATGTCGTTGCGCGCCGCTTGGCGAATGTCCAACGGCGCGCCGTAACCGCCGAAATAGCGGGCGGGCGACCATTCCGGCAGCACCGGCAACGGTGGCGGTTGATAGGGGGTGAACTCGTCTCTGGCGTAAACCACCTTGCCGCTAACCACCGTCAAGACCGATTCGATGCCCTTGATGTCTTGTTCCGGCACGGTGAAATAGTCTTCGGTGAGCGCGGCCAGATCGGCCCATTGCCCGACTGCGAGCGTCCCTTTCTGGCCGTCCTCGCTTGAAAACCAGCTGCTGCCTTGGGTAAACAGCCGCAAGGCTTCCTCGCGGTCGAGCCGATTGGCCTCGGAGTACAGGGTCGCACCGCCTACCGTTTTACCCGCCGTCAGCCAGTACAGCGCCACCCACGGGTTGTAGCTGGCGACCCGGGTGGCGTCGGTGCCGGCGCCGACCGGTAAGCCCAGCTCCAGCATCTTGCGCACCGGTGGCGTGCGTTCGACGGCGGTTTGGCCATAGCGGTCGATGAAATATTCGCCCTGATAGGCCATGCGGTGCTGAATGGCGATGCCGCCGCCCAAGGCCCTGACCCGTTCGAGATTGCGTTCGGAGATGGTTTCGCAGTGATCGAAGAACCAATGCAATCCGGCGAGGGGCACTTCTCGATTCACGTTCTCGAACACGTCGAGGAAGCGAGTGATGCTCTCGTCGTAGGTGGCGTGCAAGCGGAACGGCCAGCGCTGGGTCGCCAGCAGGGTGACCACTTCTTTCAGTTCCGCTTCCAGGCTGGCGGGCAGATCGGGGCGCGGTTCCAGAAAGTCTTCGAAGTCGGCCGCCGAGAACACCAGCATCTCGCCAGCGCCGTTGCAGCGCAGGTAGTCATCGCCTCGACCGGGTGCGGTCATGTCGATCCAGCGAGCGAAATCTTCCTTTTCATGCTGCGGACGCTGGGTAAACAGGTTGTAGGCGATGCGCAGGGTCAATTCGCCGCGTCGATGCAGTTCCTCGATGATGGCGTAGTCTTCCGGATAATTCTGAAAGCCGCCGCCGGCGTCGATGGCGCTGGTCAGCCCGAGTCGATTGAGTTCGCGCATGAAATGGCGGGTGGAATTCATCTGCTGCTCGGGCGGCAGCTTCGGCCCTTTCGCCAGGGTCGCGTACAGGATGGTGGCGTTGGGGCGGGCGATCAGCAGGCCGGTGGGATGGCCGCTGTGATCGCGCTGGATTTCGCCGCCGGGCGGATTGGGGGTGTCGCGGGTATAGCCGCAGGCGCGCAGAGCCGCTTGGTTCAGCAAGGCGCGGCAATACAGGTTCAGGATGAATACCGGCGTGTCCGGCGCGACGGCGTTGATTTCATCCAGGGTTGGCATCCGCCGTTCGGCGAATTGGAATTCGCTCCAGCCGCCGACCACTCGCACCCACTGGCCGGGCGGGGTGCGTTGCGCCTGGTCCTTGAGCATCCGCAGCGCATCGGCCAGGGACGGCACGCCGTCCCAGCGCAATTCCAGGTTGTAATGCAGTCCGCCGCGAATGACGTGCAGGTGCGAGTCATTCAAGCCTGGAATCACCCGTCGGCCCTTGAGATCGATGACTTGGGTCTGCGGGCCGCGCGGGTAGTCCTCGGTCCCGTCCACGGCCACGATGCGGCCATCCTGAATGGCCACGCGGGTCGCTTCGGGATGCTGCGGGTCGAGGGTGGCGATGCGGCCGTTATGCAGGATGAGATCGGGGGTCAAGTTCGGCTTCATGGCTGGGGTTTCCTGTCGTTGGGATGCAACCAGGCATGCAAGAGACGGGTGACCAGCGGCATGACGACCCAGGTCAGCAGCACGACCACGCAGGCGTTGAAGACGGCATTGGCGAGGATGAAATGCCAATTTTTGATGGCGGGGCCGAGGGTCAAGCTCAAGCCGGTGGCGACCGGAAACACTCCCAGAAAGGTGGCGATGGCCATCTTCCAGCGCGGCGGGGCGTTCGGCGTGCGAAACCAGGCTTCGAGGCCGTGCAGCTGCCGATATTCCGGTTCACCCTCGGTCAATTGGTGGGCGTATTCGTCCCAGATTTTGAACTGCGGCGAGGCGTAAAACGCATCGCGCTCGGCGGCGCTGGCGAAAGTGCGCAAGATGCCGTATTCCCGCGAATCGGAGTCGGGCGGTGGGGTCAGCATCAGCGCCCCACACACGCCGTCTTGGGCGAATGAAGTTTGGAAAAACTCGCGCAAGCCTTGTTGAAACGCGGTTTCGCAGCCGGGACGGACCCGGCGCGTGATCGCAACGTGGATGGGCATATCGACCTGCGGCTGCTTATGATTTGGCATCAAGGAAAGCGATGATTGCCGGAATCACCGCTTGGGGCGCTTCTTCCATTAGCCAATGCCCCGAGCCCATGACGACTTGACCCTGAACATTGGAGGCCACCAGCTTGGTTTGCTCGATGAGGAAGTTGCCGCTGGCCTTCTCACCGGTCAGCACCAGTACCGGCATGGAAAGCGGCGTTGCGCTCAACTGGGCAAAGTCCTTGGCGTCGCGCTCGAAGTTGCGGAAGTATTCAAAACCGGCGCGCATGCCGCCTGGCTGCGCGTAGGCTTCCGCATAGAAACGACGGTCGGCTTCTGGTATTGAGTGATGGGGATCGGCGGCGAAATCGTTCCAGAAATGCTCGAAGTAAATGCGCTCGCGACCGTTGACTAACGCCAGTGGCACTTCACCGTAGAAGTGGAAGTGCCATAAATCGCGCATCAGCCAGACATCCTTCCAGTTGCCGATACCGGGCAGGAACGCATCCATCAACACCACGCGCTCGGTCGCCTGCGGGAACTGCGCGGCGTAGGCGTAAGCCACCATCAATCCGATGTCGTGGCCGACGATGCTCACGCGATCGAATCCCAACGACGAGGTGAGGTCGTGGATGTCCACGGCCATGTTCTTCTTGTCGTAGCCGGAATCGGGCTTGGAGGAATTACCCGCGCCGCGCAGGTCTGGAACGATGACCGTGTGGTTCTTGGCCAGCAGCGGCATGAGTGGAAGCCACATGTGACCGGTTTCGGCATAGCCATGCAACAGGACCACCGGGTTGCCCTGGCCGCCGATGAGATAATGGAGTCGAACTCCGTTGACCTCGGCAAAGTGCTCGGTGAAACCGGCAGGGATTTCGCTGGCTGTCGCCGAGAGTGAGGCGCACGCCAGCAGCAAGACGACAAAGCTTGCCGTGCCGACGAAGACGTTGCGTCTGGACGATATTCGCTGAGTCATCATTGAATTGACCTCTCGTGGCTCTTATTCGCCAGTTGGTTCAGTGCGCCGCTTTCTCCGGCACAACCTGCGGTGTTTGCGCCGATTGCGGGGCGTGATGAACCATGGTGTAGGCGTATTCGACGCCGCTGCCATACGCACCGCCCTGTTGTTTGAGCAGGTTCATCAAGGCGTTGTAATGCTCACGCTTGGCCCAGTCGCGCTGCCATTCGAGCAAGGCGGCGATGGTCGTGAGCCGGATGGCTCCTGCCTGCACCATGCGTGACAGCGCGGCGTCCTGGGCGGCGGGAGAGGTCGCGCCGCAGCAATCCTCGACGACGTAGATGTGGTAACCGGCGTCCAGCATCTCAAGCGTGGGCCAAGTCACGCAGACCTCGGTCCACAACCCGGTCATCAAGATGTTCTTCTTGCCGGTCGCCTCGACCGCTGCTCGAAAACCGGCGTCGTCCCAAGCGTTCATGGAGGTGCGTTCGACCACCGGCTGGCCGGGAAACACGTCGAGCAATTGGGGCCAGATGTAGCCGCTGAACGACTCGGTTTCGACCGCGGTCAACACGGCGGGCACGCCGAATTCCTTGGCGACTTTGGCCAGGAGCGTGACGTTGTTGATCATCGTCGCCCGATCGATGCTGGCTACGCCGAAGGTCATCTGCGGCTGATGATCGATGAAGACGATAGCGCTGTCTTGCGGCGTATAAAGCTGATGATAGTGTGACATGGCGTTTTGCCTCTCCAATGGAAATGGATGGGTTGGTCTTAGGTCAGCAGCGTGGCGTCGAGACTGATGGCGGTTTTCAGCACTTTGGAAACCGGACAACCGGCTTTGGCGTGACCTGCCAATTCGGTAAAAGTCGCCTGATCGATGCCGGGAATACGCGCCGTCAGCGCTAGATGTACGGCGGTGATCGCGTAACCATCCTCGACTTGTTCCAAGGTGACTCTGGCTTGCGTTTCCATTTCGGTCGCAGTGAACCCCGCTTTGCCTAGGATCAGCGAAAGCGCCATGGTGAAGCAGCCGGCGTGCGCTGCGCCCAACAGCTCTTCGGGATTGGTGCCGCGTTGTCCTTCGAAACGACTGGCGAAGCCATAGGGATAAGCCGCCAACGCGCCGCTTTCGGTCGAAATGGCGCCTTTGCCATCCTTGATTCCACCCGCCCAAACGGCGGAGCCTTTGCGATTGATTTGCATGACGAACTCCTGTGAGCATCGGTGAACGACGGATTCAGCTCCGGGGTCGGTTACGGACGAAACTGGCGATGAGGTCCGCGCATATCTGCGGCGCTTCGTGATGGGGGCCATGACCCATTTGCGGGAACACCATCAGATGAACCGACTGGCATTCGCGATTGAGATCGAACCAGTTCTCGACCGGGAAAACGATCTCGTGATCGCCCGAAATCACCAGAATCGGGATCGAGGTGGATTTGAGAAAGTCGCGGTAGCCGCCATCGTCGTGGAATAGATCTTCGTGCCGGGTTTCCGCCAGCATCCGCAGATACGTTTCTTCCGGAATCGGGGGGCTGAGATCGGTCGTGCGCTGGGCGATACGTTGGTGTGAGCGCTGGGCCGCCGCCCGGCTCGCCGCCGATTTCGGCTCGAAAAACAGGATGATCTCGTCTTCCAGATCGTTATCCGGTTTGAGCGCCGTCTGCATGAAGATCGGCTCTGGAGGGTGGTTGACCTTGCCCGGTGGTGTAGTGCCCATCAGGATCATGTGCGTGACACGTTCGGCATAACGGGCGGTGACGACTTGCGCGGCCATACCGCCAAGCGACCAGCCGCCGATGACGAATTGTTCCAGATCCAGCGCATCGGCCAGATCCTTGGCGTCCTTGGCCAACGCTTTACGTTCGTAGGTCGCCCGTCCCGTCGATTGGCCGAGACCGCTGTAATCGAAGGTAATGACGCGGAAATGCTCTGCCAGCGCGTCGAGAAAGGCTGGATCCCAGACGTCGAGGACTCCGCGCAGACGATTGCATAAAATCAGCGGTGGGCCATCGCCCAGCGAGCGATAAGCGATCTTGCGATCATCGATCGTCGCGAATTGCGTCGGCGCCGATACGGCGTTTTGGGATGCGAGCATTGCGGTCATGAGGGAACTCCCGCACTAGCGAATATCCTGTGCATGAATCTGTTTTGAACAGGCGAGAACAGCGTCATCAAGGCGATATTGTCGACGGACCCAGCAGATAGCCTTGAATGAATCGAGCTCTGTTCGAGCAGTGCGTTGTTGTGATTTGCGGACAAAGCATGACTCTATGCGCAGGTTCACGCTATTGATCGGGTGGGCGAGTTTTTTACGCTGCCGAGGAATGGTTTCCGCCTCCTCCTTTTGGAGGAGACAGACGGTCGGCGTGAATGGCGTGGCGTTACGCGGTTAGAGTTGGATCAAACCGCGCCGGCTGGCGACGGTGATGGCTTCGGTGCGGCTGAGCACATTCAGCTTGGCGAAGATATTGCGGAGATGGGATTTGACCGTGGTTTCGCTGATGAAGAGCGCAACGCCGATTTCCCGGTTGCTCTTGCCGCGGGCCAGCAGCGCCAGCACGTCCAGTTCGCGCCCGGTCAAGGTTTCGCTGCTGATGCCCGCCGCCAGCTTCGCCACCAGCGCTGGCGCGATGCAGGTTTCGCCGCCATGGACCTTGCGGATGCACTCCAGCAATTCCTCGCGCTGGGCATCCTTCAACAGATAGCCCTTGGCCCCAGATTTGATGGCCTGGGCAATCTCGTTATCGGTATCGAAGGTGGTCAGCACCACGATGCGGGCTAAGGCATCGTGGTGACGAATGGCGTCCATTGCGCCGACGCCGTTCAGCAACGGCATCCGCAGATCGAGCAGGGTCACGTTGGGGCGATGTTGCAGCCAAAGAGCTACGGCTTCGAGCCCATTGGCCGCTTCACCGACCACCTGCATGTCCGGCTGACGACCGATGATGGCCGCCAGACCTTCGCGCACCATCACATGGTCGTCGGCGATCAGCACTTGGATCTTGGTCATCGGCGTGTTTCTCGGCGGCGTCAAGGGAGCGAAACGGAAGGATCGTGCGGCAACGGCAGGGTAATGATGATGACCGTGCCGGTGTTGCGCCCGCTCTGGATGGTCAAGCGGCCGCCCATGCTTTTGACGCGTTCGCCAATGCCTAACAGGCCGAAACCGTCATGCTTGCACAGAGGATCGAAGCCACGGCCATCGTCGCGCAATTCCAGGAGCAGGCCATCCGCCGCAAAGGTCAGTTGCAGGGAGAAATGCTGCGCTTGGGCATGGCGGAGAGTATTGATCAGCACTTCCTGGCCGATCCGTAGGATATTGTCCTCCCATTCCGCTGGCAGCGCCCGCGGCGCGCCCTGCAAGATACAGCTCGCTTGCAGCGGCGTGCCCTGGGTTGTCTTGCGCAACAGGTCGTTCAGCGCTTCGCACAGGTTTTTTTCTTCCAGGGCCTGTAGGCGCAGGGCCTGCACCGAGCGGCGGGCTTCTTTCAGGCCGTCGCGGGCAATATCGCTGGCGCGACCGCAATGGGCTTCGGCTTCCGCCGCCAGACCTTTGGTCGTGGCGTCGGCAGCTGCCTCCAATTGCACGATCACCCCGGTGAAGCCTTGGGCCAGCGTGTCGTGGATATCGCGGGCCATGCGGTTGCGCTCGGCGGTGATGGCCACTTGACGGCTTTGTCGGGACAGCCGCGTCAACTGGATTGCCAGGGTGGCCTGATGGGCCAGCGCTTGCGCCAACTCGATCTCTTCCCGGCGAAACGAGCGCTTGGTTTGAAAACGAATGCTGGTGATGCCGGTCACCTGGCCGGCGATCAGCATGGGAATGAACAGGACCGCGCGAATCCCCAGGGTTTGCAGATGCTTTTTCAGCAGCAGGATGCAGCTGTCCGGATCGGCGTGGGTATCGTCCATGACCGTATGCCAGACGGCGTCCGGGTTCGATCCTATCCGTAGCTGGGCGGTGGTGCGGTCGATGTCCTCTAGCACCGCATATTGGCCGGTGCGGAAGATTTCCCGCCATATGGGATGATCCTGGGACTCGATCGGCAGCTGTGCGGCCGGATGCGCGGCATCGCCGCGGGTTTGGAAACAGCCGTCCTCGACCACGGCGATGAGCTCCAGCCAGTCGCCGATATCGCTACGATTCCAGACCGTGACGCTATGAGCGCTGGACTGCTCGACCAGCGTGCGCAACACATGCTCCAGCAGGCGATCCGGGTCCGATTCTTGGGCCAGGGCGTCCAGGGTATGGGTCAGGGCATCCAATTGTCCGCGGGCCAGATGTTCCGATGCACGCAAGGCTTCGGCGGCTTGTTTGCGCTGGGTAATGTCGCGCAGGATGACCGTCAGAATGCGCTCGTCGCCCAGATCGAGTTTGGAGATCGAGGCTTCGGCCGGAAACTCCTGTCCATTCTTGCGTAACCCGAACACCTCGCGCCGTTGCCCCATCCCCCGCGCGATTCTGGAGGCGGATTGGGCGAAATCGTTCAGATGTCGGTGGTGGGCGTCGACGAAGCGTTGCGGCAGTAGCAGGTCGAGCGATTTGCCGATGACCTCGGCCTGGATGTAGCCGAACACCCGTTCCGCGCCCCGGTTGAACAAGACGATGCGTTGTTTGGCGTCCACCGAGATGATGGCGTCTTCGGCAATCTCCAGGATCCCTTCGAAACGCGCTTTGGCGGCGCGTGTGGCTTCTTGCGAGCGCACCTGTTCGGTCACGTCCATGACGGCTCCGACGAATTCGACGGCGCCGAACTCGAGCGGCGTGGCGCGGGCGACGATATGAACCTGTTTCACCGAGCCGTCGGGCATCGAGAGGCGATGCTGGAGGTCGAAGCCGGTCCGGTCGCGCATCGCCTGGTCGATCGTCCAGCGAACATGGGCCAGATCTTCCGGATGCACGCGATCGAACAGGCGTTCCAGCGTGGGCTCGATCTGGCGATTATAGCCGAGTATGCAAAACGTCTCGTTCGACCAGATGATCCTGCCGCTGGCGAGATTCCAGCCGAAGCTGCCGGTGCGGCTCAGTTGTTGCGCCTGCGCCAGATAGGCTTCGCTCTGCCGCAGCGCCGCTTCGGTGTGGTCGCGTTCGATGGCGATGGCCGCCAGGTGGGTGATGCGCTCGATGATTTCCTGATGGCGCGCATCGGGGTGGCCGGATTCGCGCGCATACAGGGCGAAGGTGCCCAGCACCTGGCCGTCTGCGGCCAGGATCGGCGTGGACCAGCACGCGCGCAGCCCATGCGCCAGCGGGAAATCACGATGATCGTCCGGCAGCGGGGCAGTGGCGATGTCGGCGATGATCACCGGTTCGCGGCGGTAGACGGCCATGCCACATGGACCGGTAGCAGGGCCGATGACGAAGCCGTGGGACTGGTGCGCGAAACTGGCCGGTAGACTGGGCGCGGCGCCGACCCAAAGACGGTCGCCGACCGGGCTCAGCAGCAGAATGGTCGCCCGCACCTGGCTGGAGATTTCCTCCACCAGCCGGCACAGCGCATCGAGGATCGAGAACAGCGAGTATCCCCGCGCGCTCATTTCCAGCACCCGCTTCTCGCCGGCCAGCAAGGCTTCCGACCATTGGCGATCGTCGATATCGGTGTTCTGGCCGTACCACTTGACCAATATTCCCTGTTCGTCGTACAGGGGCACGGCCCGAAACAGGAACCAGCGATAGGCCCCGTCGTAGCGTCGCAAGCGCGCTTCCGTCTCGCCCGGCTGGCCGCTGGTCAACACCGAACGCCAGTAGTTCACCAGCTCGGGTAGATCGTCGGGATGGATGGCGATCTGCCAACCCCAGCCGCTGGCCTGGGCGAGGGTGAGGCCGGTGTATTCGCGCCAGCGTTGGTTGAGGAAATCGATGTAGCCATCCGGGAGAGCGCTCCAGACCAGCCCCGGAATGGTGTCGATGACCAGACGATGGTCTTGTCCCGCGCCGGTCATGGATGGATCGAGGCCGTTGTCGTGGAGGGTCGCCATGGGTAATCTGCGCCGTTGCATCCGCCTTCATCAAGTGTATGGAGTTTTGAAGGCGACGGAGCGAAAAACGCATGGCGGAACGCAGCGCCGGTCGGCGCGTCGACATCAATCAATGCGCGGCTTTGCTCCCGGTTCAGGCATCGTTGTTCCCCAGGACGGCGCGTTGGCGGCGCTGGGCGAAATCCAACAGGCGACGGATGGGGCGCACCGCCCGTTCGCGGATCGCCTCGTCGATCACGATCTCGTTGTCGCCGCTCTCCAGCACTCGGGCCAGATTGCGCAGGCCGTTCATCGCCATCCACGGACAGTGGGCGCAACTGACGCAGGTCGCGCCTTTGCCGACGATCGGCGCTTCCAACAGGATCTTGTCCGGTGCGGCCTGCTTCATCTTGTGAAATAGGCCGTTGTCGGTGGCGACAATGAATTTCCGTGCCGGCAATTCGACCACCGCCTTGACCATGGCTGTGGTCGAACCGACCAGATCGGCTTCGGCGATCACTTCCAGCGGCGATTCCGGATGGACCAACACCATGGCGTCGGGATGTTCGGCATGCAGTTTTTTCAGGCCGTCGGCCTTGAACGCCTCGTGCACCACGCAAGCCCCGTTCCACAACAGCATGTCCGCGCCGGTTTCCCGCTGAACGTAAGCGCCCAGATGCCGGTCCGGCGCCCAGATCAGCTTCTCGCCCTGTTCCGCCAGATGGCGCACCAGTTCCAGGGCGATGCCCGAGGTCACCACCCAGTCGGAACGGGCTTTCACCGCCGCGCTGGTATTGGCGTAGACCACCACGGTGCGATCGGGATGCTGATCGCAGAAGGCGGCGAATTCATCGGCCGGACAGCCCAGATCCAGCGAGCATTCCGCCGCCAGATCGGGCATCAGCACCCGTTTTTCCGGGTTGAGGATCTTGGCGGTCTCGCCCATGAACCGCACCCCGGCCACCACCAGCGTGCTGGATGTGCATTCGGTGCCGAAGCGGGCCATGTCCAGCGAATCGGAGACATAGCCGCCGGTCGCTTCGGCCAGCTCCTGCAGCTCGGGCGAGGTGTAGTAATGTGCGACCAGGGTGGCGTCGTGCTCTGCCAGCAGACGCTCGATGCGTGCGACCAGAGCGGCCTTCTCGGCTGCGTCCAGAATCTCGATGACGGTAGTCGGCACTTGCCCCGGCGCTAGGCGATGGTCCTTCATGGCAATCTCGGCGGTGACTGCGCTCATGATGTTCTCCAGAGGTCTCCAGCGAGCGTAGCGCTCACTGCATGGAATCGATCGGTGGGAATGAAGGGATCATAGTTTCTTCATTTTGATGCTATGACGGGTCGATGGCGAATATTTTACAGGCCGATCAACCCGGCTTGCGGCAGATTTCGGTTAAAATTCATCTTTTCATAATCCATTTCGTAATAACGACCCAAGAACGATCTAAGTGGGGAGGTGATGATGACGGCCCAGCGGGAGACAGTGGTGCTGGTGCATGGCCTGTATGTCCATGGCTTGTGGATGCGCCTGCTTGAATACTGGCTGGAGCAGGCCGGCTACGACACCGTGAATTTTTCCTACCCCTCCATCAGCCGCTCGCCGTCCGAGAACGCCGGTGAGCTGCAGGCGGTACTGAAGGATCTGGATGCACCGGCTGTGCATTTCCTGGCCCACAGCATGGGGGGGCTGGTGGTCCGGCACCTGTTCCGGCAATACCCCAACCAGCGGCCGGGCCGGATCGTGACGCTGGGCACACCCCACCAGGGCAGTTATGCCGCCCGCATCATGCATGGCAGCGGGCTTGGGTTTTTCGTGGGACGAGGGCTGGAAGACGGCTTGCTGGGCGATGCGCCGGTCTGGACCGGGCCAAACCTGCTGGGCTCGATCGCCGGTACCCTGAACGTTGGGCTGGGGCTGTTGTTTCCCGGCATGCCAGCGCCGGCGGACGGCATCATCGCCGTGGTCGAAACCCAGCTGTCGGGCATGGCCGACCATATCTGCCTGCCGGTTTCGCATATGCAGATGCTGGTTGATCCGACCACGGTCGCCCAGGCTTGTGCCTTCTTCGCCACCGGTCGGTTCCGCCATCCGCCGCATGCGTAGCGGGAAGCCAAAATGATAAACTGATCTTTCATGCATTCTACGATACAGCAGGCAAGAGGCTACGCATGGCAGGACATAGTAAATGGGCGAATATCCAACATCGGAAGAACGCCCAGGACGCCAAACGCGGCAAACTGTTCACCCGGTTGATCCGGGAAATCACGGTCGCAGCCCGCATGAGCGGCGGCGACCCCGGAGCTAATCCCCGGTTGCGGTTGGTAATGGACAAAGGATTGGCCGCCAACATGCCCAGGGACACCATCGATCGCGCCATCAAGCGCGGCACCGGCGCGCTGGACGGCGTGGAATACGAGGAGATCCGCTACGAGGGCTACGGCCCCAGCGGGGTCGCGGTGATGGTCGACGCCCTGACCGACAATCGCAACCGCACGGTGGCCGAAGTGCGCCACGCCTTCACCAAGTGCGGCGGCAATCTCGGCACCTCCGGGTCGGTCGCCTTCCAGTTCACCGAGCAGGGCGTGTTGAGCTATCCGGCCGGTTGCGATGAAGATCGCATCATGGAAGTGGCGATCGAAGCCGGGGCCGACGATGTGGCCAGCAACTCCGATGGTTCGGTAGAGGTGCTGACCGATCCGGCGGCGTTTCATACGGTCAAGGAGGCGATGGTCGCGGCCGGACTGACGCCCGAGGATGCGGAGGTGACCCAGCGGGCCGCTTCCAACGTCACCCTCGGCTTCGACGATGCCCAGAAGATGGTTAAGCTGCTGGAGATGTTGGAAGATCTGGACGATACCCAGAACGTCTATTCCAACGCCGACATCCCCGACGACATCCTGGCCAAACTCTGACCGTGACCGTGGTCCGGCTGCTGGGCATCGATCCTGGTTCGCGCATCACCGGCTACGGTGTCGTCGACATGGATGGGCCACGCAGCCGCCATGTCGCCAGCGGCTGTATTCGGACCGCCAGCGATCGGCCCCTGCCGGAACGCTTGAAGACGATCTTCGAGGGGGTGAGCGAAGTGATCCGGCAGTACCAGCCGATGGAGGTCGCCGCCGAGCAGGTGTTCATGCACCGCAATCCCGATTCGGCGCTCAAGCTGGGACAGGCCCGCGGCGCAGCTCTGTGCGCGGTGGTGATGGCCGGACTGCCGGTCAGCGAATACGCGCCGCGAGCCATCAAGCAGGCGGTGGTCGGCGGCGGCGCGGCCGACAAGAATCAGGTGCAACGCATGGTGGCGTTGTTGCTGAATCTGCCGGAGTCGCCGCAGGCCGACGCTGCTGACGCCCTGGCGGTAGCCATCTGCCACGGCCACACTCGCCAGACCCTGCAGCGTTTGGCGGCTGTCAGCCTGCCGGTGCGGAGACGGCGATGATTGGCCGTTTGCGCGGTGCGCTGGTCTGGAAACAGCCGCCGTATCTGTTGATCGATGTCCAGGGGGTCGGTTACGAGCTGGAGGCTTCGTTGACCACCTTCCAGACCTTGCCGGAAATCGGCGTCGAAGTGATGCTGCATACCCATCTGGCGGTGCGCGAAGACGCCCATACCCTGTACGGTTTCGCCAGCGTCGACGAGCGTAGCCTGTTTCGCAACCTGATTCGGGTGACCGGCATCGGCCCGCGGTTGGCGCTGCTGATCCTGTCGGGGATGAGCGTGGAGCTGTTTGGCCGCTGCGTGCGCGAAGGCGATGCCGCTGCGCTGACCCGGTTGCCGGGGATCGGCAAGAAAACCGCTGAGCGCTTGATCATCGAGATGCGCGACCGTATCGATGCGCTGGGACTCCAGCCGGGTGGCGTGGCGTTGCCGGGCGGACGGACAGCCGTGCCGGAGGCCAGTCCGGTTGAAGACGCCATCAGCGCGCTGGTAGCCTTGGGTTACAAGTTGCCCGAAGCATCCCGCATGGTGCAGTCGCTCGAAACCGAAGGCTTGACCAGCGAAGCGATCATCCGCCAAGCTTTACAGGCCAGCGTTCGCCGATAGCGCGGACGCTGGGTCGAAAACAGGTAACGCCACTTTCCGTTTAGCCTTACACTTTTCCACTAGCCATTCCCGCTAGTCATTCCTGATAGCCATTCCCGATAGCCATTCCACTGTTGCACACTCCGGATCACACTGCTGCCGCCATGAATTCACCCGACCGCCTGATTTCCCCGGCCGCCAGCAGCGAGGACGCCTCGCTGGATCGTGCCGTGCGCCCTCGGCGGTTGGCGGAGTACATCGGCCAGCAGGCGATGCGCGAGCAGCTCGAGATCTTCATCCACGCCGCCCGCGCCCGCAACGAGGCGCTGGACCATGTGCTGCTGTTCGGGCCGCCGGGCCTGGGCAAGACCACACTGGCGCACATCGTCGCCGCCGAGATGGGCGTCAATTTGCGCCAGACCTCGGGACCGGTATTGGATCGGCCGGGCGACATTGCGGCGCTGCTGACCAACCTGGAGCCGCGCGATGTGTTGTTCATCGACGAGATTCATCGCCTGAGTCCGGTAGTGGAGGAAGTACTGTATCCGGCGATGGAGGATTACCAGATCGATATTCTGATCGGCGAGGGGCCGGCGGCGCGTTCGATCAAGCTGGATCTGCCGCCGTTCACCCTGGTCGGGGCTACTACCCGCGCCGGGTTGCTGACTTCGCCGCTGCGGGATCGCTTCGGCATCGTCCATCGGCTGGAATTCTATACTCCCGAAGAGCTGACCGAGGTCGTGGCGCGATCGGCGCGGATTCTCGGCATTGCCACCGATCATCCCGACGGCGCGGCCGAGATCGGTCGGCGCGCGCGCGGCACGCCGCGGATCGCCAACCGCCTGTTGCGGCGGGTGCGCGACTTCGCCGAAGTACGCGCGGGGGGGCGAATCACGGTCGAGGTGGCGCGGCAGGCGCTCGATCTGCTCAAGGTCGACGAGTGCGGTTTCGACGAACAGGACCGGCGTTTGTTGTGGCTGATGATCGACAAGTTCAGCGGCGGGCCGGTAGGATTGGACACGCTGGCCGCCGCCTTGGGCGAGGAGCGGGGCACCATCGAGGATGTACTGGAGCCCTATCTGATCCAGCAGGGTTTTTTGATGCGCACCCCGCGCGGCCGAGTGACGACGGCCCACGCCTACCGGCATTTCGGACTGGCGACCGTCAACCCGGCGGCCAGCGGCGACCTGTTCGGCGGGGTATCCTGACAGCAGTGCCCCGGATGACAGCGCTACGGATGAACGGGATTCGGCGGCGCTGACATCGCGGCGGGAACATCTTCCACATTGGGTGGTCTCGGTGCCACGATCGGCATCGGAAAATCAGCTTCAGTCTCGATTCAGTACAATGGGATTCTAATGAAGATGGAGTTGTGTGCTTGGTTATTGCGGACCTACCGCAGCGATGCTCGTTGTGGCGGCGCGATCCATCTCCGTGGACAGCGTCCAGATCCAGGCAACGGGCAGTGCTGCGGCAACGTTCCGAGCATGCCGAATTCTCCGGCGGTCGATGAGGGAGACACGCAGAGTGACCCATGATTTATCGTTTTGGAGCTTGATCACCAACGCCAGTCTGATCGTACAGCTGGTCATGTCTGGGTTGCTGGTGATCTCGCTGGGTTCGTGGTGGGTGATCGTCAAGAAGCATATGGTGTTGTCTTCCGCCAAGCGGGCGGCCGACCAGTTCGAGGATGATTTCTGGTCAGGGATCGATCTGGCCTCGCTGTATGCGCGCATCAACCGCCAGAAGGAGCCGGTGGGCGGAATGGAGGCCATTTTCCTGGCGGGATTCCAGGAGTTTCTGCGGTTGCGTTCCCAGCCGACCGCCGATGCGGACTCGGTGGTCAGCGGTGCCCAGCGGGCCATGCATGCGGCCGGTTCGCGCGAGCTGGACGATTTGGAAATGTATCTTTCGCTACTGGCGACCGCCGGTTCCACCAGTCCGTACATCGGTTTGTTCGGTACGGTGTGGGGCATCATGAACGCGTTCCGATCGCTGGGGCTGGCTCAACAGGCTACATTGGCGCAGGTGGCGCCCGGCATCTCCGAGGCCCTGGTCGCCACTGCGATGGGTCTGTTCGCCGCCATTCCGGCCGTGATCTTCTTCAACCGCTATGCGCATGAAGTCGACCGCCTGGGCAATCGCTACGAAACCTTCATGGAAGAATTTTCCAACATCCTCCAGCGTCAATCCTACAGCTTGCGCAGGAATTACCCCGACAGCGCCCGCACGACGGCTCAGAGCTAGACCATGGCCCGCCGCAGCTCTCGTCGTAGCTCGCATAGCCGCCTGAAAGCGGACATCAATGTCGTGCCCTACATCGATGTGATGTTGGTGTTGCTGGTGATTTTCATGGTCACTGCGCCGTTGCTCAATCAGGGTGTCCAGGTCGAGTTGCCCAAAGCGCCAGCGGAACCGATCGACACCGCTAAACAGGAAAATGAGATTGTAGTGCTGTCGGTACAGAAGGATGGCGTCTGTCATGTGAACATCGGCTCGGCCAAGGCGCAGCCGGTGGATTGCGACACCCTGGAGCCGCAGCGTCAGGCGGTACAGAGCGTGTTGGCGCATCAGCCGCAGCCGCCGGTGCTGGTCCGGGCTGATCGGGAGTTGATGTACGATCGCGTGATCAAGGCAATGGCGGCGTTGAGCAAGGCAGGCGCAAACAAGGTCGGCTTGTCCACTGCACCGCCAGATGAGCCCTCTCGCCGGTAACCATAGTCGATGCAATCGAAGCGTCAAACGCGACTTCAGGATGCGGTGGCTACGGTCATTACCGTCGCCGTCCATGCTGTCGTCATCGTATTTTTATTGTTGAACCTGAATATATCGAGTGCGCTGCACACTGAGACACCCGAGATCAAATCCATTCAGGCCGAGGTCATCGACGAAGAAACCATCCGACTGGAATCGGAGCGATTGGCTGAAGAGGAACGCCGCCGACAGCAAATCGAGGCCGAGCGGCAAGCCAGGTTGGCGCAGGCTGAGCGCGAAGCTGCAGCTGAGGAAGCGAAGCGTAAAGCGGTGGAAGAGGCCAAGCGCAAAGCGGCGGAAGAGGCGAAACGGCAAGCGGCGGAAGAGGCCAAGCGGCAAGCAGCGGAAGAAGCCAAGCAGGAAGCGGAAGAAGCCAAGCAGGAAGCGGCAGCGGAAGCGAAGCGGCAAGCGGCGGCGGAAGCAAAACGCCAGGCTGCCGAAGAGGCCAAGCGCGAAGCGGAAGAAGCCAAGCAGGAAGCGGCGGCGGAAGCGAAACGGCAAGCAGCCGAAGCGGCGAAGCGTCAGGCCGCAGCGGAAGCGAAGCGTCAGGCGGCTGAGGAAGCCAAACGCGAAGCGGAAGAAGCCAAGCAGGAAGCCGCAGCGGAAGCGAAACGCCAGGCCGCCGAAGCGGCCAAGCGCGAAGCGGAAGAAGCCAAGCGTGAGGCCGCAGCGGAAGCGAAACGTCAGGCCGCCGAAGCGGCCAAGCGTCAAGCGGCGGCGGAAGCGAAACGCCAGGCCGCTGAAGAGGCCAAGCGCGAAGCGGAAGAAGCGAGGCAGGAAGCGGCAGCGGAAGCGAAACGCCAAGCGGCGGTGGAAGCGAAACGGCAGGCCGCCGAAGAGGCCAAGCGCGAAGCGGAAGAAGCCAAGCGTGAGGCCGCAGCGGAAGCGAAACACCAAGCGGCGGTGGAAGCCAAGCGTCAAGCGGCTGAAGAGGCGAAGCGCGAAGCGGAAGAAGCCAAGCGCCAAGCAGCGGCGGAAGCGAAACGTCAGGCCGCCGAAGAGGCGAAGCGCCAAGCAGCGGCGGAAGCGAAACGTCAGGCAGCGGAAGAAGCGCGCAAAGCAGCCGCAGCGGCTGCAGCGGCCGAAGCGAAGCGGAAAGCCGAAGCCGAAGCGGAAGCCAAACGCAAAGCAGAAGAAGCCCGCAAGGCCGAGGAAGCCCGTAAAGCTGCGGCTGCAGCGGAGGCAAAGCGTAAAGCAGAAGAAGAGGCACAGCGTAAGGAAGAAGAGGCGCGCAGACTGGCTCAGGAGCTAGCCGCGCGTGAGTTTGCCAGTAGCAGGATTAAGCCGTATGTGAAACGTCAATGGAATCTTCCACCTGATAGCGCTAGCGGTTTGAGTTGTAAGGCAGTCATATCAGTTTCGCCGAGTGGCGCAGTAACCAACGTCAGAATTTCAAAATCCAGCGGTGATGCCATATTTGATAATTCAGTTAGAGCAGCGGTGCTCAGGGCATCGCCGTTGCCGATGCCGTCCGATGCTTATCAGGCTGCCTATATCGCCAAACAGTCGCTTGAGATAAATTTTGGAGTTTCGGATTCCGATTGACAATTATGCTTGATTCCAATGACTTGCAGACTATAAAGGGAGGCTAATCCTTGAAGGCGATTGAGCGAATGACCAAATTCGTAGCGATTCTGATAGGCGTGTTTGGCATGGCGATCGTCCATGCCCAAATCACTCTCGACATCACTAAAGGTGTCGATGGCGGTGGTATTCCAATTTCCGTCGCGCCTTTTGGTGGTGGTGCGCCGGAAGACGTCGCCGGCATCATCGCTTCCGATCTCAAGCGGACCGGTAAGTTTGCGCCGCAGTCCGCTGGATCGCGGGCCGACTATTCCGTGACCGGCCAAGCGGCTCCCGGTGGAGCGCGTGGTTATGTCGTGCAGTTTCAATTGAGTGGCGCGCAAGGCGGTCAGTTGCTGAACCTGTCCTTCGACGTGCCGGCCAACCAGTTGCGGCCGGTGGCACACCGCATCAGCGACCTGATCTACGAAAAGTTGACCGGCGAAAAAGGGCTGGCCAGCACCCGCATCGCTTATGTCGCCGGTGGCGGCGGCACCTGGTATTTGATCGTCGCCGACGCCGATGGGCAAAATCCCCGCGCTATCCTGCGCTCCAGCCAGCCGATCATGTCGCCGGCCTGGTCGCCGGACGCCACCAAGCTGGCGTATGTGTCCTTCGAGGGTCGCCGTCCGCAGATCGTCGTACAGGATGTCTACTCCGGCGCTCGCCGCGTCGTGTCGGCCGCCCCCGGCATCAACGGTGCTCC
>RXIW01000006.1 GCA_003989065.1 Candidatus Competibacteraceae bacterium
GGCTGTGGAGGAGGGGTATGGCGAGCCGCGAAGGCAGCGGTAGCGTGGCGGGTGTGGCGGACGGTGGCCTATTTGGGGAGAAACTGGCCGATGGTTTCGATGAGGGTGGCCTCTTCGGCCGGCTTGACGACATAGCCCTTGGCGCCTTGGCGTGCGCCCCAGATCTTGTCGGTTTCCTGGTCCTTGGTCGTGACGATGATGACCGGTATGTGGCTGGTCGAGGGATTCTTGGTGATCTGTCGGGTGGCCTGAAAGCCGTTGATCTTGGGCATGACGACATCCATGAGAACGAGATCGGGCAGTTCCGCCTTGGCGACCTCGACGCCCTCCATACCGTCTTTCGCGGTCAGGATTTCGTGCCCATGTTTCTTGAGGATCTTGGCGAGACTCAACGTCTGGGTCGGTGAGTCGTCGACAATCAGTATGCGGGCCATGCTGGCACTCCTGAATTGCGTATTAACTTATACGTGTGCCGATCGGACAAAGTAATGATGAATGGTTTGCGCCATTATCTGGAAATTTAGTCAAGTGTACCGGCATTCGCCAATGACGTCATCATGAGCGAACTGGGCGAAGCACCAAGAATGGTCTTGCCCCGGCTGTAGGCCGCCAGCTTAATGATAGGATACCGAAATTGAGTTTTATTTGCGGGAGTTTGCGGTATGAGTGATTCACACCCCAGTTTTTTCAATCGTTTGACCCTGGCGCTGCGCGCGTTCTGGCGCATCCTGACCGATGAACCGTTCGCCGCCAGCGTGTTGCGGCTCGAAGGCGAAATGCCAGTTGCCGCCGGGCCGGCTGTGGCCGAGCCGCCCAAACCGGCGTTGCGGGAAACCTCGCCCGATTCCGCACTGCAACTGTTGGCGTTGTTGCAGCAGGAAGGGCGGTTCGTGGACTTTCTCGAAGAAAATGTGACGGCCTATTCCGACGCCGATATTGGCGGTGCGGCGCGGGTAGTGCACGAGGGTTGCCGCAAGGTCATCCATCATTATCTGCGCATCGAACCAGTGCGGGCCGAAGCGGAAGGGGTGCGGCTGACCCTGGCGGCCGGCTTCGACACCGCCGCAGTGCGTCTGACCGGCAACGTGGTCGGCCAGCCGCCGTTCAATGGCACCCTGATGCACCGCGGCTGGCGGGCGGTCGAGATCAAATTGCCCAGACTGGCGGACGGCCACGATGTGCGGGTGCTGGCCCCGGCGGAGGTCGAGCTATGAGCGAGATTCGCTACGCCGTCGGCATCGATCTGGGCACCACCCACTGTGTGATGGCGGCGGTGGATCTGCATGCCAGCGACCGTGACGAGCTGGCCGAGGGAATCGAGGCGATTCCGCAGTTGACGGGGCCGGGCGCGGTCGAGGATCGCTCGATGCTGCCCTCGTTCCTGTATCTGCCGCATCCCGACGAGCTGCGGCCGGACGATCGCACCTTGCCTTGGGGTGAACAACCCGCATTCGTGGTAGGCGAGTTGGCGCGGGTCATGGGCAGTCGCACCCCGATCCGGTTGGTAGCCAGCGCCAAGAGCTGGCTGTGCCATCCTGGCGTGGACCGGCGCGCGGCCATCCTGCCGGTGGAAGGGCCGGAGGAAGTGGAGCGGGTGTCGCCGCTGCAAGCCTCGATGTCTTATCTGGCCCATCTGCGCGCCGCCTGGGATTACCACCATCCCGATGCGCCCCTGGCCGAACAGGAAGTGGTGCTGACGGTGCCGGCTTCGTTCGATCCCGCCGCCCGCGAACTGACCGCCGAGGCGGCGGCAGCGGTTGGCCTGAGCCATCTGGTGCTGCTGGAAGAACCGCAGGCGGCGCTGTATCACTGGATTCTGGCGGCCGGCGACGAGTGGCGTAAACAGGTCCACATCGGCGACATCATCCTGGTGGTGGACCTGGGCGGCGGCACCGCCGACTTCTCCCTGATCGCCGTCACCGAGCGCGATGGCGCACTGGAGCTGGTGCGGGTGGCGGTCGGTGATCATATCCTGCTGGGCGGTGACAACATGGACCTGGCGCTGGCCCATACCATCCGCGCCAAATTGGCCGAGCAGGGCGCCCAGCTCGATCCCTGGCAGGTGCAGGGTCTGACCCACGGCTGCCGGCACGCCAAGGAAATCTTGTTGAGCGACTCTAGTGTCGTGGCGGTGCCGGTCGTGGTGCCCAGCCGGGGTTCGCGTCTGATCGGCGGCACCTTGCGCACCGAACTGACCCGTGAGGAGGTGACTCAGGCCCTGATGGGCGGCTTCTTCCCGGAAGTGGACGCCTCGGCCCGTCCGGCGAGTCGGGCGCGGGCGGCCCTGACCAAGCTGGGCTTGCCCTATGCCCAGGATGCGGCCATGACCCGTCATCTGGCGGCATTCCTGGGGCGGCAGGTCGATGCGACCCGCGATCTGCAGGGCTTCGCGGGCAGCGCGCTGGAGCACGCCAGCTTCCTCCATCCCACCGCTGTGCTGTTCAACGGCGGTGTGTTCAAGGCCCCGCCGCTATTGGAGCGAACCCTGGCGGTGCTCAACGGCTGGTTGAACGCCGAGGGTGCGCCGCCGGCGCGGCTGTTGGAAGGGGCCGATCTGGATCTGGCGGTGGCGCGCGGCGCGGCCTATTACGGTTACGTACGACGCGGGCGCGGGGTGCGGATTCGCGGCGGCACCGCCAAGTCGTTCTACGTCGGGGTGGAAAGCGCAGTGCCAGCGGTGCCGGGCATGGAGCCGCCGATCGAGGCGCTGTGCATCGCGCCTTTCGGCATGGAAGAGGGCACGCACGCCGAACTGCCGCCGCAGGAAGTGGGGCTGGTGGTGGGCGAGCCGGTGCGGTTCCGCTTCTTCGGCTCTTCGGTGCGGCGGGCTGATCACGTCGGCGAAGTGCTGGAGCAATGGGCGCCGGAGGAAGTCGAGGAGCTGGAAGAGATCGCCGCGACCCTGCCAGCCGAAGGGCGGCAGCCGGGCGAAGTGGTGCCGGTACGGTTGCGGGCGGCGGTGACCGAGGTCGGTACCCTGCGTCTGGAAGCGGTGCCGCGCGAGGGTGCGGAAAGCTGGAAGATCGAGTTCGACGTGCGCGGGGAGCGGTAAGCCATCGCCCGGTCGACTTCTCCCCGTTATCTGGTCGGTATCGATCTCGGCACCACCCATACGGTCGTCGCCTATGCCGACCTGCGTGCCGCTGCTGCTGCCGACATCCGGCTGTTTCCCATCGAGCAATTGATCGCGCCCGGCGCGGTGGCGGCGCGACCGCTGCTGCCGTCGGCGCGCTATCACCCTGCCGAAAGCGAACTGGCGACCGCCGAGCGTCAGCTGCCCTGGCCGGTCGCCGATCCCGGTGGTGTCGATAACGTGATCGTCGGCGAGCTGGCGCGGGAGCGGGGTTCCCGCGTTCCGGGCCGGCTGGTGGCCAGCGCCAAGAGCTGGCTATCGCACGCCGGGGTGGATCGCACCGCCGCGATCCTGCCATGGGGCGGTGCGGAGGAGATCGCCAAGGTCTCGCCGGTGGCCGCCAGCGCCAGCTATCTGGCGCATATCCGCGCAGCCTGGAACCAGCAGTTTCCTCGCCAACCCCTGGAACGACAGGAGGTGGTGTTGACGGTGCCGGCTTCGTTCGACGAGGCCGCCCGCGCCCTGACCGTGGAAGCGGCGAGCATGGCCGGTCTGGCCCAGCTGCGCCTGCTGGAGGAGCCGCAGGCGGCCTGCTATGACTGGCTGCACCGCCACCGCAGTGATGTGGCGACGGCATTGGGAACGGTGCGCCTGTTGCTGGTCTGCGATGTCGGCGGCGGCACCACCGATTTGACTCTGGTGCGGATCGAAACCGGCGACGCTGGTCCGCAACTGACTCGCATCGGGGTCGGTGATCATCTGATGCTGGGCGGCGACAATATGGATCTGACCCTGGCCCGGACGGTCGAGGCGCGGCTCGGTCGGGAGCGGCTGACCGCCGGCGATATGTCGCAATTGCTGCAGCAGTGCCGGCAGGCCAAGGAGCGGTTGTTGGCGGCGGATGCACCGGAGCGGGTGACGGTGACGGTGGTGGGCAGCGGCGCGCGGCTGATCGGTGGATCGCGTTCGGTCGAATTGACCCGCGATGAGGTGCGGGCCTTGCTGGTGGACGGCTTTCTGCCGCAGGTCGAGCCGACCGAAAAGCCGCAGAACCGGCGGGCGGCGGTGGTCGAGTTCGGCTTGCCCTATGCTGCCGATCCGGCCATCAGCCGTCATCTGGCCGCCTTCCTGAGTCAGCACGCGGCCGCTTGTCGGCAGGCTGTGGGCGAGGTGACGCCGGCCGCTGGGTGGCCGATGCCGGATGCTGTTTTGCTGAACGGTGGGGTGTTTCACAGCACCGCTTTGGTAGGGCGCTTGCTGGAGATTCTGGCTGGCTGGCGCGGTGGCGCTCTGCAGTTACTGGACAATCCCGAGCCGGATCTGGCGGTGGCGCGCGGCGCGGTGGCCTATGGACTGGCCCGGCGCGGTCAGGGCCTGAAGATCGGCGGTGGCGCGGCGCGCGGCTATTTCCTGGTGGTGGACGGCGATCGCGATCAACGTCAGGGGGTTTGCCTGCTGCCGCGCGGGACCGAGGAGGGGCGGGAGATTCGATTGAATCGAACTTTCTCCCTGCGACTGGGCGCGCCGGTGCAGTTCCATCTGATGTCTTCGACCGGCGATGCCGTGGCCCCGGCCGGTGCGGTGATCACGCTGGAGGGTGAGGGTTTTGCGCCGCTGCCGCCGATCGCCACCATCATCGAAAGCGCCAACCGCGTCGGTGAAGTGCCAGTGCAGCTGATGGCGCAGCTGACCGAGGTGGGCACGCTGGAAGTGGATTGCGTCGCGGTGGAGCCGCAGGCGGGTGCGACGGATCCGACCGGCGAGCGTTGGCGGTTGGCGTTTCAGTTGCGCGGCGGCGATGCCAGAACCCTGGCGCGTCTGCATCCCCGGTTTCCCGAGGCGGCAGCACGGCTGGAGCGGTTCTATGGCGCACGGGCGAGCGATGTGGAGCCCAAGGAGATCAAGGGGTTGCGCACCGATCTGGAACGCCTGCTCGGCAAGCGTGAGTCGTGGGAGACGCCATTGCTGCGTGAGTTGTTCGGGATCTTGTGGAATGGCGTTCGGCGGCGACGGCGCTCGGCCGATCACGAGCGGCTCTGGTTCAGCCTGGCTGGCTATTGCCTGCGGCCCGGTTTTGGCTATCCCCTGGACGATTGGCGGACCCAACAGCTGTGGAGCCTGTACCCGCAGGGGATACAGCATGGCCAGGACGCCCAGACCCGGTCGGAGTGGTGGACCTTGTGGCGACGGGTGGCCGGGGGACTGGATGCGGCGGCGCAGACGCGGCTGGCGGCGGATCTACTGGTGGATTTGCGGCCCCTGACCGGCAAGGCGGCCAAGGATCGGCCACCGGGCATCGAAGACATGGCGCGGCTGGCCGGGGCATTGGAGCGGTTGCCGGCGGCGCAGAAGGTGGAATTGGGTCAGCTGCTGCTGGCGCGACTGGCCCGCAAGGGCGAGTCGCTGCAACTGTGGTGGGCGGTCGGACGTCTGGGCGCGCGAGTGCCGGCCTATGGCAGCGCCCATGATGTGGTACCGGCTATGGTGGCGGCGGATTGGCTGGAACGGGTGCTGGCTTTGGATTGGAAGGCCGTGACGCCGGCGGCTTTCGCTGCTGCTTTGCTGGCCCGACTGAGCGGCGACCGGGAGCGCGATTTGGATGCCGAGTTGCGCGGACAGGTGATCCGGCGTCTGCGCGCCAGCAAGGCCCCAGCGTCCTGGATCAGGATGGTTGAAGAAGTGATCGAGTTGGACGAGGCCGATGCCGGTCGGGTGTTCGGCGAGTCTCTGCCGCCGGGTTTGCGCCTGATTGCTTGAGCTTAAAACTCGATCCCGCGCTGGGCCTTGACGCCCTGTTCCCGATAGGGATGCTTGACCGCGTGGATCTCGCTGACCAGGTCGGCTTGTTCCACCAGCGCCGCCGGAGCGTTGCGGCCGGTGACGGTGATGTGTAGTTCAGGCCGGCGAGCGGCGAAGGTCGCCAGAATCTGCGCCAGATCGAGATAGCCGTAGTGCAGTACGATGTTGATCTCATCCAGGATCACTAGGCCGTAGCGCGGATCGCCGATCATCCGTTCCGCCTCGGCCCAGGCCCGCGCGACGGTGGCCATGTCCTGGGCGCGGTTCTGGGTCAGCCAGGTGAAGCCGTCGCCGAGGGTCAGAAACTCGACATTATCGAAGCGGCTCAGCGCTGTGTGTTCGGCGCTGTCCTGCGCGCCCTTGATGAACTGGACGATCCCAACCCGCATGCCGTGACCCACCGCCCGCAAGGCCATGCCGAGTGCGGCGGTGGTCTTGCCCTTGCCGGGGCCGGTGAACACCATCAGCAAACCCTTTTCCCGAGTGGCGCGGGCCTGTTTGCGCTCGTAGCCCGCCTTGCGGCGGGCACTCAGACGAGCATGGTCGGGATCGTCGCTGGTCATGGTCGACCGTGCAATCCTTTAGTGGAGAAGGGGGAGGATGGACCTCAGCTGTGGTAGCTGAAGCGGGTCCAGCTCTGCGGCGTCCAGGCCGGATCGAGGGCGGCATCGTCGGCCTCGGCCACGCGCAGGCCGCATTTGCGGGCGAAGTAGCGGTGAAACGCCAGGCTGGGGGTCAGCTCGGGATGGAAGATGGTGACCAGAGCACGGTCGTCTTCGGCGGCGGCGATGTAGCCATCCAATTCCAGCAGCACCCGCACGCCAGGTCCGGCCCGCAGGATTTTCGGGGCGCGGATGAAGGTCAGCGGGATCGGCTCACGGGCGACCGCCGGAGCCAGCGCTTCGCAGTTGAAACTGTCCATCTGGCTGCCGAAGGCGTTGCGGCTGACCGTGATGTCGATCAGGCCGAAAAACGGCGTCTCACCAGCGTTTTCGCGCGCCAGCAGGATCGCGCCGGCGCAGGTGCCCCACAGCTGCAAGCCCTGCCGCCAGCGTTCTTCGATCGCTTCGCGCAGGCCGAAGATCGTCAGCAGGCGCGACAGGCAGGTACTCTCGCCGCCAGGGATGATCAGGCCCGCCAACGCCGCCAATTCTTCGGCGCGTTTGACGGGCCGACTGGCGACGCCGAGCCGTTGCAGATGGTCGAGGTGCTCTTGCACGCCGCCTTGCAGGTCGAGGACGCCGATCACCCCGGAATTGCTGAGGCCACTCATTACCAACCCCGGCTCGCCAACCGCTCCGTGCTGGGCAGGGTAGCGACATCCAGCCCCGCCATGGGTTCGCCCAGATCCATCGACACTTCCAGCAGTTTGGCGGGATCGTTGTAGTAGGCGGTCGCCTTGACGATGGCGCGGGCGCGAAGGGTCGGATCGCTCGACTTGAAGATGCCGGAGCCGACGAATACGCCATCGCAGCCCAGCTGCATCATCAGGGCCGCATCAGCCGGAGTGGCGATACCGCCGGCGGCGAAGTTGACCACCGGCAGGCGGCCCAGCTTCTTGATCTCCAGCGCCAGCTCGTAGGGGATGCCGTTGGCCTTGGCGAAGATCATGATCTCCTCGGCCGGCATCGCCGCCAGTTGGCGGATTTCGCGATTCATGGTGCGCATGTGGCGGACGGCTTCGACCACGTTGCCGGTGCCGGCTTCGCCCTTGGTACGGATCATCGCTGCGCCTTCGGCGATGCGTCGCGCCGCCTCGCCCAGATTGCGCGCGCCGCAGACGAAGGGGATCGCAAACTGGCTCTTGTCGATGTGGCATTCCTCATCGGCAGGCGTCAGCACTTCGCTTTCGTCGATGTAGTCGATCTTGAGCGCCTGCAGGATCTGCGCTTCGACGAAATGGCCAATGCGCGCCTTGGCCATGACCGGGATGGTGACGGCTTCCTTGATGGCCTTGATCAGGCCAGGATCGGACATGCGGGCCACGCCGCCCTGCTTGCGGATATCCGCCGGAACTCGTTCCAGCGCCATGACCGCTACCGCGCCCGCTTCTTGGGCGATCTGGGCCTGTTCCACGGTCACCACGTCCATGATGACCCCGCCCTTGAGCATCTGCGCCAACTGCGCATTCAGGAGATAACGATTCTCTGCCATGCTGACAACTCACCTACTCATGAAAAATGGGCAACCGTCGTTGCGGACGTTGGCCCGGACCGACCGGTTCAAAAGGATCGCAGTATATATCACTCTCAAAACCGCTGCCCTGTGGATGATCGATATCGATTTTCCAAATTCGAAAATAGCGGCCCACCCTGACCGGCCCGACGCCGGCCAGGGGTGGATGTGAACGCCGAGGTTCAACAGCAGCGCGGACCGGCCTTGGCGTAGCGCCGGTCGATGGCGAAGCGGAAGAATTCCTTCTCGCTCATCGGCGGAACCTCAGGATGGATCTGACGGTGGCGCGCCAGATAGGTTTCGTAATCGGGCGCACCGATAATGCGCCGGATCGCTTGTCGTAGGAAGGCAAGCCGCTCGGCGAGGCGCGTCGTGGGCTTGGATGGCGCGCACTCGCAAACGCAGGGCGCTGTCGATCGCTCAGTGGGCAGTGGCATAGTTCACTCCAGGTTGCGCAATCTGATAGGGACTTTCATGCACGGTCGGTTTCGGGTTGCGTATCGCCTGCAGCGACATCCGAATGGCGAAGAACGCCATCGCCGCCACCAACAGGACGAACAGGGCCGTGATCGTGCCGCACAGATAATTGTTGAAGGCGACGCGTTCCATGTCGGCGATGGACTTGGCCGGGGCCAGCACCGTGCCCGCTGCCGCCGCATTGCTGTACTTCTGGGCGATGGCGAAGAAGCCGACCGGTAGCTCGGCGAACACTTTCTGCCAACCGGCGGTCAAGGTGCAGATCAGCAGCCAGGCGGTGGGGACCAGGGTGACCCAGATATAGCGCTCGCGCTTCATCTTGATCAGCACTGTGGTGCATAGCAGCAGGGCGATGCCGGCCAGCATCTGATTGCCGATACCGAACAGCGGCCAGATGGTGTTGACGCCGCCGAGTGGATCGACCGTGCCCTGGTAGACGAAATAGCCCCACATGGTTACGCACAGCATCGTGGCGATGACGTTGGCGGGCAGTGAGTTGGTACGGCCCAGCGGGGCATAGAGGTTGCCGAGCAGGTCCTGGATCATGAAGCGGCCAGCGCGGGTGCCGGCATCGACCGCAGTCAGGATGAACAGCGCCTCGAACAGGATAGCGAAGTGATACCAGAAGGCTTGCAGGGCTTGGCCGCCCAGAGCCGCCGCCATGATGTGCGCCATGCCTACCGCCAGGGTCGGCGCGCCGCCGGCTCGACTCAGAATGGTTTTTTCGCCGATGTCATGCGCGGTTTGGGTGATCATCTCCGGGGTGATGGCCCAGCCCCAGTGGCCGATGACTTCGGCTGCTTTTTCCGCCGTGGTGCCGATGATGGCCGCCGGACTGTTCATGGCGAAGTAGATGCCGGGATCGAGGATACAGGCCGCCGTCAGCGCCATGATCGCTACGAACGATTCGGTCAGCATGCCGCCGTAACCGATGAAGCGGGCATGCGATTCCCGCTCGATCAATTTGGGCGTGGTGCCGGACGAGATCAGCGCGTGGAAGCCGGACACCGAGCCACAGGCGATGGTGATGAACAGGAAGGGGAACAGTTGCCCCGAGAATACCGGGCCGCTGCCATCGATGAAGCGGGTGGTCGCCGGCATCTTCAACTCGGGCGCAACTACGTAGATACCGATGGCCAGCGCCGTCACCACGCCGATCTTGAGGAAGGTGGACAGATAGTCGCGCGGAGCCAGTAGCAGCCACACCGGCAGCATGGACGCCACCGCGCCGTAGATGATGATGGCCCAGGCCAGCTGCGGAGCCGAGTAGGTGAACAGCGGGCCGAGCGTGGCGTCGGCCGACACGTGCTGGCCGTACCACAGCGCCAGTAGCAGCACGATCACGCCGAAGATGGAGGCTTCGCCGATCTTGCCGGGGCGGATGTAACGCATGTAGATGCCCATGACCATGGCCAGCGGAATGGTCACCGCCACAGTGAAGGTACCCCATGGACTTTCGCCCAGGGCCTTGACCACCACCAGGCCGAGCGCCGCCAGGATGATGATCATGATGGCCAGCGCGCCGACTAGGGCGATGCCGCCGGCGATCGGCCCCATTTCCATCTTGATCATCTCGCCCAGCGATTTGCCGTCGCGACGCATGGAGCAGAACAGCACCATGAAATCCTGCACCGCGCCGGCGATGATCACCCCGACCAGAATCCAGATGGTGCCGGGCAGATAACCCATCTGCGCCGCCAGCACTGGACCGACCAGCGGTCCCGCGCCGGCGATGGCGGCGAAATGGTGGCCATACAGCACCCATTTATTGGTCGGGACGTAGTCGAGGCCGTCATTGTGACTGACCGCCGGCGTCATCCGGCTATCGTCCAGTTGTAGCACCCGTTCGGCGATGAATTTGCTGTAGAAGCGATAGCCGATGAAATAGATGCATAGCGAGGCAGTGACCAGCCAAACGGCGCTGACGGTTTCTCCTCGATTGAGGGCGACTGCACCGAGGGAGAATGCCCCCAACACGGCGAGCAGTAGCCAGCCCAGGTAGGCTAAGAGCTTATTGTTCATGATCGTGGACTCTTAAGGCTCCGTTGTGGAAACAGAGGGCTTATGTTTCCCAAGCGGTCCGAGGTCGTCGGCCGGTACAATGGCCAGATTTTGGCCGGGGATCCTTGGTGGGTCGGGTCGCAGACGCCTTCCATCGGGGAGTGGTAAGGCGGTTTGGCGCAATCCGTATCGGCATTATAAAGAATTATGACCGAGCGCAGCGGCAGGTTTTTGTGCGCTCTGCAAGAAATTGATTTTAGTCATCATCCGATGAGCAAAGTTTAGTTCGACCGAATTTATAGCCTGATTTTATATCATCATCTAACAAAATGACGCCCCCTAACCCCAATTCCTAAATATAATGCCCGACTCATTGACCCCAATCACGGCAGACAGGAGCATCGCATTTCATGCTGGACCCGAAATTACTGAGAAGCGAGCTGGAACAGACCGCCACCCAGCTCGCCCGGCGCGGTTATACCCTGGATGTGGCATCGATCAGCGCCCTGGAGTCCCAGCGCAAAGCCTTGCAGGTCCGCACCCAGGAATTGCAAAACGAGCGCAATACCCGCTCCAAAGCGATCGGACGCGCCAAGGCCAGTGGCCAGGACATTCAAGCCCTGCTCAACGAAGTCGCCTCCCTGGGTGACGAGCTCAAGCAGGCTGAAGAGCAACTGGAGACCCTGCAAGAGCAGCTGCTGACCCTGCAACTGGGCATTCCCAACCTGCCGCACAGCACGACGCCGGATGGCAGGAGCGACACCGACAATGTCGAAATCCGTCGCTGGGGCGAGCCGCGCGCGTTCGAGTTCGAGCCCAGGGATCACGTGGATCTGGGGGCCGACGGAGGGATCGACTTCGAAGCGGCCGCCAAGCTAACCGGTGCCCGGTTCTCGGTGTTGAGCGGCCAGCTGGCGCGTCTGCACCGAGCCTTGATCCAGTTCATGCTCGATCTGCACACCCAGCAGCACGGCTACCGGGAAGTCTACGTGCCCTACATGGTCAACAGCGACAGCCTGCGCGGCACCGGCCAGCTGCCGAAGTTCGAAGCCGACCTGTTCAAGCTGAGCGGCGAGTTGAACTACTACCTGATTCCCACTGCCGAGGTGCCGGTAACCAATCTGGTGCGCGATTGCATCGTGGAAGGCGATCGTTTGCCGCTGCGCTACGTGGCGCATACCCCCTGTTTTCGCAGCGAGGCGGGGTCCTACGGCAAGGATGTGCGCGGCATGATCCGCCAGCATCAGTTCGAGAAAGTAGAGCTGGTGCAGATCGTCCGACCCCAGGAATCCTATGCTGCGTTGGAAGAGCTGACCGGCCATGCCGAAGCTGTGTTGCAGCGTCTGGAGTTACCCTATCGGGTAGTAGCGCTGTGCGCCGGCGATATCGGGTTTTCCTCAGCCAAGACCTACGATCTGGAAGTCTGGCTGCCTGGCCAGCAGAAATACCGCGAAATCTCCTCGTGTAGCAACTTCGAGGATTTCCAGGCCCGGCGGATGCAGGCACGCTGGCGCAATCCTGCCACCGGCAAGCCGGAGCTGGCCCACACCTTGAACGGTTCGGGCCTGGCTGTCGGCCGGACCTTGGTGGCGGTGATGGAAAACTATCAGGACGAGCGTGGCCGTATCCGCGTGCCCGAGGTCCTCAAGCCCTATCTGGGGGGTCTGGACTACGTCACCCCAGACGGGCGCTGAGCCGCCAGAAGCGCAGGTTCAACAAGACGGCGGCAACGGACAGACCAGCGATCAGACCGATCCACGGACCCCGAGGGCCAAGACCCCAATGGATACCCAGCAGCCAGGCCAGCGGAAAGGTGATCAGCCAATAGGCGACCACCACGATCAGCATGGGGACCCGGGTATCCTTCAGGCCACGTAGAGCTCCGAGTGCGCCGACTTGCAGGCCATCGGAAATCTGAAACAGGGCAGCGAGCTGCAGCAAGCCCGCAGCCACGGTCACCACTGCCGGATCATCGGTGTAGAGGCGAGCGATCGTTTGGTGGCCGGTAAAGATCAGTACCGCCATGATGGCCATGAACGATCCGCTCAGGCCAATGCCAGTCAAGCCGCTGAAACGGGCCGCGCGCGGATCGCCGGCGCCCAGGGCATGACCGATGCGGATGGTGGTCGCCATGCTCAGGCCCAGCGGGATCATGAAGGTCATGGCCGCGACGTTCAGGGCAACCTGATGGGCTGCGGCGGCGACCGCGCCGAGCGTGCCTAGCAGCAGGGCGACCGTCGCGAAGACGGCGGTTTCCAGGAACAGGCCGATGCCGATGGGCAGTCCCAGCGTCAGCAGCGGCCGCAACTCCCGCCAGCAGAGCCAGTCCCAGCGTTGGAACAGCCCGTAGACCCGATAGCGCCGATCACCCAACAGGATCGCCAGCATGCCCGCCAACAAGACCCACATGCCAATGGCGGTGGCGGCTCCACAACCCGTCGCGCCCAGGGCGGGCAGGCCCCAATGACCGAAGATCAGCGCATAGTTGGCGACGATATTGACCAGTAGCGCCAACAAGGCGATCGCCAGCACCGGTCGGGTCCGCCCGATGCCCTCGCTGAACAGGCGCAGGGCCATGGCGGCGAAAATCGGCCACATGCCCCAGGACAAGGCCCGCAGGTAGTCGCCCGCGATCGGGACGATGGCCGGCTCGATCCCCAGCGCGTCCAGCAACGGTTCCAGATGACGCAAGACGACGAAACAGCCTGCCCCCAGCAAGGCGGCCAACCAAAGCGCCTGTCGGACCAAGGGTGCCATGGCGGCCGATTGTCCAGCTCCGTGCAGGTGAGCGACCAAGGGACTGATGGCCATCAGAGTGCCCAGCGCGAACAGGAACAGGGTATGCCACAGTCCGGTGCCGATGGCGACAGCTGCCAGCTCGACTGGCCCGACCCGGCCCATCATCACGGTGTCGAAGAAACCCATGGCCATTTGCGCCAGCTGCGCCGCCATCAACGGACCACCGATGTGGAGGAGGGCAGCGATTTCGGCGCGGGTGCGAGTGAATTCCGGCGACGCCCTCATGGCCGCAGAGTAAAGCGCCAGTCGCTGGTGGCGCGATCGGGGGGTGATAAGATGGCTTCTCTCCGGTGAAAGCGCCTTTCACCCTCATTTACAGGAAGCGACCCAGTCATGATTGTCATTCTGGATTCCAACGTTACGGAACGCACCGAAGAGTACCGGCGAACGCTCGATTATTTGACCGGCCTGCCGGGGATCGTCGCGCATGTGCACAAGGTCCAGGGCACCCAACAAACCCTCACCGAAATCTACCTGATTGGTAACACCAAGACGCTGTCCGCCGAGGACATTCGCGCCCTGCCGGGCGTGGAGCGCGTCATTCGGGTATCGGAAGAATATCGTATCCTGGGCCGCCACCGAGACGAGCAGCGGGCCAGCGGCTTCGAATACAACGGCGTCACCTTCAGCCAGGACACCTTGCAGGTGTTTGCGGGGTTATGCGCGGTGGATACGCCGGCGCATGTGGAGCAGATGATGCAGGCGCTGCGGGATCATGGCCAGGTCTGCACCCGGATGGGCGCTTACAAGCCCCGCACCAATCCCTATGCCTTCCAAGGCCACGGCAAGGATTGCCTACCTTACGTGTTCGAGCTGGCCGGGCGCTATGACATCAAGGTCATCGCCATGGAGATCACTCACGAAAGTCAGGTGGACGAGATCCGGGAAGCGTTGGCGCAGACCGGTCAGCCCACAGGGGTGATGCTGCAGATCGGCACCCGCAATACCCAGAATTTCGAGCTGCTCAAGGCGGTCGGACGCCAGCAGGAATTTCCGGTGCTGTTCAAGCGCGGCTTTGGCATCACCCTGAACGAATCGCTCAACGCCGCCGAATATCTCGCCAGCGAGGGCAATTCGCAGGTAGTGTTCTGCTTGCGCGGGGTCAAGACCAACATGGGCGATCCTCATCGCAATCTGGTGGATTTCAGCCACGTGCCGGTGGTCAAGCGCCTGACCCGAATGCCGGTGTGCGTCGATCCGTCGCACTCGGTCGGTTCCCGCGAGCGTTCGCCGGAAGGGATTTTCGACTTGATGCACGTCACCGCCCAAGGTGTGGTCGCCGGGGCCAACATGGTGCTGGTGGATTTTCATCCCCAACCTGCCAAAGCTCTGGTGGATGGCCCGCAAGCGATGTTGTTCAGTGAGCTAGGCTGGTTCCTGGATGATGTTGCCCTAGCACGGGAATGCTACGAAAAACGCCTGGCCCTAGCCAAATCGCAACCAGCCCCATCACGCTGATTTTATATCATCATCTTTATTTCAATTCCCCAACAACACTCGCCGTGCCTGATTCAGCCGCGCCGCCAGATAAGCAGACCCGCCGCGATCCGGATGCAAACGCTGAATCAAGCGTCGGTGAGCCAAGCGAATCTCCTCCTGACTGGCTCCAGCGGGCAATCCAAGCACCTCGTACGCTTCCTCTCGGGTCATCGCCGGATCGGTTGCGGAGCAACGCGAATCCGTATCTGCAGTCGAGGAGGGCGAGTCCGGCAATCGGCGCGAGCCCAGTCCGCGTAGCAGCAACGGAACTACGATAGCCAACAACGGCGCAGCAATCTCGGCCCCGCCGCGCACGAGCGCCAACACCAGCACAATGACCAGCCCGGCGATCACGAGGCTGCGTTGCCACGGCGACGCAGCCAACGACCAGCGCCGCCCATGGCGGATCAGGACATAGGCACCTGCGCACAAGATCGCAATCAGCAATACACGTCCCAGCATCGACAAGCCTCTGGCACGGTTGGATCAAGAGCGCCGATTGCGATCATCCCGCATCATTTCTGCAAGACATAACTGCCGGGAGCATCGCCGAGCGGATACAACCCGCGTTCAGGCGCAGCCATCGCGGGCGGTGGAACTTGAGCAGGGGACGAATTCCGCGTCAACCAGCTTTCCCAGGCTGGCCACCAGGACCCTTGTTGCTTGGGCGTGATCGATTGCCAGGTATCCGGATCGACATAGCGATCCTGATCAGTGCGGGACGCCACCTGATAGCTGCGCCGACCATGGCCGGGCTCGCTGACGATGCCAGCGTTATGGCCACCGCTGGTCAGCAGGAAGGTCACCTGTTCGGCGTCGGCCAGCAGATTGATCTTGTACACCGATCGCCAGGGCGCCACGTGATCCTGCTCGGTGGCGACCGTGAAGATGGGCGCGCGGATATCGGTGATGGCAATCGGCCGATCGTTGACCTTGTAATGGCCAGTCGCCAGCTCATTACTCAGGAAGATATGGCGCAGATACTCCGAATGCATCCGATAGGGCATGCGGGTCTGATCGGCGTTCCAGGCCATCAAATCGTTCAATGGTTGACGTTGGCCGAGCAGATAATCGTGCACGATACGCGACCAGACCAGATCGTTGGAGCGCAACAGCTGGAATGCCCCTACCATCTGGCCAGCGTCCAGATAACCCTGATCCCACATCATGTCTTCCAGGAACGCGACCTGGCTTTCGTTGATGAATAGCAGCAATTCCCCGGCTTCGGTGAAATCGGCTTGGGCCGCGAACAGAGTGACGCTCTTAAGCCGATCATCGTTGTCGCGGGCCATGGCGGCGGCGGCGATGGTCATCAGGGTGCCGCCGAGGCAGTAGCCGACCGTATGGATCTTGCGCCCGGGCAGTATGGCGGAAACCGCATCCAGCGCCGCCATCACCCCATGCTGGCGGTAATCGTCCATCCCGATGTCGCGATCCTCGGCGGTCGGGTTCTTCCAGGAAATCATGAAGACGGTATGACCCTTCTCGACCAGGTAACGCACCATCGAATTGTGCGGCGACAGATCGAGTATGTAGTACTTCATGATCCAGGCCGGCACGATCAGGATCGGTTCGGCCTGCACCGTCGGCGTGGTTGGCCGATACTGGATCAACTCGATCAGATGATTGCGGAACACCACCTTACCCGGCGTAATGCCGACGTCTCGCCCCACCACGAAGCGGTCATCGCCTTCCTCCAGCGGCTTGCCGGCGATCAGTTTTTCCATGTCCGCCATGAAATTGGTCCAGCCACGGACCAGATTTTGGCCGCCTTCTTCCACGGTGGCGCGGAGAATCTCGGGATTGGTCAGGGGCGAGTTCGACGGCGAAAACATGTCGAGGATCTGGCGGGTCATGAACGAGACGATGGCCTCGTTGCGCTTATCGACGCCGCGAATGCTGGTGGTGGCGTTGTACCACCACTGCTGGGTCAGCAGAAACGACTGGTAGAACAGGCTATACGGCCATTGCCGCCAACCCTCACCATCGAAGCGATGATCCTGATGCAAAGGCTGGATACAGGGGGTGGTGCTCGGATTCTGCCCCGACTTGAAAGCATACAAAGCCAGCCGCACCATCTTGCGAACCGCTTTTTCGTTCAGCAGGGCCTGCCTGCCCGGCGATAGCCCCAGATGCATCAACCAGTCGAGATAGGCCATTGCCAGCACTGCGGGGGAAATGCCGGCAGTGCCGCGCGCCAGATTGGCGCTGACCATGCGGTCGATGGTACTGGGAATATGGGTGCCGAGAAACGAACGTTCGATGCCATAAGCCCGGGTAGAGGACGACTGTCCCGATGGGTTACGTCGGAGACCCAGCGGCGGTTTGGGCGCAGCGGGCGGTGGTGTCGTCGATGGCGACGGCGGGGCAGCAGCGGGCGGTTCGGTTACCGGAGCCGATACGGTCGGCGCGACTGGCGCGGACGGGGTCGCTTCGTTGTCAGATATCATGATGGACCTCCGGTACGGGATAAGGGTAAATCCGAAACAAGGTCAAAAATCAAAGGCCGGCCGTTCCGTCAGCCCCTGATCCAGGGAACGGCCGGAATGTTCATTTGGACTGTCGGCGGTAATCGATCACCCGCACGGCCTTGCCCTCGGAGCGGGGAATCTCGCCGGTTCTTTTGACCACGACCCGCGCGGAAACGCCGATGAAATCCTTAATATCTTTCTGGGCTTTGATTCCAACCCGCGCCATCGCCTCCTGACCCTGGCTGACCAGCGGTGGACTGCCTTCGACATTCACCACCAAGGTGTCGAGATTGCCCTCGCGGAAGACCTCCAGCTGATAGAACGGCGACAGCGTTTCGGTCTGCATCAGAATCGCCTCGACCTGCGACGGGAAGACATTGACGCCCCGAATGATCAGCATGTCGTCGGTGCGGCCGGTGACCCGCTTCATCCGCACATGGGTACGACCGCAGCGGCAGGGCGCAGGATCGAGGGTCGAGACATCGCGGGTGCGATAGCGGATGACCGGGAACGCCTCCTTGGTCAAGGAGGTGATGACGATCTCGCCCGGTTCACCGTAGGGCAGCGGCTGGCCGGTGTTGACATCGACCGCTTCGATCAGGAAGTGATCTTCGAAAACATGCAGGCCACTCTTGGCCTCGATGCACTCGATACCGACGCCGGGGCCGATCACCTCGGACAAGCCATAGATGTCGATCGCGTCGATCCCCAAGCGCGATTCCAGCTCGTAGCGCATCTCCTCGGTCCAGGGTTCGGCTCCGAAGACACCAACTTTCAGCGGCAGCTTGCGCAGGTCCACACCCATGTCGTCGGCGGTCTCGGCTAGGTTGAGCGCGTAGGATGGCGTGCAGGACAGGCCGGTGGGTTCGAAATCCCGAATCAGCATGATCTGACGCTGGGTCTGGCCGCCGGAGATCGGCGTGACCATCAGACCCAGTTCCTCGGCGCCGTAATGCAGTCCCAGACCGCCGGTGAACAGGCCATAGCCATAGGCGTTGTGCAGGCGGTCGCCGGGGCGCAGACCGGCGGCGGCCAAGCTGCGGGCCATCACCCGCGCCCAAGTGCGGATATCGCGCCGGGTATAGCCCACCACGATCGGTTTGCCGGTAGTGCCGCTGGAGGCGTGGATGCGCACGACCTGATCGGTTGGCACGGCGAACATGCCGAATGGATAATTCTCGCGCAGGTTTTCCTTCTTGGTGAAGGGCAACAGGCGCACATCCGCCAGGGACTGGATATGGCGCGGCTGAACGCCAAGTTCGTCCATGGCCTCGCGATAATACTTGACGGTCTGGTAACAGCGCTCGACCGTGGTGCGCAACCGACGCAATTGCAATTCCTGCAATGCCTCGCGGGGCAGGGTTTCCTGATCGATGTCCAAAATCATGTTATCGGTTCCTTGGCAGGGTGGGACAGGTCGCAGCGGGCAGGGTTAGCGAGGGGGCGACCGTCGGGTGCTCACTGCGTCGCAGCAACCGCTGACGTTGCATCCCGAGGCAGTGTTTCGGTCAATACATCATAACCGAGATCGCGCAAGCGCTGGTTCAGTGCGCGTGGGTCGTCGGCCCGGTAGCGCACCACGGCGATGCGCAGACCGGTTTGATCGGGATGCAGGGGCGACACCACGGTGGCGATGTAGCCGCCAGCCTCGTTCACAGCCGCCAGCAGGCGACCGAGCTGGCCGATGGTATCGGGCAGGTGGACCGCGATGCGGGTGGTATCCGCCAGCAGACAGCCGGTGATGTCGAGAAAGAAATCCAGCAGATCCTCGTGGGTCAGGATACCGAGCAGCTTGCGGTCCTGATCGACGACGGGTAGGCAGCCGATCTTTTCCTGGCGCAGCAGGCGCGCGGCTTCTTCGACCAGGGTATCCGGGGAGCCGGTGATGACCTCAGTGCGCATGAGCCTGGCAGCAGTGAGCTGACCGAGTAGGTAATTCACCTCACCGACCGACAGGGTGGTGACTGGCGATGGCGAGACCCGTTCGAGATCGTGGGACGTGACCAGCCCCACCAAGCGACCGTCGCGGACCACCGGCAGATGGCGGACATGATGGTCGCGCATCAAGGCCGCCATCTGGGTCACGCGAGCGTCTTCGGTCACCTGCAAGACTATGCGCGTCATGATCCGGTCCACGTACATGGTTCACCTCCTCATCAATAGCCGAGATAGGCCCGGCGTACATCGTCGTCGGCCAACAGCTCCGCCGCCGGGGCGGTCTTGGCAATGCGCCCGGTTTCCAGAATATAGCCGCGATGGGCGATACCGAGGGCGGCACGGGCATTTTGCTCTACCAGTAAAATGGTGACACCCTGGTCGTTCAATTGGACGATGACTCGGAAAATCTCCTCGACCAACAATGGCGCCAAGCCCATCGACGGTTCATCCAGCAACAGCAGACGCGGCCGGCCGAGCAGGGCGCGACCGATGGCCAGCATCTGCTGTTGGCCACCGGACAGGGTACCGGCCAGTTGCTGACGCCGTTCGGCCAGAATCGGGAACAGGGTATAGACGCGCTCCAGTTCCTGCCGCAGCCAGACCCGATCGCGCTGCTGGCGATAAGCTCCCAACTGCAGATTGTCGGCGACGCTGAGCGGCGCGAAAACCTGCCGGCCTTCCGGCACGTGACAGACGCCGGCGGCGACGATGCGATGAGGGGGCCAGCGGGTGATATCCTGCCCGGCGAAGCGGATGGTGCCGCCGCTGGCGGGATGCAAGCCGGACAGGGTGTGGAGCAGGGTGGTCTTGCCGGCCCCGTTGCCACCCACGATAGCGACCCGTTCGCCGGCGTGGATGATCAGATCGGCCTGCTGGATCGCCTGGACTGGGCCGTAATGACTGCTCAGCCGGCAAACCTGCAGCAAAGGTTCCATCGTCGCTTCAGACGGCATAGTGCACTGCGCCTCCCAGATAGGCGGCGATGACCCGCGGATCGGCCTGAATCTCCGCCGGCGCGCCCTCGGCCAGCACGCTGCCGTAATCCAATACCAGCAGCCGATCGGACACACCCATGACCAGTGGCATGTGATGTTCGACCAGCAACACAGTCACGCCACTGGCCCTGATTCGGGCGATCAGCTCCCGCAAGGCCAGGGTTTCCGTGTCGTTCAGACCCGCCGCCGGCTCGTCCAGCAGCAACAGCCGTGGCCGGGCGGCCAGGGCGCGGGCAATCTCGACTCGCTTCATCAAGCCATAGGGCAAAGCGCCCGCGGATTGTTCGGCCCAATCCGCCAGGTCGCACAACGTCAGGGCCTCCCGCGCCCATTGCCGCAATTGTCGCTCTTCGCGTCGCACCTGCGGCAGGCGCAGGGCTGCGGCCAGCCAACGGGTCCGGGCCCGCAGATGACAGCCAACCATGACATTCTCGATCACGGTCATGTTGAAGAACAACTGCAGATTCTGAAAGGTCCGGGCGATGCCATGGGCGGCGATGCGATAGGGCGGCAGGCCGCGCAATTCCTGCCCGGCAAAGCGAATGGAGCCAGCCGAAGGGCGATAGAACCCACACAGAGCGTTGAACAGGGTGGTCTTGCCGGCCCCGTTGGGCCCGATGACGGCCTGAATCACGCCTTCGTCCAGTTGGAAACTGACTCCAGCCAGAGCCATGACCCCGCCGAAGCTCTGTTCGAGTCCCTCGACCCGCAGCAGAGGGGTGGAGGGCGATAGTGCGTTCATGGCGGCGACCCTGGGTCCTGAACTCCGGCCGTCGAAAGGGATCGGTGCCGATCGCGCCGTCTGCCAAGACCGCATCTCCGCAACCCCGTGCGCAGCGCCTGACCCAATCCCACGAACAGCCCCTGGGGCAGAAAGATCATGACCGCCATCAGCAGCGCGCCGTGAATGAGCATCTCATAATCCTCGAACACCACCAGGCCCTGGCGCAGCAAGGTCAAGGCGATGGCGCCGCAAGCCGCGCCGAAGGTCGAGGCAATGCCGCCCAGCACCACCATAGTCACCAGCTCGACCGACACCGCCAGGTTGAACGAGTCCGGGCTGACGAACGCCTGCTGGTGGGCGAACAGACTGCCAGCAAAAGCGGCGAACAGGGCCGAAACCACGAACACCTGAGTCTTGGCGCGGGCGGTATCGATACCCATCATCTGGGCGGCGAACTCGGAACCGTGCACCGCTCGCAAAGCCCGACCGATCTGCGAGTCCACCAGATTGAGCGACAACCAGATCGCCAGCAACATCGCCGCCGCAATCACGCCATACCATTGCAGATCGCCTTCGACCGTCCAACCGAACAGGTTCAGCGGTGGAATGCCGGACAGGCCATCCGGACCACCGGTCCAGTCGGTGGCCTGCACCAGGATGACATGGACAATGACGCCGAAACCTAGGGTGGCCATCGCCAGATAGTGTCCGCGCAGTCGCAGGATCGGACGCGCCAGCAACCAAGCCAGTAGTCCAGCGACCAGCAGACCGGCCAGCAGGGCCAGCAGTCCCGGCCAGCCGAAGCGGGTGGTCAGGATGGCGGAAGCATATGCGCCCATGCCGAAGAAGGCGGCGTGACCGAGGGAAATCTGACCGGCATAGCCCACCAGCAGATTGAGGCCGACCGCCAGGATCGCATGCAGGCCAGCCGACGCCCCCACCACGATCACGAAATAGTCGTTGGGAAACAGCAGTGGAAGTAATACGACCAGTGCTGCGAAACCATAGAAACCCGCCAGTCGCATCGTTCAGACCCGCTCTGCGACCTTGTGGCCGAACAGACCGGTCGGCTCGAAAAACAGCACCATCAACACGAACAGGAAAGCGATGGCGTCCTTGTAACCCGATGAGATCAACCCCGCTCCCAGCGATTCCAGCACCCCCAGCAGCAATCCGCCGACGACTGCGCCCATCGGATTGCCCATGCCACCGACGATGGCGGCGGAAAACCCCTTCAAGCCGAGCATGACGCCGGCCTCGTAGGAACTGAAGGTGATAGGTGCGATCAGGATTCCGGCCAGCGCGCCCAATCCAGCCGATAGGCCATAGGCCAGCCGCAGCATGACCCGCACGTTGATGCCGACCAGTTGGGCGGCCGTACGATTATAGGAGCATGCCAGCAGGGCCTTGCCAGGCCGGGTCCGCTCGAAGAAAAAGCGGACGCCGAGCACCAGCAAAGCCGTGCCACCGAGTACCCACAAGCTCTGCGGCAGGAGGGTCGCGCTGCCCAACTGGATGGGAGCATCGCCGGAGAAAGCTGGCAACCGGTGGAAATCCTTGCCCCATAGCAGCAGGGCCGCGCCGCGCAGGAAGATCGCCGCACCGATAGTGATGATGATGGTGCTAACCACTGGCGCACCCAGCGCCGGTTCGATCGCAAACCGCTCCAGCAGCAGTCCGACCAGGACGGTCAGTCCGGTAGCGGCCAGGGCGGCCAGCGGCAGAGGCAGACCAGCGCCCAGCAGGGCAATGGTGAGCATGGCCCCCAGCATCACGAATTCTCCCTGGGCGAAGTTCACCACGTCGGACGCGTTGTAGATCAGCGCAAACCCCAATCCGACCAGGGCGTACAGCGAGCCGACGGTAATACCGGTGAGCAAGAATTGAAAAAGCTGTTCAGGCATGGCGATAGAGGGTCAATAGGAAGTCAGCGACAGTCGAGCTAGGGGAGCAGTCGCCAGGAGCCGTTATGGATTTCCACCATTCTGAAGGCATCCGCATTGAGGCCGACATGATCCTCCGGGGTCATCTCGAACACCCCGGCGACACCGATGAGACCTGAGGTGCGCTCGATCTCGTCACGCAGCTTGGCTTTGTCAACGTCGCCCGCCCGTCGAATGGCCGCCACGGCGATCATCAAGCCATCGTAGGCGTGGCCACCGAAGGTCGACACGGGACCGTATTGGCTCTCATAGCGCCGCTTGTAGGCCAGCAACACCGGCTTTTGCGGATTGGCGTCGGGCAATTGCTCGGCAACCACCAGCGCAGCCGCCGGCAGACGCACGCCTTCGGCCGCCGCGCCCGCCTGTTCGATGAAGGATTGAGAGACGACCCCATGCGATTGATACAAAGGGAGGGTAATCCCAAGCTGTTTGGCGTCTCGAGTGACGACGGCCGGCGCCTGGCCGAAGCCAAAATTGATGATGGCCTGGGCGTTACTGGCCTTGATCCGAGCCAGTTGCGCAGTCATGTCGGCATCCTGGTTACCATAGGTCTCATCGGCGACGATGGCGATGCCGTACTGGGGGGCCAACTGGTGCAGTTGGGCACGGCCAGACTGGTCGAAGCCGCCGTCGCCGGTGATCAAGGCCACTTTGGTCAGGCCACGCTTGCGCAGGTTGGCGTAGATCTTGGCGACGGCCATGCGGTCGGTGTGGGGGGTCTTGAACACCCAGTGCTTGACCGGGTCGATGATTTCGATCCCGCCCGCCAGCGAGATGAGCGGAATCCTAGCCTGTTCCACTGCGGGAATGACAGCCATGGTGTCGCCCGTGGTCGACCCGCCGATGAGCAGATCGACCCGATCCTGTTCGATCAGGCGCTTGACGCAGGCGATCGCCTGCTGGGCGTTACCGCCAGTATCACAGTCGTGCAACTCGATAGTCCGCCCGATGACACCGCCCTTGGCATTGAGATCAGCGATATAGCTTCGCAAGGTCTTGAGTTCGGGATCGCCCAGCGACGCGGACGGACCGGTCAGGGTCAGGAAGGCCCCGATCCGGATCGGCTCCATAGCGCTGGCCACCTGGAGACCACCCCACAGTAGTAAAGCCGCTGCCGACATGCTGCGCCACCATCCGCTTCTCATCGTCAAGCTTCCTTCTGTGGGTGGAGACCTGCTTGCGTTGTCCGGGTCGTCCAGTTGCCGTTCAACGGTCGGTGTGGCCCGCCTGGCGGCCGGCGTCGAACGCTTGGGCGTTGACCTCGGCCAACTTGGGCTTATAGGCGCGGAATCCCTCAATGATGGCCGTCTTGAGCACATCGGCTGGAAAAGGCAGATGGTCGCTGATCGCCCCCAGCATGATGCTGTTCACCAGCTTGGGATTGCCCAGCTGCTCGGCGATGGCGCCGGCGTCGAAGGCGTGAACCTCGACTCCGGATGCAGCCAGCTGGCCGATCGGGTCGGCGGGGTAGTCGTAAAGGCCGACCGACACCACCGGCGGAGCGATGCGCAAAGTATTGACCATGGCCACGCCGGTCGGGCGCAGCCAAGGCAACCAGCGCAGCGCCTCGGCGGCCTCGAAGCCGATCAACAGATCGGCCTCGCCGGCGTCGATCTGCGGTGAATAGATCCTGGGGCCGAAACGGACGTGCGAGGACACCACGCCGCCGCGCTGGGCCATGCCAGCCACTTCGGTCTTCTTGACATCGTAACCCTGGTTGAGGGCGGTGCGAGCCAGCATTTCGGCGGCAGTCATCACGCCCTGACCGCCGATGCCGACCACGAGAATATTGATGATGCCGTCACGCATGGGGCTGGATCCGAACGACGGAGTCTTGGGATTGCTGCACGATCGCTGCTGGAGCGCAGGTCCCGGCGCACATGTGGCAGCCGGTGCAGGCGTTGGGGTCGATGCGGGCGAACACCAGTTCCCGGCTCTTGCCGCTCTTGGTGGCAACGCGCTCGCGGCGGGCCACCGAGATGGCCGGACAACCCAGGTCGATGCAATTGCCGCAACCGGTGCAGAGGTCCTCGACCACCGCGTAGGGCCGGAAGCGCTCGAAACGGTCGGTCAGGGAGCAGGGCCGGGTGGTGATGATGACCGACGGCTCTTCCATCTTGATCTCTTCCCGCACCAGCTTGACGATGGTCGGCAGCTCATAGGGATCGACCGTGCGGATCCGTTCGGGGCGGACGCCCAGCCCTTCGGCCAGCTTGACGAAATCGACTCGCGGGGCCGGCAAGCCGTGCAAATTCTGGCCGGTGCCGGGATTCTCCTGGCCACCGGTCATGCCAACCGAACGGTTGTCGAGCAATAGCACGGTGACGTTGCCACGGTTGTAGATCATGTTCAGCAGGCCCTGCATGCCCATGTGCAGGAAGGTCGAATCGCCGATCACGGCAACGATGTGCTTCTGCTCGTCCGAGGCACCGCGCCCCTTGTCCATGCCATGGGCCATGCTGAGCGAGGCCCCCATGCAGGTGCAGGTGTCCAGCGCGTTCCAGGGATGGCCGGCCCCCAAGGTATAGCAACCGATGTCGCCAACGATGTTGAGGTTGCGGATGTGGGACAGGGCGAAGTAGGGGCCCAGATGAGGGCAAGAGGCGCACATGGTCGGCGGACGGGGAAAGACTCCAGCCTGGAGCGGCTTTGGCGCTTCATGGAGCTCGCCCAGCAGGGCTTTGATGGCAGGGCGCAACACGCTGGGGGCCAACTCGCCGCAGCGTGGCAGCAGCTCCTTGCCTTGCACGGCGATGCCGGCGGCGCGAATTTCGGTCTCCAGCAGCGCTTCGGTCTCCTCGACCACCACCAGGGTATCGACGGTGGCGGCGAAAGCGCGGATCTTCTCCAACGGCGGCGGATGGCTAAAACCGAGCTTGAGCACGGGCGCGTTGGGAAATGCTTCACGCACATGCATGAAGGCCGGGCCGGAGGTGACGAAACCGATGCGCCGGTCGCTGCCGACATAGGCGGTATTCAGCTCGCTGGTTTCGCTCAGGGCGCGTAATTGGCGATCCCGCTCGTGCATCAACGCCAAGCGCGGCTTGGCGTTGGCCGGCGTCATCACCCAGCGCTGAGGATTTTTCTGGAACCCGGCAGCCGGATGCTCGACGCGCTCCCCGGTAAATTCCACCATGGCCTTGACGTGACAGACGCGGGTGGTCATGCGTACGATGACCGGCGTTTCGTACTGCTCGGACAGGTCGAAGGCCATCTTCGTCATTTCATAGGCTTCCTGGGAATCGGCCGGCTCCAGGATTGGCATATGGCCGAAACGGCCCCAGTAGCGGGAATCCTGCTCATTCTGCGAGGAGGACAGGCCGACGTCATCGGCCACTACCAGCACCAGACCGCCGACCACGCCGGCCAGCGACTGGGTCATGAAGGCGTCGGAGGCGACGTTCATGCCGACGTGTTTCATAGCCGCCAACGCCCGCGAGCCCGCCAACGAAGCGCCGATGGCGACCTCTACGGCCACCTTCTCGTTGACCGACCATTCGGAGTAGATGTCGGGATAGAGTGCGATGTTTTCCAGAATTTCGGTCGCCGGGGTACCGGGGTAGGCGGCGGCGACCCGCACGCCGGCTTCCCAGGCGGCGCGGGCGACGGCTTCGTTGCCGGAGAGAAGATGGCGGCTTGCGGCCTTGGCGTGAACCACTGCATTCATGAAGGATGAAGACCTCTTGAAGAGACTGATTAGGGCTTGGTGTCGATCAGTTTCCAGCTGCCGTCACGGATTTCGACCAGTTTGAAGGCATCGGGACCCAGACCCATGTGATCCTGGGGATTCATGTTGAAGACGCCAGCGGTGCCGATGAAGCCCTGAGTTTTCTCGATTTCGTCGCGCACCTTGGCTTTGTCCACGCTGCCGGCGCGCTCGATGGCGGCCTTGGCGATGAACAGGCTGTCGTAGCCATGGCCACCGAAAGTCGAAACCGGTCCATACTGGGCTTCGTATTGTTGTTTGTAGGCGAGCAGAACCGGTTTTTGCGGATCGCTGTCCGGCAACTGTTCGGCAACGACCAGGGCGGCCGCCGGCAGGCGCACGCCCTCGGCGGCATCGCCGGCCAATTCGATGAAGGTTTTGGACGCGACCCCATGGGAATGGTACAGGGGGAGGGTGATGCCGAGTTGCTTGATGTTCTTGGTGACGATGGCCGGAGCCTGACCGAAGCCGAAGTTGAGGATGGCCTGGGCGTCGGTAGCTCGGATCTTGGTCAACTGGGTGGTCATGTCGGTATCCTTGTTGCCGTAGGATTCATCGGCCACCAGGGTGATACCGTACTGAGGAGCCAGCTTGATAATTTGCTCGCGGCCGGACTTGTCAAAACCGCCATCACCGGTGATCAGCGCCACCTTGGTCAGCCCGCGCTGGCGCATGTCCTCGAAGATGCGGATGACGGCCATGCGGTCGGTGGGCGCGACCTTGAATACCCACTGCTTGGTGGGATCGGTGATTTCCACGGCGGCTGCCAGCGAGATGAACGGAATGCCGGCTTTTTCCACATCGGGAATGACCGCCAGGGAGTCGCCGGAGGTGGTCCCGCCGATGAGGAGATCGACCTGATCCTTCTTGATCAGGCGCTTGACGAAGTTGACCGCTTCGCGGGCATTGCCGCCGGTGTCGTAGTGCACCAGTTCGAGCGGGCGGCCGTCGATGCCACCCTTGGCGTTGATCTGGTCGATATACAGGCGCAGCGTCTTCAACTCGGGGTCGCCGAGGAACGAGGCCGAACCGGTGATCGTCAGAAATGCACCGATCTTGATGGGATCAGCGGCCTGCGCGATGTTCATCCCCGCCAGCAACACGAGGGTCAACAAACTCCTTCCCATCGTACTTATTATTTTCATTATCGCTCTTCTCCACCAAACCGGGCCAGCTGAAAAAACCTAACTATCTTTAAGAGAAATGGAATAATCAACCGATTTTTTCAATCGGGTTGCCGTTTTCTTGCCGAAGTTCCGGTTGTGGTGGCGCGCTTGGTGGCGGTAGACCAGGCATCCAGCTGCTGTTGCAGCCGTTTGCGTTCTTCCTGCGCCCCTCTGAGTTCACCCCGCAAACCTTCGGTTTCCCGCACGTTTTCCAGATATTTGGCCTCGCTTTCCTGGAGCTGCGCGCGTATTTGGGCCAATTCGGCCATCAAAACGTCCTGCCGTTCCCTGGCAGCCGTCACGTTGGCCTGTAGAGCCGCATTTAGAGCCCCATTCTCGCGTTGTTGAGCTTCACGCTGCTCGCGCCAGAGGGTTTCCTGTCGGGTCCAGTCCTGGCGCTCGGTGGCGAAGGACTGACGTTCGGCGCGCTGCTCGGAACGGGCCTGATCGAGTAGGGCCAACCAGCGCGCCTCGCTGGCTTCGCCGTGCTGGCGCTCGAGCTCAAACCGTTGCTGGGCTTCCGTCAACCGTTGTTCCATGTCAGTGTGCAATTGTTCTAGCGTGGTTTCCAATCGGCCGACGCGCGCCGTGGTTTCGGCGCGAATCTGGGCGACGGTCTCCGCGGCCGCCTGGATGCGTTGCTCGGCAGCTTGCACAGCGAGTTCAGCACTGGCGCGGCGTTCCTGTTCCACCAACAGACGATCGGCCAGGCTGCGGGCGCTGACGCGGCTCGAGTCCAGTTCCTGCTGAAGCTCGCGAGCAGCTGTCTGCCAGCGCGCCTGTTCCGCCGCCGCCTCGTCGCGCGCCTGTTCCGCCGCCGCCACCGCTTGCTCGGCGGCCAGTCGATGCGCCTCGAACGCGGTTTCGGCGTGTTGCACGGCCGTTTTCCAAAACGTATCCACGGCGGTGGCAACCGTCTCGGGCATGGCCGGCGGCAGGACAGCCCTGGGTGCAGTGGCCATTTGTTGTTGCCAATTCCTGAGGTGCTCACTGATGGTGGTATTGCTGCCGGTGCCGAGCAATTCACGCACGCGCTGGATGGTGGGATTGAGGCCACGCCCAAGCAGGGTTTCCGCAGCGTTCTGGACTTCCTCGTAACGGATGCCGGATCGAGCCATGGTAAAGACTCCGTGATGATGAATGATGTGATGATCATATCAAAAACATGATTACATAACATGTATTAATACGAATCTTTAGCATAAAAATTCAAGATTATTCCTATTATCATGAATTATGGAAAACGGCGGAAACCCCGTCAAAGCGCTACAATCGCGCCACCCGAACTCTGGGGATCATCATGGCTGGAGCGCGAATTTCCCATGACCACCAACACCGCTTCCCAACGGCCACAGCGCCTTTGGTCCATCCTGAGTCAGTATTGGGCTCTCATCATTGCCACGGCGATTGCGCTCGTCGCCCTGGTCAACATGTGGCGGCCTGATGCGATCGCTTATTTTCGCGAACATGCCTCTTCGTTCGAGAAGTTCACCCTGATCCTGTTCCTGGTGATGTTGCTGCCGCCGCTGGTCGAGCGTTTGCGGTTGCCAGGCGCGGTGGGTCTGTTGTTCGGTGGCGTGTTGCTGGGGCCTTACGTTTTCGCCATCGTGCCGCCAGATGCGCCAGTGCTCGATCTGGTCGCTAGCGTCGGTCGGGTGTTCCTGATGTTCACCGCCGGGCTCGAGATCGATATGCGTGTGTTCAACGCCACCCGCAACCGGTCGATCGGCTTTGGCGCCATGACCTTTACCTTTCCCTTGCTCTGCGGCATTGGTGCAGCCCTGTGTTTTGGCTTTGCATGGGTGGCGGCGCTGTTGATCGGTTCGTTGATCGCCTCGCACACCTTGTTGGGTTTCCCGATCGTCAACAAACTGGGACTCGGCAAGAGCGAGCCGGTGGCCGTAACGGTTGGGGCGACGATCTTCACCGATATTGCCTCACTGCTGGTCCTGGCGGTCTGCATCTCGATCCATCAGGGTGGCTTTTCCTTGATGGGACTTGGCATCCAATTGATCAGCATCGCTATTTTTGCCGTCATTGTGCTGCAGGGCCTGCCATTGCTTGGCCACATCTATTTCCACCATCACCGCGAAAATGAGCAGGCGCTGTTCATTTTTACCTTTTTCATCGTGATGGTCGCCGCCGTAGGCGCGCATTTGATCCACCTCGAAGATATCGTCGGCGCTTTTCTGGCTGGCATCGCCGTCAACCGCTTGCTCGAACGCTCGCCGGTTCGCGCCAAGGTGATCATGATGGGTGAAGGTCTATTCATCCCGCTGTTTTTCCTGGCTATCGGCATCCGTCTCAACCTGCCGGTCTTCGGGGCGACGCTGCTGAACAGCCTGTGGTTCGTGGTGGCGATCACAGCGGCGTTGTTGGTCGGCAAATTCTTGGCTGCCGTAGCGACGCGCTGGTTCTACGGTTACGATTGGCCAGCCACCCTGACCATGTGGTCGCTATCGCTGCCTCAGGTGGCAGCCACGCTGGCGGCGGCGATCGCGGCCTACGACGCCGTGAACGCCGAGGGTGATCGCTTGATTACCGAATCGGTGCTCAACGCCGTTATCGTGTTGATGGTGCTGACCGCCATCCTCGGTCCGGTGCTGACCGAACGCTTCGGTTCGCGCATGACGTCATCGGAGGAGAAAAGCGTTGCGATACCTTGATCGATTGCTGCCCATCCTGGGTCTCACTTTCTGCCTGCTGCTGGGCGTATCTGCCGCCCACGCTGCCGACGATAAGGCTGCGGTGCAGGATTCCTTGCGAAAAATGCGCCAGGACACTCTGGCACAGCTCTACAAGGAAGTTCCACGCGCCCGGACCCAGATCCGCAGTGCGGCGGGTTACGGCGTGTTCGGTGTCACGGGCGTGCATATCCTGTTCATCGGCGGCAGCGGTGGCCTGGGCGTGGTGCGCGACAATCTGAACGGCCGCGATACCTACATGCGGATGAGCGCTGTGGCGGGCGGCCTGGGTATCGGCTTCGAAGATACCCGAACGGTGTTGATTTTCAACAAACGCGCGGCGCTTACGGAGTTCCTCGATAAAGGCTGGACCTTCGGCGGGGAAACGGCTGCTGCCGCCACGGCAGATGGCAAGGGCGGCGCAACCGGCGAACTCGAATCGCCGGCCGGCATTACCATCTATCAGATCACCAAGGCCGGCCTGATGGCCAAGGGCAGCGTACAGGGAACCAAGTATTGGAAGGACGACCAGCTCAACTGAGCGACCCGATCAAGCGGCCTGAGGACCGGATGGGCAAGCACCCTGCCCTGCCCCCGTTCCTCGGGCGCCTTTTCGGATTCAACGCCAGCCTGATGAGCGCGTCCGCCCCTCGATGACCAAAGGGGATTCCCTGCACTTGCCGGCCCGCGCCATGGTTTGCGATGGCAGTTCCCCAAACAATCGTCGGTAGTGAGCTGCAAACCGCCCCAGCTCGAGAAAACCCAGACGGTGGGCGATATCGGCGACCCTGGCCTGTCCTGGCGTCAGAGTCACCAGTTCGCGCCGGGCGGCGTGGAGACGGCGATGGCGGATGAAGCCCAATGGGGTCAGCCCGACCGTTTCCCGAAAGGCGTATTCCAGAGTCCGTTCGCTCACCCCAGCGGCCTTGCACAGAGCGGCGACGGTCACGGTGGCCGGATCAAGGGTGCGCAGGTAGTTGAGCGCGCGTTCCAGGCCACGGCGACGCAGGGGCATATCCATGCGAGCCTGCGTTGTGCTCGTCGATACGCCCACTTGGGTCAAGCGCCATAGCAGGTCCTGTTCGAAGGAGCGCACTACGGCGGCGTGCCGGAACGCTTCGGGCCGCCGGGTCGCCTCGCCCAATACCTCCGCCAACCATAGCCCGAACCGGTCGAGCTTCGGGCGCGTGTCGTGCAATGCGTGCAGAGTCACCGCCCCGGATAGGTGCGATAACCAGTCTTCTGGCATGTTGCCGTGCAGCAGATTGAGGGAAATCAATAGGATCAGATGGTCCTGATTGGCATCGACCACCACATCCAGTCCTCCCGGCATCGAGATCGGTAGACTGGCTATGTCCGGTGGCGTTTTCCAATAGCGGGTGCGAGATCCGACCCGCAGCGGCGCCGACAGGGTGAGCATATGGGCGGGGGTGAGGCCATGAACGCGCACGCCGGCGTCGAAGGATTCCCGATACAGGATGACCGAAGGCGTGACCAGGTAGGTCTTCCGGTTTCGGAACGGACCGACGTCCAGCGGTTTGGCCATCAGCTCCCAAGGCAAGGTCGTCCGCTCCCAGAGACTGAAATCGTCGACTTCCAGCTGTCCGATCGCCACTTTGGCCACTGCCGACGGTCCTGATCTCTCCATCTTCAGGCTCTCCCCCTGTCGGTTGCGGATCTGCCGTTATTGTAAGTATTGATAGTACATGTCTCCGAAAATTGACTGTCAGTCACGATAAATTCAAACGTCTTTGCGGAAACTGCATAACAATGGTTCGATGCTTTGCCCTAGTATTTCAGTAATGCTTTATCGATCCCCGTTGCAAGCACCCAAGAGGTAGATGATGAAGAATCCATTCGGTATCGGTGTGTTGGTGGCTATTCCCCTATTTTGGGGGGGTGCGCCGGCCATGGCTGCGGAGGGTAAACCCAACATCCTCCTGATCGTGGCCGATGATCATGGCTACGGGGACATCGGCGCCTATGGCGGCGGTGAGGGGCGCGGTATGCCTACGCCCAACCTCGACAAGATGGCCGACGAAGGGATGACCTTCTTCGACTTCTATGCCCAACCGAGCTGCACCCCAGGCCGCGCCGCCATGCAGACCGGGCGCATCCCCAACCGCAGTGGCATGACTACCGTGGCCTTCCAAGGTCAGGGTGGCGGGCTACCGAAGGCGGAATGGACCCTGGGCTCGGTTCTTCAGAAAGCCGGCTACAAGACCTATTTCACCGGCAAGTGGCACTTGGGCGAAGCCGACTATGCCCTGCCCAATGCCCAAGGCTATGATGTGATGGAGCATGCGCTCCTCTATCACCTCAACGCCTATACCTACGGCGATCCGAACTGGTTCCCGGACATGGACCCCAAGCTCCGGGAAATGTTCGCCAAGGTGACGAAAGGATCCCTCTCCGGTAAGGCCGGTGAGGAGGCTAAAGAAGACTGGAAAGTCAGCGGCGAGTACGTGGATACTCCCGAGAAGGGGGTCGTCGGCATTCCCTTCCTCGACAAGTACGTCGAGCAGTCGGGCATCAAGTTCCTGGAGGATGCGGCGAAGCACCCCGACCAGCCCTTCTTCATCAACATCAACTTCATGAAGGTCCACCAGCCGAATCTGCCGGCCCCGGAGTTCGAGCACAAATCGCTGTCGAAGACCAAGTACGCCGACTCGGTCGTAGAGCTCGACACTCGCGTCGGGCACGTCATGGATAAGTTGAAGGCGCTGGGCCTGGATAAGAACACCCTGGTCTTCTACACGACCGACAACGGGGCTTGGCAGGACGTCTATCCGGATGCGGGCTACACCCCATTCCGTGGCACCAAGGGGACGGTCCGCGAGGGCGGCAACCGGGTGCCGGCGATCGCCATTTGGCCGGGCAAGATCAAGGCTGGTGTGCGCAACCACGACATCGTCGGCGGTTTGGATCTGATGGCGACCTTCGCCTCGTTGGCGGGCGAGAAGCTGCCCGAGAAGGATCGCGAAGGCCAGCCGATCATCTTCGATAGCTACGACCTCACCCCCGTGCTGTTCGGCACCGGTCCCGACCCCCGCACCACCTGGTTCTACTTCACCGAGGATGAGCTGAGTCCAGGAGCGGTACGGGCCGGCCACTACAAGGCCGTCTTCAATCTGCGCGGCGATGACGGGCAGGCGACCGGCGGTCTTGCGGTAGACACCAACCTCGGTTGGAAAGGCCCAGAGAAGTACGTCGCCGTGACCCCGCAGGTGTTCGATCTGTGGCAAGATCCACAAGAGCGTTATGACATCTTCATGACCAACTGGACGGAGCACACCTGGACCCTCGTCACCTTCAATCAGGCCATCGGCGAATTGATGAAGACCTACGTCAAGTATCCGCCGCGCAAGCTCCAGAGCGAGGGCTACGCTGGACCAATCACCTTGACCAAGTACCAGCGCTTCAAGTGGGTGAAGGAAGAGATGGAGAAGGAAGGCATCACCCTGCCGATGCCGACCGGCAACTAAATCTGTTAAACTTTTTATGACTATGCGGGTTGCCTCCCAGAGGTGGACCGCTATCCGACAGCGCGTCGGTCGAGCCGGATGGAGTCGATCTGGTTTGGCTGGCGCGTTTTTTATGCGAAACGTCCATCTTCAGCACTCAGCTCTCCTTTAGGACATTCGGCATGGGCCACATCACCATTGATTCGGTATTCGCGCTGGGCTTGTTCGTCGGGATGCTGGTTCTGTTGGAGGTAGGTCGACGGATCGGCTATGCCCGGCTGGCACGAGACCCGGAAGGCGCACGCGTCGGTACCGGCACGGTCGAAGGCGCAGTCTTCGGTCTGCTGGGTCTGTTGATCGCCTTTACTTTTTCCGGCGCTGCCGCGCGCTTCGATGTGCGCCGGGAGTTGATCGTCCAGGAAACCAACGCCATCGGCACCGCCTGGTTGCGGCTCGATCTGCTGCCGGCCAGCGCCCAACCGGCGATCCGGAACAGTTTCCGTCAGTATGTCGACTCCCGGCTGTCGATTTACCAGAACATAGCCGATGTCGCGGCGGCGCGGGCGGAGTTGGCCAAGTCGACGGCGTTGCAGAAGGACATCTGGACTCAGGCGGTCGCTGCCGGCCAGCTGGATAATGCACCACCGCCGGCTACCCTGTTGTTGTTGCCGGCGCTCAACGAGATGTTCGACATCACCACCACGCGGACCATGGCAACCAAGACCCATCCGCCATCGATCATCTTCATCATGCTATCCAGCATGGCGCTTGCCAGTTCTTTGTTGGCCGGTTACAGCATGGCGGGCGGTAGGTCGCGCAGTTGGTTGCACACCATCGGATTTGCCGCGATCACTGCAGCGGCCGTGTACGTCATCATCGATATCGAATATCCCCGTCTGGGGCTGATTCGAGTCGATGACTTCGACCGCGCGCTGATGGATCTACGGGCCAGCATGGGCGGATAATCGAACCGATCAGGAGTACATCGAATGAAAATCTTACCCTGGTTACCTATCGCGCTGTTCCCTACCCTGGCGCTGCTTGGTTGCGCCAGCCCACCCACCGAACAGCCCGCCCCTCCGGTAGCGACGGCAGCGCCAGCAGCGCCGGTCGTGAGCCCCGAACCGGCGGTCAAGCCTCAACCCATGGATGTGTTGAAGCGGATGGCGGCCTATCTTCACACCCTCGACCACTTTACGGTCACGGTCGAGAAGACCACGGATCTGATCTTGCCGACCGACCAGCGTCTGCACGCTGATCAGACCATGGAAATCGCCATCCAAAAGCCGAATCGGCTACGGGTGAATTATCTGAATCTGAGTGGTGGTCGTCAGCTGTTCTATGACGGTAAGGATTTTTCGCTGTATACGCCGGAACAAAATGTCTATGCGACGGCCCCCGCAGCGCCAACCATCGACGAGACGCTGGATCTGCTGGCCGATCGCTATCGGATCTCCTTGCCGATCGCCGACTTACTGGTTGCAGACCCGGATAGTCGTCTGGCGCAACACATCACCTCCGAAACCTATGTGGGCCGAATCCTGATTCGCGGTGTTGTGTGTCATCACTTGGCGTTCCGTACGTCGGATCTGGACTGGGAAATCTGGATCGAAGACGGCCCCAAGCCCTTACCGCGGCGACTGGCGCTAACCGACAGGAGCGTCAAAGGCTCGCCACAGATGATGGCCAATTTGAACGACTGGAATCTTGCGCCCACTTTCTCTGCTGCGTATTTCACCTTCACCCCGCCGCCGCAGGCCGAAAAAATTCAGTTTCTGGATGCCGCGCCAGCAGCCCGGCCAGCCAAAGCTGTCAAGTAATCACGGGAGGATTTCGCCGTGCGCACTGAACCCTGGATGTACTGGAAGCGGGCGTTGACCATCGCCCTGATCGCAGGACCGATGTTGGCGCTGGTCAGCATCGATGTGGAAGCCGGTCGCCGCGGAGGCGGTGGTTTTGGCGGTGGTGGCGGTCCCGGCGTACGCGCACCGCGCGCCAACATCGGCGGCGGTCCCGTTCATGGTCCCAACAACAACTTCAATCGGCGGGATGTCAACGTCAATCGCAACGTGAACGTGGATGTCGATCGCCATTGGGGTTATGGCGCCGTAGGCGCTGGGGCGGCTGTCGCAGTGGGCACTGCAGTGGCGGTGGGCGCTATCGTATCGACCTTGCCACCGAGTTGCAGCGCCTTCGTCGCCAATGGCGTCACTTACCAGAACTGTGGCGGCACCTACTACGTCCCCCGCTACGATGGCCCGAACGTGGTCTACGAAGTAGTGCCGGCGCCGCCCGGTTGGAATCAATAACCCATGACCTTGAGCGTGCCCGCTGTCATACCGTTGCCACTGGAGCGTCTGTTGGTGCCCGAAGCGCTCGATGGGCGTGATGGGCACAACCGCGCCGGTCCCGAGGTCGTGTGCCAACTGGCCGCCGACAACGACATGGCGGCTATCCAGGTTTGGCTGGCCGAATTTCACGATTCGCCGCAGACCTTGCGCAATTATCGCAAGGAAGCGGAACGCCTGTTGCTCTGGGCTTTGTTGGAGCGCGGCAAACCCCTGTCCAGTTTGAGCCGCGAGGATTGCCTGCTGTACGAGGCGTTCCTCACCGACCCGCAACCGCGCGAGCGCTGGTGCGGACAAAAAGCACCCCGCTTCAGCCCGCGCTGGCGACCGTTCCTGGGGCCGCTCAATCCCGCCAGCCGCAAGATCGCCCTGCTGATCATCAACTCGTTGTTCAGCTATCTGGTCAAGGCCGGCTATCTGGCCGGTAACCCACTGGCGCTGGTTCGCCGGCGCGGGCGCGGTTTGCAGCCCATGCGGCAGGTGGAGCGCTTTCTCGAACACGATCAATGGCAAGCCCTGCTGGCGGCGGTCGAAGCGCTGCCACACGACAGCGAACGCGATCGCCAGCACCAGGCCCGCGCCAAATACCTGGTCGCGTTGCTCTACCTGCTCGGCCCACGGGTCAGCGAAGTCGCGGGCCATACCATGAGCAGCTTCGTCAAAATCCGTGGGCGCTGGTGGTGGCATGTGATCGGCAAAGGCCGCAAGGAAGCGCAGGTGCCGGTCAATCAGGACATGTTGCAGGCCCTGCGCGACTATCGGCGCTTCTACGGTCTGTCACCGCTGCCCGCGCCGGACGAAACCACTCCGCTGGTTCTCAACCTCAAAGGCACCGGCGGCATCGGCGATAATATGATCTACCGCATCGTCAAGGACTTGGTGGCGAAGGCGGCCACGCGCATGGCGGTGGACGACCCCTATCAGGCCGACAAGCTGCGCCGCGCCTCCACCCACTGGTTCCGCCACACCAGCATCACCCATCAGGCCGACGCCGGCATCGACATTCAGTTTCTCCAGCGCAACGCCCGTCACGCCCGCATCGACACCACCGGCCTGTACCTGCATGCCGAGGAAGGTGAGTGGCACGACGCCATGGAGCGGCATCGACTCAAGGAATGACGCTCGGCGCCATTCCCGTTACCGCAGGCGTCGAAGCCATCGGATCGACGCGGATCGACGCTTGACGGTTGCATGACCGGTCGGGTGGTCGGTAGTATGCGAGCCCTACATAGATTTCATCTTCGATTCATCTTGCGGAGCCGCCTGCGCAGGGAATGCGGCCAGCCGTCGTTATTCTGAGGAATCAAGCATGACTGTCAGTCGCCACCCCTCCTCCACCGAGGGTCTCTACGACCCACGCAACGAACATGACTCTTGCGGTATCGGTTTCGTCGTCGATATCAAGAACCGCAAAAGTCACCGACCTGTTGGCCAAGGCTTAGAGATCCTGGCCAACCTGAGCCATCGCGGCGCAGTGGGCGCCGATCCGCTGGCGGGCGACGGCGCCGGTATCCTGACCCAGCTGCCCGATGGTTTTCTCCGCGCCGAGTGCGCCCGTTTTGGACTGACGCTGCCGGCGGCGGGCGACTATGCGGTAGGCATGATCTTTCTGCCTCGCGATCCGCGCTGCCGGGCCGAGGGCGAGGCCGCTTTGGAGCGCGCCATCGCCGCCGAAGGCCAGACTTTCCTGGGCTGGCGCGATGTGCCTACCGACAACAGCTGTCTGGGTCACAGCGTACGCCCCACCGAACCGATCATTCGCCAAGCTTTCATCCAGCGCAGCCCCGACTGCCCGGCTGGCGACGACTTCGAGCGCAAGCTGTTCGTCATTCGCAAGCAGACCCATCATGCCATCTGGAGCTGCGAGCTGCCGGGCCGCCAACAATTCTACGTGGCCTCGCTGTCGGCGCGCACGGTGGTCTACAAGGGCATGGTCCTGGCCAAGAACATCGGGATCTACTACCCCGACCTGTGCGATCCCCGCTTCGAGTCGGCGCTGGCCCTGGTTCATCAGCGTTTCTCCACCAACACCTTCCCGTCGTGGTCGCTGGCGCATCCCTTCCGCTATCTCTGCCACAACGGTGAAATCAATACCCTGCGCGGCAACATCAATTGGATGCTGGCCCGCCGCCACAACATGAAATCCGACCGGCTCGGAGTCGATCTCGACAAGCTGTGGCCGCTGATCGGCGATGGCGCTTCCGACTCGGCCACCTTCGACAACGCCCTGGAGCTGTTGCTGGCCGGTGGTTATTCCCTGCCTCACGCCATGATGCTGATGGTGCCGGAAGCCTGGTCCGACAATCCGTTGATGGACCCCAAGCGCCGCGCCTTTTACGAGTACCATGCCGCTCTGATGGAGCCGTGGGATGGTCCGGCAGCCATTGCTTTCACTGACGGTCGGCAGATCGGCGCTACCCTGGATCGAAATGGCCTGCGTCCCGCTCGTTATCTGGTCACCGACGACGATCAGGTCATCATGGCCTCGGAAATGGGGGTGCTGACGGTCCCGGAAGACAAGATCGTCAAGAAATGGCGGCTGCAACCCGGCAAGATGTTGCTGATCGACCTGGAACAGGGTCGCATCATCGACGACGACGAAATCAAGGATCAGCTGGCCTCCGCCTACCCGTACCAAGCCTGGCTGGATGCGACCCAGATCCATCTCAAGGATCTGCCGGCCGAAATCGGCCCCATGGCGCCTGATGCCAGCACTCTGTTGCGTCGACAACAAGCCTTCGGTTACACGCAGGAAGACGTTCGCACCTTCCTGACCCCGATGGCGGTCAACGGCGAAGACCCTATCGGCTCCATGGGTCGCGATATTCCCCTGGCGGTTTTGTCCAGCCGCTCCAAGCTGCTGTACGACTATTTCAAGCAGAAGTTTGCCCAAGTCACCAACCCGCCGATCGATCCGATCCGCGAGGAGTTGGTGATGTCGCTGGTGTCCTTCGTCGGCCCTCGCCCCAATCTGCTCGATCTCGGTAGCGGCGGTACCCACAAGCGCCTGGAAATCAAGCGGCCGATTCTCGACAATATCGATCTGGAACGGATTCGCCGCATCGAGTACCACGTCGACAAGGCGTTCCGCACCTATACGCTCAGCATCTGCTATCCGGTCGAGCGCGGAGCCGAGGGCATGGCGCGGGCGCTGGAAGATCTCTGCCGCGAAGCGGCTGATGTGGTGCGGCATGGCAACAACATCATCGTGCTGTCGGATCGGAGCATGGATGCGGACCACATCGCCATCCCCGCCCTGCTCGCCACCGCTGCCGTTCACCATCACCTGATTCGGGCGGGTTTGCGCACCGAGGTCGGGTTGGTGGTGGAAACCGGCGAAGCCAAGCGGGTCCACGACTTCTGTCTGCTCGCCGGCTTCGGAGCCGAGGCCATCAACCCCTATCTGGCCTTCGACACCCTGTCGTCGATGCTGCCCGGTCTGGCGCAGAAGATGAGCGAGACCGAAGCTCACGAGCATTACACCAAGGCCATCTCCAAGGGCATCCTCAAGGTGATGTCCAAGATGGGCATTTCCACCTACCAGTCCTACTGCGGCGCGCAGATTTTCGAGGCCATCGGCCTGGCGGGCGAATTCATCGATCATTACTTCACCGGCACTCAAGGGGTGGTTGAAGGGGTCGAACTGCCCGAGATCGCACAGGAAACCGTTCGTCGGCATCAACTGGCCTTTGGCGATGCACCTCTTTATCGTCATGCCTTGGACGTTGGCGGCGAGTTGGCGTTCCGTATCCGCGGCGAGGAACATGCCTGGACCCCGGAAACGATCGCCCTGCTCCAGCACGCGGTCCGCTCCGGCGATTACCAGCAGTTCAAGCAATACAGCCGGGCGATGAACGACCAGCGCGATCGTTTGCGCAATCTGCGCGGTTTGTTCGAATTCCGTTTCACCAGCGAACCATTGTCACTGGAGGACGTGGAGCCCGCCAGCGAGATCGTCAAGCGCATGGCCACGGGCGCCATGTCCTTCGGATCGATTTCCTGGGAGGCGCATACCACCCTGGCGCTGGCCATGAACCGGCTGGGAGCCAAATCCAACACCGGTGAAGGTGGTGAGGATCCGGCCCGTTATAAGCCGCTCGAAAATGGCGACTCCATCCGCTCGGCGATCAAACAGGTGGCCTCCGGTCGCTTCGGCGTCACCACCGAGTACCTGGTCAACGCCGATGCCCTGCAGATCAAGATGGCCCAAGGGGCCAAGCCCGGCGAAGGCGGCCAGCTCCCCGGCCACAAGGTCAACGACTGGATCGCCCGCGTTCGTCATTCCACGCCCGGCGTCGGCCTGATTTCGCCGCCGCCACACCACGACATCTACTCCATCGAGGATCTGGCCCAGCTGATCTTCGATCTGAAGAACGCCAATCCCCAGGCAGCCATCAGCGTCAAGCTGGTGTCCGAAATCGGGGTCGGCACGGTGGCAGCCGGTGTGGCCAAGGCCCACGCCGATCATGTCACCATCTCGGGCGACGACGGCGGCACCGGGGCCAGTCCGCTGACCTCGATCCAGAATGCCGGCTCGCCGTGGGAAATCGGCCTGGCCGAAACCCATCAGACTCTGGTGCGCAATCATCTGCGCGGTCGCATCGCAGTGCAGGTCGACGGCGGTTTGCGTACTGGTCGCGATGTAGTGATCGGCGCGCTGTTGGGTGCAGATGAATTCGGCTTCGGCACCGCCGCATTGATCGCCGCCGGCTGCGTGATGATGCGCAAATGCCATCTCAACACCTGCCCAGTCGGCGTCGCCACCCAGGATCCGGAACTGCGCAAGCGCTTCCCCGGTCAGCCGGCTCACGTCATCAATTTCTTCACCTTCCTGGTGGATGAAGTACGCGAATTGATGGCGCAATTGGGTTTCCGCACCTTCGATGAAATGATCGGCCGCGCCGATCGGCTCGACATGCGCCGCGCCATTCACCACTGGAAAGCGCGGGGTCTGGATTTCACCCGCTTGCTGACCATGCCCCTAACGCCGGCCGATGTCGCCACCTTCCACTGCGAAGAGCAGGATCACGGTCTTGCCACGGCATTGGATCATCGCCTGATCGCTCAGGCTCAACCGGCTCTGGAATCCGGCCAGTCGGTGCAGATCGAAACGGTGGTTCGCAATACCGATCGTACCGTCGGCGCCATGCTGTCCGGCCAGGTCGCCCGCCGCTATGGCCATCCCGGTTTGCCGGATGACACCATCCACATCGCTCTCCAGGGCACTGCCGGTCAGAGTTTTGGCGCTTTCCTGGCCCGTGGGGTGACACTCGACCTGCGCGGCGAAGCCAACGACTATGTCGGCAAAGGCATCTCGGGTGGGCGAATCGTCATCGCACCCGATCCGACCAGCCACCTGCGGGCCGAGAGCAACATCATCGTCGGCAATACCGTGTTGTATGGCGCAGTCGCCGGTGAATGCTATTTCCGCGGTGTGGCGGGCGAACGCTTCGCCGTGCGCAATTCCGGCGCGCTGGCGGTGGTCGAGGGCACCGGTGATCACGGCTGCGAGTACATGACTGGCGGTGTAGTGGTCGTGCTAGGGCGGACCGGCCGCAATTTCGCCGCCGGCATGAGCGGTGGCATCGCCTATGTCCTGGACGAGACGGGTGATTTCGCCCTCCGCGCCAACAAAGCCATGGTCGCGCTGGAGGTCTTGAACGATCCCGAGGAAACCCTCAAGACCCGGATTTCGCCCGATGAATGGGACAACCTAGCGCGGGCCGTGCTACCGGAGGACATGCTGCGTCACGATGCCCATCGCCTGCAGATTCTGGTCGCCCGCCACTATCTGTACACCGGCAGTGAACCCGCCCGCCGGGTGTTGGAGAACTGGCACGATCTCTTGCCGAAGTTCGTCAAGATCATGCCAACCGATTATCGGCGCGCGTTGCAAGATATGCAGGCCAAAGCCCGCGCCGCGCGTCTCGACGAAAAAGCTGGCCTGGCCGTAGGAGCTTGAGCGCAATGGGTAAGCCCACTGGTTTTTTGGAAATCGCCCGCCACGAGCATGGCTACGCGCCGATCGCGGAACGGATCACCCACTTCCGCGACTTCGTAGCGCCCCTGGCGGAACCCGCCGTGCGCGAGCAGGCATCGCGTTGCATGGATTGTGGTATTCCCTACTGTCATCGGGGCTGTCCGGTCCATAACATCATTCCCGACTGGAACGATCTGGTCTATCGGGGCAACTGGCGCGAGGCGCTGGAAGTTCTGCACTCCACCAACAATTTCCCGGAATTCACCGGGCGCATCTGCCCTGCACCCTGCGAGGCGTCCTGTACCCTCAACTTCAACGACTCGCCGGTGACGATCAAGGATATCGAGTGCGCCATCATCGATCGGGGCTGGGCGGAAGGCTGGGTTCAGCCACAGATCGCCGCCCATCGCACCGGCAAACGGGTGGCGGTCATCGGTTCCGGTCCTGCCGGGCTGGCCTGCGCACAGCAACTGGCGCGGGCGGGTCATGCCGTGGTGGTATTCGAGAAAAGCGACTCGATCGGCGGTTTGCTGCGCTATGGCATTCCCGATTTCAAGCTGGAAACGCGCTTCATCGACCGCCGGCTGGCGCAGATGCGCGCCGAAGGCGTCGAATTCCGGCCTAACAGTGATGTCGGGGTCGACATTCCCGCGCGCGCCTTGCTGGTAGAGTTCGACGCCGTGGTTTTGGCCGGCGGCGCAGAAAAACCGCGTGATCTGAACGCGCCAGGGCGCGAGTTGCGCGGAATCCATTTCGCCATGGATTTCCTGTCCCAACAAAATCGCCGGGTGGCGGGCCAAAAAATCACTGCCGCCGAGATTCTGGCTAACGGCAAGGACGTGGTGGTGATCGGTGGTGGTGATACCGGCTCCGACTGTGTCGGCACATCCATTCGCCAAAGCGCTCGCTCGGTGACCCAGCTGGAGATCATGCCCAAACCGCCGGTGCATGAGAACAAGCTGCTGACCTGGCCCAACTGGCCGCTGAAGCTGCGCACCTCGAGTTCGCACGAGGAGGGTTGCGATCGCGATTGGGCGGTTGCGACCAAGCAGTTCCTGGGCGACAACGGCCAGGTGCGGGCCATTGAGATCGTGCGGCTGGAGTGGCACGCCAGCAACGGTCGGCAGACCATGGTCGAGGTGCCTGGCAGCGAGTTCGAAATCAAGGCTGATCTGGTGTTGCTGGCCATGGGTTTCGTCCATCCGATCCACGAGGGCATGTTGCAGGATTTGGGCGTGACCCTGGATAGTCGGGGCAATGTCGCCGCCAGCACTGACGACTATCAGACCTCGGTCAACAAGATCTTCACCGCTGGCGACATGCGCCGTGGCCAATCGCTGGTGGTATGGGCCATCCGCGAGGGTCGCCAGTGCGCTCGCGCTGTCGACGAGTATCTGATGGGTAGTTCGGAGTTGCCAGTTTAGTCCACTCCAAGCGCGTTTTTGATCCCCCTTTGGTACAGTTCCAAAGGGGGGAATACATCATTTGATTCTCCTCCCTCTTTGAATCTTTCCATATCCTCTGTCTGTATCGCTGGCATGGGCTTTCTATAAAAGCCTACTGTTCAGCATGAAATCAATAGTCATTTTGATTGACAATTATGCTTATTCATGTAACATTAAAGTAAAATAAAGTATATATTATTAGGCTGTTTGTAAAAAAATTAATTTATATTTTCATGTTGACGAAGGTGATTTTGAGAAGCAAAGGCTGTCGTCGCTAATAGATCTGTGATTCCATCATGAACCATTCTGCACTGGAAGAAGATTTTCTACCTGAAACAAAAACAAGGCAAACCATAATAGGCGCAATCCTAATTTTGGCGCTGATAGTTTTTGTCAGGACGGCTTGGATCGGAGATGATGCTGCTATCACCATAAGGACTGTTCTGAATTTCATCTATGGTTATGGCCCTACTTTCAATATCGATGAGCGTGTTCAGGCTTATACCCATCCTTTATGGTTTTTGCTGATTTCGGCATTTTCATCGATCTTTGGCAATCCATTTTATGTCACGTTTATATTATCTATCATAGCTTCTATGCTGGTCTTCTGGTTGCTGCTTTCGCAAGCAACTAATTTTTATGCTGGATTGCTTGCAGTGATGATCTTGCTGCTATCCAAAGCATACGTCGATTTTTCAGCATCAGGCTTGGAGAACCCCCTTTCCCATTTTCTGATCATTTCTTGTGTGTTATTTGGCTATAAAGCCCTGAAAAACCAGCAAGACCATAGTCAACTGATTTGTATTTTCTTATGCTCGATGCTTTATCTAAGTCGACCTGATCTCCTCATTCTAATAGGGCCTTTTACTGTCATCATCTTTCTGATGGCCTGTCAATCACCTAAATGTCGCATCCAGGCTATCGTTGTATTTTTATTTCCTGTTTTATTATGGACTGCATTTTCACTAATCTATTATGGCTTTCCATTTCCTAATACTGCCTATGCCAAATTAGGCACAGGGATCAGTCTAAAGGAAAGCGCAGAGCAGGGTCTGATATATCTTATCGACTCGGTAGCAAGAGATCCGATAACGCTCCCAATGATTGTCTTCGGAATCATCGTTGGGATGGGTTCGTCGAGTATTGAGATTTCTCTCGCCGTTGGATGCCTGCTGTATCTGACATATATCATCCGGATCGGCGGTGATTTCATGTCAGGGCGCTTCTTGACGTCGCCGCTGTTGGTCAGCTCCATTCTTCTATCTCGCTCAAAATTTTCTATCCGACAGATAAAGATCGTTGCAATAGCCGCCGGAATTTTAGGTTTAGCAAACATCAATGCTAATTTCTTGAGTGGTCGAATCTATCCGGGTGAGCCACCGAACGTACCGCTGAATGGTATTGCCGACGAGCGCGGTTTCTATTTTCAAAGCAAAGGATTACTACTATCGGCAAGGGATTCGTTCGACTACCCGAAATGGGAAGCCAATGGGATACGAAACATCAATATGACCTGTGGCGGGTTGGGCTATGCGTCCATCATGAATGGACCTGCTACCCATTATATTGATAACTGTGCCCTTGCCGATCCGCTATTGGCAAGACTACCAGCGCAACCTAACCCGAAATGGCGGATTGGACACTTCATGCGTCAAATACCGGCAAATTATGTCGATAGCGTTAGAAGCGGGACCAATCTGCTGCTGGATCCTGTAATTAAAAATTATTATGATTCGATCAGAATCGTAACACGCGGTCCATTACTGAGTTACGAAAGGTTGCGTGAAATTCTACGATTGAATTTGGGACTGATCAAAAAACCTGGTTCGGTTCCATGATCTTCTTTATCTGTCGGATTCTGCGCGATGTTGCTCGGCAGAGGCTATCACCACTCTATTGCGCCCGAGCTCCTTGGCGCGATAGAGCGCCATATCGGCCTGTTTGAGCAGAGAATCTGGTGACTCATTCTCTTCGGGAATCGCGCTCGCGACGCCAACACTGATCGTAATCAGGCCAAATGGCGATTTTTCATGCGGTAATCGCAGCTGCGTCACAGCCGCACAAATGGCTTGAGCAAACGCCAGTCCGCCATCCTCAGCCGTCCCGGTGGCAATGAGTGCGAATTCTTCTCCACCGTAACGGGCGATGAAATCGCCGGCTCGGTGGGTCGCAGCCTGCAGGAGATGGGCAACGCGCCTCAGGCATTCGTCCCCGGCTTGGTGACCGTAGTGATCGTTGTATTGTTTGAACCAATCGATATCGATCATGGCGAGTGTCAAATAGTTGCCGGATCGTTTCGCGCGCCGCCATTCTTCATCCAGCACTTCATCGAAACGGCGGCGATTGGCGATGCTGGTCAAATCGTCGGTCGCGCTCAAAGCTTCCAGCTTTTGGTTGGCTTTTTCCAGTTCGAGGGTACGTTCTTGCACCTTCGATTCCAGTTGCGTGCGTGCATGCTGCACTTGGTCGGCCATACTAGCGAAAGCGCGGGCCAACTCGCCGATCTCATCCTGGGAGTGTATTGGCAGGTTACTCTCATCCACGGGACGGGTCGATGCAGCGCCTAAACGGCGGGTAGCGCGAATCAATTGCTCCAGCGGCAACGCGACCTGGTATTGCAGGATGGAGCGGATGATGAAGATCTCGACCAGCAGGGTGCAGAGTCCTAACGCGATGACCACCGCCAGGTTTTTCAAGATGGCCGGTTGCATCAGATAACGGGGATAGTGGATGCAGAGAACGGCCTGCGTTTCGGGAATACGGCCGACTGCGACGATAGAGTCCGGAGTGTCGACGAGAGTGACTCCGCCGGGTGGCAGGCGCATACCGGCTATCAACAAGGGGTAGTCTGCCTGTAGCTTGAGCGACATGATCGAGGCATGTCCTTCACTGTCCCTGATCGCTGCCATATGGTCCGGGTGAAACATCAGCGTGCCTTCGCCATCGGCCAAGAAAAGTGTACTGTGAGATCCCTGGATGGTGGGATGCGCCAAGCGCTGCATGAGATCATCGAGCAATATATCGACACAGGCCAGAATGCGATGTTTGCCGGAAGCATCGGGGATATCGGGAGTGGCGACGGTCGTCATCCAGGCATTGTTGGAATAATCGAAGTACATCCGGGTTAGAAAAGTGCCATTGGTAGCGGGATCGAACCCTTTAGCAAAGAATTCGTAAGTTTCCAGCTTGAGCATATCCGGGCCGCTGTAGGTGAATACCTTGGAGATGTCGGCTGCCTGGAATATGGGAAAACCTTTCTCTGGAATGGGACCGTAAAAATTGAACCATCGCCCCTTGGTTGCCGAGCCATATTTGTACGACAGGAGGAATGACAACGCGAAGCGGGCCTTGGTGTCGTCCGTGGGTATGATATCCGGCGCATAGGTGGCCGACATATTGGGAAAGCGCCGGCCATCGGCTAGGGCTTGGCCTTCGAACAGGCCGGGGCGTTGGGTGTAGGAACCGTCGGCGTGGCGGATAAAGAATTGGTCGAAATCGCGCACAAGGGTTGCCCGGTGCGCAGGATCGTTGTCGATCGACTTGAAATCGGAAAGAAAGTTTTGCTCAAGCTCGCGGATCTCGCGAAAGGGCAATGCTTCCCGTTGGATGGTTTGTTCGGTCGAGAGCAACAGTTGGGCGCGAACCGCTTCCTCGAGAGTCGACTGATTGACGAAATAGGAGACGAGACCGGCACAGATCGAGACGATGCCAATACGGATAGCGGCGAGGCGTAGGGTGCGGGCGGTAAGCGAATGCCGGGTACTCATGAGCTGCCGTTCTCTTGGAATCCCGAGCTTGTAGCGATCTGGCGATCCGGCTTAGCGATCCGGTCTCGGTGTCTTTTGTTGGAGCGCCGTGCAGGCGCCCGCGATCATCAATCAGTCCAGTCGCAGCCTCCGCGCCAGATCGTCTTGGGTCATGGTGTAAAGGGCATCTAGCAGGGCAACCTGTAGGCTGCCCGGTCCCCGCGCCTGCTCAGCGGCTATCTCACCCGCTACGGCGAACACGGCCAATCCCGCCACGGTGGCCAGGAAAGCTTCCGCCTCCACCGCCAGGAATGCGCCGATGACGGCCGTGGCGGAGCACCCCAATCCTGTAACCCGTGTCATCAGTGGATGGCCATTGGCGATCGCCACTACCCGTTGACCGTCCGTCACATAATCCACCGCACCGGTGATCGCGACCGCTGCACCGGTCGCCGTAGCCAGTTGCCGCGCGGCCTCCAGCGCGGTTTCCGATGCGTCCAAGCTATCGACGCCCCTGCCCTGCCCTGACTGCGTTTGCTGCGCCAGGGTCAGGATTTCCGAACCATTGCCGCGAATCGCATTGGGTCGCAGTTGCGCGAGCGCGCCGGCAGCCGCCCGCCGGTAGGGCGTTGCCCCCGCACCCACCGGGTCGAGAATCCACGGCACCCCGGTTGCCTTGGCGCGGGCCGCCGCCAATTTGCAGGCGGCGATCTGCTCCGAATACAAAGTGCCGATGTTGACGACCAGCGCTTGGCTGATGGCGACGAAATCCTCCACCTCATCGCAGGCGTGGATCATGGCGGGTGAGGCACCAAGGGCTAGCAGCGCATTGGCGCTGTTGTTCATCACGACGAAGTTGGTGATGTTATGCACCAGGGGCTGCTTGGCGCGGACGGCAATCCATAAGGTCCAGATTGTCGCAGCGGTCGTCATGTTCACACCCGCCCGTACAGGTCCAGTAGATGCCGGTAATGATCGGCGACCCGCGCGCCGACTTGGTCCCAGCGAAACCGCCAGCGCCAGTTGCCGTCAGCGACGCCGGGCCGGTTCATGCGATCATCGCCGCCCAGGCACAGAACATCCTGCATCGGAATCACGGCCAGTCGCGCCACTGAGGCAAAGGCCGCCCGGATCAATAGATCCGGCATCTGCGCTGGTCCGCCACCGAGATAGTCGAACAGATGGGACTGGCTTTGCTGATCCAATTCGGCGAACCACCCGACTGTGGTGTTATTGTCGTGGGTGCCGGTATAGACCACTGCATTGGGGATGTGGTTATGTGGCAGGTAGGGGTTGTCCGCGCCGCCACCGAACGCGAAGTGCAGCACCTTCATGCCGGGAAAGCCGTGCTTGTCGCGCAGTTGCTCCACCTCGGGGGTGATGATACCGAGATCCTCGGCCACCAGCGGCAGTCCGCCGAATTGCGCTTGCAGCGCCTGGAACAGTTCGTCGCCTGGCGCTTGCTGCCAGCGGCCCGAAACCGCGGTTTCGGCTAAGGCGGGTATTTCCCAGTATGCTTCCAGTCCCCGAAAATGATCGATGCGCAGCAAGTCGAACTGGGTCAGCTGGGTGTGGACACGCTCCTTCCACCACTGAAAGCCATTGGCGCGCATCCGCTCCCAAGCGTAATGTGGATTGCCCCACAGCTGACCGGTGGCGGAGAAATAGTCCGGCGGCACCCCTGCCACCACCTCGCGCCGCCCCTCGCGATCTAGCAGGAAGGCGTCGCGCTGCGCCCAAACGTCGGCGCTGTCGTAGCCGACGAACAGCGGAATATCGCCAAACAGCAGGATCCCGCGTTCGTTGGCGTAGCGCTTGAGCGCCGCCCATTGCTGGTGGAACAGGAACTGCTCGAATCGGTGCTGGGCGATGGTTTCAGCTAGGTTGCGCTTGGCGGCGGCCAGTGCGATCGGTTGGCGGTCGCGTAGTTCACGGGGCCAGTCGAACCAGGCTTGTCCCTGGTGCGCGGCGCGGATGGCCTGATAGAGGGCATAGCTGTCCAGCCAATAACCGAACTGACGCTGAAAATCGTCGTAGGCGCCACCCTGAGCGCCACCGCGCGCCTGGAAACCGCGCCGGGCTTCGATCAAGCGCCGTTGGCGGTAGGCCCAGCCATCTTCACCGGCCCGTGGTCCGCCATCCGGCTGGAGCCAGCCGGCTTCGATCAACGGCTCCAGGGCGATCAGGCGCGGGTTGCCTGCATGCACAGATTGCGCTGAATAGGGCGACAGATCGGCGTGCGGTGGTCCCAGCGGCAGCGTCTGCCAGACTGAAAATCCGCAGGCGGCCATGAAGTCCACGAACCGGTAGGCATGCGGCCCCAAGTCGCCGTTGTCATAGTCTCCGGGTAAGGAGGTCGGATGTAGCAACAATCCCGCACGCCGCCGCTCGAATGGCGAACCCTGGCTCATGAAAGGGTCACTCCTAAAGGTTTTCGTCGTATGAGGCCGCGCCGCTGGCGTTGCCGCTCAGCGGACAGGGCGAAATTCCTGGCCCAGCATTTCCCGGATGACCAGCACCACCCCTTGCTCGGTTCGATAGAAGCGCCGGGCGTCTTCCTCGGGATCTTCGCCGATGACCGTGCCTGGTGGAATGACACAGGCTCGATCGATGATGACCTTGCGCAATCGGCAGTAGCGGCCGATATCGACGCCGGGCAGCACGACGGCATCCCGCAGTTGCACGAAGGAATGGACTTGAACATGAGAGAATAGCAGCGAGTGATTCACGTAACCACCGGAAATGATGCAACCGTCTGCGATCATCGAATCCACTGCCATGCCGCGCCGACCGTCGTCGTCGAACACGAATTTGGCAGGCGGTGCTTGATCCTGGTAGGTCCAGATCGGCCAGAATTCATCGTACAGATTCAATTCCGGATCGATGCCAACCAACTCCATGTTGGCTTCCCAGAACGCATCGACGGTGCCGACGTCGCGCCAATAGCTCTGGGTCTTGGTCTGGACATCGCGGAAGGGATAGGCGATGACCTTGCTCTGCCCGATCAGCCGTGGAATCAGATCCCGGCCGAAGTCATGGTTGGACTTCTGGCAGCAGGCATCCTCCATCAGGCATTCGTACAGGAACTGGGTGTTGAACACGTAGATGCCCATTGAGGCCAGCGCAACCTGATCCTGGCCCGGCAGAGTCTCCGGCTCTTGAGGTTTTTCCACGAAGCGCACTACTTCGTTGCGCTCGTTGACCGTCAGCACGCCGAACTCGCGCGCGCGGTCGCGGGGCACCTCGACGCTGCCGATGGTGATATCGGCCTTGTTTTCCACGTGATGCGCCAACATTGGGCCGTAATCCATCTTGTAGATGTGATCGCCAGCCAGAATGAGCACGAACTCGGGCGCATGGTTGCGGATGATATCCAGGTTCTGGTAGACCGCGTCGGCGGTGCCCTTGTACCACGAGGCGTCGTCCAGCCGCTGCTGGGCTGGCAACAGCTCCACGAACTCGCCGAATTCGCCGCGCAGGAACCCCCAACCACGCTGGATGTGTTGAATGAGGGAATGCGCTTTATACTGGGTCAGTACGCAAACGCGCCGGATACCCGAGTTGATGCAGTTGGACAGCGGAAAATCAATGATCCGATACTTGCCGCCGAAGGGCGTCGCGGGTTTGGCCCGCCACAGGGTGAGCTGCTTGAGCCGGCTCCCTCTACCCCCTGCTAGAATGAGAGCAAGTGTTTCTCTGGTTAGGCGACTGACGAAACGTGAGGCAATAGCGGCGCTCATGCTTTTGATGTCCCTCTTTGCTATGCTTTTTCGGTTCAGGTCCGTATGAAGGCACCAATGGCGCGGCGGAAAGTCGCCTCCTGGCGAGGGTGTTCACATCCGGTAACAGGATGCGACAGATGCTGGAGTTTTTTATATAGTAGGTCCTAATACAGTAAATTTCATATTGTTTTTCTACTGGCCGGCGAGTGGCCTGACGACCAGGACGACCGGTTTTCCTAAGATGACTTGCCCTGATTATAACGACAATATCCAGAATTCTAACCAACCTGCAGCGGATGCTCGACTGATGGACGATGCCACCCTTCTGGAGGAGGGACGCCACCCGGACCCGTGCGCGGTGCTGGGTCGTCACACTCGTGGCGAGCTGGCGACGGTCCGCGCATTCTTGCCCGGCGCTCGCCGGGTCGACCTGGTCGAGCTTGGCGCACCACTGCAGCGACTGGCAAATAGCGATTTGTTCGAATGGCAGGGTGCGGCGGCGTTACTGCCGCCGCGTTATCGATTGGCGTGGATCGCTGCCGATGGCCGCGAGCATGTCGCGCATGATCCCTACAGCTTTTCTTCCCAGCTGAGCCTGTACGATCTCCATTTGTTCAACGAAGGTCGTCACCTGCATGCGTACCGGGTCATGGGGGGACATCCTCGTGTGGTGGACGGCATCGCCGGGACATTGTTCGCGCTATGGGCACCGAATGCGGTATGGGTCAGCGTGGTGGGCGATTTCAACGACTGGGATGGTCGCCGCCATCCGCTGCGACGGCGCGGTGGCGTCTGGGAATTGTTTGTTCCTGCCGTCGGCGCTGGCGTCCGCTATCTGTTCGAGATTCGCACCCAGACGGCCGGAGAACTGCTGCGCAAGATCGATCCCTATGGCCGGCGTTTCGAACGACGACCGGCTTTCGCCACGATCGTCTTCGACCAGAGCGCCTATGCTTGGCGTGACGAAATATGGATGGCGCGACGGCGGCGGCAAAACTGGACGCGGTCGCCGCTGGCGATCTATGAAGTTCACCTCGGTTCCTGGCAACGGGATGAACAGGGTGATTATCTGAGCTATCAGGAACTGGCCAGGCGGTTGGTCGCCTATGTCAGCTTCCTGGGATTTACCCACATCGAGTTGATGCCGATTACCGAACATCCTTTGGATGCGTCCTGGGGCTACCAGCCAACCGGTTATTTCGCCCCCACCAGCCGCCATGGCGACGTAAACGAATTTCGCTGGTTCGTCGATTATTGCCACCAGGCAGGCATCGGGGTGATTCTCGACTGGGTCCCCGGTCATTTTCCCAAGGATGACCATGGTCTGGCCCGCTTCGACGGTACCTATCTCTACGAGCACGAGGACCCCGTGCGCCGCGAACACCGGGGTTGGGGAACCTTGGTGTTCAACTATGGCCGTACCCAGGTGAAGAACTTCCTGTTGGCCAGCGCCTGCTTCTGGTTGGAAGAGTGCCATCTGGATGGCTTGCGGGTGGATGCGGTCGCCTCCATGCTCTATCTGGACTATGCCCGTGATTCGGGTGAATGGGCGCCGAATCCTTTTGGCGGTAACGAGAATCTGGAAGCCATTGCGTTCTTGCGCGAATTGAATGAGATCATCCACCGGCGCTATCCGGGTGTATTGATGATTGCGGAGGAATCGACGGCGTGGCCGCTGGTGACGCGCCCCTCCTGGATGGGTGGCTTGGGCTTTGGCATGAAATGGAACATGGGGTGGATGCACGATACCTTGGAGTATTTCATGCTTGATCCGGCCTTGCGCCGTTACCATCATGAACTGCTGACCTTTGGCTTGTTGTACGCCTTTACCGAAAATTTCATGTTGCCCCTCTCGCATGACGAGGTGGTACATGGCAAGGGTTCGTTGCTGGCGCGGATGCCGGGGGACCGGCGGCAGCGTTTTGCCAATCTACGCCTGCTGCACATCTATATGTGGACCTACCCCGGCAAGAAATTCCTGTTTATGGGCGACGAATTTGGTCAGGAGCGGGAATGGGATCATGCCGGTACTCTGGATTGGGAGCTATTGAACGAGTCGGAGCATCGAGGTATCCAACTGTTGATTCGCGATCTCAATAGCCTGTATCGATCCATGCCGAGCTTGCATGAGCATGAATTTACCCAGGATGGCTTCGAGTGGCTGGACTGCCACGATCCCACGCAGTCGGTGGTGGTATACCTGCGCCGTGGCAGCGATGCGCCGCCGATGATTGTCGTACTGAATTTCGCGGCGGTGGCCCGGTTCGGGTATCGGGTTGGCGTGCCTTTTTCGGGCAGCTATCGGGAGGTGTTGAATTCCAGTGCGCGTTGTTACGGCGGTGATGGTATAACCAATGCCGGTATCGAAGCGGCGCCTATCTTTCACATGGGGCAACCCAATTCCCTGGTTTTGAATCTGCCGCCTCTATCGGGCATGGTGCTGGTGTATCAGCCTGCCGATTTGGAAGACCGGCGACATGGCTGAAGCACTGCGTGTTCTCTATGTGACGTCCGAGGTGTTCCCCCTGGCCAAGACCGGCGGCCTGGGTGATGTCAGCAGCGTATTGCCTTCGACGCTCCGGCAGCTGGGCGTGGATGCCCGTATCCTGATGCCGGCCTATCCGGACGTCATTGCCCGGCTGGATGCGCGACCGGTCGGCGCGCCTGTTCCAACGCTGCCTGGCCTGGAGCCGGTGCAATTGTTCCAGGGAATCTTGCCGGACGCCGTGCCCGGCGCGCTGACGCCAGTCTATGCGATTGCCAGCCCAGCGCTTTACGCGCGCTCGGGGGGGCCCTATGCCGATGACAGTGGCCATGACTGGCCGGATAACGCCATACGGTTCGCGGTGCTGTCCAAGGTCGCAGCACTGATGGGCTGTGGCGCTGGCCCGGATGACTGGTGGCCCCATATCGTGCATTGCAACGATTGGCAATCCGGACTGACTCCCGCTTATCTGGCCCTGGCCGATAGCGTACGCGCCCGCTCGGTGCTCAGCATCCACAATTTAGCGTTTCAGGGTAATTTCTCCCCTGATCTCATGCCAGCACTGGGCCTGCCCTGGTCCTGTTTTCATCCGCGTGGTGTGGAGTTCTACGGCCAGATTTCCTATCTCAAGGCAGGACTTCATTACGCCGATCATATCTCGACGGTCAGTCGCAGCTACGCCCGCGAGATTCAGACGCCGGAGTTCGGCTTCGGGATGCAGGGGCTGTTGGTGGAAGCGAACGATCGTCTTACGGGGATCATGAATGGTATCGATGCCTTGCGCTGGAATCCCGCTACCGACCCTTATCTGGCCGCACCCTACAGTTCGGAAGACCTGAGCGGCAAGTTGGACAATAAGCGTCTGTTGCAAGCTCGCTTGGCGCTGGAGCCGGATCCGGAATTACCGATACTGGCTTTGGTCACCCGCCTGACTTATCAGAAGGGTGTGGATCTGGTTCTGGGCCTGGTGGACGAGTTGCTCGAACAACCATTGCAATGGGCCGTGCTCGGCAGCGGTGACAAAGCCTACGAGGCCCAGTGGCGCGCCCTGGCGGAGATATATCCGGGCCGGGTTGGCGTGTCGATCGGTTATCACGAGGAATTGGCTCATCTGGTCGAAGCCGGCGCTGATCTGTTTCTGATGCCGTCGCGATTCGAACCGTGTGGGCTCAATCAAATGTACAGTATGCGCTATGGCGTCTTGCCGGTGGTGCGTCGGACTGGTGGCCTTGCCGATTCGGTCGTAGATATTACTCCGCGCAGCCTGTTGGACGGTGCGGCTACTGGCTTCGTATTTGAAAACGCCAATCGGGAGGAGCTGCGGGCGTGTCTGTTACGGGCGTTGCTGCTTTATCGTGACCAGGCGACGTGGCGTCAGGCGCAGTTGCACGGCATGCGGCGCGATTTCAGCTGGGCTGCCAGCGCTGCTCGCTATCTTGAGCTTTATCGCACTCTGCAGCCTGGATGGAGTTCAATGTGAAGTTGCAGCAACTGCGCTATTTGACAGCGATCATTCGTAATAATCTGAACATCTCCGCTGCGGCGGAGAGCCTCTATACTTCCCAGCCAGGCATCAGCAAGCAGTTGCGTTTGCTGGAGGAAGAGCTGGGAGTCGAGCTGTTCAGCCGCAATGGTAAACATTTGAGCGAGGTCACGCCCATCGGCCGGCAGATCATTGCCAAGGCCGAGAATATCCTGCGGGAAGTGAATAATATTCAGATCTTGGCCGAGGAGTATCGCGACGACCGCCGTGGCAGTCTATCCATTGCAACCACGCATACTCAGGCGCGCTATGCCCTGCCGCCGGTGATCAAGGCATTCCGGGAACGCTATCCCGCCGTGACCTTGCAGGTCCATCAGGGATCGCCGGCGCAAATCGCCGAGTTGGTGCAATCCGGCGAGGTCGATTTCGCGATTGCGACAGAGGCCATGGAGCTGTTTGAGGATCTGGTCATGATGCCCTGCTATGTGTGGTGTCACTGTATTCTGGTGCCGCAGGGTCATCCGCTGACGGAGTTGGAGCATCTGGGTTTGCACGATGTGGCCAACTATCCTCTGGTTACATACGTCTTCGGCTTTACCGGCAATTCGCAGTTGGACGATGCCTTTCGCAGCGTGCAGTTGAAACCGACTGTGGCTTTTACCGCAACCGATGCGGATGTGATCAAGACCTATGTGCGGTTGGGGATGGGGGTGGGCATCGTAGCCCGCATGGCGTATGACCCCCAGTACGATCAGGATCTAGTTCGATTGGATGCCAGGCATTTGTTCAATGCCAATACCACTAAGATCGGCTTCAGGCGTGGTACTTTCCTGCGGTGCTATATGTACGATTTCATCGAGGCGTTTGCGCCGCATTTGACCTGCGATCGGGTCCGGTTGGTGGAAAAGGCGCAATCGCCCGAGGAGGTGGCGGCCTTGTTCGATGGAGTGGATCTGCCGGTCTTTTAGCCGAGTGAAGTAAGGAGGAGGCGATGCAGGCTCCTGCGCTGGTTGCCCTGCGAGTGACCTTGTTGGATAGCTTCGAACGGTTGCTCGTTCGGTTGGACGAGCTTTGCGCAATGATCCGCCAGGATGTGAATTTGCCAGTCTGGGTGTCGAGTGCCGAATCGGAGCCGAGTGGCTCGCTGGACATGCGGGCGAAAGCCGTTCGGATCTACCGCGCCTTGTGGTATGAGGACGATCAGGATGGTCGAGAGACCTTGACCTGTCCCGGTATCGTGGGAATCGGTCAGGATACCTTGGCGGCGGCCTGCGCTTGCAATGCGGCCAAGGATGGCTTCAAGGCGGCGGTGTTGGCGTTGAAGATGGTGGACCGGGTCGAGGCCGAAGCGATGATGGCCGATCTGCATCGCCGTCAGGAGTCGGTGGCGACCGCCATGCGACGGATGGGTGCTGCCCGCTTGAATCTCAAACAGGCTTATCGGCATGTTCCATTGCTCGAACAGCGGCCATTGAAGATTGGCTTCACTTGGTCGAGGCAAGGGCGGGTGATCCAGCGGACCAGTGTGGCTGCGGCGCGGCGCTTACTGGAGCAGCGAGTCGAGACGCCGCAGATCCGGTTGGAGTTGCAACGTTTGGCCGAGATGCCGGGGGATGAGACCTTGGCGCGCGTCCGTAGCGTTTGTCCACATTTGCGGGCCAATATCGTCTTTGCGGCAGCGGATGGTGGTGTGCGGCGGCGCTTGATGCAGACTCCCCTGCCGATTCTGGTGCCGCTGCGTCAGGGTGAATCCTTGCCCGATTTCGTACCAGTCAAACCGGAACCGCCGCTCAATCCGCGGTTGCGTCGGGCCGATGTGCGGATCGAGGACGAGCCTTTTTTGCCATCGGTGCGGGTTCATCGTTATCGATTGGCTTATCGTTGAGGCTTTTGGATTTAGATGATGATATAAAAACGATCGAGACCTAGCCCTATCAGCTATCTTTCATGAAATGTTCTAAACTAATCGCCGACACCGGTCAGAATTATGCCCTTATATCTACACATCGGGAGAGCTTGCCCCTATGTCGTCGCGTGCCCGTGTATGGCCAGGTAAACCTTATCCGCTCGGCGCGACCTGGGATGGTAAGGGCGTCAATTTCGCCTTGTTCTCCGCTCATGCCGAAAAGGTCGAACTGTGCCTGTTCGACTCCTCCGGCCAGCGCGAGATCGAGCGCTTGGCGTTACCCGAGAACACCGATCAGATCTGGCATGGCTACATACCGGGTTTATGGCCGGGCACCCTGTACGGTTATCGGGTATCCGGACCGTACGAGCCGCACATAGGCCACCGCTTCAACCACCATAAGCTGTTGCTCGACCCCTACGCCAAGCAATTCTACGGTTCGCTCCATCTGCGCGACGAGCACTGCGGCTATCAGGTCGGCCACCACAACGCCGACCTGTCCTTCGACACCCGGGACAACGCCCGCGACATGCTCAAGTGCGTGGTGGTGGACACCAGTTTCAACTGGTCCGGCGACCGGGCGCCCGAGATGCCATGGTCGCGCACCCTGATCTACGAAACCCACGTGCGCGGCTTCACGATCCGGCACGAGGGCATCCCCCACCATCTGCGCGGCACCTGCGCCGGCATCGCCCATCCCGAAATCATCAAACACCTGCAGTCACTGGGCGTCACCGCCGTGGAGTTGATGCCGATCCACGCTTTCGTGGACGACCGCTTCCTGGTGGATCGTGGCCTGCGCAATTACTGGGGCTACAGCACTCTCTGCTTCTTCGCGCCGGAACCCCGCTATCTGAGCGGCGGCGATGTGGCCGAATTCAAGACCATGGTCAAGCGGTTGCACGATGCTGGCATCGAGGTGCTACTGGATGTGGTCTACAACCACACCGCCGAAGGCGACCAGATGGGGCCGACTCTGTGCTTCCGCGGTATCGACAACGCCTCCTACTATCGTCTGCCGGACAATCGTCGCTATTACATCAACGACACCGGCTGCGGCAACACCTTGAATCTGACCCACCCCCGCGTCCTGCAGATGGTCATGGACAGCTTGCGTTATTGGGTCAACGAGGTTCACGTGGATGGCTTCCGCTTCGATCTGGCGGTCACGCTGGGCCGGGAAGACCATGGCTACGATCGCCGTGGCGGCTTCTTCGACGCCATTCGCCAGGACCCGGCCCTGTCGCGGGTTAAGGTGATCGCCGAACCCTGGGATATCGGCCCCGGTGGCTACCAGCTCGGCGGTTTCCCGGCCGGCACTGCAGAATGGAACGACCGCTTTCGCGACGCTGTGCGCGGCTTCTGGCGCGGCGACGATGGCATGCTGTCCAGACTGGCGCCCAACCTGTTGGCCTCCAGCGATCTATTTGAGCACGACTGCCGGCGGCCCTGGGCCACGGTCAACTACGTCGCCAGCCATGACGGCTTCACCTTGGCCGATTTGGTGAGCTATAACGACCGCCACAACGAGGCCAACGGCGAAAACAACCGGGACGGTCACCCTTCCAACTTCAGCGCCAATTATGGGGCGGAAGGCCCCACTCCCGATCCGCATATTCGCCAGATCCGCCTGCGCCAACGCCGCAACCTGCTGGCCACCGCACTGCTGGCGCAAGGCACCCCGATGCTGTTGGCCGGCGACGAAATCGGCCGCAGCCAGAACGGCAACAACAACGCTTATTGCCAGGATAACGAAATCAACTGGATGAACTGGGACCATATTCCTAACGAGGAACAGGAATTCCTGGACTTCACCCGCCGACTGATCAACCTGCGCCACGAACACCCGGTTTTGCGCCGCCCCCGCTTCCTGCATGGCACCCATATCTCCAAATCCACCGGTCTGCGCGACATCGAGTGGATCAGCCCCGGTGGCGGCGGCATGAACGACTACCATTGGCAGGAGCCCAAGGCCCGTTGCCTGGGCATGCTGCTGGCCGGCGACGCTGGCGAATACTTTACGTCGGACGGTTATCCGGAAAACGACGATACCCTGCTCGTCATCTTCAATGCCGGAACCGATCAGATTCCCTTTCGCATGCCCACGGTCAAGAACGCTACCGGCTGGCGCTGCCTGCTCGACACCGTCAATCCCCAGCAGACCGCTGGCGCGGTGATCCTGCCGGCCAATGGCGATTTCACCGTCGAACCCCGCTCGGTCGTCATCTTTGCCTTGAACCAGGAAACGCCCTGAACCTGCCCGTCGAGTCAGCGGCCATCCCCTACCACCGACGCGCAGCAAACACCTGGTTATATCAATAAAATTTATTAATATTAGTTTTAATAACAAACCCTGCTAAAGTTTGCCGCCCATTTCGCCCGGTGAAAATCGGGCATGGGGGGTTTCGCATTTCGCATCCTTCCATTCTTTACCACCCAAGGGCTGCCCACCGATGCCATTCCGCCTCAAACAGCGCAATGTATTGCCGGGGTTCAACCTCGCCATGGGCTACACCCTGTTGTACATGTGCCTGATCGTCCTGATTCCCCTTTCGGCGGCCTTCATCAAGACCGCTGGCCTGAGCTGGGCGGACTTCTGGAGCATCGTGACCGCTCCGCGGGTGTTGGCTTCCTACCGCCTGACCTTTGGCGCTTCCCTGATCGCCGCGCTGATCAACACCAGCGCCGGTTTGTTCATCGCCTGGGTGCTGGTGCGCTATTCCTTTCCTGGAAAACGCTTGATCGACGCCCTGGTCGATCTGCCGTTCGCCTTGCCGACTGCGGTCGCCGGCATCGCGCTAACTGCCCTGTACGCCGGCAACGGCTGGATCGGCAGCTACCTGGCGCTGCTCGGGATCAAGGTGGCCTTCACCCCGCTCGGCATCGTCGTAGCTCTGATCTTCATTAGCATGCCGTTCGTGATCCGCACCGTGCAGCCGGTGCTGGAAGATCTGGAGCCGGAGGTCGAGGAAGCCGCCGCCTGTCTGGGTGCGACCCGCTGGCAAACCTTCCGGCGGATCATCCTGCCTGCGATTCGCCCTGCCCTGCTGACCGGCTTCACCCTGGCCTTCGCTCGCTCCATCGGCGAATACGGTTCGGTGATCTTCATTGCCGGCAACCTGCCGATGGTATCGGAAATCACTCCGCTCCTGATCGTGACCAAGCTGGAACAGTACGACTATCGCGGCGCGACCGCCATCGCCGTGGTCATGCTGGTGATCTCCTTCCTGCTGTTGCTGTTGATCAATCTGCTCCAACGGTGGAGCCACCAGCGTTACACCACCTGATTCGGAGCCCGCCATGGCCTTCACCCGCTTTCTCACCGCGTCCCAGACCGCTCCGATCCGGCGGACCACCACCGAATCACCGGCCATCCGTCGTTTGTTCATCGGCATGGCCCTGCTCTTTCTCACCCTGTTCCTGTTTTTCCCGCTGGCTGCCGTATTCTACGAGGCACTGCGCAAGGGACTGGGGGTCTACTTCGCCGCCATCGTCGATCCCGATGCCCTGGCAGCGATTCGGCTCACTCTGCTCTGCGCCGCCATCGCGGTACCGTTGAACATGGTATTCGGGGTGGCGGCGGCCTGGGCCATCGCCAAGTTCGAATTCGTCGGCAAAAGCGTGCTGATCACCCTGATCGATCTGCCCTTCGCCGTCTCGCCGGTCATCGCCGGATTGATCTACGTGCTGATGTTCGGCGCACAGGGCTGGCTGGGACCGTGGCTGGTGGCACACGACATCAAGATCATCTTTGCGGTGCCCGGCATCGTGTTGGCGACCGTCTTCGTGACCTTTCCCTTCATCGCCCGCGAACTGATTCCGCTGATGCAGGAACAGGGGGTCGAGGAAGAGGAAGCGGCTCTGGTCATGGGCGCCAGCGGTTGGCAAACCTTCTGGCGCATCACCCTGCCCAACATCAAATGGGGTCTGTTGTACGGCGTAGTGCTCTGCACCGCCCGGGCCATGGGCGAATTCGGCGCGGTGTCGGTGGTCTCCGGCCATATTCGCGGCCTGACCAACACCTTGCCGCTACAGGTCGAAATTCTTTACAACGAATACAACTTCGCAGCCGCGTTCGCCGTGGCTTCCCTGCTGACGCTGTTGGCGGTCGTTATGCTGGCCATCAAGAGCGTCATCGAATGGCAGACCCGCAAAGCGCGCCTGGCGGCGCTGGCCATCCGAGGAGAACCCGAATGAGCATCACGATCCACTCGCTCAGCAAACGCTTCGGCAGTTTCACGGCGCTCGACCGCGTCGAACTGGAAATCCCCAAAGGCGAACTAGTCGCCTTGCTGGGGCCGTCGGGCTGCGGCAAGACCACCCTGCTGCGCATCATCGCCGGTCTGGAAAGCGCCGACGAGGGCAATATCCTGTTCGATGGCGAGGATACCAGCGCCCGCCATGTGCGCGATCGCAACGTCGGATTCGTGTTTCAGCATTACGCCCTGTTTCAACACATGTCGGTGTTCGAGAACATCGCCTTCGGTTTGCGGGTGCGGCCGCGCGCGCGACGACCGAGCGAGGAGCAGATTCGCGCCAAGGTGCAGGAATTGCTGAGTCTGGTGCAACTGGAATGGCTGGCCGGTCGCTACCCTTCGCAATTATCCGGCGGACAACGCCAGCGGATCGCGCTAGCCCGCGCCCTGGCGGTGGAACCGCAGGTCCTGCTGCTGGACGAACCGTTCGGCGCGCTGGACACCAAGGTCCGCAAGGAGCTGCGACGCTGGCTGCGCCGGCTGCACGACGAATTGCACATCACCAGCGTGTTCGTTACCCACGATCAGGAGGAAGCGCTGGAAGTCGCCGACCGGATCGTGGTGATGAACCATGGCCGCGTCGAACAGATCGGTTCGCCCCAGCAAGTCTACGACGCGCCGGCCACCCCTTTCGTCTATCAGTTCCTCGGCCATATCAATCTGTTCCATGGCCGGGCCCATTCCGGCTGGGTCCGGCTGGGCGGGCTGCGCATCCAGGCGCCGGAGTATCAGAATACCGAATCCATGCCCGCCATCGCCTACGTCCGCCCGCACGATATCGATCTGCTGCGCGAACCGGAGGACAGCGACACCACCATTTCGGCCACGGTGGTGCGGGTTTCCAGCCTGGGTTCGCTGGTGCGGCTGGAATTGCTGCAGGATTCGGACGGCGAAAGCACCGAAGTGGAAATGACCCGCGAGCGCTATGCCGCCGACCCGCTGCAAGCCGGCGATCAGGTGTTCGTCAAACCGCGTTACCTGCGTGTCTTTCTCAACGATGACCCGAAACGGACGCCGCCAGTCCACTGGAACGGCGACGGCGACGGCATCTGAAACAGCCCGACCGCTGCGTCGGCGGGGCCGTGACGCCTAGCGTGAATGAGCGTGAATGGAGGTGACTGGCATGAATCCCATCGATCAGCTCGCCGAAGCCCGCATCCAGGAAGCCATCGACCGGGGGGAATTGCGTGGCCTGCCCGGCGAAGGTCGGCCGCTGCAACTCGACGACGATTCGGCCATTCCCGAAGAATTGCGCGCGGCGTACCGGCTCCTGAAGAACGCCGGTTTCCTGCCGCCCGAGCTGCAGCTGCGCAAGGAGGTGCGCGAAGCCGAACAGCTGCTGCAACAGCTGCCGGAGAGCGAGCGCAGCCACGCCCGCGCCCGGCTGGAGCTGCTGCAGATGCGGTTGGCCGCCAACCGCCGCCAACCGATCAACCTGCTGCTGGAAGATCGCTATCGCCAGCAATTGCTGGACCGGCTGGATCATCCCGCCCAGGGCAAGCCCGACGCTTCATGACGCAGCTGCGCGGATCGTCGGGCTGAGGTCGGCTCATTCCTCCGCTTTCTTGTCCAGCTTCAGCGCCGCCGAGTTGATGCAGTAGCGTAGTCCGGTCGGCTGGGGACCATCGTCGAAGACATGGCCCAGATGAGCGCCACAATCGGCGCACAACACCTCGGTGCGCTGCATCCACAGACTGCGGTCGTCCGTCGTCGCGACCGTGTCGTTCTTGACCGGCTCCCAGAAACTCGGCCAGCCGCTGCCGGAATCGTACTTGGTATCGGCGTCGAACAGCGGATTGCCGCAGCAGGCGCAGTGGTACACGCCCGGTTCGTGGCAGTCGTAATATTGACCGGTGAACGCCCGCTCGGTCCCCTTCTGGCGGCAAATGGCGTATTGCTCCGGCGTCAGTTGGGCGCGCCATTCGGCGTCGGTCTTGTCGATCTTGTGGCTCATGGCCTCTCCTCACCCGTTCGAGATACCGTATAGACCACGCCGCCGCTGCTTGGTGTCACGGCTCGACCCGTTCGCTACGCGGCCACTCCGACCGGTGCCCCAACGCCTCCCAGATATGCTCGGCCAAGCCGACCCCGACTTCGTTGAACGCCAGGAAGGTCATGTCGGCGCCAGCCGCTTTCAAGGACTGCTCCTCTTCGGGATAGCTACTGACCGCACCGATCAAGCCCTGGAAATGGTGTCGCCGCAATTGCACGGTAGCGATGCGCTTCGCTTCCGGCTCGGCCATGGCCAATACCACCGCCTTGATGCCATCCAAGTGCAGGCGATGCCAGAAACCAGGATCTTCGGCGTCGGCGTACACCACCCGTCGACCTTGGCGGAGATGTTGCTCGACCTTGACCAGATCGGAGTCGATCCCCGACACCATTAGGACCTTCTGGGGAAACGGGGACTGCGGGGATTGGAGAATGCTTTGCCGCTTTTTCAGAAAGTCGTAAGCGGCGGTTCCGGCGTGGCCCATGCCGATGATCAGAATCTGGGTGCTGCCCAGCGACACCGGTTGTTCGTCGGGGTGCCGGTTTGGCAATTCGAAACGCAGCAGCCGCGGCTCGAAGCGCTCGTACAGGGTATGGGCAAAACGATTGAGCGGAGCCGCGACCAGAAACGACAGCGCCACCGCGACGGCCAGCACCACCAGCCAGTTATGGTCGAGCTGGCCGTTGTCGACCATGAATTGCACCACGATCAAGGTAAATTCGCTGTAGCTGGTCAGCGCCAGGGCGGCGAGGAACGCGGTCCGGGCTCGCAGGCGGAATGCCAGCAAAATGGCGAAGAACAGCGCCGCCTTCAGTGGCAACAGCAAGGCCAGCAGCAGCGCACCCGCCAACGCCGACCAGCCTGGCAACCCCATCAGGCCAATCTGCAGGAAAAAGCCGACCAGCAGCACTTCCTTCAACGCCCAGACCGCATGCGACAGCTCCGTCGCCTTGGGATGGTTGGCCAGCAACGCCCCCAGCAGCAGTGCGCCCAATTCCGCGCCAAGGCCGAGATGCTCGAAACCCAATCCACCGACCACTAGCGCCAGCGCCAGTCCGTACAGCACCAGCAGCTCGTCATGACCGCTCCAGTCCAGCACTTTTTCGACCAGCGGCCGTAGCAACGGCAAGCCCAGCACCGCCAGCGCCCACGGTGACGGCGCAGCGGCTCCGGCCACGCTCATCAGCGCCAACGCCGCCAGATCCTGCACGATCAGGATGCCGATCACCAGCCGACCGTGAAAAGCCCGCAGTTCGGCCTTTTCCTCCAGCGCCTTGGCCGCCAGCACCGTGCTGGAAAACCCCAGGGTCAGCGCCAGGATCAGGGTCTGCCCAACCGGCAGGGTCGCCATGCCCAGCAGTACCACGCTCAGCACGACGCCGCTGAGCGCCAGGTGCAGCAGACTACTACCCCAGACGTCGGGTCGTGCCAGGCTTCGGAGCCGCAATTTCAATCCGACGCTGAACAGCAGCAGCAAGATGCCGGCATGGGCCGCCTGATCAAGCAGTGCATTGCCCTGCTGCCCGAGCGCATTCAGGATAAAACCAGCTGCCAGATAACCGACCAACGCCGGCAGACCGAGATGGCGGAACAACAGACCCAGCAGGAACGCCAGGGCGAGCCAGAGTGCATCCATGGGGAATCCCAAATCGAGAGGCGATCCTGATTCAGGACCCTGCAGGGAACTGAGCGGATCGAACTTACCAAAAGCGTCCGGATCGCCCGAACAGGCTGTTCGGCAGGCGTTCCGCCGTCGTTGGACGAAACGCCCGCCGGGCGAGTAATCGCGCTATGCTCTCTTCAGGATCTGCACGACATACAGCAATACCACTGCGCCGACGACAGCCGTGACGAGATGGCCGATCAGGCCCACCGCTGCAAAGCCGATCAGACGAAACAGGAAACCGCCGACGAAAGCGCCGATCACGCCGATCACCAGATTGCCTCCCAACCCCATGCCGCTACCGCGCATGAAGTTGGTGGCAATCCAGCCGGCGATCAAGCCAATGAGCAGAAATCCGATCAGATCCATGGGGCCACCTCGATGGGTTGGTTGCGGATAGGGTTGGATCATAGCGAATACCAGCCGAGCGCGGAAATCCCGGTGGCGGTTCAATCCTCCAGCAATTGGCCGACCCGCCGATAACTCAGCGGCGTGTGGCCGGCCACCTTGCAGAATTTCTGGCCCGGCCGCACCAGGCGTTCGGTGCTGCGGGCAAACAACAGCCCGCTGGCCATGCTCCGGATCGGGGTCCGGGCCGTGCCAGGCGGCTCGCCGAACGGATCGACCAGTTCCGCCACCACCTCGCCGACGGCCACCACCTCACCCAATTGTTTCTGGTAAACCAGTACGCCAGCCGCCGGCGCAGTCATCACGTCGACCCCGTTCAACGGACTCGGCTCGCACGCCGGAACCGGCAACGGCTCCGGCGCTCCAGCGATGACGCCGCGTCGTTGCAGAAACCGCAGCAGGGCGGCAGCGTCCTCTGCCGCATAGTCGTCACGGACATCGGCCTGACCGCGCAGCTCCACCGTGGTCGCGAAACAGGCCAATGGAATCGGCCCCTCGTCCGCCAGGGCCGCGCGCAATTGCCACCAGGGACTGGCGCAGGCCCCATCGAAGGGTTGGCCGCCCGGATCCTCCTCCAACAGAATGACCGGCGCACCCAGCTCCGCGCCCAGCTCGACCACTTCGTCCCGCTGCCAGCAGGACGCGTACAGATGCAGCAGCGCCTCGCTGTCACAGTGCAGATCCAAAACGATGTCGGCATCGATCGCCAGTTCGAGCAGCAACCGCTTGAGAGCTGCTGTCTCCCGGACCACATCCTGCTCAGCCAGCACCGCCTGCAACACCGCCCGCACCCGCTCCACATTCACCGCCGGATCGGGACTCAGACGACCCCGCAGCCGTTCCAGCGCCGGCCCGCTCAGGTCGGGAAAACTCCGGTTGAAATTGCCAGCCCCCTCGAAATCGAACCGGCCCAGCAAGCGTCCGTTCAACTGCTGGTTCAAGCCGATCGGATTGGCGACCGGGACCACCACCACTTCGCCCAGTACCCGCCCCTCCGCCTGTAGCGTCTCCAGTCGCCGCAACAGGTGCTGCGCCACCAGCAGTCCCGGAATCTCGTCGGCGTGAATCGCCGCCTGGATATAAGCCTTGGGCCGGGCGCCGGAATGACCGTAGCGATGGACGCGCAATGCCCGTTCGGTGCCCGGAGCTGGCGATGGCAAGGCGATTCGGGTGATGGACGGGATCGGCATGGCGATTTCACTCCTTCGATGGATGGGACCATTATCGCGAAACAGAGTCGAATTCGAACTGCGCTGCGCCCGGAGACTCTAACGCCGGGCATCCGGATACCGGGCGCTCGGTATCCACTGTCCAACCGCTGTCCTGGGAGATTCCGATGACGACCATGAAAGCTGTCCGCATTCACGCCTACGGCGGCCCCGAACTCCTGCACGAAGAGGAGGCCCCGCTCCCACACCTCAATCCCGACGATATCCTGATCCGGGTGCGGGCGGCCGCAGTCAACCCGGTGGACTGGAAAATCCGCGAAGGTTATCTGCAAGGCTTCCTGCATCACCAACTCCCCCTGATTCTGGGCTGGGACGTTGCCGGGGAGGTCGTCGAATGCGGTGATCAAGTCACTGCGTTCAAGAGCGGCGACGAAGTTTACGCCCGACCCAATATCGAACGCGACGGCAGCTACGCCGAATACATCGCCGTCAAAGCCAGCGACGCGGCGCTCAAACCGGCTTCGCTTGACCCGATCCATGCCGCCGCCGTGCCCCTGGCCACCCTGACCGCCTGGCAGGCGCTGGTGGATGCGGCGCAGTTGCAGGCGGGTCAGACCGTGCTGATCCACGCGGCGGCCGGTGGGGTCGGCAGCATGGCGGTGCAGCTGGCCAAGGCGCGCGGCGCGCGCGTCATCGCCACGGCTTCGGCGGTCAATCTCGGCCTATTGACGGAATTGGGAGCTGACCAACTAATCGATTATACCAAAGCCCGTTTCGAAGACGTCGTCAGCCAGGTGGATGTGGTATTCGACACCATCGGCGACGACACCCAGGACCGTTCCTGGTCGGTGTTGAAGCCGGATGGCATGCTAGTTTCGATCGCTAACCCACCGCCAGCCGAGACTGCCGTTTCGTTCGGCGTCCGCAGTGCTTTCGTGTTCGTTCAACCCAACGGCTCGCAATTGACCGCCATCGGTCGTCTGATCGACGAGGGCCGCATCAAACCCATCATTCACTCCGTCCTGCCGCTGTCCGAAGTCCGCCAGGCCCATGCGATCAGCCAGGGTGGTCACGCTCGCGGCAAGATCGTTCTGCGCGTCGCCAATTGAACACCGCCCTCAACCCAATCCTGAAATCGACCCGACCTTGTATTCACCGTATTTGCTGCGCTGACATTGAACGATCCATCGACGACATAGCCGGGTCGAATCGACCGCCATTATTTAATTTGTGGTGGCGCAGCTGATTTTGTAGGATTTTCGCTTACGGATTCAAATATCCGACAGGGCCGGCGAGGCCCATTCGAAAATCCTGCTCCACCAGAAAAATCACCAGCCACCCAACACGGCTCTAGGAGAAAATCCCGATGTACAAGCGATACGGAATGCTTCGATTTCTGACTGCCCTCCTGTTTGCAGTTCCGCTGTGGATCTGCGCGCAGCAAGCCTCCGCGCAAAACGCCACGGAACCCGGCTATGGCGGCGGCTATGGCGGCGGCTATGACGAACGGCGCTGGCTACAACCCCCCGATCCTTCGATGCAACGAGGCTACGTGCGCGTGACCAACGATTGGCGAGATACGGTCAAGCTCACGATGTGGACCAAACGCGGCACGCAAATCGGCAGCTATTGGGCGCTCCGGCCGGGCGAATCGTCCTATTTGCTGGAAAGTGGACAGCGGATCACCGCGCGACCGGAATACAACATCCGGGTCGGCGACGACTGGGGCTCGGTTGAACTCGGCCGCGTCGGTCGGTTCTATAACAACCGATGGCAAGTCAACGTTCGGGATATCTGGCGTGCGACCCACACCGGCCGGAATCCCCAGGGTTGGGACAACAGCTACCAGTGAATGGCTGCGGTTGATCCGGCCGGGATCGCAATGCCTGACGATGCGGAAGATGATCCCGGACCCGGATGGCCCCGTTCAAACCCTATCGCTTGAGTGGTATCCCAACCCGCTTGGTGATAACCTTTAGCATATAAGAATAGAACTGGCCTTACCCAGGTCTCCCGGCCCAATCTCCGGCGCGGACGGCGGTCTCTCAGCTCCGCCTGAAGTCTCTTCCAATCCTTCCACTCGATCAATCCATGAGGAGAGTCCATAAGATGGCAATCGCACATGATGGCAAGAACCGGACCAGCAACGCCAAGTTGCTGCAATGGGTCGATGAGATCGCTGCCCTGACCCAACCCGATCGTATTCACTGGTGCGACGGTTCCGAAGAAGAAAACCAGCAGCTGTGCGATCTGATGGTCGCCTCCGGCACCTTCATCAAGCTGAACCCTGAAAAGCGGCCCAACTCCTATCTCGCGCGCTCCCATCCGTCCGATGTGGCGCGCGTCGAGGATCGCACCTTCATCTGCTCGGAAGTGAAGGAGAATGCCGGTCCGACCAACAACTGGGCCCCGCCGGCCGAAATGCGGACCCAGCTCAAGGAGCAGTTCGCCGGCTGCATGCGCGGCCGCACCATGTACGTCATCCCCTTCAGCATGGGACCGATCGGCAGCCCGATCGCCCAGATCGGCATCGAGATCACCGACTCGCCCTATGTCGTGGTCAACATGCGGGTCATGACCCGCATGGGTCAGAAGGTGCTCGACACCCTGGGCGACGGCTTCTTCGTGCCGTGCGTGCACTCGGTCGGTGCGCCGCTCGAACCCGGTCAGGCGGATGTGCCCTGGCCGTGCGAGCCGAACATCAGCCGCAAGGCGATCGTGCATTATCCCGAAACCCGCGAAATCTGGTCTTATGGCTCGGGTTACGGCGGCAACGCCCTGCTGGGCAAGAAGTGCTTCGCCCTGCGCATCGCCTCGGCGATGGCTCGTGACGAAGGCTGGCTGGCCGAGCACATGCTGATCCTGGGTCTGGAATCGCCCAAGGGCGAGAAGACCTATGTCGCAGCGGCCTTCCCCAGCGCTTGTGGCAAGACCAACCTGGCCATGATCGTTCCGCCCAAGGGCTTCGGCAACTGGAAGGCGCTGACGGTCGGTGACGACATCGCTTGGATTAAGCCTGCGCCCGATGGCACCCTGCGCGCCATCAACCCCGAAGCCGGCTTCTTCGGCGTCGCGCCCGGCACCTCCTACGACTCCAACCCGATGGCGATGGAGTCCTGCAAGGCCAACACCATCTTCACCAACGTCGTGCTGACCGACGACGGCGACGTGTGGTGGGAAGGCATGGGTGTGGCGGCTCCGGCGCATGGCATCGACTGGCAGGGCAACGACTGGACGCCCGACAGCGGCCGGGTGGGTGCTCATCCCAACTCCCGCTTCACCGCTCCGGCCGGACAGTGCCCGACCATCGATCCCGCTTGGGAAGATCCTGCGGGCGTGCCGATCTCGGCCTTCATCTTCGGCGGTCGTCTGTCCAAGACCTTCCCGCTGGTCTATCAGGCTTTCGACTGGAACCACGGCGTCTTCATGGCCGCCACCATGGGTTCGGAAGCCACGGCTGCGGCGATCGGCGTGACCGGCATCCGCCGCGATCCTTTCGCCATGCTGCCGTTCTGCGGCTACAACATGGCGGACTACTGGGGCCACTGGGTCAACATCGGCAAGCGGACCGATCTGAAGCTGCCCAAGATCTTCCGCACCAACTGGTTCCGCAAGGACGAGAACGGCAAGTTCATCTGGCCGGGCTACGGTCAGAACATGCGCGTGCTCGAATGGATCGTGGAACGCGTCAACAACGAGGTGGGCGCGGTGGAAAGCCCGTTCGGCCTGATGCCGCGTTACGAGGACATGGACTTCCAGGGCCTGGATTTCTCCAAGGAGAAATTCGAAGCGATCACCAGCATCAAGCGTTCGGAAGCGCTGAGCGAGATCGAAGAGATCAAGGGCTTCTTCGCCAAATTCGGCGAGCAGCTGCCGCCGGAACTCGAGAGTCAGCGGCAGGCGTTCGGCGAGCGGGCCGAGAAAGCGCCTGAGGTCTGGAAGGCTGCGGCAGCGGCCTGAGTAGGCTGTCGGGATGGGCGTTCACGCCCGTCCCGGCATCGAATAAAAAAGCCGGCGATTGCCGGCTTTTTTATTCGATTCGATATCATCAGTGGCCCTGTGCGGGCCACTTCGATCAGTCGATCAAACGATCAGATGTCGCGAGTCCACAGCGAGGCCATGGCGGGGCCGGTGCCGACGCACAGCGAAGCACCGCCCGTGGTCTTGCCCTGCCGCTCCAGCTCATAGTACAGGCTGACCACGATGCGCAGACCGGTGGAACCGACCGGATGGCCCAGCGCGATGCCGGAACCGTTGAAGTTGCAGTTATCCGTGGTCAGATTCATGTTGTAGTCTGCCTTGAGCATCCGACCAACGCCCAACCATTGGGCGGCAAAGGCTTCGTTCACTTCCCAGTAGTCGATATCGGAGAACGCCAGATTGGCCTGCTTCAGGGCCTTCGGGATCGCCACGGCTGGGCCAAGGCCCATGACTTCTGGCTCAATACCCGCATTGCAGATACTGACCAGCTTCATCAGCGGCTTGATGCCCAGCGCCTTGGCCTTCTCCAGCGACATGATCACCACCGCGCTGGCGCCGTCATTGATGCTGGACGCATTGGCAGCAGTCACTACGCCATCTTTCTTAAAGGCTGGCTTCAGCTTGCCCACACTTTCCATGCTGGCGTTTGGAATGAAGTTTTCATCCACTTCAAAGAAAGTCGAACCTTTCTTGGATTTGAGTTCGACCGGCACGATCTCGCGCTTGAAAACGCCCTCATTGGTCGCTTTGGTGCAACGGCTGTGACTGATCACCGCCAGTTCGTCGCATTCTTGGCGGGTGATGCCGTACTTGACCGCAACGTTTTCCGCCGTCATCGCCATGTGGCCGGGCACCAGCTCGTCGAACAGGCCGTCGTGGATCATGCTGTCTTCGATGTTGCCCTGCCCCATCCGATAACCCATACGCGCCTTGGGCAACATATAGGGGGCATTGGTCATGCTCTCGACGCCGACAGCCAAGCCGATATCGGTCTGACCCAGCATGATGTTGTGGCAAGCGATTTCCAGCGCGCGCATGCCGGAGGTACAGTTCTGGTTGACGGACACCGCGCTGCTGCTATAGGGCAGACCAATACGCATGCTGACCTGCCGCGCCGGCAGCGAACCCTGCATGCCGGTATACAACTGGCCCATGCAGATCTCGTCGATTTGGTCAGCGGGCACACCGGAGCGTTCGATCGCCGCCTTGGCCGCGGTGATCGCCAGATCACGCGCTGACACATCCTTCAGAGTGCCCATGAATTTACCGATTGCCGTCCGGGCGGCGCTGACAATCACGACTTCTTGGAGAGCCATTCGTTATTCCTCACTTAAGTGGTTGGTGGTGCTGTGTATCCATAGGGCCCACCCTTCTGGGAGGTTTCGTATGGAAGAACGATGGAAAGTAAAGGCTCATTTCCAGGGTCTGTCAATGTTGTCTAGATGCGACTTGGTTATTAGATGATGATATAAAAATCATGCGATACCATCTGCTTCCATGGATTCAAGTCGATTATCAATTCTCCCGGGATGCTCTAGACTAACGGCACGTTCAGACATTCGGATCTTCTCGAATAGTGGACACCGATGACCGCTCAGCAATTCTTTCCTCGCATCAATCGGCAGAACGCTGGCAGAATCCTCACCCGCCGACAGCAGCGGCGGCTAAAGGCAGAGGCATCGCTCAGCGCATGAGTTCCGTCATCATCGGACACGATGATTTCGCCGGGTTGGTCGGCGCACGCGCCCATAAATTGTTACAACTGGCCCATTTTCTGTCAGCGCGGCGCTCCGATCCCATGGCCCTCACCCGGCCTCTCGTCGCCGATCTATTGTCCCAGGCCATCCAGATCGAGGAGCTGCTGGACACCTATGGCGCGCGCAACAACCGCAAGTGGTCCCGATTTCGCTCGCTGACAGCCACCATCAAGCTATTTGCCGATGTTGCCTATCATCTCCTGCACATCCAATACACCCTGCCCGCCTACCGCCTGCTGCCGCTCGAACGCGATTTTGCCCAAGCGACCGCGCAGGTCCTGACCTTCACCCACGATGTCCTGATCAAAGCTGCTGGTTGGATGATCGTCCAGGCCAACCGACTGGACCTGCCCATTCCCAGCGAAGCCGTTGCGCCGACCGACTACCTGGAACCTCTGCCGCCCGGTCGCCTGCCCCATGACCGGCCCATGCGCAAAACCCGCAGCGCTTCGGAAACCATCACCCACCTAGCGACCGCCTATCTGAACCTAGCGGCGGAAAGCGACCTACTCTACGTGGTCGAACAGGTCACGCCGGCGCAATATCCGAGCTGCTTTCCCGATCCGCTCAGCGAAGACAGCCTGCAGTACCTGGAATTCCGGTTTCACAGCCTGCAGTCACTGTACGACACCCACGTATCCGAGACCGAAATCGAATTCCTCGACACCGATCTGCCCATCCTGCGCGGGCATATCAGCATCGTATACCGCCTGCTGGAAACCGCTACCCAACTGGTGCATTACTACGAACGCCATCTCAATGTCCAGACCGGCGATTCATCCCTGCGCCGCAAGCCGGTGATCCCGGCCAGGACGCTGTTGGCCATGCTGATGGAATATTCGATCGCCTATGCCAAGCATTATCTGGTACAGGGCCGCCGTTTCTGCCACACCATGCTCAAGCGCTACGCCCAGGTCGGCAGCATCGAAGTGTCGGTGCCCACCTATCGCGGTTTCCACGTCCGCCCGGCCACCCTGGTCGCGAAAATCGTGCGCCACTACGGCAGCGATATCCACATGGAGCTGGACGGCCAGTCCTACGACGCCAGTTCGCCCATGGATATCTTCCGGGCCAACGAAAAGATCAACGCCCAGAAGCGACGCTGGCTGGTGTCGGAGATCGGTCGACTGTCGCTGCCCAAGGGGGAACTGAACGACCAGCAAATCCGGGCCACCGTACTGGAAGTAGTCCTGCGCCTGGCCCAGCAAGGCAAGTTGATCATTTACCAACAACCCTTGCAGTTGTCGGAGGAATGCTGCCCGGACAGCATTCTGCTGGAAAAGGTCACCGCTGAAATCGCCCGGCTGCAAGCCACCGGTCAGATCGACATCAAGGCCGATCTGAATATCCGCTTCATCGGCGACAAGCGGGTGCTGTGCGATCTCGAACTCTTGGCCCTGTCCGGCTACGGCGAGGACAGCTTCGGCAACAACATCACCTTGCCCAGGGAGCTGGCCTATCTGCGCCGATAGCCGTTGCGTTGTTGAATGGCGCAATCTCTCCTACTATTTTGGTTTGATTTTCTCAATGATGAGGTCGAGAACCACCATGAGCAAGCCCAAGAAAGTCGCAATTCTCACCGCAGGCGGTTTGGCCCCCTGCCTCAGTTCGGCCGTTGGCGGTCTCATCGAACGCTATTCCGAAATCGATCCCAGCATCGAAATCATCTGCTACCACAGCGGCTACAAGGGACTGCTGATGGGCGACTCCTACAAGGTCACCCCGGAAATTCGCGCAAAAGCACGGGTGCTACACAACTTCGGTGGCTCACCCATCGGCAACAGCCGGGTCAAGCTCACCAACGTCAAGGACTGCATCAAGCGCGGGCTAGTCAAGGAAGGCGAAGATCCCCAGAAAGTCGCCGCCGATCAATTGGTCAAAGATGGGGTCGATGTGCTCCACACCATCGGTGGTGACGACACCAATACCGCCGCCGCCGATTTGGCCGCCTTCCTGGCCAAGAACAACTATGGCCTCACCGTCATCGGTCTACCCAAGACCATCGACAACGACGTGTACCCGATCAGGCAATCGCTGGGTGCCTGGACCGCCGCCGAACAGGGCGCCCGCTACTTCCAGAACATCGTTGCGGAAAACAACGCCAATCCGCGCATGCTGATCATCCATGAAGTCATGGGCCGCAACTGCGGCTGGTTGACCGCCGCCACCGCGCTGGAATACCGCAAGCTGCTGGATCGCGAGGAATGGCTGCCTGCCATCGGCCTCAGCCGCTCTTCCTTCGACGTCCATGCTGTGTTCATTCCCGAAATGGAAATCGACATCGCCGCCGAGGCCGCCCGCCTGCGTGCCTTGATGGACTCAAACGATGACATCAACATCTTCGTGTCCGAAGGCGCAGGGGTGGAAGCCATCGTGGCCGAACTGCAAGCCAATGGTCAGGAAGTTCCGCGCGATGCCTTCGGTCACATCAAGCTGGACGCCGTCAATCCCGGCAAGTGGTTTGGCGAGCAGTTCGCCAAGATGATCGGTTCGGAGAAAACCATGATCCAGAAATCCGGTTATTTCTCCCGCGCCGCAGCCGCCAATAGCGAGGATCTCCGCCTGATCAAATCCTGCGTCGATCTGGCCGTCGAATGCGCCATGCGCGGCGAGGCCGGCGTCATCGGCCACGATGAAGATCAAGGTGGGGTACTGCGTGCCATCGAGTTCCCGCGGATCAAGGGCGGCAAACCCTTCGATATCGATACCCCCTGGTTCACCGAGCTGCTGGCGGACATCGGTCAGCCGAAGGGGAAAAAGTGCGCCGTCAGCCACTAACACCCGCAGCAGCATAGATACGCCGGGATGAAGCCGCGCATTGGCGGTTTCATCCCGGCGTCGTTTCGGGTCAGCGATAGCGCTGCCGTGCGCTATTCCGGTCCAGCTCCCGCAACCGTTGCAGTTTTTCGCCGATCCGCCCTTCCAAGCCATTGGCCGTCGGCTGGTAATAACGGGCGTCCTTCAGCGCTTCGGGGAAATAGCATTCACCGGCGGCGTAGGCATTCGGCTCGTCGTGGGCGTAGCGATAACCCTCGCCATGCCCCAGCTTCTTCGCCAGGGCGGTCGGCGCATTGCGGATGTGCGGCGGCACCTCCAGACTGCCGCAACGCTCGACATCGCGCCGGGCCGCGCCGAAGGCGGTATAGACCGCGTTGCTCTTGGGCGCGACCGCCAGATAGACGATGGCCTGGGCCATGGCCAGCTCCCCTTCTGGGCTACCGAGCCGCTCCTGCGCCTCCCAGGCGCTCAGCGCCAGCGGCAAGGCCCGCGGGTCGGCGTTGCCGATGTCCTCGCTGGCCATCCGTACCATCCGCCGAGCGATATATAGCGGATCGCAGCCGCCATCCAGCATCCGCGCCAACCAGTACAGGGCTGCGTCCGGACTGCTGCCACGCACCGCCTTGTGCAAGGCGGAAATCTGGTCGTAGAACAGATCACCGCCGCGATCGAAACGGCGACCGCCGCCATCATTCATCACCGCGGCCAAGGCATCCTCCAGCGCGCCGCCCTGGGCCTCGACCAGCTCCGCCGCCAGCTCCAGCCAGATCAACGCCCGCCGGGCATCGCCATCGGCCGCCTGCGCCAGACGACGGCGCGATTCCTCAGCCAGCGGCCAACGCCCGCCCAAACCGTGCTCTGGATCGCGCAAGGCCCGCTCCAGCACGTGTTCGATGGCGGGAACATCCAGGCTGGTCAGTACGTAAACCCGCAGCCGCGACAGCAGGGCGTTGTTGAGGGCGAAGCTGGGATTTTCGGTGGTGGCGCCGATGAAGGTCAGGGTGCCGTCCTCGACATAGGGCAGAAAGGCATCCTGCTGGGCCTTGTTGAAGCGATGGACCTCATCGACGAACAACACGGTGCGGCGCTGCTGGTCGCGCCACAGCTGCTGAGCGCGCTCGACCGCCGCCCGCACCTCGCGCACCCCGGCCATCACCGCCGACAGCCGGATGAATTCGGCCTGGCAGGCCCCAGCCAACACCTCGGCCAGGGTGGTCTTACCAGTGCCGGGTGGTCCCCACAGCACCATGGAGTGCGGCTGGCCGCGCTCGATCGCCACCCGCAACGGTTTACCCGCCGCCAGCAGATGAGCCTGGCCGACGAATTGGTCCAGGCGGCGCGGCCGCAACCGATCGGCCAGGGGCCGAAGCAGCGCAGCGTCGCTCATGTCAGCCGGCATCGCCGACCACATCGACCCCGGACGGCGGCGTGAATTTCAGCAACGCCGGATCGAGGGTCGGATTGCGCTCCAGTTTCTGAAAATCCAGCCGGGTGCGCTGCCCCAGGCTGTCTTCCAACTCCAGGCTAACCAGAACGTCGCCCTTGAACGCGACCCGCAACAGCCGGAACTCCGGCTGGGGCTGCTTGGGCGTCAGATCGTACCAGTCCAGGCCATTCTGGCTCTTGACGGCGCCGACGGTGAACGCTTCATCGATTGGCGCTGCGCCGCTCAACAGCGCCAGCGGGGTCGAGCCCAGCGCCTTGTCCAACTTGCGGACGGTCACCTGGGCCAGGTCGATATCGTAGGACCACAGTCGCTCGCCATCGGCCACGATGATCTGCTCGGACGGGGTCCGGTAATTCCAGCGGAACTTGCCGGGCTTCTGCATCAACATCTGGCCGCTGGAGGCTTGCATCAGCCGCGAGCGATCGTCGTACACCTGCTGGATGAACTCGGCCCGCAGCGACTGCAGGCTTTGGAAATAGCGTTGTACGGAGGATGGCGACGCAGCCAGCACCGGGGTCGCGCCCAGCAGACTCACGATCAGGATGAGCGTTTTCAGTCGATCTATCACAGTATGCTCCTCGACAAAGGTCTTCAGCATAGACCATCCATTCGCGCGAATGGCACGATCAGGCGGCGCACTGGTATCTTTGTAGCGAATGCCCTCTGGAATACGCCCATGACCGCTTCCCTGCCCTCCACCGCCCGCTGGCAATTCTGGATCGACCGGGGCGGCACTTTCACCGACATCGTCGCCCAGCGCCCGGATAGGCAACTGCTGACCCACAAGCTGCTGTCGGTCAACCCCGAGCATTACCCCGATGCCGCCCTGCAAGGCATTCGCGACCTGCTGGGCGTCGCGCCGGACCAGCCCATCCCCGCCGAGCGCATCGCGGCGGTGAAGATGGGGACTACCGTCGCCACCAACGCCCTGCTGGAGCGCAAGGGCGACCGCACCCTGCTGCTGATCAGCCACGGGTTTCGCGACGCCCTACGCATCGCCTACCAGAACCGTCCCCAGCTGTTCGCCCGGCACATCGTGCTGCCGGAACTGCTGTACGAACGGGTGGCGGAAGTACGCGAACGAGTCTCGGCCCAGGGTGAGGTTATCGTCCCCTTCGACCCGGACAGTGCCCGCGCCGCCCTGGAACAGGCCCATGCCGCCGGTATCCACGCCGTCGCCATCGTCTTCCTGCACGGCTACCGCTATCCCGACCACGAACGCCAGGCGGCGGCGCTGGCCCAGGCGATCGGTTTCACCCAGATTTCGGTCTCGCACCAGGTCAGCCCGCTGATGAAGCTGGTCGGGCGCGGCGACACCACGGTGGTGGACGCTTATCTGTCGCCGATCCTGCGCCGCTACATCGACCGGCTCGGCGTCGAACTGGCCGATACTCGCCTGTTGTTCATGCAATCCAACGGCGGTCTGGCCGATGCCCGCCATTTCCAGGGTAAGGACAGCATCCTGTCCGGCCCGGCCGGCGGCATTGTCGGCGCGGTGCGCACTGCGGCCCAGGCCGGCTTCGACCGGATCATCACCTTCGACATGGGCGGCACTTCCACCGACGTCGCCCATTACGCCGGTGAATACGAACGCGCCTTCGAAACTCTGGTAGCCGGCGTGCGGCTGCGCGCGCCGATGCTGCACATCCACACCGTGGCGGCCGGCGGCGGTTCGATCTGCCGGTTCGACGGCAGCCGGCTGCGGGTTGGGCCGGAATCGGCCGGGGCCAGCCCCGGTCCGGCCTGCTATCGACGCGGCGGACCGCTGACCGTGACCGACTGCAACGTCCTGCTGGGGCGGATCCAGCCGGCTTTCTTTCCACTGGTGTTCGGACCGGAGCGAAACCAACCGCTGGACCGCGCCAGCGTCGTCCAGAAATTCGCCGCGCTGGCCGTCGAGGTGCAAGCCGCCACCGGTCAGGCGTTGACTCCCATGGCGCTGGCCGAAGGCTTCCTGACCATCGCCGTGGAGAACATGACCCGCGCCATCAAGCAGATTTCCACCCAGCGCGGTTATGACGTCACCGAGTACACCCTGTGCTGCTTCGGCGGCGCGGGCGGACAACACGCCTGCGCGGTCGCCGATGCGCTGGGGATGTCGACCCTGTTCATCCATCCCTTCGCCGGGGTGCTGTCGGCCTACGGCATGGGGCTGGCCGACGCCCGGCGGGTCAGGGAACAGGCGCTCGAAATCCCCCTGGACCCTGCGGCTGCACCGCTCATCGCCCAAGTTCTGGCCGAGCTGGACCAAGCAGCGCGGGCGGAGATGGCGGCCCAGGACATTCCGGCCGCAGGGATTGACACCGTCCACTCGCTGCGGCTGCGCTACGCCGGCAGCGACAGCGCCCTGAGCGTGGCCGCCGGCACCGCTACCGAGCTGCACGATCGCTTCACCTGCGCCCACCAGCAACGCTACGGCTTCGTCATGCCCGACAAGAGCCTGATCGTGGAGGCGGCAACGGTCGAGGCCATCGGGGCCGGTTTCGGTCTGGATCAGGCCGTGACGGCGCGACCGGCGCGCACCGCGCCGCTGCAACCGGTCGCCCGGTTTCCGCTGTACATCGGCGGCAGCGAGACCACCGCCCCGTTCTACCGCCGCACCGAGCTATATCCCGGCGACTGCATCAATGGCCCGGCCATCATCGGCGAAGCCGGCGCCACCACCCTGATCGAACCCGGCTGGCGGGCCGTAGTCACCGCGCGCAACGATCTGACCTTGACCCGCTACCTGCCGCGACCGCGCCAAGTGGCGGTCGGCACCCAGGTCGATCCGATCCTGCTGGAGGTGTTCAACAACCTGTTCATGGCCATCGCCGAGCAGATGGGCGTGACCCTGGCCAATACCGCCCATTCGGTCAACATCAAGGAGCGGATGGATTTTTCCTGCGCCCTGTTCGACCACGATGGCCAGTTGATCGCCAATGCCCCACATATCCCGGTGCATCTCGGCTCGATGGGCGAAGCGGTGCAGGCGCTGATCCAGGCCCATCACGGCCAATTCCAGCCCGGCGACGCCTACGCCAGCAACGCACCCTATCACGGTGGCACCCATCTGCCGGACATCACCGTCATCACCCCGGTGTTCGACGCGGCTGGGGCCGAGCTGCTGTTCTACGTCGCCTCGCGCGGCCACCATGCCGACATCGGTGGCATCACCCCCGGCTCGATGCCGCCGGACAGCGTGACGATGGCCCAGGAGGGCGTGTTACTGGACAACTTTCCGCTGCTGCGCGGCGGTCGTCTGCGCGAACGCGAGCTGCTGGAACAGCTCGGCGCAGGCCCGTGGCCGGCCCGCAATCCCCCGCAGAATCTGGCCGATCTGCAGGCGCAACTGGCGGCCAACGAGAAAGGCGTACAGGAACTGCAGCGGATGGTGGCGCATTTCGGCCTGACGACGGTGCGAGCCTACATGCAGCATGTCCAGGACAACGCCGCCGAGCAGGTCCGCCGCACCCTGGACCGCTTGCAGGATGGCCAATTCAGCTGCGAGATGGACAACGGGGCGGTGATCCGGGTGGCCATTGCCCTGAATCGGGCCGCGCGCTCGGCTCGGATCGATTTCACCGGCACCTCCGCGCAATTGGCCAGCAATTTCAACGCGCCGCGGGCGGTGTGTCTGGCGGCGGTGCTGTATGTGTTCCGCACCCTGGTCGATGACGACATTCCGCTTAACGCCGGCTGTCTGCGACCGCTGGACATCGTCATTCCGGCCGGTTCGCTGCTCGATCCCCGTCCGCCGGCGGCGGTGGTGGCGGGCAATGTCGAGACTTCGCAAGCCGTGGTCGATGCGCTGTACGGGGCGCTGGGGGTGATGGCCGCATCCCAGGGCACCATGAACAATTTCACCTTCGGCAACGCGCGCCATCAGTATTACGAGACCCTGTGCGGCGGGTCCGGGGCGGGTCCGGGTTTCGATGGCGCTTCGGCGGTGCAGACCCACATGACCAATTCCCGGCTGACCGATCCGGAAGTGTTGGAATGGCGTTTTCCAGTGCGGGTGGAAGCATTCCGCATTCGTAGCGGCAGCGGCGGTGCGGGACGCTGGCGCGGCGGCGATGGGGTGATCCGCCGCATCCGCTTTCTGGAGCCGATGACCGCCGCGATCCTGTCCGGGCGGCGACGCATCCCGCCCTATGGCCTGCAGGGCGGTGAGCCTGGGCAAACGGGACGCAATGCGGTGGAACGGGCGCAGGGCACGACCGAGGAGTT
>RXIW01000007.1 GCA_003989065.1 Candidatus Competibacteraceae bacterium
CTATCGCACTGATCCCGGCCCACAATGAAGCTGCCACCATCGGTAACATTGTGTCACGAATTCGTGAGCTGTGGGACTATCCGGTCGCGGTCATCGACGATTGTAGCACCGACAACACGGCTCAGGTCGCGCGGGCCGCTGGTGCCAGCGTGTTACCGCTGGCCATCCAGCTCGGCGCTTGGGGCGCTATCCAAACCGGCCTGCGCTACGCCCTGCGCCAGGGTTTCCGAACCGCTGTCACCCTCGATGCCGACGGTCAACACGAACCCCAGGACATCGGCGCTCTGCTGCGCCCCCTCATGACTGGCGAAGCGGATGTCGCCATCGGCGCTTTTCCCGAGCGCGCCAGTCGCGCCCGACGACTGGCCTGGTCCTACTTCCGGTTCCTCACCGGCCTGGAACTGGAAGACATCACCTCCGGGTTCCGAGCCTATAACCATACCGCCATGACCGCACTGGCCTCGCGCGAGGCTAGCCTGCTCGACTATCAGGACGTAGGGGTGTTGTTGATCCTGCGCCGCCGAGGTTTGCGCAGCGTGGAAGTGCCAGTATCGATGCAACCTCGCGCGATCGGCGGTTCCAAGATCTTCCGCTCCTGGTGGGTGGTGGGGAAATACATGCTGCAAACCAGCCTGCTTTGCCTCGCCCGGGTGGGCCGCAACCCCGCGCTATCCAGCGCCGACGACTGATAATCTTCGCGATGTTGACCTATCAACTCACTTCCATGGCGATTGGCATCGCCGTCGCTCTCATCATTCTATTCCTGGTCCGCCGCGATCGTCTGCATGGGCCTTATGCCATCTGGTGGATCGGCGTGGCAGCGACCGTTGCCCTACTCGGCTTCTTTCCTCGCCTGTTCGACTGGCTGGCCACCCAATTGGGCATCAGCTACCCGCCGATTCTGGCCATCGTGCTCGGCTTCGGTCTGTTGCTGCTCAAGATCCTGACCATGGACCTGGAGCGGTCCCGGCAGGAACGCCTGATCCGGCGACTGGCGCAACGGCTGGCGATGCTCGAAGCGCAGGACCCGCTCGCACCGTCGGAGCCACGCGCGCCGCAAGCAACTGATCGCACCGAGCAGTGAATCATGCGCATCCTGCATATTGGCAAATACTATCCCCCGTTCGCCGGTGGCATCGAAAATTTCATGGCCGATCTCCTACCAGCGCTGCGGGCGCAAGACGTGGCCGTTGCCGCTGTGGTGCATGATGAACAGGCTGCCCGCTCCCCTGCTCCCACGTCCAGCATCGACGCCGACGCCATTCCGATCTATCGCGCGCCGGCCTACGGTCGGTTGCTGTATGCGCCCATCAGCCCCGCGTTTCCGCTTTGGCTACAACGCGCGATTCGGGAATTCAAACCCGATCTACTCCATCTGCACCTGCCTAACACCTCGGCATTCTGGGCGCTGGCCCTGCCTGCGGCGCGGCGTTTACCCTGGGTCATCCACTGGCATGCCGATGTGGTGTCTTCCCAGATCGATCGACGGCTGGGGCTGGCTTATCGCACGCTCTATCGACCACTCGAGCAGCGCCTGCTGGCCGCCAGCCGGGCGGTCATCGCCACTTCGCCGCCTTATCTGGACGCTAGCGATGCACTGACGCGCTGGCGGCAACGCTGCCATGTCATTCCGCTCGGCCTGGAAACCGGTCGCATCGCCGATCCCGAACCGGCGGCACGACAACGGGCGACGGCGCTGTGGGGCGAAACGGGCTTTCGGGTGCTGGCTATCGGGCGCTTGACCTATTACAAAGGTCATGATGTGCTGATTCGAGCCGCTGCCGAGCTGCCGGACAGCCGGATTCTCATCGTGGGCACCGGTGAACAACGGGAACGTCTGGAGACACTGCGGAATGCGCTCGACCTGGGCGATCGGGTCTGCCTGCCCGGTTTTCAGCCCGAGGCCGATTTGAACGCGCTATTGGCCAGTTGCGACGTGTTGTGTCTGCCGTCACTGGAGCGAACCGAAGCTTTCGGGTTGGTGTTGCTGGAGGCGATGCGCTTCGGTAAAGCGGTCGTAGTCAGCGATATTCCCGGTTCCGGCGCGGGCTGGGTGGTGCGTCAAGCGGGTCATGGTTTATTGGTTCCGCTTGGCGATGTCGGGGCATTGGCTACAGCGCTGCGAACCTTACAACTCGATCCGACGCGGCGGGAAACGCTGGCCCAAGCTGGTCCAATCGCGCTGCGGGAGCAATTCGGGATCGGGCCGGTGGCGGCAGCGACCGCCGCGCTTTATCGGCAGGTGTTGGCCGATGTCGGCTCTGCCCGATCATAGTCAACAGGTTTCACCCAAACCGCCATCATCCAGAACAGCAAGGCCGGCACGAAGTGCATGAACACCCGATTGATGCTGGTGTACTGCTCAGCCCAGCGTTGGGCGTCGGTCAGGAAGAACAACACGAACAACATCAGCAAACAGCAACCGATGAACAAAGCCATGATCCGCCGCCAACCCTCGACTCGTATGCGGGGCACGGCCACCACCCAGGCCGCCAGCGCCAGATACCACAGCAGATGCCAGTTGACCAGGACAAAACCGTTCGTGAACAGTGGCTCCCAGCTGCTGCGATAGTGCAGGGCAAACCGGCCCAGCCATGGAAGCTGGATCAGATCCGGCCTCAACTGGATCTCGCCAAGCCCCGGCGCAACGAACGCCACGCCGCCGGACAAGATCCAGACCAGTCCCAACACCGCCACGATACCGACCAGCGCCCACAGCGCCTTCCCCCGCAGCCAAGCGACAGCCAGCGCGGGAATGAACATCAGCACCCACACCATGCCCTCCAACTTGATCGAGGGACACACCAGCGCCAGCAACAAGGCCAACCCGGCTTGGCGACGGTCACCCGTTCGCAGCCATTGGAAGAAAGCGATCACCGCCAGGCTATAGAAAGCCGCCAGCCACAGATCGGCATAACCGGCCAGAGCTACATGGGTATCCAGAATCGGCAGCGACAACAACAACCAGGTAAAGATCAACGCCGCCAGAGGCGTCGCGCCCCAGCTACGCGTCTGACCATAGAACCCCAGCCCCAAGGCGAGCGCCGCGCCAAGCCACGGCAGGTTGGCCGCAGTGTCGTTCCAGACCCCGAACGCCAACGTTGGCCACAGGGCCAACAGCGGCACCGTAATGGGATAGTTGACCGCGTCGATGGTGTAGAGCGAACCACTGGCATCGCCCAGCCAGCGAATGGGGTCCACGAACGGAACCCATTGCCGTAGCTCAGCCCACACCCGTGGCTGGACGGTCCAGGTGGTCCAGGCATCCCAGGGAAACAGCGGCCGCAGCCACAGCTCCTGCGCCAGGGTTGCGAACCGCCAGCCCAGCCACACCAACAGCAGGACGAACACGATACGCTGCCAACTCAGCTCCACACCAAACGTCCCGGCATCCTGTAGCCGCAATCGATCCAGCGCGACCCGCCGCCACAGCCGCCAAGCGCCCAGAATCGTCAGGATCGCCATCACCACTGCCGGACCGGCAAAACTCGGCGGCAAGCCCAATGCCTCCTGTAATCGCAGCAACAGAGTGACGGCCAGCATCCCCAGCAGATAGCCATATCCCAGCGCCATCGGCCAGATGCCGGCTGGATCGTCACGCCAGCCGCTGCGCACCCACAGTGCGCCCGCCAGCCACGGCAACATCAGCGCCAGCCCGACGCCCCACCATCCCATCGCCATCGATCCTCTACCTATTGAGCCCTCACTTGGAACAGCGCACCGGTCGACGCAGCGTACAACAGGTTCGCCGCCAGCTGCTTGTTGTCCCATTCCAGGGCTTGCGCAGCACGGTTATAGCGCACCCCCTTCAGCGGCGACAGAATCAGGACGTAATCGCCTGCACGGACCATGGCCGGCTCGGGCGGTTGGGACAGACCGGCATAGCCATTGTGCGGCAGCAGGTGATAGCGGGTGCGCCCGGCCGTGAATCCTGCCGGATCGTTGCTGACGATCAGCAGTCGCGCCGGGCGATCCGGCAGTCGCTGGCGAACCTCCACCAGAAATTGATAGAGCTTGCCATCCTGATCCGCCAGCCGCCGTGCGGTTTCGTCCTTACCGGCGAAACGTTCCATACTCAGCGCCAGCCGCTGATTCAGGACCAGCTGCCAGCGCAGATCCAGCGCCAGCCAACCGAGCAGGAACAAGGCGGCATAGGGCATCCAGCGGCGCTTCGGTGCGCAGAGCGCATGCAGCGCGACGCTGAACCCGACCCAGAGCGCCACGACCACCACCGGCGGAAACAGCGCATCCAGCGGTATACCGGCCGCGTAGTTGATCGATCGCCGACTCCAGTCGTCGAACCCATTCCATTCGTCCACTGCCCAGCGCAACGACTCGCCAGGGCTGAGCATGTGCGACTGTAGTTCCAGACGCTGAAAGGCCAGCGGTTCCGCCACAGCCCCGCTCACGCTCAGGCCGACTGCGATGATCCGCCCCTGCCAATGCGGTTCCGCACTCAAGTCGACCGTACCCTCGTCGTGCGCCGGCAACAACCGTTCCTGCACCGTGCGCGGTTCGGCCAGCGTGACCCAGCTCAGCCGCAATTCGCTGTCCGGCGTCAGGCCCTGCACCCGCCACGACAGCCGTTGAAACAGATCGGCTCGCACCATCCGCTCGACGACGCCTCGCACCGCCGTGCTTGGCGACGCGCCAGCCGGCGTCTCGACCGGGTGAAGATCGGTGGCGGTCAGCACGACCGGCGGCGCGACCGCCGTCAGGCCACCAACCCGGTAAAACAATAGCAATACCAGCATGGTGGCCACTGCGCCGCCCAGAGCCGACAGGGCGACCCATCCGATCGATCGCCAGTGGATTCCCGATACACCTGACTGCACCATTCGTTCAGTCCCGCAAATCCTGCCACTCCGTTTCGCAATACCGCTCCAGCGTCCATATCGGCCGATATCCCAGTTCTGCGCTGATTCGGCTGGAGTCGTAGCAGGCCCAGCCCAGCACCTTGTCCAACATGGCCCGCATCCGACGATCCCGGCGTCCGGCCAGCCAGCGCAGGCCATCGGCCAGATCGGCTGCGCCATAGCACAGCGACGCCGGTATGGCCCAGCGCGGCACGCGGCGCCCCAGGGCGCGCCGGACGATCGCGTACAGCGCCCGCCCCGAATAGGCTTGACCGTCGGTCACCAGATAAGTGCGCCCGGCTGCAGCGGGATGAACAGCGGCCAGCAGCAACGCCTGGATCACGTCATCGACATGAACCAGAGAACGACGATGGCCGGTCTCCGGCAACGGCGGCAACCAACCGCGCCGGATCGCTTCGATCAGCCGCGCCAAATTGGCTTTCATGCCTGGCCCGTACACCAGGACCGGCCGGATGTTGACTACGTGCAGACCTTGCGCCTGGCCCACGGCCAGCACCCGTTGCTCGGCAGCGCGCTTGGCCTGGCCGTAGGGACTCTCCGGGGCGCTGTCCCAGCCCTCGTCCACGCAATGTGGCCCTGGATCGCCCACTGCCTTGCTGCTACTGAGGAAAACGAAACGCTCGACTCCGGCCTTCACCGCCGCGTCGAGCAGGCTAAACGTCCCCGCGGCATTGATCGCCCAATGCCGCGCTGCCCATTCCGGGGTGTCCGCTTCGGCATGGGCCAGGCCAGCGACATGCAGCACCGTATGCATACCCGCACAGGCCCGTTCCAGACTGGCGGCATCGGCCAGATCGCCGACCACGGTTTCCACACTCGCCCATTCCGCTGGAGGCGCTGTGCCGGCCCGCACCAGCACCCGCACTCGATGACCCTGCACCAACAGTGTCGCGACCAAACGGCGGCCGATGAAGCCGGTTCCGCCGGTCACCAGCACCGGCCAGTCCTGGGGGAAAGTCGCTACCACCAGCGCCACCCATGGCGATGGAAGAACAGCGCAGCCGCCCGCAGGAACAGGCCGATATGGCGCATGCCCTTGCGCGCCGCATGTCCGCCGAGATGCACCACGCGCATCGTCGGCACAGAGGCCAGCCGTGTCACCGCCGCCAGGCGCAAACTGAGATCGAAATCCTCGAAATACAGGAAATAGTCGGGCCGAAAGCCACCGACCTGCTCCAGCGCCGTCCGTCGGCACAACATGAAACAGCCACTGACAATGGGCGGGTCCCAGAAGGGTTGGTCGCCGGTCCACTCGCGCAACTCGTAGCGATCGAGACGAGTCTGGAAACGGCGGCGCAATCCAGTGGGCGCGAAACCGCGCAACGCCAAATCCAGCACCGTGGGATACGCCTTGCACAGGTATTGCCGCTGGCCATTCTCACCCCAAGCCGCCGGCGACAACAGACCAGCCTCAGGATGGGCTGCCAGGAAAACCAGTCCAGCGCTCAAGGCATCCGGCTCCAGCAAGACATCCGGATTGAGAATCAGATGGATCGGTTCGCGACATGCCTGGAAGGCCAGGTCATGCCCAGCACCATAGCCGACATTGCCATGGCCACTCAGCACCTCCACCGTCGCCGACGGCTGCACCGCCGCCAGCGCCGCTTGCAAGGGCTCGCGCCAGCCGGAGCCGGGGCCATTGTCCACCACGATCACGCGCGCCTGTTCCAGCAAACCGCCGCGCTGAGCATGGCGCAGCGCTTGATCCAGCCGCTCCAGCACCGCCGTCAGCACCGCCAGATCCGGGGCATAGGTGACGATGCTCACCGCCAGCGCAGTCGTCGTCATGAGCCGCCATGGCGTTGTAACCAGGCGCGCAACGGCCGCAGCCGCGCCCGTAAAGCGCAGGACCACCGCACCAGCCGTTGGCCGTACAAACCGGCCAGTTCAGCCGCCTGCTCGGTCAACTGCGCCTGCAATACATCCGCGTGCTGCTCCTTTTCGGCCAGCTGCGCGCTCAGCGCGCCGAGTGTCGTTTCCAATTCTTCCTTGCGAGTATTCAGTGCAGCGTAATCTTGCTCCACTTCCCCAATCCGGGCTGTCAGCACGGTACGGACCTGCTCCAGCTCGCCGATCCGCACCGCCTGCACCGCCTGCACCGCCTGCACCGCGCGCGTCGCCGCCTGCGCCGTCAGCAGATCCTGGCGCGGCACGCAATCCTGGATCAGGGCGAGATAGTCCAGCGACACCGGCCAGGACAATTCCAACCGCAGTTCGCCCCCGTTGGGCAGCTTGACCAGCGTCTCTGCCGGAATCGGCAACTCCAACACTGGATCATCGCCGGCCAATAACACGGTGACCTCTTCCGCCACCAACGACGATTCCGCGAAGGCCACCTGCTGACAAGGTCGCCCCAGCAGGCTGTCACGCCGGCCATCCCAGGCCCACAGCAACTGCCCGATATGGTCATGCAAGGTCAGGGAATACAAGCGCAGCAAACCGGGGCGGTCGGCAAAATCCAGCCGCAGTGCCTCTGGCGGCACGGGTCGTTGCGGAATGGGCAGCACCACGGTTTGGCGCGTCTGCCCCAAACGACCCCAGGCGACTCGGCTCTCGCTTTCCTGGAATTCGGCCTGGGGCGCGCGCCAATACAGCTGGCAGGTGAAATACAGTTCGGGTTGCGGCCCCACCAACGGCGGCAACTCGGCGGCCTGGATTTCATGCGCTGCTTGCGCCGTGATGATGAACTGATAAACCAGGGCGTCGGGCCGCCCCAGCAGCGCACGCACCACGGCGGGCGGCAAGGCGTCCAGGTAATATTCCTTGAACTCGGATTCGTCCAGCTCCACGAACGTGGCGTCCAGCACCGCCACCCGTAGCCCGTGATCTTCCAGCAACTGGATCAGCGAAGTCCGGTTGAAGAAACGCAGATGGGTTTCGTCCAGCAATCCTTCCGGGCGGTAACGGAACTCGCCGGCCAGCATCTCGGCGATCAACCCGGCATAGGCGACATTCGGCACCGAAACCAGCACCCGTCCATTCGGAGCCAGCAACCGGGTCAACTGGGCCAGGATCTCGCCTGGCTGGCGCAGGTGCTCCAGGATGTCGGCGCAGACGATGTAGTCGTACTGACCCGCGGCGAAGCGCTCGGCCAACGCCAGCCCTTCCAGGTCGGCACACTCCAGCTGGCCATACCAGGGCGCTGCCTCGGCCGCCGCCACCGGATTGTATTCGACCCCGTCCACCGTGCAGCCGCGTTCTTCACGCAGATAGCGGCCCAGAACGCCAGGCCCCGCGCCCAAGTCCAGAACCCGGCTACCCGGCGCAATCTGGCGGGCGAGCTTGGCCAGCGAGTCCTGACCGTTCGGATCGAGCACGCGATGATAGATATGGGTAGTAGGCGCCACCACGGTAGACACCGGTGACTGTGGCATGGTTGCTTGTCCTTGATGAGCTTCCATTGGGATCTTCTCCGTTTATCAGGAACCGACGGTCAATCGCGCCGAAAAGGGCGCTGATGGCCAGAGTGACCGGCCAGTGCATTCCGCCTGAGTGGCGCTACTCTCAATACCGTTTTGAAAAGTCGTAAGTCATCATGAGGCCCGTGCATGACCGACAAGTTCCACCATCCCCGCACAAGCCGCTTATGATTCAATGAATTGCTATAGGCCCGCGCGCCGATACAACGTCCGCAGTCCCAGGGCCATGATCCGGCGCAGAGGCCAAGCCCGCACCCGTCGGCTGGCCTGGATCGCCCGCCGCTGCCGCCAGCATCGCGGCAAACCGCGCAGTGCATCCCACTTGGCCCGCAGCAACGCGGCCCCCTGTCCACGCAGGGCGTACCACAACACCGAGCCGAGATTCAACAGCAGGTGTTGCGGCAGATACCAGCAGAGCAGCGGTCCGGGCATGTTCTTGCACCAGGTCCACACCAGGTTGCGATGGCCGTGATAGAGCGAAAATGCGCTACGCCGCCCAGTCAGCGCCGAGCCGACATGCCGGGCCACGGCATCCGGCACGTACCAACACGAATAGCCGCGCAACTGCAGCCGAAACCCCAAATCGACGTCTTCGAAATAGCAAAAGTAAGCCTCATCGAACCCGCCCACCTCACAGAAGATTTGGCGACGATATAGGGCCGCCGCCGCGCAAGGGCCGAAGATAACGCCGGCCTCCTGCGTCCCTTCCGCCACCGCCCGACCATGATCGCGCCGCCAGGCTAGGCCGCTGACATGGTAAACATCGCCGGTGCCATCCAGCCGATCAGGATCGTTGGCATCCACCAGGCGAGCGCCGAAACTGGCGCATTCGGGATGAGCCGCCGCCGCCGCCAGCAAGCGTTCCAGCGCGTCCGGGGCCAGAAACGCATCGGGATTGAGCAGCAGCAGCCAAGTCATGCCATCGGCCTGGCGCGCGGCCACGTTGTTGGCGGCGGCGAAGCCCACATTGCACGGCAGGCAGACCAGTTCGACTGCCGGATAGTGCTGTTCCAGGACATCGGTGGAACCATCCTGACTGGCATTGTCGACCACGATCACCCGATCCGGCCGCCGGGTTTGGGCCCGCAGGTGACGCAGACAGTCGGCCAGCAATACCCCGCCGTTGAAGTTGACGATGATCACCGCCACCGTGGGCCGGTCGGCGTCCTGAATTCCATCCATATCGAATGCCCACTCCCACCACCGCGCTGTCGTCTTGAAAGTTGGGGAAGAATCGCTCGAGCGTGGCGCCGGTTCGCGCGTCGGGCGACGGCGAGTGTAGCGCGAACCACGACCGAAGTGAGGATCCCGCGCAGCCCAATCCGGCTAAATTATTGTATGATCAGGAATGATTTGTCTTTCCCCTAAAACCAGCATTCTTGGTCATTGCCAGAGCATTCAGAGGAACATGAGTCAACCCGCCCATTTATTCACGAGCATCACGGCCAACTATCTACCCAAGGCGCGCGTGCTCGCCCAGTCCGCCAAACGACAACCTGCCGATATTCGCTTTCACTTATTGCTATGCGACGACTATCCGGCCGAATTGGACCCAGCCGCCGAGCCATTCGATTCCATCATCAATGTCACCGAACTACCGGTCGCTAACCTCGAATCCTGGTTGTTCGGGCATACGGTCGTAGAGATGTGCACCGCCGTCAAGGCGATGGGATTCCTGGAAATCGCTCGCCGTTTCCATGCGGAAAAGGTGTTCTACTTCGATCCGGACATGGCCATCATGTCCGGTCTGGATCGCTTGATCGAGCGACTGGACCACGATGCCATTCTGCTGACCCCGCACCAGACCGAACCGGAACAGTCGCTGGATGCGGTGGTCGACAATGAAATCTGCAGCCTCAAGCACGGTGTGTTCAACTTGGGCTTCCTGGGTGCGCGCACCGATGGCGAGGGCTTGCAATTCCTGCAGTGGTGGGCCGAGCGACTGCGCTATTTCTGCCACGACGATATTCCCGGCGGGCTGTTTACCGATCAGCGCTGGATCGATCTAGCTCCGGCTTTCTTCGAAAAGATCGCCATCCTGCGCGAGCCGATCTACAACGTGGCGACCTGGAATCTCACCCATCGCCAAGCTGCCGGCTCGTTGCAACAGGGCATCACCATCAATGGCCAGCCGCTGAGCTTCTACCATTTCTCCGGCTTCGACGGCGGCGCTCAGGAAATCATGCTGAAGAAATACGCCCCGGCTCATTCGGTCCTGTTCGATTTACGGCGCTGGTACATCGAAGAATGCCAACGCCTGGGACAGGAGGAACTGGGCAAGCGTCGCTGTCGCTACGACACCTTCGACAACGGCGAGCGCATCACCAAGCTGCAGCGGGTTCTCTATCGCTCCCGAGTTGATTTGCAACGAGCTTTTCCCAATCCCTATCGCACGGGCGATATCGATCGGTCGTACTATCACTGGTATCGGGCCAATACCGCTGGCGACAACGACGATTCCCTGGAAACCGACGCCACGCTGCGCGCCCAGTGGATGGACGCTCGCCGCGAACTGGATCTGATCTATCGCTCGCGCAGCTGGCGGCTAGCGCAGGTCTTCGCCCGGATCTTCAAACGGTTGCGCCGCGCCTGAAGCCGACGCCTGTCCCGCAGCGGGAAACGCCGCGTTTATTTCCGGCGGCGCAAGGTCGCCAGCGCTTTGGCCCCGCGCAATCCATAGCCAAGGATGGCTCGCAGCCAGCGTTTCTGCCAAGTGCGCAGGCGTGGCGTGGCTGCCAGTTTCTGGCCGGCATAATGGCCGAATTCTTCGAGCGCTTGCGAAAATGGCGCTTGGACATCGATATACACCACCCGCGCCGGCGTATTCGCGTTCGGCAACGGTGCCAGCGCCGGCGATGCGGCGAAATAACGCGGCGCAGCGAAGGCCGGCAATGGCGTCAAGGCGTGGTAGTCCGCCACCATGTCATCGATGCGGCGATGATGGAAATGGGCCAGCCAGGCGCGTGGCGCGTGCAGGCAGTCCCGATGGGCGGCGATCCAGCGCAACTTGTCGGCGATCGCTTCCGCCTGGGGTGGACAGAGAAAGCCGTTGGTCCCCTCTTCGATGCGATCGGCGAAACTACCCATCGCGGTCGCCAATACCGGAATGCCGAACAGCCATAACTCACTCAGGGTATAGCTGAAGGTTTCCGGCCAGATCGACAGCAACACCCCCAACTCCGGCTGGATATCCGCCATGATATTGGCCAGTTCCGCATGGTTATAGCGCTGCATCACGGTCATGCCCGGTTTGCCGTCGAAGATGGCGCCGTCTTCATCGCAGCCGATCAGATACAACTCCACCCGGTCCATGACGCTGGGCCAGATCGTCTCCAATAGCGCCCGGCCCTTTTGTGGCGCGAGGCTGCCCAATATCACCACCCGCAATTTGTCGTGGGCGGGCGGCGACGGCAATTTGTCCGGTGCGAAATCGACCCCGTGCGGAATGACGGTAAAGCGTTCTTCGTCAAAGGCTGCTGGCAATAACGTTCGCCAATACCGCGCCACCGATTCCGATGGTGCGACGAATGCCGTTTGCCTGTGGTTGACCAGATCGACGAACCGTTGCCGGAGGCTGAGCCATTCGTGCGCAGTGACGTTGCGAAAGAAGCGATTCTGCTCGTTTTCGGCGAAACAGCGCGTCAATCGCGGCAGTTCGCACTGTTCGCATACCTCGCCAAACTGAATGACCACCGCCGGACAAAACGGGTAATAGTCATGGGCGACGAAAATCGTCGGCAATCCGGTCGCCAGCGCATCCAAGGCATGGCCGATCAGCGAAGAAATCAGGATGACCTCGATGCGGAAATCGGCGATCACCTCTTCCAGGATCATGCGATATTTCAGATGGGCGATCGCGGTGGCGCGAATCGGATAGGTCAGATCCCAATAACGCAGGGGCTGATCCATATGGGCCGAGCGATACAGGGCGATGCGCTGGCCAAATGCGCCCCAGGTGCCGATCGAGCGCAGTACCAGATTGTCGCGCTCGCGATCGTGCTCGCAATATTGCTGCACCCAGCGGTTCAAACCACCGCCCCAGCTATGGGCAATATGCAATTGCACCGGCCGGGGCATCGACGGGGCGGAATCCTTCATCACGCCCCGCCGTAGAATGTCGCCGACCGCAAATCGCAAGCCCGTCAGGGGATGAGCCTGTTCGATCTGGCGCGTCTCTTCCAACTGTTCGACGCCCTGCATCTCCAGGCGGCGGCGCTGGCCATCCCGATCCTGAACATAGACATGATCGCAACAGACCACATGCCAGCCCTGCTCTCGGAACCGCTGCGCCAACGATACCGGCGCTTCTTCCCAGGCCATGTCATGCCAATGCGGTTCGATGTCCCGCAGCGCGGCGCGGCGCAGATAGCAGCAACCGCTGAACAACGCCGGCATCTCGAAATTATGGCGCTGCCCAAGCGTCAGGAGCACGTTGTCAACAGCCTCCAGCGCAGTCCGCTCGCTGTCGTTCCCTTCCAGCAGCGCGAACAGCGCCGTGCTATCGCACAGCGGCACGACGGCAGCGATACCCGGTTCCTGGCCATAGGCCGCCAGCGCCAGTCGATCGTCCCAACCCTTCGGAACTGCCAGTCCAGGCCGCACCAATACCAGATCGTGATTGCGATAGGCCGGCGGTATTCCAAACAGCAGGGCCTGCCAGAGGGAATCGCCTACGACGGTATCTGCCAGGACTACCGGCTTCGCTTCCGCCCGCTCGCGCATCACCGCTTGCAACTGTGCCTGTTCGATACCGAGCGGCAATACGACGATCTCGACATCGGGTGAGCTGTTGCGCAGCAAACTGCTGAGCGTATGACCCAACAATCCCACGGTGTCCGCACCCACCGGCAAGCAAATCACCCGTCGATTTTCCAGCTGCGGACCGCAGCTCGACGCTCGTTGATCCGGTTCTACCGCCATAGGGTCGGACATCGATCAATCAACCATTTGCGGTAGTGGCGGCACCGACAACGCGGTCGGCGGCAAGCCTCGAATGTGCCGTTGCCACATCGCCTCGTAGGCTTGCTCCAAGTGGCGGGCGAAGCGCTCGGTGTCGAACAGCGGGGTCTGGAGCCGGCTGGCCGCCAGCTTATCTCGTAATGCCGCCAGTTCGGTCGGATGGGTAGCCAGGCGCACCGCCAACTCCTCATATTCCTCGAGAGATTGGGTCACCAATTCCGGCAACCCGATCGCGTGCAGCAAACTGGCGGCGACTCGCGCCGGGAAGGCGTCGCCCAGACAGGTCACCACCGGCAGCCCGGCCCACAGGGCATCGCTAGCCGTGGTATGGGCATTGTAGATGCGGGTATCGAGAAACAGATCGGCCAGCCGATGGCGCTCGAGATGCCGATCCTTGGGCAGATACTTCGCAAAGATCAGGCGCTCTCCGTCGATGCCATGGGCAGCGGCCGTCGCCCGCAACCGATCCTGCGCCTCGTCCTCCTTGGCGTACAACCACAATACCGAATCCGGCACGCGTCCAAGGATGCGCATCCAGATCGCGAACATGACCGGCTCCAGTTTCTGGATCTGGTTGAAACAGCAAAACACCAAGCCTGGCTCCGGCAGTCCTTGATCGGCCCGGCGGATGCCAGTATCGGCGATTTCCTGCCAGCGATCGTTGATCTGGTAGCATTCTGGCAAGACGACCGGTTGTTCTTGACGATCTTGGCCTTGTCCGGCCGGCAGCACGACTGGATCGACCAGCCAATAATCGAGGAAGGCGGCCCCGCCGCTACCGGGATAGCCCAGCCAATTCACCTGAATGGGAGCGGGACGCAACGCGAAGATCTCCGGACGCGCATAATCGGTGTACACCATCAAATCCACCAGGATATGAATGCCATCCGACCGAATCCGGCGCGCGGCGGCAGCATTGTCCAACCCGGTCAGATCGACGAAAACGTCGCAATCGTCCTTGATCCGTTGGTAATAGGCGCTGCCATCGTCCCCTTGCAAAGCGTAACCGTAAACCTCGATCCGACGACGGTCATGCGTGCGAAACAGGCCACGCATCAGATGTGCGGTTGGGTGTTCGCGAAAGTCGGCCGAGACATAGCCGATCCGCAAGGGAGTCACGGCATTGGCCGGCTCTGGTGTTGCAGCGACGATCGGCCCCGCCGCTGCGGCCAGCCGTCCCGCCTCGCTCTGCGCGATCCGAAACCGCAACTCGGACCGGATCGGCAGAAACAGGGCGTGAAACGGCGCCAGCGGCGAAGGTTCATGGCGGGCGAGACTCTGCTCGACCAGTTCCTGGATTCGGGTGATTCGCGCGCCGTAATCGTCCCAGTCCCCATAGCTTAGGCGGCGAAATTGAAAGCTGGTCCAGACTTGCTCGGGCGTGAGCGAAACCGCCAGCGAATCGCTCGGCCCGGAATGAAACAGGCCATTGCAGTAGGAGGCCCACAGCGCTTGGGGCGCCCAGCGCTCGGCCTGGGCCAGCGCGGTTTTCGCCTCGGAGAAACGCTGCAAACCGGCCAGCGCTTCGCCACGCTTGGCGTGGAATTGCCAATTGTCCTGGGCCGACGGCGGTAAGCGTTCCAATAAAGCCAGCGCCTCCTGGAACGATCCATTGGCGTTCAAGGCCCCCGCCAAGACCAGCTGTCCTTCCAGGTATTCGGCCGAGGCCAATTCCCGCAAGCGATAGGCCGTCTGCAAAGCCTTGCGGCGCTGCCCCATGGCCAGCAGGATCACACTGTGATCCCGCAACAGCTCCAGGGAATCCGGATAGCGCGTCAAACCCTGTTCGACCAAGGGCAGAGCCTTGCTGGCCATGCCGTTCCAAAGCAGGGCTTCGCCGCACGCCAGAATCGCATCGATATCGACTACTTCGGTTTCGAGCAGCCGATTGGCCGCAACCAGGGCCTCAGCAGGGCGTTGCAGCTTGAGCAAGGCGCGAATCCGCATGGCCGCCAGCTCGGGGTCCGGTCGTGCATGATCGGCAGCCGACAAGGTCGCCAATACATCCAACACCTCGCTGCAGCGACCCAGCGCCAACAGCGCCCGCAACCGCGCCATCAAGGCCGGCCGACTGGCCGAATCCAACGTCAGCGCCCGATCCGCCACGGCCAGAGCTGCTTCGTTTCGCCCCAGCAACAGCAAAGCGACGCTACGATTGAGCAGGGCTTTGTGATGATCGGGCTGGCGCAGGAGAAGTCGATCGAGATCGGCCAGAGCCTTGGCGGGTCTTCCCAAGCTCAGCAGCACGGCAGCACGGTTCAGCAATGCCACTGCCGATTCCGGCCATGCCGCCAAAGCCGCATCGGCGGCGACCAGCGCTTCGCCGGACCGATGCAACGCCCGCAAGATCGGCGCTCGATTGGTGAGCGCGACGGCGTGATTCGGCTGCAAGACGAGAACCCGGTCGAATTCCGCCAACGCTTCCTGATGTCGTCCCAAGCCAAACAGGGCCGCCGCACGGTTCGAACGCGCCGTCACCTGCTCCGGATTCAGGACCAGGGCGGCCTCGGCCGCCGCCAGCGCTTCAGCGTGGCGGACCAAGCGCAGCAGGGCCGTGCTTTTGTTGACCAATGGCGCCAGCCGGTCGCCTGATGGCAGCGACAAGGCTGCATCGGCCATCTGCACGGCCTTCTCGTAACCACCCGCCTCGATCAGGGCCGCCGCTGCCAGCGACAAGGCGCACGGCTCACGGGCATTCAACCGCAGCGCATACTCCAAAGCCTGCAAGCATTGGGGTATCTGATCGAGGTCGTAACGGGCTTCGGCCAGCTTCAACCAGCCGACGGCGCGATACGGTGCCAGGCGACATGCCTGCTCGTACAAGTCACAGGCTTCTTGTAGTCGCCCATCCGTTTTCAGGCGATCTGCCTGCGCAAGCCATGTATCGAGCACCATCTACCGCCTGTGTCAGAAGTCTTTCGCCGTCTCGTGATACCACTGCCCGTCCAGCAAAATCCAACGATCCAGGGTCGTCGTTTGCGGCATCCAGCCGAGCGTACCCACCAAGACGTCCGCCTTGACGTCAATGATAGCCCGATCACCCTCGATCTTGATTTCGCCGACTTTGGTCTTACGCAACGGCAAGCCCTGCAGCGACATCGCATGTTCGAGCTTCAAGCGTCCGCCAGGTCGCGCTTCCGATTCCATTTCGAACACGGTCTTCACATCGCGCGCCTGCCGCGCGGCCCAATAGCTCTCGGCGCGCTGGCGCAGCGCCTTTTGCTTCTCGTTTTCCTCCACAGCTTGGCCGGTTGCCTGCGAGGAAGACGATGTTGTCGCATTGGTTTCAGGAGCAGCCGGAGTTGCCTGGGGCTGAGGATCAGACGGCTTGGTCTCGGAACCCGTCGGCGCAGCGACCGTTGGCGCGCTCGGCGCGCTGGTTCCAGGCGCAGCGGTGGCCGGCTTGGCTGCTTGCGGTTCTTCCGCTCGGACGCCAGGAGCTGACAACAGCACGCCCAGCATCGCTACGGACAGGGATCGGTGAATCCACGGTAATCGATTAAACATCGCCATGATTTCCTTCAGGATCGATTTGCCACTTGCTCAGGGCAGGGTCGCGGGAACAGCGCTTTTCAGCTCTGGCTGCTCTACTGTGACCCCCACCTCCTTGGCCAGTTTCCAGGCATACTGTTCGCGCGCCTTGGCCTGCGCTTCCTGTTGCAGGATGCCAATCACATTGTCGCGCACATTGGCGTAAGGGGCCAACATGGCATCCCGCTTGTCCTGCAGCAGCAGGATTTCGTAGCCCACCGGTGACTCCAATACGACGGAAACCTCGCCGACCTGCAAACCGGCAACGGATTTCTGCAACCATGGATACTTGCTGGATTGCAAGAAACCCAAATCGCCTCCGGCAACCTTCGCCTGCGGATTTTCGGTCAGCTCGCTGGCCAGGGTTGAAAAGGATTCGCCTGCTTTCAAACGCTTGAGCGCTCCGTCAGCCTTAGCCTTGATCTCAGCGCGTGTTTTTTCATCGGCGTCGACCGGCACCCGGAACTGAATCTGGCTGATGCGAACCATCGCGGGAATGCCAAAGGATTCCTGGTGTTCCTGATAGTACTTGTACAATACCTCCTCGGAAGGCACTTCCTTACTCTTGGGGAAATAACGCTTGGCCAAGCTTTGGTAGGCTTCGACGTAGTCCTTCTGAGTGGGCGTGTGATCCTTGGGCAACAATCCTTCCCGTTGCATGCCCTCCTGCAGCAGACGATCCACGATCATCTCGTGCAAGACTTCTGCCCGGCCCTCGTCGGTCGTCGACTTCAGCACCAACTGGGTATCCCGCTTGATATACTGCATGAACTGCTCGGCGGTGATTTTCAGGTCACCCACCTGAGCCAATACGACTTCCTTTTGCGCTGCTGCCCTAGCCGTCGCCAAGTCGGCAGCAGCCGGCGTAGCACCCGGCTCGGCGGCATGGGCGGTCGGGGCTGGAGTCGGGGTTGGAGCCGTTTCCGCTGCTTGGCCGGCCCAAGGCGCTATCGATAGGGCAACGCCGGACACCATACCGAGCGCTACAAGGATCTTCGCGTTTCTCGTCACTTTTTTTCCTCCTCGCTGGCCTGTTTGGCCGCTTTGGTTGCATCCTGCTGCTTCGACTCTTGTTGCTTCGACTCGTTCGGCTGCCCAGCCAACTGGCTAAACGCTTTCCACAGCGGTCCGTAAATGACTCGCGATTCCTGCGCGTCTTGACTAGCGATCACTGCATCCAACGAACCATCGCCATCGACATCGACCAGTTCGACCCAGTTGGGCCAGTTCTGGATCGGCGCCAACAACGTTTCGAACTGACCGGGCGTATTCTGGCGTTCACGGTACAACACCAGTGCGCCGGAACCTCCCGCCAGCAGATAACGCCCCTCGCCATCCTTGCCACTCGCCAAAGTATGGATACCGGTCTTGCCCGGATAGGGGATCGACTCCCCTTCATGAAAGTGGCCCTGCCCATCATTCAACAAGACCGCGATACGCTCTCGGGTCGACATCGGCACCAAAAGATCCATAGCGCCATCGTGATTGACATCCAGAGGAAGGACTTGACGTGGCCAACCACGCTTGAACGAGGCCAGCACTTGTACTTTCGGCGGCTGATCCGGTCCGGCGTAACTGATCGCCCAAATCTGATTGTCCCAAAACGAGGGAAGTATCAATTCCGGCGTACCATCCTTATCGATATCTACTACCTGCACCCTCTTGGGATCACGCCCAACCGGGAGGGTCAACACATCCTTGACCTCCGCCGTTTCAGGATTGAAATCCCGCAACAGCGTGATGGCTGTACCCGTGTATGGAGCCACCGCCAGGCTGATCGGACCCCAACCCGGCCAAGAGAACGGCGTGCTGCTCAAGACATTCCCCAGAGGATATTTCGCCAACTGCTTGAAACGACCTTCGGCATTGACCTCCGCGACGCGCAGCTCACCGGCCCCTTCGGCATTGAGCAAGTAACGCTTGGGGCTGTTCGATAAAACGATGATATCGTTAGGATGGAACCCGACAATATCCTGCGGGTCGACAGCGACGAACTGGCGGGGCGCTGTCTGGCGGTAAACCCGAACGATATCGCCGCTGTGCGAGGTGAAAGCCAGATCTTTCCGACCAGTACCGCTCAAATCAGCCGCCAGGACATGAAAAGCGCCGCTATCCACCAGGAATTCGGTATAACGATTTTCCGGTGCACTCCAAACGGGAGCTGATTCGGTCGGATGGCCTTTAGTCAGATCCATCGTTGGCTTTGCTGGCTCCGCTGCCATAGCTGGACCGGATGCCGCGACCGGCTCCGCCTGATTCGAAACGGTTGGGGTAGATGTCGCAGCTGGCTCCGCCTGATTCGAAACGGTCGGCGGCGGTGTCACAGAGTCGGTACCTGCTATCGTCTGGGTAACAGCCCCCAGTAGCAACACCATCCCTAACAACGGCCTTAACCGCAGAATCCATTTATTCATGTCGCTAGCCCACCCTCAGCCGTCACATCATCAAAACAAAAACGGCGCACCGCAGTGCGCCGTCTTCTAGATCAAGGCCGGGAACGCCTTATTCAGCGCGCGACCTTACAACTGCAGTGTTAATTCAAACTTACTTCACACCGCGCTCATGCGCCAGATCGGTCTGGACCTGAACGGTATTCGCATCGGTGCCGACGCCGACCAAGCTGAACGCCACGCCGCCACGCGCAGAACCCGTGGTGCCTTCGAAGTCATTCACATCGAACACCACGAAACCGGTGTTGACCGCAGGCCCAATCGCCGTAATACCAGCATTATCGGTGTTGGTATTGACCAAACCGTCGGTGATCACGCCGGTGATCAGAGAATCGGTCTTGGCGGTCGGGGAAACGCTCAGGATGTTCAGCTCGTAAGGAATGCTGGTGCGAGTCGAACGACCGGTTTCATCGGCGTCGTACACCACGATATCCTGGTTGTAACGAGAACCGCCACTCACTTCGTTATCCGGGAACCACAGCACGAAACGGGTATTGCCCGAAATTTCGCTGGTGGTCGGGACGAAGTAGCGCAGGCTGAACCACGCGGTCTCGCCCGACGCAGAAGCCAGATCCATACCGGCGCGAACCGGATTCACATCATCGACGATGATGCCGTCATAGGTCACTTCGTCACCAACGGTCCCAGCCTTGGGATCGTACAGCGGGATCACCGGGATGAAGGCTTCCGACATCCAGTTACCCTGGACGAAGTAAGTCGAACCGTACAGAATCACGCCGCTATCGGCGACGTCGCCGGCAGTGTACTTGGCGTTGTCAGAGATGACCAGGTAGCCAGGAACGCTCTGAACGCTGGGATAATTCTGCGAAATCAGATAGTTCCAGTCGATACGAACGAAGTCTTCGCAGGTCGCCGGGATCTTGCCGTCAGCCAGATGGATGCTGTCGATGCTGAAGAAATACCAGTGCAGATTCGACGCCCCGCCAGCGCCCGAGCAGTACTTCTTGCTGACACCACTGATGGTATCGAACTCGCTGACATTGCTCTGGGTAGTGCCGATGACGGTCACACCGATCATGGTGTTGGCCTGGGTCGCGGTGTTGCCGTACACGAACGGAATCAGCAGCGCATCCCCTGGCTCGCCGATGTTAATCGCATGCGCGGCACCGGAAGCGCCCAGCGCGGCCGCGACCGCAGCCGCCACGCCAAATTTCTTAAAATTCGCCAACATATCGTAACTCCTATAGGTTGCTTCGCACGAGCACTTTAAGAAAAACTAAAAGCCTTGCGTACCGTGGGAAAGACTACATGGGAATTCAGCCGGTGTCAACATAACAACATAAATTTGTTGTTTACGCAACAGCTTTATCCTTACAACAAAAAAAGAACGGCTTGCGCTATTTATAAATAGAACCGTCTCAAAATGCAAGAATGTTCTTGAATTTCCCAGAATCCGCACTTGGCTTTGTTTTATCAAAACAACAAAGATTGTATCGACTCAGCGTGGCGGCACTAGAGGGGCTACCTCCTGCATTCTGCGTTTGATCTCGTCGGTCACTTGGTTGGCCTCTTCGCTGTCCCGCACCACCCGCGGCGTAATCACAACGATCAGCTCGGTCCGGTCGACCTCCTGGCTGGTATTGCCGAACAAGGCACCGAGCACCGGAATCTTGTAGAGAATCGGAAAACCACTCTGCCCTTCGGTGCGGTTATCGCGGATCAGGCCGCCCAGCACCAGGGTCTGCCCATCCTTGACCGTCACTTTACTGCTCACGCTGCGCTGCAGGAAGGCGCGCTGTTTCGTAGTCACGGAACCCGCCTGGCTGACATCGACCAAGGTGCCCGGCTCGACCACCTCCTGCTTGATCTCCATATTGACCATGCCACCGGCATTGATGCGCGGCAACACCTCCAGCAACACACCGGTGTCCTTGTAATCAACCCCGCCGGTCGTAACGATCGTGCTGTTGACGATGCTTTGCGGCGCCGGAACCGGCGTCTGGGTACCGACCCGGATAGCCGCCTGTTGATTGTCCACCACCATCACTTGCGGAGAAGACAGCACCTTGACTTTGGAATCGGTAGCCAAAGCATTCAACAGGGTCTTCACCACCCCCGAACTGTCGGTGATTGCGTAGGAAAACTGGCCGGACGGAATGCTGGCGAGCGCATCGCTCAAGGTGAGATCGGAAGGCAACCCTAACGAACCATTACCGGTATAACTCTTACCCACTTGGTTGTTGAAAAACCATTGCAACCCATATTGCAACTGGCCGGTCAGGGAGACTTCGGCAATGGTCGCTTCGATCAGTACCTGGCGAGGGCTGACATCCATCTTCTCCAACGCGCTCAGGATTCGTTCGTAATTCTGGCTGGTCGCCCAAATCAATAGAGAATTATTTTCAGTATCGGCAACGATGCGGACTTCTTCCATCCCCGCGCTCGGACCGCCGCTGCCCAGAGTTCCGCCGCCGCCGCCGCCCAGAGTTCCACCGCCGGAACGGCCGGACGCACGACCGCCGCCCGCCGTATTGGTCCCGCTGCCGGTCAACCCTCCGGTCGTTCCAAGGGCCGACTTGCTCGAGCTGCTCGACGAAGAGGATGAGCTACCCAACGAAGACGAACTTCCCAACGAGGATGAGCCACCTAGCGAAGATGAGCTGGTGCTGCCGCCGAGTCCCGAGCTGGAGCCGCTGCCCAGCGATCCGAGCGAGCTTCCCCCTCCACTGGACAATTGACCGGACTTCAGACCCGGAGCCACCTCGCCGCCACGACTCGTACCACCGCCGCCCAGATTGAACAAACCGTTGAGCAGTTCGGCGATATAATCGGCGCGGCTATGCTGCACGGCATAAACGTACAGCCGTTCGCCACCGATCCCGTCCAATCGCTCGATCCAGGTCGCCACCTCTTTTAGATAGGCCGACTGCGGCGTGATCACCAATACCGCATTCAGTTTGGTGAGCGGCACGAATCGCATTAGACCAGCGATCGGCGTTCCGGAACCCTCACCCAGCAGCTGGGTCAGGTTGGCTGCCATGGCCTGACTGTCCACGTTGCGCAGCCGAAACATGGCGATGGACATCCCTTTCAGCCAGTCCACATCGAAAGTGTCGATGGTGCTTTGGATATTGGCCAGTTCCTGTGCAGTGCCCGCCAGGATCAGCAGGTTGCGGGTCGTATCGGTGCGCAGGATTGCGCCCTCGGGCAAGAACGGAGTGATGATCCCCTGCATCTCGGAGGCGCTGACATAGCGCAGCGGCACGATCCGCACACCATAGCCCCCCTTGGGGATGCCAAGACGCGGAGTCATGTTGCCCTGTTTGAGGGCAGCAGCGGCCGGCACGATCCGGTACAGATTACCCTCGCGGACCAGCACGGCGTTGCTCATGCGCAATAGCGTCTCCAGCGTCGGCAACAGCATATCCCTTGCCAACGGTCGGCTGGTCTGGACCGTGACTTCGCCATGGACCTGAGGATCGATGGTGTAATTTTCCTTCAGGTTGTCGAATATCACCTTGATCACATCGCGGATATCGGCGCTTTCGAAATTCAGCACGATCTCGCCGGACGCTGTCTTGGTGAAAGGCGTGGGCTTGGCGACAGCCTGCGGGCTGGCGACGAAGTTGCCCGTGCCCATCTGGAAGATCGTGGTCTTGACCGTAGCGGCGGCGCTCGCCTCGCTCTTGGCCGTCGGTGTCGGTTCCGGCGTTTCCGATTTGGCGATGAGGAGTGGCGTACCATCGGCCGGCGGACTGACCGGCGGCGTCACTCCAACGGGGACCGTCGCCCCTGCGGGGCTCTGCCCGGGCGGTGCTGTCGCGCAGGCGCTCAGCAACACGGCCAGCAACACGCCAAAGGTCGATGGGAGTCCAATCTTTTTCATGAATGAATCAGCCTTCTTTATTCCATGGGTTCCGGCGGCGGAGAAGCGACCGGCGGCGGCGCGTTGGATCGCTGGACATCGGGCGCGCCAACCGGCGACGGCGACTGTGGCGGCGCGGGCCGACCAGCCGGCGGAATCGGGACAGCCGCGCCTGGCGGTGGCTTGCGCCCGGCGACTGCACGCGGATCGACTGGCTTGTTCAAGCGTATCAGCGGCAGCTCATGCTTGGTCTGGCCCTTGCTCAGGACGACCCGGTCGGGCAGGATCGTCTCCACCCGCCATTCACCCACCGACTCGCCCGGCTTGACGCGCGCCACCTTGGCGTTCGGCTCATCCGGCCGCAGCAGGGCTGCCGTCGTTTCCGACGTGATGAACACGCCAAGCAAAAACGGTTTCTTGTCCGGCCCGGCCACCGGCTTTTCCGGCGGCGCTTCCTCTTCAGGCGGCGGCGGCTCAGGCTTGCGGGCCGCGACGAACAGCGGGCGGGCGAGAATCTCGCCGTAGCGCTCCAGCGACGGCAACCGAAAGGGCTTGATCGGCTCCAGTGACGGCAGGGTCGGCGACGACTTGGCCGCGCCTGCCGCCAGCGTCGGCGGCTGAGGCGGATGCTTCAGCTGCCAGAATACGGCTACCGCCGCCATTCCCCCCAGCAGCAGCCACAGTAACAGACCTGCCATTCTGGCTGACACTAGCCACCCTCCTCCTTGCGGAGATAACCCGAAACCTCGAACTGGACGCTCAGTTGTATCCGACCGTAATTAGCCACCCGGCCATTGGATAAACGCGGCCGGATCTCCCGCCCCGTCGCCTCCAGATTGTCGACGAACAACAGCGGGGTCAGCGATTCCAGGTTATACAGGATCTTCATCAGGCTTTGGGTATCGCCGTTCAGCGATACGCTGACCGTCACCTTCACCAGGTTACCTTCCTCGACTGTCGGCAACACCTGGGTGCTCCGCAGGGTTTCACCCGCAGCCTCGACGATGCCCTTGATCCGCTGTTGTAGATCGGCCGCCGCCACCGAAGGGGTGGACTGCGGCAGGTATTGCGTGGTAACGCCGCGATCCTGCTTGATCTTGGCGATCGACTGCTGCAGCGGTTCGCGGCTCGCCGCCATGCGCTGCAGCTGCTCCAGGCGCTCTTGTTGCTGCTCCAAGCGAGTCCGGTAGAAATCGTAGCGCGCGATCACCATACGATCGATCAACAGGTAGAGCGCTCCCCCGCCGATCAGCACCAGCAGCGCCAGGGCGGCCCAGCGATGTTTCCAGTTGGGTACGGTTGCAGCGACCATCAATGCTCCTTGCCAATGCGAGCGCCCAACATGAAGCGCTCCTTGCCGGTCCGGGGGTCGGTCGTCACCGGCGAGAGGAATCCCACACCGCTGAACAGGGGCGATGCCTCGATGATGGCCACCAGCGACGAAGCCTTGGAAGACTGGCCGACCAGCTGGATGGTATCTCCCCTGATCTGCAGGCGCTCCAACCAGGTATCGTCCGGCAAGATCAGGGTCAGCTCCCGCAGCAGATCGATCCGAGCGGGCAGAGTTTGTTTCTTCTGCATCAGGATCTGGGACGCCTCCATGGCTCGATCCAGCTGATCGCGCAACGTCAGCGACTGTTGCGCCGTGCGCTGCACCCGCGTCAATTGGTCGATCGCGTCCAGTAGCAGAGAACGCTGTTGCCAGATCGGCAGCAGCATGGCCGCTACGATCAGCAACAGACTGACGGTGACCACGGCGGCCCGCCAGTGCTTGGCCCGCAGACCGCCGCGCGCCCGTTGTTCCAGCGGCAGCAGGTTGAGACCGGGACGCCCCCCCGTCACATCCAGCACATCCGCCTGCAAACCCTGCTGCTGCATCTGCACCAATAGCGGATCCACCCCCGCACGCGGCAACGCGGCCAGTTCCACCTGCAGGCGGCGCTGTTCCGGCTGGCGTGCCAACAGGATCACGTCGTAATACACCTGGCCTGCGGGAAACGGGGTCAGACGGTCCATCTCGAATCCAGCGACCTGGCGCAGATTCTTCTCGGCCGCCAGGGGCAGCGACAAAGTTCGAACCAGCGCCTGACTGGCCGGCAAGCGCAGCGTCAACTGCCGAGGCTTCTCCGCTTTGCACCGCACCGCGATGGTATGCCAGTCGAGCGTCGCACGCTCTAACCGCTCCAGTTCCTGGTCCTGCCCCGCCTCCTCGCGTACCAACACACACGCGTCATCGGTGACCATCACGACCAGTCGCCGGGCCGAGTCCGCCAGCCAGCGCCGTACCCCGATCGGCAAACAGGCCAGCAGGCCCTCCCGCCACCAGCACCAGAACGCATTCCAGTTGCTGCGGAGATTGATCTTCCCCAAGCGCATGCGCGATGAGTCCAAGCTAGGCATCCTGAGCAGTGTCCATGACAAACCGATTCATCCGGGCCATCCTCCGATCAACGACCTTCACGCCACGCCAGCCAGCGCCATCCGGTCTGACCGGGGCGCGTAATCTCCACGCAGGCGACAGCCGTTATTTTCATCGCAGCGCCGGTCCCCGTCTCGGCGATCACCGTCACATGGTAAACGGTCGAGCGCCCCGCTGAAAAAAAAGCATGGTCGCTATCGGCCGGCACGGGCGGCGGCGGCGATCCATCGTTCGCGGCTCGCGTCCGCTCGCCCACATAATCGGCGACAGCCTGCGCATTCAATCCCAGGGTTTGCAGCAGCTGCGCCGGAGCCCATTCCGCGCTGACCCGATAGTGATCCGAAAACGCGGTCACCTTGTCGGCAATGGCCTGATAGATGGGCTTGGTCATTCCCAACACCTGCTGCAACTCCTCGATACTCTCAAATAACGCGTTCTTCGGTCCAGGGAGGCCGGCCGCGCGATACTCGTCCTTTTCGGCTCCAAATGGGACCGGTCGATCGTCCTGGTCGCGCCAATCGATGATGGCGCCAGCCAAGCGGTCCTGATCCTGCGGGTCCACGCCGACTCCGGCCAGCAACGCCTTGAGCAGATCGGCATCGGCGGTGTTCAAACTGATCAGGCCGGCGGCGTCCACGACCTGAATGCGCACCCGTCCTCCACCGAATTCCCAATCTCGCGGATCGCCATTCGGCGGCCACAGCTTCCGGGTTTCCGGATTCAATTGCCAGGCCAGCGCATAGGCGACCCCGGCTTCGGCCAAAGCCCTGGCCCGTGCCCGCTCGACCGCGCTGGTGGCCAGCCGGGTCTCGATCCGCATCGAATAGGCGAAAGCGCCGGCCATCACCGCCAGCAGGGTGACGATCCACAGCACGATGACCAATACCAGGCCACGTTGGTCACTCCGGCTGCGATAGAACCGCCCAAGTGCCCTCATCGCAATGGTCCTTCGACCAAGGCGACCGTCAAATCCGGCCAAGGCGCGCCGTCAACACTCAAGTTCAAGCGCACCAGCGACGGCCGGCGTTCGGGATTGGTCCACTCGGAGCGCCAGCGGGGCGGCTCGCTTTGCTCACCGCCATTGCTTTGATCCGACCCGAAATAACCCCATTCGAGTCCGGAAACCCCCTCCAGCAGGATGCTCTCCCGTTCCGGCCCCACATCGGGATCGTCGGGCCAGTACGGCCGCCAACGCATCCACAAACGGCCATTGCCCGCTCCGACCCGCACGCGATACAGGCCACCTTGCCCCAGCTGCGTCAGCATCGGCGCCACGAACTCGATCTCGTTGGGCTCACCGGAAAAAACCGCAATTCTCTCTCGCTGCTCGTTGTTAGCCTGCCGGTAAACCGTCATCGACTGCGCCAGCTGGCGGCGCAGCACTTCCTGCGCCAGCCGCAGACGGTCCGTGATCTCGGCACGTCGCTCGCCGCTGTCCCAGCCGTTCAGGCCCAAGCGCAGACCGCTGTACAGCATCACCAGGACCAGCCCCATCAGCGTGATGGCGACCACCAGTTCCAGCAGGGTGAAACCCGCCTGCCGCCGATTCGGATCGCAGCTCTTCATCTGCATCAACGACGCCCCTGACCGGATGGGTCGGGCAATTCCAGGCGCAAGGTCTCCAGCTGCACCGAGCGAGCTTGCGCCAACCCCCGCCAGAACACCTCCACCCGGACCCGGTAGCCGTGAACCGGCATATTCTCGGAAACCGGCATTCCTTCGGTATAGGCATCCACCGTGCTGCGCCAGGAAAACCGATCGTCGATCGGCCCCGAGTGGACGCCCTCGCTGAGCGGGGCTTCACGCCCGATAGCGGCCAGAATCGATTCAGCGTACAGCGCAGCCTGGGTGTAGTCGTCCGAAACCCCGGCATTGCGCAGCCCGCCTGCGAACACTTGCAGCAACACCCCCAGCGAAACGCTGAGAATCGCGAAGGCGACCAGCACCTCCAACAGCGAGAAACCACCTTGTCGAAGGCGTCGGTTCACCGTTGCGCCTCCTGTTCGACGATGGCGATCGCCCCGGTCAGCCAGTCCACGTTCACCCGAAAGGTCAGCTTCGGGCCACTGACGGTGATGGCGCCGCCGGTGGAACTGCCATCCGGAAAGAACCGAATGCCGCCGGTGGTCCGGTCGAGCAATTCCGACTGCGCGGTATCCAGCTTGAGCGCGATCCCTTCCGGCAAGGCGATCTCCCGCGGATCTCCGCTGACTGCAAAACGATGCTGGGCCAGATCGAGAGTCAAAGTTGCCTCCTGTTGGCGCGTCACCGCTTCGTTGCGCGCGCTGCGCAAACCGGCAGCCAGTTGTCGGGCCGCGCTTCGCACCTCGGTGGCCCCGCCCAGCCCCGACAGCAGCGGCGGCACCAGCGCAATCAACAGGACGCCGATCACCAACGCCACCAGGATCTCCAGCAAGGTGAATCCGCGTTGCCCACCGACCTTTCGGGATTGCTCCAACATCGGAGCGGAAGCACCGAAAGCGGAAATCCGAGCTGGCGTCATCGCCGCCGAGTCCATGGAGACCCGCGCTACTGCCAGCTCACCACGTCCTGATTCTCACCGTCGCCGCCTTCGGCGTTGTCGGCGCCCAGGGAATACAGGTCGAAAGCGCTATGCTGACCAGGGGCGCGATACTGGTAATCGTTGCCCCAGGGATCCTTGGGGATGATGTTCTTGCGCAGATACGGGCCATTCCAGCGGCTCGCGCCCGCCGGCTGCACCACCAGGGCCTGCAAGCCCTCGTTGCTACTGGGATAGCGCCCCATGTCCAACCGGAAGGCATCCAGCGCGGTGCTGAAGTCCTCGATCTGCAACTTGGCCGCCTTGGTGTTGGCGCCGCCCAGATACTTGATCACCTGGGGGCCGACCAATCCGGCCAGCAGGCCGAGAATGACCAGCACCACCAGCAATTCGATCAGGGTAAAGCCACGCGCGCGGCGAAAAAACTTGTCGTGTCGCATCAGTTTCTCTCGTCAGGTATCCAGCGTCGGGGGTCGAGGCCATGACCGAAATCCGCGACCCGCTGCGCCTTCATCAGAAAGCCAATTCGTTCAGGCTGAGAATGGCCACCAGAATGGACATGATGATGCCGGCGATGATCACGCCCAAGCCCAGGATCAGGGCCGGTTCCAGCAGGGTCAACAGCCGCTTGACGGCGGTCTGCACCTCCCCATCGTAGGTATCGGCGATCTGGAGCAGCATCTCCTGCAGCTGGCCGGTTTCCTCGCCCACCCGGATCATCTGCACCGCCAGCCGGGGAAAATGACCCGCCTCCAGCAACGGTTCGGCCAACCCACGGCCGGTCTTGACGTGTTCGGCCACCTCGCCCAGCACGCCGGCCAACACCTGATTGCTCAGCGTCTCCCGGACGATGGTCAGCGCATTGAGCAACGAGACGCCATTGCCCAGCAGGGTACCCAAGGTCCGCGCCAGGCGGGCAGTCTCGACCTTGGCGATCAGGTCGCCAAACAGCGGCAAACCCAGAAACCAGCGATCCCAGCGGGCGCGGCTGGTCGGCTGGCCGAGTTGCTGGCGCATCACCGCCACCAGCAGCAGGATCAGGATCGCGCCCAGCCACCAGTAATGCCGCACACCGTCGCCGGCGGCGATGACGATCTGGGTCGCCAGCGGCAACGCCTTGCCGGCATCGGCGAACAGTCGCTGGAACTGCGGCACCACGAAGGTCAACAGGATAATCACCGACAGCGCCGATACCGTCAGCAGGATGATGGGATAGATCAGCGCCGAAGTGACGGTCTCGCGTAAGGCTTGCGAGCGTTCGAGGAATTCGGTCAGCCGCTTCAGCACCACTTCCAACGCGCCGCCAGCCTCGCCGGCGCGGATCATGTTCAGGTAGAAGCGCGAGAACGAGCCCTGCGCCTCCAGGGCGTCGGCCAGCGACGAACCGCCGCGTACTTTCTCCTGCACCCGCTCCAGCAAGATCTTGGCCCGTTCGTCTTCGGCCACGCCGATCAGAATGGTCAAGGCCCGGTCCAGCGGCATCCCGGCATTGAGCAGGCTGGCCAGCTGCTGGGTCATGAGAGACAGGGATTTGCGGGACAGCGAGCGACGCTGACTGAACAGCGGCCGACCGAGACTGCTGCGCAGCCAACCGCCTTTCACTTCGGTCACCGACAGCGGCAACAGCGCCTGATCGCGCAAGCGTTCGATGGCGGCTTCCGGCGAGGCGGCCTCCAGCTCGTCACGCAGCGTCTCACCCGCGGCGTCGACCGCTTCGTAGCGATAGCGCGGCATTTACGCCTCCTGCTCCTGCTGGGTCGTCACCCGCAGCACCTCTTCGATGGTGGTCTGGCCGGCGACCGCCTTGCGCAACCCATCCTCGTACATGGTGTCCATGCCCTCCTTCTGGGCCTGGACCTGCAGCTCGGTGGCGTCGGCGTGCTTCAGCACCATGCGCCGCAGCGGATCGCTCATCACCAGGAACTCCATGATAGCCGCCCGTCCTCGGTAGCCGGAGCCGCCGCATTGCTCGCATCCGACCGGCTTGTACAGGGTGATATCGGGGGTATCGGCAAAGCGGCGCAGCCGTAATTCATCGACCAGCTCCGGCAAGGCCGGATAAGGCTGGCGACAATGGGTGCAGAGCATGCGAACCAGACGCTGCGCCAGGATGCCGTTGATGGTCGAAGTCAGCAGATAGTCTTCCACCCCCATATCGAGCAGGCGGGTCACGCTGCCGGCGGCATCGTTGGTGTGCAGAGTGGACAGCACCAAGTGTCCAGTCAGGGCCGATTGCACTGCAATGCCGGCCGTCTCCAGATCGCGCATTTCGCCGATCATGATCACGTCGGGGTCCTGACGGACGATCGAGCGCAAGGCGTTGGCGAAGGTCAGGTTGATCTGCGGCTTGACCTGAATCTGATTGACCCCCTCCAACTGGTATTCCACTGGGTCTTCGACGGTGAGGATCTTGCGCTCCGGGGTATTGATGGTCTGCAGGGCGGTATATAGCGTGGTGGTCTTGCCGCTGCCGGTCGGGCCGGTCACCAGGATGATGCCGTGTGGCAGATTCAGCACGTCCAGGAAACGCTTGAGAGTACGCGGGCTAAAGCCCAGTATCTCGAAATCCAGCACCACGCTGGCCTTGTCGAGAATACGCATGACCACGCTCTCGCCCCATAGGGTCGGCACGGTCGACACGCGCAGATCGATCTCCTTGCCCTGCGCCCGCAACTGAATGCGGCCGTCCTGCGGCAGGCGACGCTCGGCGATGTTGAGCTTGGCCATGATCTTGATGCGGGAAATGACCGCGGCCGACAATCGCGACGGCGGCGACTCCACTTCGCGCAACACCCCGTCGACCCGGTAGCGAATCTTGAGCCGGTTTTCGAACGGCTCGATGTGAATATCCGAAGCCCGCGATTCCACCGCGCGGGCGATCATCAGATTGACCAAGCGGATGACCGGCGCTTCGCTGGCCAGATCCTTGAGGTGCTGGATCTGCTCCTCGTCGGTCAGATCGTCGGCCAGACCGATCGAATCGACGATCTGTCCCATGGCCGAGCGGCCGCTGCCGTACAAACGTTCGAAGGCCGCTTCCAGTTCCGAGGGAATACCGACCCGCGGCAGGATGGTCTTGCCCGTCGCCAAGCGCAGGGCTGATAACACATACTCGTCGGTGGGATTGGCCAGCGCGACCGTCAGCCCCCGCTCGTCCTCGAACAGGGGAATGGCCCGCGCTTCCTTGAGAAAGCGCGGCGCGATGGCGCCATTGGTCACCGGCATCTCGGGATAGTCGGTCGGTCGGACCAGCGGCAGTTCCAACTGGGCCACCAGCGCCTCGCTCAAATCCCGCTCCGACACCAGCCCCAGCTTGAGCAGCAGGGTGTCCAGCCCCTCGCCGGTGCTGTCCTGCACGCGCCGGGCGCGCTGCAGATCGGCATCGGTCAGTTTCTGGTGCGCGACCAGCAGTTCGCCTAGTTCAACGGCCATCGTCAAGCATCACCACTCGGGAATCAGGGCTCGGCGGTCTGCGCCAACACCGCGCCCAAACCTTCTCGCCATGGACGCGGCCGGATCGCGAAGCGCGCCGCCAGCTTGGCGCAGTCCAGTACCGAGTTGATGGGCCGGGCGGCGGGCAGCGGATATTCGGCGGTCGTGATCGGGCTCACAGCCCGCACCGGCAAGGGCTCGCTGGCACGCGCCATGTCGACGACGGCGCTGGCGAGACCATGCCAAGTCGTCGCCGGATCGCCACAGTAGTGGTAGATCCCCCAGGCGTCGGCAGCGTCGATTTCGGCACTGCGCCCTGCCAGTTCCAGCAAGGTATCGGCGATGTCACCGGCATAGGTCGGGCAACCGAACTGATCGGCGACCACCCGCAGTTCCTCACGCTCTCGCGCCAACCGCAGGATGGTCTTGACGAAATTGTGGCCATGGCGACCGAACACCCAGCTCACCCGCAGGATCAGATGGCGGGACAACGCACGGCATACCGCCTCGTCGCCGGCCAGCTTGCTGGCGCCATAGACCCCGAGCGGCGCGGTCGGATCGTTTTCGACATACGGCTCGCTCTTGGCTCCGTCATACACGTAATCGGTGGAAATATGCAGCAGCGGGATCTGCAAGCGCGCGCAAGTCGCTGCCAGATGGGCGGGGCCGTCGCAATTGACCGCGAACGCCCGCTCGGGCTCCTGTTCGGCCCGATCCACCGCGGTGTAGGCCGCGGCGTTGATGACCGCCTGCGCACCGCTGCCGGTCAAGACCCGCTCCACCGCGGCAGCATCGCTGATATCCAGTTCGGCCACATCCCAGGCCAATACTTCATGGCCGAGCAGCGGCGCACGGCGGGTCAACTCCCACCCGACCTGGCCCTGCGCGCCGGTCACGACGATCCGCATGGTTCAATCCTCGTCCTGATATTGGGGCAAATCCTCGGCGGATTGCGCGCTCAGCCGCCGATTCTGCTGGTCCTTGGCCGACAGCGCTACGTCCTGCAAGGGCCATTCGATGCCAATATCGGGATCATCCCAAGCGATGCCGCGCTCCGACTGCGGGTGGTAGTAATCGGTGCATTTGTAGAAAAAATCCGCCTCTTCCGACATCACGCAAAAACCGTGGGCGAAGCCGGGGGGGATATACAACTGGCGATGATTCTCGTCATCCAGCACACAGCCGAACCAGCGGCCGAAATGCGGCGATCCCTGGCGAATATCCACCGCCACGTCGAACACCGCACCGCGGGTCACCCACACCAGCTTGCCCTGCGGTTGCACCAGCTGATAATGCAGGCCGCGCAACACCCCACGCCGCGAACGCGAATGATTGTCCTGGACGAACTGCGCCGGCAACCCGGCCTCGCGATAGCGTTCTGCCTGCCAGATTTCCAGAAAGAAACCGCGCGCGTCGCCGAACACTTTCGGCTCCAGCACCAACACCCCAGGCAGGGTCGTCGTGATGACCTTCACCGCAGCCCCCTCCGCTCCAGCAACTCCAGCAGATATTGGCCATAGCCGCTCTTGGCCAACGGCTCCGCCAGCTGCGCCAACTGTCGATCGTCGACATATCCCATCCGCCAGGCGATTTCCTCCGGACAGGCGATCTTCAAACCCTGGCGTTGCTCCACCACCTGCATGAAATTGGCCGCGGCCAGCAGGGATTCGTGAGTGCCGGTGTCCAGCCAAGCGTAACCGCGCCCCAGCAGCTCGACGTTGAGCGCGTCACGTTCCAGGTAGACCTTGTTGAGATCGGTGATCTCCAGTTCGCCACGCGCCGAAGGCCGGATAGTCTTGGCGATGCTCACCACCTCGTTGTCATAGAAATACAGCCCGGTCACCGCATAATTGGACTTGGGTCGCTGCGGCTTTTCCTCGATGTCCACCGCTCGGCCCCGTGCATCGAAGCTGACCACGCCATAGCGTTCCGGATCGCGCACGTAATAGCCGAATACCGTCGCGCCCCGCTGCCGGCCCGCCGCCCGCCGCAATACCGCCGACAAGCCTTGGCCGTAGTAGATGTTATCGCCGAGGATCAGACAGGCCGGATCGGCGCCGATGAAGCGCTCGCCGATGATGAATGCCTGCGCCAAGCCGTCGGGACTCGGTTGCACCGCGTACTGCAAATGGATACCCCAGTGGCTACCATCCCCCAACAGAGTCTGATAAGCCTCCTGATCGCGGGGCGTGGTGATGATCAGAATGTCCCGGATCTCCGCCAGCATCAGGGTAGCAATCGGGTAATAGATCATCGGTTTGTCGTAAACCGGCATGAGTTGTTTGCTGACCGAAACGGTCAACGGGTGCAGCCGGGTACCGGAGCCACCGGCCAGAACGATGCCTTTATATGCCATGGAATAATGTGCGATGAAGCGTCTTGTTCGGTGCGAAGGATGGGCGAATGGCTCGCCATGTTACCCGCTTTCCAGCGGGGACTGAACTGTCAAATTGTAACAATTTGTAACCGTCCCTCTTGTTGAGGATCCACCCAATCCCTTGGCGAAGGGACTCCATGCCGTTATTCCACCGTCACCGACTTGGCCAGATTGCGTGGTTGATCGACGTCGGTGCCCTTGAGAATGGCGACATGATACGCCAGCAATTGCAGCGGTATGGTGAACACGATCGGGGCGATCGATTCCGGCACTGCGCCGAGCGAGAGCACGTGGGTATTGACGCCACTGAGATGAGTATCCACCTCGCGATCGGCGAACAGGAACAGCTCGCCGCCGCGCGCCCGCACCTCCTGCAGGTTGGACAGTACCTTTTCCAGCAGGCCGTCCTTCGGCAGAATGCACACGACCGGCATATCGGCGTCCACCAGCGCCAGCGGCCCATGCTTGAGTTCGCCGGCTGGATAGGCTTCGGCATGGATGTAGGAAATCTCCTTGAGCTTGAGCGCGCCTTCCATCGCGATCGGATACTGCGGGCCGCGGCCAAGGAACAGGGCGTGATGCTTTTCGGCGAAATGCTCGGCCAGCCGCTCAATGGCCCCATTCAGGGTCAAGGCTTCTTCCAACACCTTGGGCAGACGCTCCAGATCGCGGGCCAGGGCGGCTTCGTCGCTGTCGCTCAGACCGTGACGCCGGCCCAGCGCCAGCGTCAGCAACCGCAACGCCACCAATTGGGTGGTGAAAGCCTTGGTCGAGGCCACACCGATCTCGCGGCCAGCCCGGGTCAGCAGGGTCATGGCCGATTCGCGCACCAGCGAACTTTCCGCGACATTGCAGATGGCGAGCGTCGCCAGATAGCCACGCTCCTTGGCCGCTCGCAACGCCGCCAGGGTGTCGGCGGTCTCGCCCGATTGGGAGATGCTGACGAACAGGGTATCCGGCGGGGTGACGCCGCGCCGATAGCGGTATTCGCTGGCCACCTCGACCGAACAGGGCACGCCCAGGTTCTCCAGCCAGTAACGGGCTACCAGACCGGCATGATAACTGGTGCCGCAGGCCACGATATGCACGCCGCGCACCTGGTCCAGCAGCGCTCCCGCCTCCGGTCCGAAACTGTCTTCCAGCAGACGGCCCTGACTGATGCGACCCTCCAGGGTGTCGGCCGCCACCACCGGTTGCTCGAAGATCTCCTTGAGCATGAAATGCCGATATTCGCCCTTGCCGACCATCCCGCCCTGCTGGGCGGTATAGCTCACCGGCCGTTCCACCAGCTGTCCCGCCCGGTCGTAGATCGTATAGCCTTCGCGCCGCACCTCGGCGATATCGCCTTCTTCCAGGAACACGAAGGTCTGGGTCACCGGGGCCAGGGCGAACACGTCCGAGGCGATGAAGTGCTCTTCGATGCCCACGCCCAGCACCAGGGGACTGCCGGCCCGCGCCGCGATCAGGCGCTCCGGGTCCTGGCGACAGATCACGCCCAGGCTATAGGCACCGGTCAGGCGGGCCGCGCTGCGCTGCACCGCCGTCAGCAGATCACCGCACTGGCGCATCTGCTGGTCGATCAGGTGGGCCACCACTTCGGTGTCGGTCTCGGATTCGAAGCGATAGCCGGCGGCGATCAACTCCTCCTTGAGTTCGCGGTAGTTCTCGATGATGCCGTTGTGCACCACCGCCACCGACTGATTGCTGATGTGCGGATGAGCGTTGCGCTCGCAGGGTTCGCCATGGGTGGCCCAGCGGGTATGGGCGATGCCGAGCGGACCGCGCACCGGCTCCTGACGCACCCGATCGGCCAGGGCTTGGACCTTGCCGACCGCGCGCAGGCGGTGCAGCTGATCGTCCCGGCTGTCCAAGGTCACGATCCCGGCCGAGTCATAGCCGCGATATTCCAGACGCCGCAAGCCTTCGAGCAGGATGGGCGTGACGTTGCGTTCGGCGATAGCTCCCACGATTCCACACATAAACGGATTCCCAGTCGGCTTATTCAATGGCAGGATTGGACAGTCAGATTAGCGACTTACCGTTCGGCTCACAAGTCGCCTGGCCCGATCGCCCCACCGCTGCGTCGCGGTGGTATCCCCCTCGGCCCATTTCAGGCTAACATGAAGTATCCATCGTATCGGGATCCTCCGCATGGCCAAACGCACTCCCCTTTATGATCGCCATCTCGCCTCGGGAGCGAAGATGGTGGATTTCGGCGGCTGGGACATGCCGCTGCATTACGGCTCGCAGCTCATGGAGCATCACCAGGTCCGCAACGCAGCCGGCCTCTTCGATGTATCGCACATGACGGTGGTGGATTTCGCCGATCCCGCCCCCACCCGCGCTCTGCTGTGCTATCTACTCGCCAACGACATCGCCCGCCTCTATCCCGGTAAGGCGTTGTACAGCTGCATGTTGAACGAAATTGGCGGCGTCATCGACGACCTGATCGTCTACGATCGGGGGGAAGCCGGCTACCGCCTGGTGCTGAACGCCGCCACGCGCGACAAGGATCTGGCCTGGATCACCCCCCTGGCCGAACGCTTTGGCGCGGTCTGGCGCGAGCGCGAGGATCTGGCCATGCTGGCGGTTCAAGGCCCTCAGGCGCTGACCCGGCTGGAAAGCGTGCTCGACGCCGCCACGCTCGCGGCGGTGCGCGCCAGCCGACGCTTCCACGCCGTAGACACCGGCGCGTTGTTCATCGCTCGCACCGGCTACACCGGCGAAGATGGGGTGGAGATCCTGCTGACCGCCGCCAACGCGCCCGCGCTGTGGGACCGCCTGCTGGAGGCCGGCGTCGCCCCCTGCGGCCTCGGTGCGCGCGACACCCTGCGGCTGGAAGCCGGTATGAATCTCTACGGTAGCGATATGGACGAAACCACCACCCCGCTGGTCTCCGGGCTGGGCTGGACCGTGGCCTGGCAACCGACCGAACGCGAATTCATCGGCCGGGCCGCGCTGGATCGGCAACGGATCGCCGGCATCCCACAGATTTTCGTCGGCCTGGTCCTGAACGAGCGTGGGGTATTGCGCGGCCACCAGACCGTCTACGACGGCGACCGTGAGATTGGCCAGACCACCAGCGGCACCTTCTCGCCGACGCTGGAGCGGGGCATCGCCCTGGCCCGCTTGGCGGCCGATGCTGGCGATCGCTGCGAGGTCGAGGTGCGCGGCAAGCGCCTGTCCGCGCTGGTGGTCAAACCGCCCTTCATCCCCCGTCCGCTGTGAAACGCGGCGCGTTGCCATGTCCATTTTCATCCGCTGACCGCCCTATTCCGCTCGAACACTGTTGAGGAGCTGACGATGAGCAGCATCATTCTCCCTGAATTGCGTTACGCCGAATCCCATGAATGGGCCCGCGCTGAGGACGGTGGCATCGTCACCGTGGGCATCACCGATCACGCCCAGCATCTGTTGGGCGATCTGGTGTTCGTCGAAATTCCTGAAGTTGGCCGGGTCGTGACCGCCGCCGAAAGCTGCGCGGTGGTCGAATCGGTCAAGGCCGCCTCCGACGTCTACAGCCCGCTGGACGGCGTAGTGGTGGAAGTGAACGAAGCGCTGGCCGATAGCCCGGAGCTGATCAATCAGGATCCCTACGGCGAGGGCTGGATCTTTCGACTCAAGACCAATGCTTCGCTGGACGAGCTGCTGGACGCCGCCGCCTATCAGGCCATCGCCCTGGCCGACGAAGAGGACGAGGACGTCGAAGGCTCGCTCAGCAATCCCAAGCTGGTCGACTGAGTCGGGGCGCTTCGACCATGCCGTTTATCCCCCATACCCCGGATGATGTCCGGGAGATGTTGGCTGCCGTCGGTGCTCCCACGCTCGCAGCCCTGTTCGACGAAATCCCGCCGGCCCTGCAGGTCGGCGAGTTGACCGCCCTGCCCGAGGCGTTGAACGAACGGCAGATTTCCCGCCTGATGGAAACGCGGGCGGCGGAAACCGCATCGCCCCTGTGCTTCCTGGGCGCCGGCGCCTACGAGCACCATATTCCGGCGGCAGTCTGGGAAATCGTCGGGCGCGGCGAATTCTACAGCGCCTACACCCCCTATCAGCCGGAGGCCAGCCAAGGCACCCTGCAGGTGCTCTACGAATACCAGAGCATGATGGCGGGACTGACCGCGCTGGCGATCTCCAACGCCTCGCTGTACGACGGTGCTTCGGCCCTGGCGGAAGCGCTGCTGATGGCGGTGCGGGCCAACCGCAAATCCAAATCGAAACGGATTCTGATCCCGCGCGCCCTGCATCCGCTGTATCGGCGCACCGTTCACGCCATCGTCCACCATCAGGGCATCGAACTGGTGGAACTGCCCTACGATCCAACCGGCGGCCACACCCCGATCGATGCGCTGGCCCCCTATGCCGGCCAGGATTTCGCCGCGCTGGTGATCGCCCAGCCCAACTTCTTCGGTGTACTGGAAGAAGTGGACCAGCTGGTCGACTGGGCCCATCACCATCAGGTACTGGCGGTGGCGGTGGTCAATCCCACGGCGCTGGCCATCCTGAAGCCGCCGGGCGAGTGGGGTGCTGCCGGGGCCGACATCGCCTGCGGCGACGGTCAGCCGCTTGGTTCGCCACTGTCTTCCGGCGGTCCCTACTTCGGCTTTCTGTGCTGTCGGCAGGAGCTGGTGCGACAAATGCCGGGCCGGCTGGTGGGACGAACCGTCGATCTGGACGGCGAGACCGGCTTCACCCTCACCCTACAAGCGCGCGAGCAACACATCCGCCGCTCCAAGGCCACCTCCAACATCTGCACCAACCAGGGGCTGATGGTCACCGCCGCCACCCTGTATCTGTCCCTGTTGGGACCGCAAGGTCTGGAACAGGTCGCTGCTGCCTGCCACGCCAATACCCAGACGCTAGTCGCGCAACTGACACAGCTTCCGGGCGTGAGTCGCATGTTCGCCCGACCGGGTTTCCACGAAGCAGTGTTGCGCGTACCGCGCCCCGCGTCCGAGATCCTGGACGGACTGCTGGCGCGCGGCATCCTGGGCGGCTTCGACCTGAGCGCCGATTACCCCGAACTGGGTGATGCGTTGCTGATCTGTGCTACCGAAACCAAGGACGCCGACGATCTGCAGCGCTATGCGGCCGCCCTGGCGGAGCTGAGCTGAACCGGCCAGACACCGAAGCCGCCTTGCCGCGGCTATGTGTTCTATTGTGTTCTATACTGAAGATCGACACGAAGCGGGGGTGCTCCCAATGGGGGGCTGAGACATACCCTTGGAACCTGATCCGGTTAGCACCGGCGGAGGAAAGCTTCAGCGTCCACAATGACGCCCCTGTTTCGTCCTGTCCACCACCCACCGAGGACGATTGCATGAGCGTCATTGCTCCAGAGCTGCTGCGCGCCGCCGACCAACTGAACACCGATCTCACCCGCCCTTATCCGAATTCCCGCAAGCGCTACCTGCCAGGCTCGCGTCCCGATCTGTGGGTTCCGATCCGCGAAATCGCCCAATACCCGACCTCGACCGCCTCCGGCGCGGAAGAAAACCCGCCGATCCCGGTCTATGACACCTCCGGCCCCTATACCGACCCCCAGACCCACATCGACCTGCGCCAGGGACTGCCAACCGTGCGGGCCGACTGGATCGAGGAGCGCGACGATACCGAGCGCCTGACCGGCCCGACCTCCCATTACGGCCAGCTGCGCGCCATCAATCCCGCCACTGCCTCGCTGCGTTTCGCCCACATCCGCCCGCCGCGCAAGGCCAAAGCCAGCGCCTGCGTGACCCAGATGCACTACGCCCGGCGCGGCATCGTCACTCCGGAGATGGAGTACGTCGCCTTGCGGGAATCACTGCGCCTGCAGCAATTGCGCGACGACCCGCGCTACGTCCGCCTGTTGCGCCAGCACCGCGGCGAGCACTTCGGCGCAGCCCTCCCCGAGACCATCACCCCGGAGTTCGTCCGCAGCGAAGTCGCCCGCGGTCGAGCGATCATCCCCGCCAACATCAACCATCCCGAGCTGGAGCCGATGATCATCGGCCGCAACTTCCGGGTAAAGATCAATGGCAATCTGGGCAACTCGGCGCTCGGCTCTTCGATCGAGGAAGAAGTGGAGAAAATGGTCTGGGCGATCCGCTGGGGCGCCGACACCATCATGGATCTGTCCACCGGCAAGAACATCCACGAAACCCGCGAATGGCTGATCCGCAATGCACCGACCCCGGTCGGCACGGTGCCGATCTACCAGGCGCTGGAGAAAGTGGACGGCAAAGCCGAGGCGCTGAGCTGGGAACTGTTCCGCGATACCCTGATCGAGCAGGCCGAACAGGGCGTGGACTATTTCACCATCCACGCCGGCGTGCTGTTGCGCCATGTGCCACTGACCGCCGACCGAGTCACCGGCATCGTCTCGCGCGGCGGATCGATCCTGGCCAAATGGTGTCTGGCCCATCACCAGGAAAATTTCCTCTACACCCACTTCGACGAGATCTGCGAGATCATGCGGGCCTATGACGTCAGCTTCTCGCTCGGCGACGGGTTACGACCCGGCTCGCTGGCCGACGCCAACGACGCCGCCCAGTTCGCCGAACTGGAAACCCTCGGCGAACTGACCCAGAAAGCCTGGGCGCACGAGGTGCAGGTGATGATCGAAGGCCCCGGCCACGTCCCGATGCAACGGATTCGCGAGAACATGGACAAGGAGCTGCGCGACTGTTTCGAAGCGCCGTTCTACACCCTCGGCCCGCTGACCACCGACATCGCCCCCGGCTACGATCACATCACCTCGGCGATCGGCGCGGCGCAGATCGGCTGGTACGGCACCGCCATGTTGTGCTACGTGACGCCGAAAGAACATCTGGGCCTGCCGGACAAGCACGATGTGCGCGAAGGTATCGTCGCCTACCGCATCGCCGCCCACGCTGCCGATCTGGCCAAGGGTTTGCCGGGTGCCCAATTGCGCGACAATGCGCTGAGCAAGGCCCGTTTCGAATTCCGCTGGGAAGATCAATTCAATCTCGGACTTGACCCGGAACGCGCCCGCGAGTATCACGACGCTACGTTGCCGAAGGAATCGGCCAAGGTGGCGCACTTCTGCTCGATGTGCGGCCCCCAGTTCTGTTCCATGAAGATCACCCGCGAGGTGCGCGACTATGCGGCGCAAAAAGGACTCGATGCGCAGCATGCCCTGACCGAAGGTCTGGCGGAAAAGGCTGGCGAATTCGTCAGCAGCGGCGCCGAGTTATATCGACCGGCATAACGGAGCACGCTACCCGCCCGCAGCTGGCGCGGGTAGCGCGTACTATTTCCATGGCATCTAAGGAATCCACGGTATGGCAAATCTAACGTTGAAGGGCAATCCCATCCACACCAACGGCGATCTGCCCGCCGTCGGCGCGACCGCACCCGATTTCAAACTGGTCAACGCGGCGCTGCAAGATGTCTCGCTGAGCGATTTCGCCGGTAAAAAAAAGCTGCTGAACATCGTGCCTAGCCTTGATACTGCGGTGTGCGCGCTGTCCACCCACAGGTTCAACGAGCACGCCAAAGCCCATCCCGACACCGTGATCCTGGTGATCTCGGCCGATCTACCCTTCGCCCAGAAACGGTTCTGCGGCAACGAAGGCGTCGACAACGTCGTGACTCTGTCGATGATGCGCTCGCGCAACTTCGCCAAGGATTACGGAGTGTTGCTGGAAGATGGACCGCTGGCCGGTATCACTGCCCGCGCCGTAGTGGTGCTGGATGCCGACAACCGGGTGCTGTACACCGAGCTGGTCCCGGAAATCGCCCAGGAACCGAATTACCAGACCGCGCTGGCGGCGCTGGCATGAACTTTTTCCCGAGTACCCGGTAATCTACCCATGTTGATCTTCGAACAGTCCCGTCCCGGTCGGCGGGCCGTCGCGCCCGCCGTCGCGCCCGCCGCTGATGCCCTGGCCGCCATTCCCGCATCCCTGCGGCGGCGTCAGGCCGCACCCTTGCCGGAAGTGTCCGAACTGCAGGCCGTGCGCCACTATACTCGGTTGTCGCAAAAGAACTTTTCCATCGACACCTATTTCTACCCGCTGGGCTCCTGCACCATGAAGTACAACCCGCGGGTCTGCCATCGCCTGGCGTCGCTGTCCGGCTTCCTGGCCCGCCATCCGCTAGCCCCGGACCGCATCAGTCAGGGCTTCATGGCCTGCCTGTACGAGCTGCAGGAGATGCTGCGGGAAGTCACCGGGATGCAGGCGGTTTCGTTGACGCCGATGGCCGGCGCGCAGGGCGAATTCGCCGGCATGGCGATGATCCGCGCCTACCATGTCGCCCAAGGCGACCACGCCCGCCGCGAGGTGTTGATACCCGACGCCGCCCACGGCACCAATCCGGCTACCGCCATCATGAGCGGCTTCACCGTGCGGGAGATTCCCACCGACGGCAACGGCGACGTCGATCTGGCTGCGCTGCGCCAAGCGGTCGGGCCGCAAACGGCCGGCCTGATGTTGACCAATCCGTCGACCCTGGGCGTCTTCGAGCGCAACATCGCCGAAATCGCCGAGATCGTCCACAGCGCCGGTGGCCTGCTGTATTACGATGGGGCCAATCTCAACGCCATCCTCGGCAAGGCCCGTCCCGGCGACATGGGCTTCGACGTGATGCACATGAATCTGCACAAGACCTTCGCCACCCCACACGGCGGCGGCGGTCCCGGCGCGGGGCCGGTGGCGGCCAACGCCCGGCTGGCGCCGTTCCTGCCGATTCCCATGGTCGGTCAGGACGGCGAGGGCTATCGCTGGCTGAGCGAGGCCGACCGACCGCTCAGCATTGGCCGCTTGTCGGCCTTCATGGGCAACGCTGGCGTGCTGCTGCGGGCCTATGTCTACGCCCGGATGCTGGGCCGGACCGGCATGGGCCGGGTAGCCGAATACTCAGCCCTGAACGCCAACTATCTGATGGCGGAACTGGTCCAGGCCGGTTTCGATCCGGCTTTTCCACAGCGGCGGGCCAGTCACGAGTTCATCATCACCCTCAAGCGCCAGGCCAGGACCCTGGGGATCACGGCCATGGACTTCGCCAAGTGCCTGCTCGATCTCGGCTTCCATGCCCCGACCACCTACTTCCCCCTGCTGATCCCGGAATGCTTGTTGATCGAGCCGACCGAAACCGAATGCAAGGAGGAGCTGGACGCCTTCGTCGCGGCCATGAAGCAGATCCAGCGTGAGGCTGAAAACGATCCCGATCGGGTCAAAGGCGCGCCGTATCTACGGCCGGTCCGCCGGCTGGACGAGGTCCGCGCCGCCCGCGACATGGATCTGGCCTGGCATCCGGCCGAATCTTGACGCATATGGGATTTCAACAACATAAAGGTTGGCGCCGGCTGGTCAATGCCACCGGCTATTCCTGGGCGGGGCTGAAGGCGGCCTGGTGCAATGAGGAAGCCTTCCGCCAGGAGGTCACTCTTTGCGTCGCCCTGGCGCCGTTGGCGCTGTGGCTGGGCCACAATCCGATCGAACGGGCGATGCTGATCGGTAGCCTGCTGTTGGTCGTCATCGTCGAATTGCTCAATACCGGCATCGAAGCGGCTATCGACCGCATCGGCCCTGAACGCCACGAGCTGTCGGGCCGCGCCAAGGACATTGCCTCGGCAGCAGTGTTCATGGCACTGCTCAATGCCGCTGTGATTTGGTTACTGGTCGTGTTCGCCTGACTGCTAGCGTTAGCTGCAAGTCACAAAACTCGCTGCACAATATCGTACAGTGTTGCGAGTTTTGCTACGCTTTAAGAAAAATCCGCGCTTAAAGCGTCGATAGCCACCTTTCAGCCTTCACGGTCTCCTGATGAAAACAGGCATTGTCATCGATTCCGCGTGCGACTTGCCGCGTTCCTATATCGACGCGCATCAACTCTATATCCTGCCAACCAGCCTGTACTGTGGACTCCGCGCCTTTATCGATACCCGCGTTCCGGAACCCACTCTGGAATTCTATCGCCAGTACGCGGCTGAAAAGAACCTGGATGCGGAAACCGAAGCCTTTTCCGCCGAACAAATCACTCAGCTGTTTCTCGAAGATCTGGTTCTGAAATACGATCGGGTCCTGGTCATTACCATCTCCCAGACCCGCAGCCTGATTTTCCGTAATACGACCGAGGCTTCGTTTGCGGTTCTCAAACACTACCGGGAAAAACGCCAGGAGGCGGGCCTCAGCGGGTCGTTCTATCTGAACGTGCTGGACAGCAAGACCCTGTTTACTGGCGAAGGCGTGCTGGTGCACGAAGCCGTACGCCTGCTGGAGCAGGAAACCTCTTTTGCGCGTCTCCATACCCTGCTGGAAGAGCTGAGTCAGCATATCTACGCCTATCTGATTCCAGCCGACCTGTACTACGTGCGCAACCGCGCCGCCAAAAAAGGAGAAAACACCATCGGCCTGGTCGGATATCACGTGGGTAATCTGCTCGACATCAAACCGATCATCCAATGCCATCGCGGCGACACCCAGGTCATCGCCAAGGAACGAGGCTTCGAACGCGCGCTCGAATCTCTGCTGGAACAAACCCAAGCGGCCATCGATAAGGGCTTGGCCATGCCACTGGTCGTTGCCAGTTTCGCTGGCGATCCCCGCATCATCCGGCAAAAACGCGCGTTCATGGAATTCGAACTGTATGCCCAAAATCGTGGCATCGAAGTCTTGATCTCGATCATGAGCACCACGGCCGGCATTCATGTCGGCCCAGGCGCATTCTCGCTGGCCTACGCAGCCCGCTGAGCGGCGGACTCGTCCCACCATCATTCGGCGCTGGAGCAACCATGAACGAGGACGCCAAACCGCAGTCGCACCGTCATTCTCCGCTGCGCGGGATCGGTCACGCCCTCGGCCTGCTCTATATCCTGGTCACCCTGCTGTTCGGTCCGATCCGCTCGCTGGCGGCCTGGTTGGCACGGCAACAGCTGATCCAGACCTACCAACGCTGGGTCGCCGCGCTACCGCCGGCCGCTGGACTGAGCATCGCGTTGCTGTCGCTGGGTTTGCTGGAGGTATCCAAGCTGGCGGTCTTGCTGAGTTTCCGCTACCTGGGCTTACTGGCGGCGGTGATCGTGACCCTCGTCGCCAAGGCCAGTTTCGGCTATTTCGCCCATCTCACCTGGCAAGCCGCCCGTCCCAAGGTCATCGCCGCCTATGGCTGGGCGGCGCGGCTCGATACCTGGGTCGGCGAACAGTTGGCGCAACTCAGGGGGTTTCGCGACCGCTGGCTGGACTATCTGCGCTGCCGGTCCTGGTATCCCGGCGCGGTCGCCAGTTGGCGGCAGTTGCGCCAGTGGGGAAAACTCTGGTTGCGCTGGCTACGGCGGCAGCTGGGCATCAGGCCGGGGGGGTGATACCGCGCCATGAGGGACGCGGCCCGCCCGCCTCAGCCCACCCCGCTCCGATTCGCGTCGGCGATGACCTGCAAGCCGGCGAAGATCAAATCCGGCTCTAGCCGATAGTCCCCCTGCAATTGCGGCAGGATCATCCCGGCCACGCCGCCAGTCAGCAGACGCGCGCCCGGACCGTGGCTGGCGATCATCCGCCCGGTGACGCCATCGATGGCGCTGGCCGCCGCGTACAGCGCACCGCCCCACACGCAGTCGCGCGTGCTTTGCCCGAACAACCGCGCTTCGCCCTTTTCTGGCGGAATCTGGCGGGTCTTCCAATACAGCGCCTCGCGCATCAAGCGCATGCCGGGAATGATCACCCCGCCGAGATGCTGGCCATCGGTGGCCAGGGCGTCGATGGTGATGGCGGTCCCGCAATCCACCACATAACAGGTCTGCGGCCCCAGCAGCGCCCGCGCCGCGATCATCGCCACCCAGCGATCCGCGCCCATCCGCTCCGGTTCAGCGTAGGAATTGCGCACGCCGCAGGCCGCCGCCGTCGATGCCACGAATTCGGCCTCGACGCCCCACGCCTGTCGAATCCAGTTGGCCAGGGTAGCGCGGATCTCCGGACCGGCCACGCTGACGATCACCACCCGGTCCGGGCGCGGTAAATCGGCCCACAACTGGCCCGCCAGTTCGGTCCAGCTTTCCCCGCCATGGGCATGGCCATGGATCTGCAAGCTGCCGCCGTCGTAGCTTCCCCACTTGATCCAGCTGTTACCGATATCCGCCAACAGCATCATGGTTCCAGCCTCAGGCTGATTTCGCCCCCGATACAGGGCTGCAGCCGGCCGTCGGCCGTTTCCAGCAACAGCGCGCCGGTCGCATCCACGCCGCGAGCGATGCCCGTCAACATGGTCTGGGGCAGATTCAGGCGGACCCGTTGCCCTGCGATCCGGTCGAACCGGGCCCATTCAGCGGCCAAACTGGCGAAACCACCCTGATCCTGAAAACGCACGAAAGTCTCGACCAGCTCGCTGATCAACCATGCCGCCAGGTGGTTGCGGGAGATCCGCTCCGTCTGCAGGATCTCCCGCAAATCGACCCAAGGCTGATCGATCGCCGCCGCATCCTGCCGAGGCAGGGCGATGTTGAGGCCGATGCCGGCCACCACATGAACGCCATCGGCGGTAGCACCGGACTCCAACAGAATCCCGCCCAGCTTGCGTCCACGCCACAATACGTCGTTCGGCCACTTCAGACCGACCTCCGCCACGCCGAAATCGCGCAACACCCGTGCCACGGCCAATCCGGTCACCAGACTCAGGCCACTCAACGCCGGCGGCGGCAGGGTAAAGCGCCAGAGCAGCGAAAAGGCCAGTCCCGTTCCGAACGGCGTCAGCCAGTCACGCCCTTGCCGACCTCGGCCCTTGCTCTGGCGTTCGGCCAGACACACCACGCCGCTCGGCCATCCGGTCAGCGCGCCGGTCAACAAATAGGTATTGGTGGAATCCAGAACCGAATGCAATTCCAACTGGCTGACCCGAGCACGGGCCTCGACCGTCAGAGCCGATACAATCAGCTCACGGTCCAACAACTCCAGGGATGCGGCCATCATGCTGTCTCAAGGCGCCAATCCGGGAACATCGGTAGAGCTTCGCCGCACTGGCCTGGCAACCGCCCCATGAAAAACCGCCTTCTCCCCTGCAGAAGAAGGCGGCAATCAACCCAGGGCACAGTTCCCAAGGAAGTCAGCGCGACGAACCTCCCACGCAAATGGGGAAATCCGCGCCGACTCAGAACAGGCTGCCCCAGGGCACGACCGAAAGGAAACTGAGCCAGGAAGCGACCAGCAAGAGAATAATGATGACAAGCGGAAGGTTCTGGAAGGTAAACATCGTTGTTCTCCTTAGGGTTTATAATGGAAATGCTAAACGACTTGTCTCATTCATTCAAGGATTTATCATCTTCCTGCCGCGGCTTGGAGCGCGGAATGCGCGGATCGTCGTCGTCCATCAGGATGCGATGGGCCGGGCCTTCCAGATCGTCGAACTGACCGGTTCGCACCGCCCACAGAAAGGCCCACAACGCCACGCCGATGACCCCCAGGGTCATCGGAATCAGCAAGTACAGAATTCGCATGACGCAACCGCCTCCCACGAAAGGCGCCGGGGCGCTCAGGATACCGCCACCCAGGCTGCGCTCACAACCGCCGCAGCCGCAGCGCATTCACCACGACCAGCAACGAGCTGAACGACATGCCCAGCGCCGACATCCACGGCGCCAGCCACCCGCCCGCCGCCAGCGGCAACGCCACCAGATTGTAACCGATCGCCCAGGCGAAATTCTCGCGCATGATCACCAGCGCGCGCCGCGCCATATCCACGCCGCTGACCAGATGATCCAGCCGCTCCGACAGCAGGATCATATCGGCCGTGGCGTGGGCCAATTGAGTGCCGCTGCCCATCGCCAGCGAAATCTGCGCCGCCGCCAGCACCGGCGCATCGTTGACCCCATCGCCGACCATCGCCACGATCGCACCTTGGTCCTGCAATGTCCGCAGCCGATCCAGCTTATCCTGCGGCGACAGGCCACCCTCGGCCCTGGCGATAGCCAACTCCTCGGCCACATGGGCCACGGCTTCCGGCCGATCGCCGCTGAGCAGCTCCACCACCAGACCGCGCGCCTTCAGGGCGGACACCGCCGCCGCCGCGCCCGGCCGGAGCGTATCGGTCAGCTCGAACCAAGCCAACGGACCGGAATCGTCCCCCAGCGCCACCCAGGTACTGGAAACGCCGAGATCGGTTCGACTCACGACCGCCCGATCGCTGGCCGCCAGCACGAATTCGGGGCGACCGACCCGATAGCGGCGGCCACCGATCCAACCCTCGACCCCGCTGCCCGGTGTATTGCGCAGATCGGTCGCCGCCTCGGTCGCCGCACCGGCGGCGGCGGTCAACGCCCGCCCGATCGGATGTTCGGAGCCCCGTTCCAGCGCTGCCGCCAGCGCCAGACAACGCCGTGGCTCCAGACCCGCGCCCACCGGCTCCACCGCCACCACCTGCGGCCGACCATAGGTCAGCGTCCCAGTCTTATCGAAGATCACGTGCGTGGTGCGCGCCAGGGTCTCCAGGGCATGGCCGCGGGTGGTCAATACGCCCAAGCGGGTCAGCGCGCCGGTGGCGGCAATGATGGCCGTCGGGGTGGCCAACGACAGCGCGCAGGGGCAGGTCACCACCAGTACCGACAACATGATCCGAAATGCGGTGTCGAAATCGCGCAGCGACCACCAAGTCAGGAACACCCCGGCGGCCACCACCAGCAGGGCGGCCACAAACCAGCCTGCGATACGGTCGGCCAACAGCGCCAGCCGCGGCTTTTCGCCCTGGGCACGATCCAACAGCCGGACGATGGCCGACAGCACGGTATCGGCGCCGACCTTCTCGACCCGCATCACCAGCGGGCTTTCCACGTTGACCGCACCACCGATCAGGGCTTCGCCGCGCTGACGCGGCACGGGCAGGCTCTCGCCGGTCAGCAACGACTCGTCCACACTGCTCGCACCATCTTCCACCCGGCCATCGGCCGGAATGGTCTCACCCGGCCGCACCAGTACCCGATCGCCAGGGACCAGTTCGGCGATCGGCACGACCGATTCGCTACCGTCCGCATCCAACCGGGTAGCGGTCGCCGGCAGCATCCGCACCAAAGCTTCGGAAATCTGTCCGGCCCGGTGACGGGCGGTCATCTCCAGGAACCGTCCCGTCAACAGGAAAAAGACGAACATCGTCACCGAGTCGTAGTAGACCTCGCCGCCACCCTGCCAGGTATACCAGACGCTGGCAGCGAAGGCGGCGAGCACGGCCAGTGCTACTGGCACATCCATGCCGAGCCGGCCGTTGCGCAGATCGCGCCAGGCTGCCGTGTAGAATGGCATCGCCGAATACGTCACCACCGGAATGGCCAGGATCAGGCAAATCCAGCGCAGGAAATCGCGAATCCAGACCTCCATGCCCTGGTATTCGCCGGCGTATAGCCCGACTGCGATCATCATCACCTGCATCGAACACAGACCGGCCACCGCCAGGCGGCGCAGCGCCACGGCTCGCTCGCGCTTTTGCAGCGCCTCTTGGCGGCTAGGATCGAAGGGATGGGCGACGTAACCAATCGCGGCGATGGCTTTCAGGATTTCGCTCAAGCGGGTCTGCCGTTCGTCCCAACGGACCCGAGCGCGATGGGTGGAGTAATTCACCCGGAATTCCAGCACCCCCGGCAATTGCCCGACATGGTGCTCGCTGAGCCAGACGCAGGCAGCGCAGACGATGCCCTCCAGGATCAGTGACGCTTCGCGCACATGGGCGTCTTCGGCCCGGACGAAGCTCTGTTGCAAATCCGCCCGGTCGTACAGCTCCAGGCCACGCAATTGCTCCGGAATCAAATCTTCCGGCCGCCGCGAATTCACGGTGCGATGGCGGTAGAAATCGCTCAGGCCGGCGGCCATGATCGCGTCCGCCACCGCCGCGCAACCGTGGCAACACATCGACCGGGCCTGACCATCGATGGCGACGGTAAAATGGCTACCCAGCGGCACCGGCAGGCCACAGTGGAAACAACTGGTTTCCTCAGCAGCGGCCGGGGCGGAAGGCAGGGATTCGGCGGTCACGGACATGGCGGACAGTGGGATGCAAAGGGTGGAATGGAGGGCTGCGACCGCGCGTCAGCGGTCGTAAATCCGGGCGTTGGCCCGAACCTCGTGCACGTCCTCGCCCTTGCGAATGTGCATGACCAGATCCCAGTGGCCGGCGGCCGGCAGCGTCAACTTTGATTCGTACACGCCCGCGCTGGTTTCGACCAGGGTGAAATCGACATCCAGGGTGCTGGTCGTGGGACGCAGGAACTGGCCGGCGATGGTGGCTCCGACCAGCGGCTCGCCCTCGCGGGTCCGAACGACCACCCGGAAGACGGTCGGCTCATTGGCGATGGGATCGCCTAGCCAACCCTTTTCGACTTGCCAGCCCCGCTGCCGCTGGCGTTCCACTTGTTGCAGGTATTGGTTGTACAGCTCTTCCTTTTGCTGGAAATCGTGCGAGATCACCCCTGGAAACACCGAGGTGACCGCGTGCCTGTTATCCGCATCGGGCAACAACGAGCGTTGCAGCGCAGGAGACAGACCGCGCTCGGCGACGACGATGAACATCGCACCCAGCACGGCCAGCACGATGAAAAAACCGCTGATCACGGCCGGTCCCCAGTGCATGCCCTGCCCGCTGCTTCGGGCTCCGAGCAACATGCCGCAGGCCAGCGAAGCCAGCAGGTAAATGGCCAGGTGCATGGCGAACAGGTCGCCGCCGGGCCAGGTCAGAATCGCATATGGGACATACACGCCGACCGTTACCAGCGCGACCACCGCAGCGGCCTGTTTTGCGCTGGTCCGCAACAAGCGAACCAGCGCCAGATTAGCCAATACGATCAAACCTACGCCGACAGCAAGGCTGATCAGCAAATCGTTCATTGTCCTCCTTCCGGCACGTAAAACGGCACCTGGCGACGAACAGGATCGCTCTTGGCGCCTTCCAGCGGTGCGATCACGAAAGTGACCTTGTCATGCTCGGCGCTGCCCTGGCCGGCCTGAACCGGTGGGATCTGCACGCGAGCCAACAGTTTGATCCGCTCCTGCGGCGCCAGTTCGAGCTGCTCCATCCCATCCATGTCGAGGGTCGCGCCCGGCAAGCCTTCGATGCGGATGCTGACAACCATCGGCGCGGTCAACTTGTTGTTCAGCTTGATCTCATAGGTATTGCGAATACCGCCATCGGACAAGCGGGTATAAAGCGGCTGGCGAATCTGCTCCACCGTCCCGGTGTAGGGCGACCGGGTCGCGATACTCCAGGCCAGCACCGCAGTCGCCGCAGTCAGAATGACGCCGTAACCGATGGTCTTGGGCTTCAGCAAGGTGCTCTTTTGGCCCTGCAGCGCTTTTTCGGAGGTATAGCTGACCAGACCCCGCGGCCATTTCAGGTTGTCCATGATGGTGTCGCAGGCGTCGATGCACAGCGCGCAGGAAATACACTGATATTGCAAACCGTTGCGAATGTCGATGCCGACTGGACACACCTGCACGCAATAGCCGCAATCGACGCAGTCGCCAGCGCCTTGCGCCTGCCGCTCCTCGTGGGTCTTCAGACCCTTGCCCAGCTTGGCACGACCGTTTGTACCCTCGCCGCGCTTCTGATCATAGGAGATGATCAAGGTGTCGTGATCGAACATGGCGCTCTGGAACCGGGCATAGGGGCACATGTAGGTGCAAACCTGTTCGCGGGCCAGCCCGGCCATGACGAAGGTGGTGGCGGTCAGAAACAGCGTCGTGAAATAGGCGGCATACGGCGCCCGGCCGAGCAGCATATCGACCAGCAGGGTTGGCGCGTCGATCCAGTAGGCGGTGAAGGTAAAACCGGTCCATAACGCCACCAGCAGCCAGAGGGCGTAGGTGCCTCCTCGCTTGATCAGCTTCTCGCGGTTCCAGGGTCCTTTGTCCAGCCGCATCCGGGCTGGCCGCTCACCCTGAACCCAATGCTCGATCATCATATAAAGGTCGGTCCACAGGGTTTGGAAGCAGAAATAGCCGCACCAGACCCGGCCCGCGAGTCCGGTCACGAAAAATAGCAGGATAGCGAAGATGATCAAGACTCCGGCCAGCCAGAAGATATCCTGGACTTGGACCGTCAAACCGAAGATATAGAAATGTCGTCCCGGCAGATCGTAGAGCACCGCCTGGCTGGGCGCGTTCGGCCGTTCCCAGCGCAACCAGGGCAGGAAAAAATAGACGGCATACGCCAAAACCAGAATGCCGGTCTTGAGATTGCGAAAACGGCCTTTGACGGAACGCGGATAGATCTGGATACGTTTTTGATAAAGTACGGTTTCTTCGGACATGGTCCTACCCGATTGGCGGTTGAAACGACACAAGCGTTCATGTTGGCCGCTTCAGGATTCCGGTGTCATTGCGATCCATCAAGAGTGTGGCGCACCGGTGATTGGAATGTTGATCGGGATATCGGCGCTGAATCCCAGCGACGGTTACAAACGTCTCACCCCCCTATCGGGGGGTGAGTCTGGTTAGATGCCGAACGACAACTGGTTGCGATCCCCGATTACTTCGCGCCGCCCAGTTGGTGAACGTAGACTGCCAGCAGCTTGATGTCGTCATCCTTCAAGCGGCCCTTCCAGGTCGGCATGATCCGGGTATTGTTCACACCCTTGGCGACGAATTCCTCGATGGCTTTCTTCTTCTCCTGCGGAGTCTTCATCGCTGGGATGTTGACGATTTCCCAGATCTTGTCAGTCAGATTGGCCGAGCCCTGCGACGGGAGGCCCTTGGCGTCGGCGCCGTGGCAGTAGTAGCAACCGCCGATCTGGCCCTGGAAGATCTCCTTGCCGCGATCGGACGCCTCGCTCGGCTTGGCCTCGCCCGACAGGGTCAGCACATAGTCGGTTACATCGCTCAACTGATCCGGCTTAAGCACCGCACCGAACGCCGGCATGAACCCGCGCCGACCCTGGGAGATGGTTTCCTGAATCTTGTCCATATGGCCGCCCCACAGCCAGGCGTCGTCCGTCAGGTTGGGGTACATGCCAACCACGCCCTGGCCGCCGCGGCCATGGCAAGCTGCACAGTTGTCGCCGAACAGGCCCTTACCGACCGAGCGGACGAACTCCATCATCTTCGGATCCTTGACGATCTGGTCGAAGCTGGCCGCCTGGACCTTGATCAGCATGTCCTTACGCTGCTTGTTGTCGGCCGCCTCGCCCATGTCCTCCAACAATTGAGAGCGGGTGTTCCAGCGAAACTCCTTCTGCTGCTCCTTGCCGGTCGCTTTGTCGACGGTGACGTAATCCACCACCTTAAGACCCTTGAGCCAAGTATCGCCAACCGGCCAGGAGGGATACATGAACCAGTAGAGGATCGCAAAAACGGCGGTCCCGTAGAAACACCACAGCCACCAGCGCGGCAGTGGATTGTTGTACTCCTGCAGATCGCCATCCCAGGCATGGCCGGTGGTTTGCACCGCACCGGGTTTTTGTTGTGTATTCTGTGTATTGTCACTCATTGTCCATCACCTTGCGGGACTGGGTTTCAATCCGCGCCCGCGAGTTGTCGTGGGCGTAATCATGAGGTCCGGGCCGCTGGGGCTCCTCGTCGTCGAGCGGGATGTACTTGTAGGACTCCAGCCGCTGCGCGCGCCGCTTGTCGGCGAACACATAGATCAGGACACCGCAGAAGGCGCCGAAGAACAACACCAGCGCCAGAGGCTTGGAATTTTCCATGCTGGTGAACCATGACAGCCAGTCGAACATCGGGCAGCTCCACGCCAGTCCCCTCCTGGCAGGCAGGGGACTCGGCTCGGGGATTAGCGGAACTTGACGAACTCGTCTTCGTTGTACTTGGAGAAGTCCACCATGGTGCCCAGCACCTGCAGGTAAGCGACCAGAGCATCCATTTCCGTGACTCGGCTGGAAATACCGTCGAAATCCTTGTCGCGTGCCTGTTTGAGCAGATTGTCCTGCGCCTGGCTGATGTCAAGTTGATCGGCCACCGTCTGCCCGAACTTCTTGACGTTGGCGTCGTATTCCGCCTGCGTCAGGGAATAGGGCACGCCGGTCATCCGCAAGGCCCGCATCCGATCGGCCACATCCGAATAATCCAGGTCGGTCTGAATCAGCCACGGATAGTTCGGCATGATGGATTGCGGCACCACCGAGCGGGGCGCAGTCAAATGCTGCACATGCCACTGGTTGGAATATTTACCGCCCACCCGCGCCAGATCGGGACCGGTGCGCTTGGACCCCCATTGGAAGGGATGGTCATACTGGGACTCGGCCGCCAGCGAATAGTGGCCATAACGCAGCCACTCGTCGCGGAACGGACGAATCATCTGGGAATGGCACAAATAGCAGCCTTCGCGGATGTAGACGTCGCGGCCGCGCAGTTCCAGAGGAGTATAGGGCCGCACCCCGTCAACTTTCTCGACCGTCTCGTTGATGTAAAACAATGGGACGACTTCCACCAGACCACCGATGCTGATCACCGCCAGAATCAGCACCAGCATGAGAGCGGAGTTCGTTTCGATCTGTTCGTGTTTCATCTTTGTTATTCTCCGAACCGAAAAGCGGCTCTCAAGCTTTCGCCAGCTGTTTGGCAACCAGCTTGGCTTCGCCTGCCTGTTCACGACGGGCTGCCCACAGGGTCATCACGACGTTGTAGACCATGACCAGCGCCCCCGACACGAAGAAGGCGCCGCCCAGCGCACGCCAGGCATAAGGCGTATGCATGAACTCGACCGTCTCGATGAAGGTGTAGGCCAGATTGCCATAGTCGTCGAAGCTGCGCAGCATCAGGCCCTGGCCGATGCCAGCGACCCACATGGAGCTGATGTACAGCACGATGCCGATGGTCGCCAGCCAGAAATGCACGTAGATCAGGGTCTGGCTATACATCTTGGTGTCCCACAGACGCGGGATCAGGTGGTAGAAGGAACCGAACGTGACCAGTGCGACCCAGCCCAGCGCCCCCGAATGCACGTGACCGATGGTCCAGTCGGTGTAGTGCGACAGCGCATTGACGCTCTTCAGCGACATCAACGGACCTTCGAAGGTCGACATGCCATAGAACGACAGCGAGGTGATCAGGAACAGCATGATCGGGTCGGAACGCAGTTTGTCCCAGGCCCCGGACAGCGTCATGATGCCGTTGATCATACCGCCCCAGGACGGCATCAGCAGCAGGATGGAGAAGGTGGCCGCCAGGGTAGACACCCAGTCGGGCAGTGCGGTCCAGTGCAGATGGTGACCACCGGCCCACATGTACAGGAAGATCAGCGCCCAGAAGTGGATGATCGACAGTCGGTAGGAATAGACCGGCCGGCCGGCCTGCTTGGGCACGAAGTAGTACATCATGCCGAGGAAGGCAGCCGTCAGGAAGAACCCGACCGCATTATGCCCGTACCACCATTGCGTCATGGCGTCCTGCACGCCGGAGAACAGGCTGTAGGACTTGGTCAGGCTGACCGGCACCGCTAGATTGTTGAAGATATGTAGCAGGGCGACAGCCAACAGGAACGCCAGGTAGAACCAGTTGGCGACATAGATGTGCGGCTGGCTGCGACGGCGGATGGTCTCGACGTAGATCACGATATAGGACACCCAGACCACGGCGATGGCGAGGTCCAGCGGCCATTCAAATTCGGCGTATTCCCGGCCTTGGGTGATACCCATCATGTAGGTGATCACGCCTAGGGCGACGCCGCCGGTCCAGCCCCAGAAGGTGAACTCGGCCAGCCAGGGGAAAGCCAGCCGCGCCTGACAGGTGCGCTGCACCACATAGTAGGCCGTAGCGAACAGGGCGCTGCCGCCGAAACCGAAGATCACCAGCGTGGTGTGAACCGGACGCAGCCGGCCGAAGGTGATCTGCGGGATGTCGAAATTGAGGAAGGGCCAGGCCAATTCACTGGCGATGTAGACGCCGACGGACATACCGAGCACCGCCCACACTATCGCCATGATAGTGAATTTGCGGACGATATCGTAATTATATTGCTCGGCTGGCAACGCAGGGCTTTGGGCCATATCCAAGTCTCCTTAGCAAGCCATGAGTGAGGAATGTTCCGGTTGTTTCCCGACGGTTGGGGTCGGAATTGGAATCGTAGAGTGGGTTCGCACGACAGTTTATTGTACTAATACATTTCGGGTTTTCTCAATCAGCATTAGCTAATATTCGAGGTCGGAATGGCTTGTTGGGGAACTTTTCGGACGAGCGTCGCCACGACCGGAAGCGAAACCATTCCAGCCGCTGCGTGCGGTGGGCGAACGAGCGTTCCCCGGATCGCCACGAAGCCAGACGGTCATGTCAAGCGCGGTTGATCGCAGCCTGACGCCGCACGCCCAACCTCCACCAGCCCTGAACACCGAGGGAAGATCGCTCCGCCGCCGCAACCTATCGCCCAGCCCCACCGACCTGTCACCCGGTCGAAAAAATCCAGCCGACGACAATCAAGATATTCCGCATCGCTGGCGACCAAGGCCAAATGTCATCCGATCTAACGACATTCGTGCTTTGCACGCATGACATTTATGAAAAAAATTTTCCGTATAGCGTGTTCACACTCAACCTAACCGATCGAATAAACGATCCGATAAGATAAGGGGAAAATCGTTTTTCATATTGACGGTCTTTTCGGGTCATCGCGCAAAATGACCCCATCGACCTATCCATCAGGTGATGACCGATGATTCCTAAACCGATTTACGAGCTATTACCCTATACCTACATGGGCATTGGATTGATCGCGCTCATTAGTATCGAGTCCACTCTCGGACAAATCTGCGGACTGATTCTGATCATTATTGGAATCGTCATCCATCAAACTCGATGGAGCTACCGCCACCGCAAGTTACGACTCGGGGATTTGGCCAACCAAAACACTCGGACCCATTCCAAACATAAGCCAAAACCCAGTTCTAGCAACACCAATGCGGAGCCCATCAGTCGCCGCCAAGTGAAATGCCAGGAAGATTTTCTGAAAGGGGAAAACAGTTACGAGCAAGGCGACTACCCAGCGGCATTGAAATGGTACCGCAAAGCCGCCGAACAGGGACATGCATCGGCCCAGATCAATCTTGGAGCGATGTACGCCGAAGGTCTTGGCACAGCTCGCAATTTTCAAGAGGCGCTGCGCTGGTACCACAAAGCGGCCGAACAGAATTCCGCTTCGGCCCAGTTCAACCTCGGCGTCTTGCATGAGCAAGGCGGCGGTGCACTACGCAACCTGGAAACCGCTTTGTCCTGGTATGGCAAGGCGGCCGAACAAGGCTATGCGCCAGCCCAACTTAACCTGGGCGCGATGTACGCTGAGGGATCGGGGGTCGATCAGGATATCGGCGAAGCGCTGAATTGGTATCACAAGGCTGCGGATCAAGGCTACGCCCTAGCCCACTTCAATCTGGGCATGATTTACGCCGAGGGCCAAGAGGAAATCCCACAGGATCTGGTCATGGCCTACGTCTGGTTCTCCCGATCCTCGGTATTAGGCGATCAGGAGGCTCGCAATGCGCTGAAGGCCATCGGCTCGCAGCTAAGCCTCGAGCAAAAGGAACAGGCCCAGATGTTATTGCAAACCTCTGTCGTGGAAGAGCCCTCCGGTCGCAATCGACTCGCGGCCAGAGGCGGATTTTAAAATTTCATATCCTCGAAGAACTTCTTGACTCCATCGAGCCAACTGCCTTGCTGAGGCGTGTGGCGTATTCCGCCGGGCTCCATGGAGTCAGCGAGTTTCTGCAATAACTCTTTCTGCTCACGAGTCAGATTGACCGGTGTCTCGACCACCACCCGACAGAGCAAGTCGCCCGTCGCACCACCACGCACCGGTTTGACACCTTTCCCACGCAGACGGAACACCTTGTTGGTCTGGGTTTCCGGCGGAATCTTCAAAGTCAGGCGTCCATCCAGGGTCGGCACTTCCAGATCGCCGCCCAACGCCGCCGTCGCGAAGCCGATCGGCACCTCGCAATAGAGATTGCTGTCCTCGCGGGTAAAAATCGGATGCGGCTTGACCCGAATCTGCACGTACAAATCGCCCGGCGGTCCGCCATGTTCGCCGGCTTCGCCCTCCCCCGCCAAGCGGATGCGATCGCCATTATCCACCCCGGCCGGCACCTTGACCGACAGGGTTTTCTGCTCCTCGACCCGACCGCTGCCCTGGCAGGTCTCGCAAGGTTCGGGAATGACGGAGCCGCGGCCCTGACAACGCGGACAGGCTTGCTGGATCGAGAAAAAGCCTTGTTGCATCCGCACCTGGCCCATGCCCCGACAGGTGGGACAGGTGGTGGGCTTGGTGCCGGGTTTGGCACCGCTGCCAGCGCAGGTGGCGCAGCTCACCAGAGTCGGCACCCGAATCTTGGTGGTGATGCCGAACACCGCTTCTTCCAGCGTCAAATCCAGGGTGTATTGCAGGTCGGCGCCGCGATAGCTCTGCGCGCCGCCGCGCATGCCACCGCCGAAAATGTCGCGAAACACCCCGCCGAAGATATCGCCGAGATCAGCCGCACCGCCAAAACCGCTACCGCCCGCCGAACCATCGACCGCCGCATGGCCAAACTGGTCGTAGGCCGCCCGCTTGCGTGAATCGTTCAGCACCTCGTAGGCTTCCTTGGCCTCCTTGAACTTCTCCTCGGCCACCTGATCGCCAGGATTACGATCGGGATGGAATTTCATCGCCAGCCGGCGGTACGACTGCTTGATTTCAGCCTCGCTGGCATTGCGGGAGAGATTGAGGACTTCGTAATAATCGCGCTTGGACATGATCTTGCGTTGCGGGCACTCGCCGAGTTGTGGGCACCAAAACCAAAAATCCGGGAACGCGCTTGTCGTTCCCGGATTCACAGTGTATCGCAGCCGGCGCGATTACTTCTTCACTTCCTCGAATTCGGCGTCGACCACGCCGTCATCCGCCGGCTTGTGCGCGCCGCCCGGACCTTGCGGACCGCCGGGGCCGTCTTCCGGCCCAGCGCCGCCGGACTGGGCATACACCCGCTCGGCCAGCTTGCCGGACAGTTCGGCCAAGGTCCGGGTCTTGGCCTCGATCGCGCTCTTGTTGTCGGCCTTGGTCGTGGTCCGCAGGTCGCTGATCGCCGATTCGATCGCTGCCCGCTCGCCACCTTCCACCTTATCGCCCAAATCGCGCAGGGTCTTCTCGGTGGCGTGAATCAGGTTCTCGGCCTGATTACGGGCGTTGACCAGCTCATGGAACTTCTTGTCTTCCTCGGCATGGGCCTCGGCATCGCCGACCATGCGCTTGATCTCGTCCTCGGACAGACCGGAGGACGCCTTGATCACGATCCGGTTTTCCTTGCCGGTCGCCTTGTCCTTGGCCGAGACATGCAGGATGCCGTTGGCGTCGATGTCGAAGGTCACCTCGATCTGCGGCACGCCGCGCGGGGCCGGCGGAATGTCCTGCAGGTCGAACTTGCCCAGCGACTTGTTGGCCGAGGCCATCTCGCGCTCGCCCTGCAACACATGCACGGTCACCGCAGTCTGGCTATCGTCGGCGGTCGAGAAAGTCTGGGTCTGCTTGGTCGGGATCGTGGTGTTCTTGTCGATCAGCTTGGTCATCACCCCGCCCAGGGTCTCGATGCCCAGACTCAGCGGCGTCACGTCGAGCAACAACACATCCTTGACCTGACCGCCCAGTACGCCGCCCTGGATCGCCGCGCCGACCGCGACCGCCTCATCCGGATTGACGTCCTTGCGCGGCTCCTTGCCGAAGAATTCGCGCACCTTCTCCTGGACCTTGGGCATCCGGGTCTGGCCGCCCACCAAGAGCACGTCGTCGATCTGGCCGACGCCCAGGCCGGCGTCCTTCAACGCGGTCCGGCACGGCGCGATGGTCCGATCGATCAGTTCCTCGACCAGCGACTCCAGCTTGGCACGGGTCAGCTTCAGGTTCAGATGCTTGGGTCCGCTCTTGTCCGCCGTGATATACGGTAGATTGATCTCGGTCTGCTGGCTGGAGGACAGCTCGATCTTGGCTTTCTCGGCGGCTTCCTTCAGGCGCTGCAAGGCCAGAGGATCGCTGATCAGATTGATGCCAGTTTCCTTCTGGAACTGCTCGATCAGGTAGTCGATGATCCGCTTGTCGAAGTCCTCGCCGCCCAGGAAGGTGTCGCCATTGGTCGAGAGCACCTCGAACTGCTTCTCGCCGTCCACTTCGGCGATCTCGATGATCGAGATGTCGAAAGTGCCACCGCCCAGGTCGTAGACCGCGATCTTGCGATCCTTGGAGCTGGATTTGTCCATGCCGAAGGCCAGCGCCGCCGCTGTCGGCTCGTTGATGATGCGCTTGACCTCCAGACCAGCGATGCGCCCGGCGTCCTTGGTGGCCTGGCGTTGGCTGTCGTTGAAGTAGGCTGGCACTGTGATCACCGCTTCGGTGATCGGGTGGCCGAGATAGTCCTCGGCGGTCTTCTTCATCTTCATCAGCACCCGCGCCGAAATCTCCGGCGGCGCCATCTTCTTGCCATGCGCCTCGACCCAGGCATCGCCATTGTCGTTCTGGACGATCTTGTAGGGCACCAGATCGATGTCCTTCTGCACTTCCGGTTCGCCAAAACGGCGACCGATCAGGCGCTTGACCGCGAACAGAGTGTTCTGCGGATTGGTCACCGCCTGCCGCTTGGCCGGCTGACCGACGGTCACTTCGCCGTCTTCCATGAAGGCGACGATGGACGGGGTCGTCCGATCGCCTTCGCTATTTTCGATCACCCGGGGCTTGCCGCCTTCCATGATCGCGACACAGGAATTGGTAGTGCCCAGGTCGATACCGATAATGCTGCTGCTACTCATTGGCCACGCTCTCTAAACATTCGTCAATTTGGGGTGCTGGATCTTGTGCTCTAACCGCTGAAATAGGGACGATCCGGTCTTTTTTCAAGGCGTCCCGGCCATCCGCGTCAGCCGGCGGGTTTGGGAACGGCCTGGGCGATGATCACCTTGGCAGGTCGGATCAATCGTTCGTTGAGCACATAGCCCTTCTGGACCACTTGGATCACGGTATTGGGCTCGGCCTCGCCGGTCGGCACCATGGCCATGGCCTCATGCAGGTTGGGATCGAAACGCACACCCAGCGGATTCACCTCGCGCGCGCCGAATTTCTCCATCGCCGCCACCAGCTGCTTCAAGGTCAATTCGACCCCTTCGCGCAATTTGGGCACGTCGATATCGCCACTGGCCGCCGTCAGCCCCATTTCCAGGCTGTCGCGCACCGGCAGCAACTCACTGAAAAAACGCTCCAGGGCGAATTTATGGGCGTTCTGCACCTCGCGCTCGGTGCGCTTGCGCAGGTTCTCCATCTCGGCATGGGCGCCCAGATACAGTTTCCAGTGTTCGTCGGCTTTGGCCAGCGCCTGGTCCAGGTCGCGTTGCAGCGTATCGAGATCTTCCCGGCTGATCTGTATTTCAGCCTCGTCCTCGCTGGCGATCGTGGTTCGGGCTGCGCCGTCGGCTGGGGTCGCTGCGGCCTCTGCCCCGGCGTTTTCGGGCCAGACGCGAGGCTTCACGGTAGGGTCGGTCGAAGTCATTCCTCAGGTTCTCCGTCACTCAAACATTCGGTCGGGCGATCGACATCGCCCCTGTCGTCGGAGAAGTGGGGATGAACGGCGGGAATTCAAGGGCACGTGGCCCACGCGGCGATCACGCCTCAATGCGACTTGGCGTTCAGCGCCGCTGCCAGCAGGCGGGCGGTGACATCCACCACCGGAATCACCCGGTCGTAAGCCATGCGGGTGGGCCCGATGACGCCCAGCACACCCAGCACCTGCCCCTCCACCGAATAGGGCGCGGTCACCACGCTGCACCCCTCCAGCACATCGAAGCCGGATTCCTCGCCGATGAAGATCTGTACACCATGGGCGTGCACGCATTGATCGAACAGATGCAACAAGTCGCGCTTCTGGTGGAACACATCGAACAGCTGGCGCAGCTTGTCGAGATCGGACAGATCGGCGTACTGCATCAGGTGGGTCTGGCCGGCGACTACGCAGTCATCGCCGTCCGGCTGGGCTTCGAAGGTCTGCTCGGCCATCTCCACCACCGTCTCCATCAGGTGATCGAGGCTGTCGCGGGCGTCGCGCAGATCCTTCAACAGGGTCTCGCGCACCTGCTGGATGTCCTTGCCGGCGAATTCGGCATTCAGATAGTTGGCGGCCTGCTGCAATTCCATCGCGCTGTAGGGCCGACGGACCTGAATGATGCGGTTCTGCACCTCCTGAGCGTTCAGCACCAGGATCACCAGCACCCGATTTTCCGACAGCGGCAGAAATTCCACATGACGCAGGGTCACCGCATTGCGGCGTGGCAGCATCACCACCCCCACCAGATGGGTGACGCCGGACAACAGGTCGGAAACGGAACGGGCCAGATCGACGCTGCTCTGGGCCGGCTGATCGATGCGTCGGCGCAATACTTCGACCTCCCGGTCGTCCAGCGGTCGCAGATTCAGCAAGGCATCGATGAACAGGCGGTAACCACGCGCCGTGGGCATTCGCCCAGCCGAGGTGTGCGGGGAGCGCAGATAGCCCAGATCCTCCAGGTCCGCCATCACGTTGCGCACGGTGGCCGGACTCAGATCCAGACCGGCGTCGCGCGCCAAGGTGCGCGAACCGACCGGCTGGCCGTCGCGAATGTAACGTTCGACCAGCACCCGAAGAAGATGCTGGGTCCGCTCGTTGAGAGGCGGATGGCTAGTAGGGGTCGATTCCATGCTGGATAGGCCGATGGTGGTCTGCGGTTAGCACTCCCTGGCATAGAGTGCCAGACAACCCTAGCAATTCACCCAAAAGGTGTCAAGCCGTCCGGCACTTGGCGAGGTTTCACCTAAAATGATAACGTGTTTGCATCTACTCTCACCCGGTTCGGAACGATGTCCACCATGGTTTTTCATACCATCGGCTTGATCGGTAAATTCGGCGATCCCAATTTCTCCGACACGCTCGGCCAGATCGCCGATTATCTGCGCCAGCGTCAGTTACGCGTCCTGATCGACGAAAGCTCGGCGCATCTGGTTCCGAACAACAGCCTGGAGATTGCCAGTCGCGCCGCGATCGGCCAGCAGTGCGATCTGGTGATCGTGATGGGCGGCGACGGCACCATGCTCAACGCCGCCCGCTCGCTGGTCGACTACGAAGTACCGATCCTGGGGGTCAACCTGGGCCGGCTGGGCTTCCTGGCCGACGTTTCGCCCAGTGAGATTCCGCACAGTCTGGACGAAGTCCTGGCTGGCCAGTTCCGCGAGGCGCGCCGCTCGCTGCTCAACGCCCAGATCGTGCATGAAGGCCATGTGACCGGCGAGGCCGACGCCCTCAACGACGTGGTGGTGCACAAGCGCGAAGTCGCGCGGATGATCGAAGTCGACGCCTTCGTGGACGGCCGCTTCCTCAACGCCTACCGCGCCGATGGCCTGATCATCTCCACCCCCACCGGCTCGACCGCCTACGCCTTGGCCGGCGGCGGGCCGATCATCTATCCGGGACTGGAAGCGGTGGTACTGGTGCCGATCTGCCCGCATACCCTGACCAACCGGCCGATCGTGGTCAAGGCCGACAGCATGATCGAAGTGGTACTGAACGCGGCCAAGACGACCGACACCCTAGTCACCTGCGACGGCCAGGTCAGCCTGGCCATCGCAGCCGGCGACCGGGTGGTGATCCGCAAGAAAGACCGTAAGATGCGGCTGATCCACCCAATCAGCCACGACTACTTCAAGCTGTTGCGGGCCAAGCTGCGCTGGGGGCTCGGGCCGGAAGTCTCGCCGTTCACCTGAACCGTTCGCCATGCTGACCCATCTGCGCATCCGCGACTTCGCCATCATCGAGGAACTGGATCTGGAACTGGCGGCAGGGATGACCGCTGTCACTGGCGAAACCGGCGCCGGTAAATCCATCCTGGTCGACGCCATCGGTCTGCTGCTGGGCGACCGCGCCGGCAACGGCGCCATCCGCCATGGCGCCGAGCGGACCGATATCAGTGCAACCTTCGATCTGGATACCCTGCCGGCAGCGCGCAACTGGCTAACCGAACGCGATCTCGACAGCGACCGGGAATGCCATCTGCGACGGGTCGTCGCCAGCGCGGGCCGATCCCGCAGCTACATCAACGGCGTGCCGCAACCGACCCAGGCATTGCGGGAGCTGGGCGAGCGCCTGGTGGACATCCACGGCCAGCACGAACATCAATCCCTGCTGCGGCGCGACGCCCAGCGCCAGCTGCTGGACGACTACGCCGGCCATCAGGCGTTGGCGCAGGAAGTGGTCGAGCATTTCCGCCATTGGCATCGACTGGGCCAGGAACTGGGCAAGCTGCACCAAGCCGACAGCGAACGCGACGCCCGACTCGACATCCTGCGCTACCACCTGCGCGAATTGGCGGCACTCAACCTGGCCGAGGGCGAGGTGGCGGAATTGGAAGCCGAACAGCGCCGTCTGGCCAACGCCAGCCAGTTGCTGGAAACCGGCCAGCGCCTGCTGGGCTGGCTGACCGAAAACGATGAAACCGCCATCGTCGATCGCCTTCACCAAAGCCTGCGGGAGCTGGACAGTCTGGGCCGGCTCGACCAGCGCCTGAACCCGTTGGGAGAATTGCTGAACGCGGCCTTGATCCAAGTGCAGGAAGCCGGAGCCGCGTTGCGCAGTTATACCCAGGATCTCGATCTCGATCCCGAACATCTGGCTGGCATCGACCAGCGACTGGCCGCCGCCCATCAGCTGGCCCGCAAACACCGGCTGAGCGCCGAGGAGCTGCCGGCGCTGCGGACGCGGTTCGAAGCCGAGCTGGATGCGCTCCAACACAGCGAGACCCGGCTGGAACAGCTACAACAAGCCACCCAGGAGGCGCTGCAGGCTTATCAGCAACGGGCCGAGCCATTGAGCGCGAGTCGGGCCGGAGCGGCGCAGGAGCTGGGAGAACGGGTTTCGGCGGCGCTGGCCGAGCTGGGCATGCCGGGTGGGCGCTTCGCCATCGTTCTGGAACGGCTGGACCAACCAACGGCCGGCGGGCTGGAAGCGGTGGAATTTCAGGTCAGCGCCAACCCCGGCCAGCCGCTGCGTCCGCTGGCCAAGGTCGCCTCGGGCGGCGAATTATCGCGCATCAGCCTGGCGATCCAGGTCATCACCGCCCACGCCGTCCGCATTCCGACCCTGATCTTCGACGAGGTGGACACCGGTATCGGCGGTGGGGTGGCCGAAGTGGTCGGCCGGCAATTGCGGACTCTGGGCTGCCAGCGCCAGGTGTTATGCGTCACCCACCTACCGCAGGTCGCGGCCCAAGCCCACCAGCAGTTCAAGGTGGAAAAGCAGACCGACGGCGAAACCACCCACACCCAGGTGGCGCTGCTGGCCGAAGAGGCGCGTATTCAGGAAATCGCCCGGATGCTGGGCGGCTTGGAATTGACCGCCACGACCCTGGCCCATGCCCGAGAAATGATCGCCGGCGCTGCGACGCCGCGTTAGCCGCGCCGTGCCCACCCGTCGCCACTGACCCGCCGGATGGATCAATGATGGCCGCGATCCCCCTGCAGCGGCTCGAGCGCCGCGCCTTCCTTGAGCCGATGGGGACAGTCGGGTCGTTGACAGTGGCCATACAGAATCAGGCAATGCTCGCTCAGCTCGAAACCCAGCCGCTGGGCGATGCTCTTCTGGCGCTGCTCGATCTCCTCGTCGCAGAATTCTTCGATCCGACCACAGTCGAGGCACAGGATATGGTCGTGATGTTCACCGTAATTGAGCTCGAAGACCGACTGGCCGCCCTCGAAATGATGGCGTTTGACCAGACCGGCCGCCTCGAACTGGGTCAGCACGCGATACACGGTTGCCATGCCGATTTCTTCGCCGGAAACCGCCAACGCCTGCCAGATCGCTTCGACAGTCAGGTGATTGCTCCCCTGATGCTGTAGCATGTCGAGGATTTTCATGCGCGGCAGCGTGACCTTCAGCCCCGCCTGCTTGAGTTGTTTGGAACCCACGCTGAACTCTCCAGGGATTGCGCTTACCCACGGATTGCCGATGTACGCTATGATGGTGATCAAAGTTCATAAGCAACCCGGACTCTTCCCCCCATGCTTCACATGTCCCTACGCGCTGCCTGTGTACTGCTGTCGGTCTTGACGGCCGGCTGCGAATCCATGTTACCCAGCTTCTATACGGTCCCGGTCCGGCAAGGCAACTATGTCGACCAAACGATGGTCTCCCGCTTGCGCCCTGGCATGACCAAACAACAGGTTCAGCGCATCATGGGCACGCCGCTGATCACCGACCCTTTCCACCAGGACCGCTGGGATTACTACTATCAAAAAAGCAAGGGCACCGAGATTGCCGAGCGCCGTCAAGTGACCCTGTACTTCCAGGGCGACACGCTCGCCCGCGTCGAAAACGCGGAGAACTAATCGCCTTCCGGCCCCAGCGCCCCGCCGCCCTTGCGCATCCGCTTGCCTTCCGCCGCTCGCTGCTTGCGGACAGCCTTGGGATCGGCGAGCAAGGGCCGGTAAATTTCCACCCGGTCGCCGGCGCGCAACACCGCAGACAGTTTGCCGAGTTTGCCGAACACGCCGACCTTGGCGCTTTTGAGCTCGATTTCCGGGAACCGTTCCTGGATGCGCGACGTCAGGATCGCCTGCTCCAGCGTCGCGCCCTCGGGGACTTCGACCGGAACGACCCACTGCTCGTCGGGCAGGGCATAAGCCACCTCGACCCGGATCATGGCAGACGGCTGGCCGGTCACGGCATTGCCTGGAACATCGCAGCGGCGGGAAAACGGTCAGCGCTTGCCATACAAATCCACCGCGCGTCGGCAAAACGCGTCCACCAGTGAATTGGCGACCTGCTTGAACACCGGTTCGACCGCCACTCGCAGCAACTGGTTGGAAAACTCGAACTCCATATCCAGGGACACCTTGGACGCATCGGCCCGCAACGGTTCGAACCGCCAGTAGCCTTCGAGGCGTCGAAAAGGGCCTTCCAGCAGGCGAATGTCGATCATCTTGTGCTTTTGCATCCGGTTGCAGGTGGTAAAGGATTTATGCACCCCGCCCTTGACCATTTCGATGGTCGCCCTCACTTCTTCCTCGCCACGGCTGAGGATGCAGGTGGAACGGCACCACGGCAAGAACTGTGGATAGGCTTCGATGTCGTTGACCAGGGCATACATTTCAGCCGCCGAATACAGAACCAGGGCGCTCTTCTTGACAGTCGCCACGACTTGATCTCCGCTACGGCGCTAGGTTATCGATTTGTTATTGGACTCCCGCCCCGCAAGTTTGGTTGAATCTGCGGTTATCCTCAAGCATTGCGTATCGGCTCCCCGCGCCGGTCGCCTACAAGACAACAACATCATGAGCAAGAAACCCACCCCAAACCCGCAGATCGCCAGCAACAAGAAGGCGTTCTACGACTATTTCATCGAAGAGCACTACGAGGCGGGCCTGGCCTTGCAGGGCTGGGAAGTCAAGAGCCTGCGAGCGAGCCGTGCCCACCTCAAGGAAAGCTACGTGCTGCTGCGCGATGGCGAAGCCTTTCTGTTCGGCTGCCACATCGCGCCCCTGACTTCGGCCTCCACCCATGTCCAAGCCGATCCGACCCGCACCCGCAAGCTGTTGCTGCATAAGGAGGAGATCGGCCGCCTGTTCGGCGCGGTCGAGCGCAAGGGCTATACCGTCATTCCGCTGGCGATGTACTGGAAACACAATCGCGCCAAACTGGATATCGGGTTGGCCCGTGGCAAGAAGGACTACGACAAGCGGGCGACCGAGAAGGACCGCGACTGGGAGCGTGACAAGCAACGGTTGATGCGAGACCGGTAGCGCATTTGGAACTTTCCAGCGACCCGGTTATCATAATTTAGCTTAGGGGGCGATCTGGTTTCGACGTGGATTGCAAAACCTGAGGCGCATGTCGAGGATGCAGCTCGCCTCGTTAATCAGGCTGCAAAATATAGTCGCCAACGACGACAACTACGCTCTGGCGGCCTAAAGCCCGCCAGCCTCTGACCGGAACTTGCTTGTGAGGTCCGGAGTCCTTCGGGGCGCTTCAGGGGTCGACCTAACATAAGCTCGCGCCGATCCTGTCCGGGGGTGAGGCTCTAAAACTAACCGGAACCGCCGTTCGCCGCCCTGCCGGTCGGGTTGCGAAAGGTTAAAACAAAGACCAGGCTAAGCATGTAGTGCCGAGGGCAGAGGATTTGCGGACGGGGGTTCGATTCCCCCCGCCTCCACCATACACCAGGGCTTGCACCAGTTGCAGGCCCTTAATTCCGTCAATATTCTGGGATACCGTCCGCTCATGACACACGGCACTGGACACAGCCTCCTCAAGCCGCCAACCGCCAGCTCATGACTCCGGCGCAAAGCGCCAGGGTCGCTAGCGTAACCGGGATTCCGACCCGCCCATGGGTCCGCCAGTCGAAACGGACGCCGCGCCGTACTGCCGCATCGGCCACGATCAGATTGGCGATGCTGCCCACCAACAGCAGATTGCCGGCCAGGGTGCTGGCCAAGGCCAGGATCGGCCCGGCTAGCGGATGCGTCGCCACCGGCAGCAGCAACATCACCGCCGGGACGTTGGACACCAGATTGCTGAGCAGGACCGTCGCTGCGAACAATGGTCCTGGCTGATCGAGTGGCACACCCACCGCTGCCAGGCCGGCCACCGCCGCGCTGGCCAGGCCAGTGTGCTGGAAAGCGTGGTTGACCACGAACAGGCCGACGAACAGGACCAGCAGCGGCCAGTCCACCAACCCCAGCATGCGATGGGAGTGCAGACGGCGACTGGTCAACAAGATCCCCGCGCCGACCAGCGCCGCCGCCTCGCGCGGCCAGGACGTGAACAGAAACACGATCAACAGGACCACCGCGACCGTCAAACCCTTGCAGGTCTGCCAACGATCGAAGGGTGGCGGGTCGTCGTCCTGGCGCGCTGAAACGCTGCTCGACCCGGGCACAACGCCTTCCCAGCGTCCCCGCGTCTGCCAAGCGATGATGCCCCAGGTCGCCAGCAGACCAAGCGCCACCGGACCCGCCGCCTCCAGGACATAACCACCGAAGGACAGCCGCAAGCTTGCGCCGATCAACATGTTCTGAGGATTACCGATCAGAGTGGCCGCCGAACCGATGTTGGCCGCGCAGGCCAGGGCCAGCAGGTACGGGATCGGATCGAGGCCGCGCTGTCGGCAGGCGTCGATCAGCACCGGGGCCATGGCCAGACATACGATGTCGTTGCTGAACACCGCCGCTAGGGCCGCAACTACGCAGATCAGCAGGCCCAGCAGTCCCGCCGGTGGCAGCGGTAGCGCCGCCAGGCGCCGAGTGACCCAGCCATAGAAACCGCCCAGGCGCAACTGTGCCGACAGCACCATGAAGGCGAACAGCAGCATCAGCGTTGGCAAATGCAAGGACTGCACCGCCGCCTCGGGCGTCACCACGCCAAACCCCACCAGGGCGATGGCCCCCAGCAGAGCGATGCCGGTCCGATCCAGTTGTACGAACGGCAAGCCGCCGAGAATCATGCCGAGATAGACCAGACCGAATACGATGACGACGGTGACGGTCACGCCCCACCACTCCGCAACCGTAGCCCGCGCTTACTCACCATACCGCAGTGGCGTCCAATCCATGGGTTATTCACACCCCCCTATGTTGAGGGCGTTATCGGGATCGCAGGGCACCACCGTGGCCAAGGCGGCCAAGCGGCTGGCGCTGACGTTTCCGCACACGAGATCGACGGTTTTTCCGGTATCCCCAGGGCCGGTCACGCTGATTCCCCGCTCGCGCCGGGCCGGTTTCTGCTCGCCGTCGTAGTCGTCGTACAGAGCGTAGCGATAGCCGCCGTTGCTGAACGCCAGCTCACTGCGATCGACCTGCGGACGGATATAGTGCGCCAACTGGAACTGCCGGGGGCTACCGGCCCGTTCGCGCGGAAACTCCAGTTCGATCGCGCCCGGACGGCCAAAGCGGTATTGCAGATAGCCGCTGTCTGACGTCAGTGGCCGGGAGCCGCACAGGGATACCCGTTTGGCCGAGCCTTTCAGTGGGCAGTCGAAGAATACTTCCTCGTCCGACCCACACAGTGAAGCGCCCATCGCGGGTCCGACCATTCCCCACAACACCAGCCATCGCAGCGCAACGCGTTTCATCGCCATCTTGACCTCTCTCCCACTCAGGCCAGCATCCGCAACGCCAGTCCGATCTGGAACAAGCCGAACAGGATAACCAGAGAACCGGCCACATGGCGCACCAATGGTCGGCGAATCCAGCCCGCCAGCGCCGCCGCCACCGTGCCCAGCGCAAACAGGGTCGGCAAGGTACCCAGGCCGAAGCTCAACATCAGCAAACCGCCCTGGGCCATCCCACCCGCGCCGACCGCCCAGACCAGCGCGCTATAGACCAGCCCACACGGCAACCAGCCCCAGACCAGGCCGATCCCCAGCGCCTGGAACGGCGTTCGCACCGGGAAGAAGCGCCGGCCCAGAGGCTCGATCCGTCGCCATAGCACGCCACCGGCCCGCTCCACCCGGCTCAGCCCCATCCACCAGCCGGCCAGATACAGGCCCAGCAGAATCATGAACAACCCGGCCACGATTTGCAGGCCCAGCTGGGCATGATGGACCGATACGCCATGCGCTGCCCACGCCCCAACCCCACCGGCCAGCGCCCCGGCGACCACATAGCTGACGATCCGGCCCAGGTTGTAGGCCAGCAGATAGGGCAAACGCGCTGCCAGTGGATGGCTCGGTGTCGCTGGCAAGCTCAGGGTCAGCGCGCCGACGATCCCGCCACACATGCCGAAACAGTGCACGCCGCCGGTCAGGCCGATCAGGAAAGCCGCCAGATAGGGAGGATCGATCGCCATGCCGCCGCCCTAGCGCAACACCACGGTCTTTTTACCGTTCAGGAACACCCGCCGCTCCAGGTGATAGAGAATGGCGCGGGCCAGCACGATGTTTTCGATGTCGCGTCCGACCGCCGCCAACTGCTCCGGGCTATGGGCGTGATCGACCCGCTCCACTTCCTGTTCGATGATCGGCCCTTCGTCCAGATTGGCGGTCACGAAATGGGCGGTGGCCCCGATCAGCTTCACCCCGCGATCGTAGGCTTGGTGATAGGGCTTGGCCCCCTTGAAACCGGGCAGGAAGGAGTGGTGGATATTGATCGCCCGCCCCGCCAGCGCTCGACACAGCTCCGGCGAGAGAATTTGCATGTAGCGCGCCAGCACCACCAGCTCGGTGCGAGTCTGTTCGATCAGCTCCAGAATCTGCCGCTCCTGCTCTGGCTTGGTCTCTGGCGTCACCGGCAGATGGTGATAGGGAATGGTGTGCCACTCCGCCAGATGGGCCAGTTCCTGGTGGTTGGAGACGATGGCGGTGATCTCCATCGGCAAGGCCCCGGTGCGATGGCGATACAGCAGATCGTTCAGGCAGTGCTCGGCCTTGGACACCAGGATCATCACCCGCGGCCGACGGCGGCGATCGTACAGCCGCCAGTCCATCTCGAACGCCTGGGCCAGCGGGGTGAAATCGGCCAGCAGCACCGATTCGTCGGCCTCATCCAGATCGAACACCAGCCGCATGAAAAAGCGGCCCGATTCGGTGTCGCTGAACTGGTTGGACTCGACGATATTGCCGCGATGAGCCGCCAGAACGCCGGAAACTGCGGCCACGATGCCGACCCGGTCCGGGCAGGCGATAGTCAGAATGTAGCGAAAAGAGAGCATGAACGTCTTCTTGGGGTCGTGGTGCGAAAGGTGGGTCGGTTGAGTGTCAGGACGCCGCCGGATCTGGCCGGTTCAAACCGTCCTGCAACAGGCTGAGATGGCGGCGCACGCAATCCATGCCGGCGGCGATCGCCTCGCTGGCGTGATCGAATTCCATCAATCCCAGATGCGCCAACCGGGGCGACAGCACGATGTCCGGCGGATCGCCCGCCAGCCGAGCGCGGGTGATGCGATCCTGCATGATGTTGATCGAGCCAGCCATCACATCGAACAGGCCGGGCGGTTCGTCGGTCTCCGGCGCTTTGTTTCGCACCGGCTGATGATTGTTACCCAGCACCGCCTGCCAGCCGGCGCTCAGCCGCGCCAGCAGCGGATTCGGAGTGGCCGGGCGCGCCCGATTGTTGACGTGGCGGCCGACGATGTCGCCGTTGAGATTGATGGCAATGACTTGATCGGCCCCGAGCGCCCGGCACAGCGACACCGGCAAGGGATCGACCAGACCGCCGTCCACCAGCCAGCGCCCCTGATAGCGCAGCGGGCTGAACAGTCCCGGCAACGCGATCGAGGCCCGCACCGCCTCCAGCAGCGAACCTTTCTGAAACCACACTTCGCGCCCGGTCTGCAGATCGGTGGCCACCGCGCCGAAGGGCTTGGGCAAGGTTTCGATTGGAACATCCTCGACCCGCTCGCCAAAGGCCCGCATCAGCCGTTCGCCTTCCACCCCGCCCAGCCGCAAGTCCATATAGCGGATGATTTCCCACCAATCAATCTGGGTGACCCACTCTTCCAGCCGATCCAACCGATCGCTGGCGTAGGCGGCCCCGACCAGCGCGCCGATCGAGGTACCGGCCACGATGTCCGGCACGATGCCGTTCTGTTCCAGCGCCCGCAGAATGCCGATATGCGCCCAGCCACGGGCCGCGCCGCTGCCGAGGGCGATGCCGAGTCGAGGTTGCAGTTGCTGCATGATGGCGGTTCCTTCACCGCTCTCCCAGGCGCGGCAACAATTCGACCAGATTGCACGGCCGGGTACGCGCATCCAACTGCGCTTGCAGGATGCGATCCCAACCGGTGCGGCATGCGCCGGTCGAGCCGGGCAGGCAGAAGATGAACGTAGCGTTGGCCAGTCCGCCCAGAGCCCGCGATTGCAGGGTCGAAGTCCCGATCTCGTCCCAGGACAGCATGCGGAACAGCTCGCCGAAGCCGGTGATCTCCTTGTCGAGCAGAGGCCGGATGGCCTCGGGGGTGCTATCGCGCCCGGTCATGCCGGTGCCGCCGGTGGTCAACACCACCTGGACTGCCGGATCGGCGATCCAGGCCGACACCACCGCCCGAATGCGATAGATGTCGTCCGGGGCAATGACTCGCTCCGCCAGACGATGGCCGGCCGCCGTCAAGCGTTCTTCCAGGGTACGGCCCGAGGCGTCGCCGCTCAAACTGCGCGTATCGGAAACAGTCAGCACCGCTATCGTCAGCGGCAGGAATTCACGTTCGCCCATCAGCGCTCTCCGGTCGGTCGAGGGAAGAAAAATGGCGGGCATCCGCTTGAAAACCAGCCCGCCGACCTTATTACAACAACCATGCTTCCATCCCAAATTTCAGACGAGGTCTTCGCCATGCACCCGAGCTACCAACCCTGGCGCCGTGTCCATCATCTCCACAAGGAACTGAACCGACTGTTCGAACCCTACGCCGCCGCTACCGACGACGACGATCAGTCCACCACCGCCACCTGCGACTGGATCCCGCCCGTCGACATCAAGGAGGAAAAGGATCGCTACGTGCTGCGAGCCGACATTCCGGGCGTCGATTCCCAGGCGATCGAGATTATCGCCGAAAACGGCCTGCTGACCATCCGTGGCGATCGCCCCGGCGAAACCCGCGACAGCCGCATCGGCTACAGCCGGGTCGAACGGCCCTGCGGCGCGTTCTATCGCCGTTTCAGTCTGCCCGACACGGCCGATCTGACCCGGATCAACGCCCGCAGTGCCCAGGGCGTGCTGGAAATCGCCATTCCCAAGCGGGCCCAGACGTTGTCGCGGACCATCAAGGTCGAAGGCTGAGGTTTACCACGCTGCACGTGCAGCCGCCACAGCCTCTGATCGGGTGGAGTCGGCATGAAATATCAGGATTACTACCAAATCCTCGGCGTTGCCCGCGACGCCTCGGCGGACGACATCCGGACGGCGTACCGGCGGCTGGCGCGCAAGTATCACCCGGACGTCAGTCAGGAGCCCAACGCCGAGGAGCGCTTCAAGGAAGTCGCCGAAGCCTACGAGGTGCTGCGCGACGCCGACAAACGCGCGGCCTATGATCAACTGGGTCACAACTGGAAGGCCGGTCAGGATTTCCGGCCGCCTCCCGGCTGGGGCGGCGGGCCACATGGCCGGCCTGGCCCCGGCATGGGCGGCCACGACTTCAGCGATTTCTTCGAATCGCTGTTCGGTGGTCTGGGCGGTCGTGGCGGCTTTGGCGGCATGGGCGGCCGCGGTGGCTTCGCCTCGGCTGGCCAGGATCGGACCGTGGCGCTGGACATCACCCTGGAGGAAGCCTATCAGGGTGGCCAGCGCTCACTGCAATTGCAATCGCCGGAGCGGGACGCCAACGGTCAGGTCGCCAACCGCTTGCGCACGCTGAACGTCAAGATACCCGCTGGAGTGACCAACGGCCAGAAGATCCGGCTGAGCGGCCAGGGTAACCCCGGTCTGGGCGGCGGTCCCAACGGCGATCTGTATCTGGAATTGCGCATCCGCCATCACCCGCTCTATAAGGTTCACGGTCGCGACTTGACCCTGGAATTGCCGCTGACGCCGTGGGAAGCGGCGCTGGGCTGCAAGGTCGAAGTGCCGACTCTGGGCGGGTCGGTGACGCTCAACATTCCCCCCAATGCGCACGGCGGCCAGAAGCTGCGCCTGCGCGGCCGTGGCCTGCCCGGCCAGCCTCCCGGCGATCAGTTCGCGGTGCTGAGCATCGTCAACCCGCCAGCCGACAGCGAGGCGGCCAGAGAGCTGTTCCAGCGCATGGCTCTGGAACTCCCGTTCGACCCGCGCGCGCATTGGCGGTCATAAACTCCGGCGGCTGGCGAGTGTCCCAGCCATTAGCGCCCGGCCGAGCGTGGCCGGCGGTTTCGCATACCGCATTTTCACGATGAGGTGGAGGATTCTTCCGCTCATGAAAATTCCAGGCTTCCTGCTACCAGCGGCCCTGCTGGCCCTGGGGCTCGCCGTCGCCGCACCGCCGCCCGTCCAAGCGGGTCTGCCGGCCATCATGGACAATCAGGCCCTGCCGTCGCTGGCGCCGATGCTGGAGCGCGTCACCCCGGCCGTGGTCAACATCGCCACCGAAAGCCGCGTGTCGACCCGCCGCAACCCCTTGCTGGAAGATCCTTTCTTCCGCCGCTTCTTCAACATCCCCGACCAGCCACGCGAACGCAAGGCGCAAAGCGTCGGGTCCGGGGTGGTGGTCGACGCCAAGCGCGGCTACGTCATCACCAACCACCATGTGGTCGAAGGGGCCGACACCATCACCGTTACCCTGCGCGACGGCCGCCAGTTGAACGCCAAGGTCATCGGCTCGGATTCGCAAAGCGACGTGGCGGTGATCCAGATCCCGAGCAGCAACCTCACCGCCCTGCAACTGGCCGATTCCGATGCTCTGCGGGTCGGCGATTTCGTGGTGGCCATCGGCAATCCGTTCGGGCTGGGCCAGACGGTCACTTCCGGTATCGTCAGCGCCCTGGGCCGCGCCGGGCTGGGCATCCAGGGCTACGAAGACTTCATCCAGACCGACGCGTCGATCAACCCCGGCAATTCCGGTGGTGCGCTGGTCAATCTGCGCGGCGAGCTGGTCGGCGTCAACACCGCCATCATCGCCCCCAGCGGCGGCAATGTCGGCATCGGTTTCGCCATCCCGGCCAACATGGTGTCGCGGGTGATGAACCAGATCGTCACCCATGGCACAGTACGACGCGGCCAGTTGGGCATCTCGGTGCAGGATCTCACTCCGGATCTGGCGCGGGCGTTCAACATCCCTGCCACCCAAGGCGCGGTCATCGCCCAGGTCAGTCCCCGCTCCGCCGCCGCCCGCGCTGGCGTCAAAACCGGCGATGTGGTCCTCAACATCAACGGCAAACCGGTTCACGACGGCAACGGCCTGCGCAATATCATCGGCCTGCTGGAAGTGGGCGAGACGGTGCGGCTGGACCTGCTGCGCGACGGCAAACCGCTGACCATCGAAGCCAAGCTGGGCGAATACCAGCCGATCAAGCTGGAAGGCGCTACGCTCCATCCGCAGCTGGCAGGCGTTACCTTCGAGGACATCGGACCGAACTCGCCCCTGGCGGGCGAAGTGCAGGGCGTAGTGGCCGCCAATGTCGAATCCGGCAGTCCCGCCGCCCGGGCCGGCCTGCACAAGAGTGACGTGATCATCGGCGTCAACCGCCAACGCGTCGGCAACACGGCGGAGTTGCAGCAACTGGCCGCCAACGGCGACTCGCCCCTGCTCCTCAACCTGCTGCGCGGCCGGGACGAGCTGGTTCTGGTCTTGCGCTGAGCGCCTATCCACACCAAGTGCTGACCGAAGGGGATTCTTCGCCAGAGGAGTCCCCTTTCGTCATGCCAGCGCTTCCGGTCGATCCCAGCCGGCAACGCGCCGAGGTGGATCGATCGCCGTCACGTTCGCGGCTCGCCTGCCGGTTTGGGCGCTGGCATGGCAAAATGGCGAAAACTCGCCAAATGCCCACGGATGCCGCCATTGCCCCCTGCCACGCCGCCGGTCATCGATCGCTATCGCCCCGATATCGACGGCTTGCGGGCGATTGCCGTTCTCCTGGTGGTGATCTTCCACGCCTTTCCGCGCTTCATCAAAGGCGGTTTCATCGGCGTCGATGTCTTCTTCGTCATTTCCGGCTATCTGATTAGCTCGCTTATCTTCGTCAGCCTGGAAAACGACCGCTTCAGCTATATCGAATTCTATAGTCGCCGTATCAAGCGGATTCTCCCCGTCCTCATTCTAGTCATCGTCAGCTGCGCTGCGTTTGGCTGGTATGTCCTGCTGGCCGACGAATATCGGCAACTGGGCGCGCATATCATGGCAGGGGCTGGATTCGTCTCGAATTTCGTGCTGTGGAGCGAAGCCGGTTATTTCGATCGACAATCGTTCGAAAAACCGCTGTTGCATCTATGGTCATTGGCTATCGAAGAACAGTTCTATATCGTGTGGCCCTTGCTGCTGGGATGGGCTTGGCGTCGAAAATGGAACATTCTATGGGTCATCGCCCTGATTCTATCCGGCTCTCTTCTCATCGAGATCTGGCTAACCGGCAGCGACGAAATTGCCGCGTTCTATGCGCCATGGTCGCGGTTCTGGGAGTTGATGACAGGGTGCGCATTGGCCCATATCACCCGCCATCGGCCACAGTCGTTATGGTTCCTGTCGCTGCAAAAAAACTGGCAATCGGCCATCGGCCTGACTCTGATTTTCCTGGCCGCATTACTGCTGAGCAAACAAAGCGCATTTCCCGGTTGGTGGGCGCTGTTGCCAACCATCGGCACTTTCCTGGTCATCAACGCCGGCCCTGACGCGAGCTTGAACCGCCGTTTCCTGAGCGGAAAAAAAATGGTCTGGATCGGCCTGCTCAGCTATTCGCTCTATCTGTGGCATTGGCCGATCATCTCTTTCATCCATATCATCAGCTTCAAGAAAAGCATCAGTCCGGCGGTTTTCATTCTCGCCATCTTGGCCAGCTTTCTGGTGGCATGGCTCAGTTACCGCTTCTTCGAGCGCAAAATCAGATACAGCGCCAAGCGTGCAACGCCTATCGTATTGCTGATCGCCTGTCTGCTCTGCATTCTGCTTGGATTCTCCATCCAACAGCAGAAATTACTGGCCCGCAACGACGGCATCGATCTGGGGTTCATGATCGACCTGCAGGAGAGTCAAGACTTCAAGGCTCAGCTGAAAACGGGAAAAAGCAACGATTTCACTTACTACTTCATCGACACCCAGGCGCGGGAAAACGTGCTTTTCATCGGCGATTCGCACATCTGGCAATACATTCCTCGCTTACTGGCATTATCGAAAAATCCCGACTTCGCCATGAAGTTCACCGATCTAGCGGTCATCAACGCCTGTCCGGTCATACCGGAAGTGTTCGATGAAGTTTTTCCCAAATGCAAGGAATCGTGGCCCGAACGACTCCGTCTGGCGTTGAGCCCAAACATCGATTCCGTGGTGATCGGCGGTTGCTGGAATTGCATACTGAGCAGCGCAGTGGAAAAGCCAGTACTGTCAGCAGCCGACGATCCCAGAAAACAACGTGCTCTGGCGCTGCTCGAAGGCGCGATCAAGCAAATCGCCGCCGTCAAGAAAGTCTACCTCCTGCTCGACAACCCCAATAACCCCCTATTCAACCCGAGGAATTTCTTCATCGGATCACGCTTGACCGAGATCAAACTGCGGGATTTGCATAAGCCCATTCCCCTCGATCCTGAGCAGGCAGCGTTGCGCAACGAACTGATTGCGATTGCACAACGAGCTGGTGCGATTGTGATCGATCCATTGCCAGCGCTGTGCCCCGATAATCAATGCCAGATCCTCGATGGCGAGGGCAAACCCATTTACATCGACAACCATCATCTATCGCCTTCCTGGGTCATCCAGCACGCCGATTATCTCGATATTGCGCTGAGGGCTGCAGCGCAGCAACCCCAATGACCACATCCCTCAGCGCATCCATTCATGGATTTGAAGTTGGCGACAGTAGTTGCAATTCCACTCGATTCTGCTTCTGGTTATAGCCCATGCGAGCCACCAGCTCGTAATCCAGATCGGTCTTGTCGCCAGCGGGAACTTCAGTTTCCAATTGCACAGTCTGGAAATCGTGCAAGCGGGAATTCAACTGGCTGCGAAACGCC
>RXIW01000008.1 GCA_003989065.1 Candidatus Competibacteraceae bacterium
GTACTGCGGTTGATCATGGCCGACAGCGGTCACTAGGTCCGGATTCAGATCGAGCAGGGTTTCGAGGTTGATGCTGGGACCACGCCCGACTTCCGCTACTTGACCGGCGTCGATGCGACGACGCGCAGCAGGAGAATACACATTGTCATAGGTGCTGACCGCAACCAGCCGATCCAAAGCTCCCAATAATTCCAGATGCGACAAATGGGTGGTGGACAGGATGGCGATGGAGCGAATGGGAATTTCGATTACTTGGGCACCGCCAGTGTCTTCTGGAACCGGCGTGCCACATTGCACCAGGATATAGCGGAAACTTTCCTTGGCCTCGGGCCATGGCATGGTAACGGTCAATACCTTGTAATGCTTGAAGTATTGCAAGGCAAAGCCTTTGGCATAAGCCAACGTGGCTTTCTCCGGAAAATAGTCAACATTGGGGTCGTAGTGTTCCACGCAACCGCTGGTCAGATTCACGGTCGGCGGCGCGGCAGCCGGCTCATCGGCCAACGCAGCATGCATCGAAAGCAACAGGCAGATCAAACCGAACGCCAGTCGAGTTCGAACAAGGATGGGCTGGCCATTGAGCAAACGGACTGGCAACGGGAGCGGCATGAAATCACCCTTGACCTTGTAGCTTGAAAGTGATCGGCACCAGCAAGGTCGCATCCACTGGCTGGCCGCCGCGCTGAGCCGGCTTGAATCGCCAGCGTTTGACGGACTCCAAAGCCGCATCGTCCAGCACGGCATAACCGCTGCTGCGTTCGACCCGGACAGTCCCCACCGATCCAGTCGCCATCACCTGAATGTGCAGGACTACCCTGCCCTCGTAACCCAAACGACGGGCGAAAGCGGGATAAACAGGTTCGGGGCGATAGGCGGGCGCTGGTTTGCTGTCGCCCAGACCAGCACCGGAAACGGCCGCGCCCTGCGCGCCTGAACCGATTGCCGTGCCGGCCTGGGTGTGACCGCCGCCCGCGCCCGTCGCCATGGTCATCGCACCAGCCATCGATCCTGACACAGCCGCAGCTGGCAGCGCAGTTTCCGCTTCATGTCCGCGTACAGTCGGCACGCTGGACATAACCGGCTTAGATGATGACTTCTCGAGCGTCAATGTGGGTTTGGGTTGGGGCGCAGATTGAGATTCCACCTTGGGCCTGGGCTTCGGTTTCGGCGCAGGCGGGGATTCCACCTTAGGCTTGGGCTTCGGTTTTGACACGGGCTTCAGCCTCGGTTCCGGTTTGGCAGGCGGAACCTGGGCAACCGGAAGCACCGCAAGCGGGAGCGCTGGCGCAAGCTCAGCCACCGCTGGGGTAGCAGGTGACGAAACGGTTGCCGAGGCCATCTCCGGCACTTCTGAAGTAGCCGCCACCGACCCAGCCGCGCCCCCCGACTGGATCGCGCGCGCCGGTAACAGTATCACGGTCACCGGCAATGGCTTGGGCGGCGTGGAAGGCAGCGCCATGATCAAAGTCAACCCCAACCCGGCCACCCCGAGATGCGCCAGCGCGGATAACCCCGCCATCGCCAGTCGTTGTCCAAGGCCAGGTTGCATGATCGCTAGCGCTCTTTGGGAATCCCAGGTTCGGTGACGAACCCGATCCGGGTCAGGCCATGACGCTGCGCGGCAGCCATCACCTCGGCCAGACGCTGGTAGGGCGTATTCCGGTCGGCGTACAGATGCAGCTCCGGCCTGGGCTCCTGCTGCGCGGCGGTCTGCAAGCGCGACTCGAAATCGGCCGTGCTCACGGCGACGCCATCCCAGGACAGTTGCCCGGCCGCATCAATGCCTAATTCCACCGGCGGCGGACCTTCCGTCGCCGCTGAACCCGCGACATCCGCCCTGGGCAAATCGACGGTCAGACGCTGGGTGATGAGCGGCAGGGTGATCATGAAAATCACCAGCAACACCAACATCACATCGACCAGCGGGGTGGTGTTGATCTCGGCCACGGGTTGGCTGTGGCGACCATGCTGAAAACTGCCGAACGCCATCAGCCGCGCTCCGCATGGGCAGGCTGGATCACGCCCACAGCTTGATCCGCTGGCGTGGGGTCGGTGCGGTGCGGCGGCGGCATTCCGGCCAGCAGGAAAGCGTGTAGATCGTAGGCGAAACCATCCAGCGCCACGAGCCGCAAGCGGTTGGCGCGGGCGAACAGGTTGTAGGCGACCACTGCCGGAATCGCGACCGCCAACCCCGCGCCGGTCATGACCAGCGCCTCCCCCACCGGTCCCGCCACCTGATCGAGCGTCGCCTGACCGCTGTTACCGAGCGCCAGTAGCGCATGGTGCACGCTCCAGACCGTGCCGAACAAACCGACGAACGGCGCGGTGCTGCCCACCGTCGCCAACACGGTCATCCCAAACTCCAGCGCGGCGCTTTCCGCATCGAGCGCCTGTCGCAAGGCACGCGTCACCCAGGCATCCAGCTCGTCAGCACGGGACGATCGGGCACAGCGGCGGGCGATATCCAACCCGGTCTGCGCCAGCCGAATCAGAGCATGGTTGGGCTGGGCGGCAAGCACCTGGTTCTGGGTGGGTTGCGGCCAGAACCAATCCAGAAAGCGCCGTTCAGCCAGTCGCTGCCGACGGTAATCGCCGTATTTCAGCAGAATCACCGACCAGGTCATGATCGACATGATCAGAAGAATCGCAGCCGTTGTCAGACTGATCGCGTCCGTCTGACGGAAATAGATGCTCACAGTTTCCATCCCAATCTCTCTCAAATTCCACGTTCAAAAATTGAAGCTGACAGCTGCATAGAATGAACGCCCCAAACCAGGGACCGCGATACCCCATGGAATACCATTAATCGACATGGTTTTCCCTTGACCGGTATAAGCACCACCGTTCGGCACGTAGTACAATTTGTCAAATACATTCTCGACACCGAAATCCAAGCGCGTTTTCTGCCATGAATAGCTACCATTCAGATTCAACAAGCCATACCCTGGGGTGTTGATCTCATTGCGAACTTCGGAAACATCATCTTTTTCCTGTGCCATCACCAGTTGCATATTGCCATTCCAGCCGCCCAGCTGGTGAGTCACTGTCACAGTGGCGCTCAAAGGCATGATATTGTAAAGGCCGTCATCAGTATCAAGGTTCGTACCATTCACATAACTCAACACTCCCGTCAAACCAAAGTCGCCCCACTCGTTCTTGCCCAGAGGCATGCGTCCCGACACATCGATACCATAAATTCGCGCTGGCTGATTGACGTATTGCAACACGACAAACTGATCGGTCGTAGTGGCATTGGCAGCCGTACAGGATGCGCCGGAGGCGCAACGCATCGCATCGATATAATCGGTGACATGGCTATAGTATGGAGTCGCTTTCAACTGCCAAGCACGATCCGGAGTATGCCAATCGAACGTGGCGCTCAGGATATGGGCAACCTCTGACTCTAGATCGAGATTACCGATATAGCCATTACCATCGCCTACCGTGTTGTTCATGACCGCCGCCATACTCCAAGTCGACCAAGTGTAAAGCTCGTACAGATTAGGAGCGCGTGATTTCTGTGCTAGTCCGATCTCATAGGTTTGCGTTGCATCAGGGGTAAAACGCAACAAGGCTGCTAGATCCAAATTCTGGAAGGTCTTGCGATGATTCTGACTGTTGAATGTGGCGCTATCGATGAGTTGATTATTGACCATCGTACCCATGCCATTGGTTTCGGCATAGCCATGAACATCGCCAGCATCCGTAATCACGGTTTCGTGGCGTACTCCTAGTAAACTCATCCACTGTGGATTCATGTTCGTCTGCCATTCCCCAAAAATCGCATAGCGATCACGACTGCCATCATTGATATTTTCAAAGGTATTAGGGCTCATATTGCCGCCGGATGGTGGCCACCAATCATCCAAGCGATAGCCCTGATATTCACCGCCAATCTTGAGAATATCGCGTTCTGATAGATCGATGGCGGCATTGAGCAAAGCCCCGATGGTATCGGCCTTGGTATTCATTGGCATGCCAGGAATAGTCGCTGGAGTACCATAATAGTATTGTTTATCATCGCCAAACTGCATCTCATGATCGACCGTCTGATAGTAAGTACGCGCCTCCAATAGACCCCACTGATATTGCCCGGTATAACCAAGATTGACGATGGTATTGTCATTTTCGGTCATATCCATCCGCTGATTCGGAAATCCTTCATAAGGGATATTCTGCACATCTACTTGCGCGGTAAACAGATGGTTAGCCTCACGATAGGCAATACCGAGCGATTGGTTGGTCGCCTGGTAGGCAGAAGAACCCACCACATCACCATCCAGCCAACCTCTTCCCAGCGCTGCTGGACCCGACTGTTTGAAATTGCCACCAGCGCTGTAATTACTGGCATCGACGGTATATCCGCTATAAGTCAAATTTAGCTTTTCACTGGCCAGCGTTACTATGGCATTAGCACCCAAGATCTCACCATTGCTGCGGTAAAAAGCGCCCAGTTGGCCACTGACGATATTGTCTTGGCCAGAGCTGGCAAACACCGGTGCCATGGATTCGATTTGAATCGTCCCACCAAGGCTATCACCGCCGACACTAACTGGGGTAATGCCGGCATACACCGTAATTTTTCCTACTTGGGTCGGTGAAATATAGGAAAGAGCCGGATTCATGTGATTCGGGCAAGCTGTCATTAGATCCATACCGTCTACCTGGGTGCGAACTCGATCATCCGCCAAACCGTGAATCACCGGTAAACTGGAAATGCCACCAGCACCTTGCAGGGATACGCCGGGCACATCGCGCAGCAGGCTTGCCGTATCGCTGGTGACATATCGTTTGGAGGCTAGATCGTTGGTATCGAGCGTTGTCGTATTCAGTGTTTGATCGGTTAATCGTGATGCAGTGACGACCATCTCATCTAGTGACGGACCTTCGTCCCACCCCCAGGCCATTCCTGCCGCACTCGCCAAAATATCGACGGCGAACAATTGTATTACGCGTTTCTTATTCACTTTGCATATCCCCTTCGCCTCAGCAGCTCCACGACTCAGAGCTGTATTATTTTTGAGTAATTACCGCATGAAAAAGCGGTTGATATTAGCGAGGGGTATGCATATTTGGAATGCGACAATATGTCGCACCTCCGACTTCCATGACGTGAAAGATACGAGAGCCATCAAAATATCGTCTCAATACTCGCAGCAAGCGAATAGCTGCGAGTATTGAAATCTACAGTTTCCATTCCAATCCCACCAGAGCATAAATGCCTGGCTGCTCGTAGCCAATTTCTTCGACGATATCTTCATTGAAGAGATTGTCGATTCGGCCATAAACCGTGAACGCTTGATTGATTTTGGCTCGGCCAAATACCGAGACTGTAGTATAGGCATCGGTTTCCTTATCGCCATTCCAACGTAAACGGGGACCGTTGTAATAGACATTGGCACCGAGCGAATAACGATCCTGCTGATAATTCACACCCAGATTGGCGGTATTGTAAGCGACTTGCACCGTTCGGTAGCGCACACCGTCTTCTTCACTCCAGGAATCGGTATAGGTATAGTTGCCGTTCAAGCTCCAATTCTGGTCGATCCAATAATTGCCGACTAATTCCACCCCCTGGCTTTGGCCATTATCCCGGTTGACATAGGTACCACCATAAGTGCCATCGGGATTGACTTGACCAATGAAGGTAATGATGTCGTCCAGCTGAGTATGCCAATAGGTCAGCTCGAAATTCAGCCGTTTGGCCAGGAAGGCCTGGCGCAGGCCGGCTTCGATGGTACGACCTTCCTCAGGCTGCACATTGGGATTGCCGTAAGTTGGATCGAACAGCTGGGAAAAACTGGGTGCTTTGAAACTCGTGCCATAATTGGCGAATACCGTGCTACCGGCGTCCTTGAAGGTATAGGATGCGCCAACCTTGCCGGTGGTATGACTGCCATATTGCGCATCCTGGTTATTGCGCAAGCCAACGCGCAAGACCATGGCATCGTTGAGCAATGCCAGGACATCGTTTATATAAAAGGCGTTGCTGTGATTATCGGCATCGAGATCGCCGTATTTCCCCCACGTCTTACCAGACTGGTCATAATACTCATAGCCGAACAATACGGTATTCTTGCCTGTCGCCAGTTTTGAATCCCATAGCAAGTTGTAATCGAATTGGAAATTCTCGTTTTCATAGAAATAAGGCTTGCCATCGCCAGTATCGTAAACTGGCACTGATTCACCCTTGCTATAGTAATGGGTATAGTCCAAGGTAAAATCGTCTGTTGGCGCCGATACATAACCTAACAGACCGTCGTCGGCATCCTTGTTGGAATTCTTTTTTCGACTCCAGCCGATGAGCGCCTTTTGGCGCAGATTATCGCTCAATTGATTCTTGATATTGATTGAACCAATCGTTTGCTGGTTTTGGTTATACTGATTGGGATCTGGCAATTGAAAGGCCCACCATGGCGTTTCAGGCGAATCCTGTGCATAAGATTCTCGCAGTTCCGCATAATTGAAGTTGGTATCCATATAGAGCAAACTGCCTTCTACGGACAACCAGTTTCCTTGCTTGTAATCGACTTTGAGCTGCGGAGAGAAATTCCGATAAAACTCGTCATCGTGAACGCCATCGCTATCGATATAGGCCAGATTGAGCGAATAGCCGAAATCACCCTGGGTGCCCCGCAACGAACCATAGCCCTGTTTCCAGTTCAACGAGCCGTACTCGGCACCCAATTCTGGATGAGTACCCGGCAACGCACCCTTGGTGGTGATCGAGATGACCCCAGCGACGCTATCGGCGCCATACAAGTCCGCCTCCGGACCCCGCAGAATCTCGATTCGTTCGATCAGCTTTGGATTGATTTGGCCGATGAAATTGCCGACGCCGGACGACATGCCTTCGTTGATCTTGACCCCATCCACCACGACCAGAAAGTAGGCACTGGGCAGTCCCCTGGCTTTTGGATAGTTGAATTGCCCCGGACCGCCTGCCTGCTTGAATTGGACATTGCCGAGTTCGCGCAATATCGCAGTGGTATCGGAGAAATTTCTTTCCTTGATCTGCTCTTCGGTAATGACCGTGACCGACTGGGTCGAATACTGTGCTGGAATATCGATCTTGGTCGAAGTGACAACGACATCGGTCAGGGTATCGGTCGCAGCATCGCTATCGAATGCGATGGCCTGCGGCGTTGCCAGAGACAGGCCCGTTAAACAAAAACCGATGCCACCAGACAACGACAGGCGAGAGCGTAATGCTCCTGAATGGGGAAGGATAAAGCTGAAGCACATGGACAGACTCCGTCAACATTTGTCGGAAACAAATGGAAACAGCGTCTGCTAAGCGCAAGGACAACGATGGCAGCGCCAAAAGGCGGCAAATGCCGATCGGTCTGGTATAGCGGCCGAGACCGAACATCTGCAGGCATGAGCATGTCACCCGATCAGCGGACCTAACGCATAGCAACGCACGAGGCGTCACCAAAACGGTAGACCGCACCCCTGACACACCCCGTCCAAAGGTAGGTGACGCAATTGACGGCAGGTCTCCTGGCTTGCGAGTCAGGGCTTTCCGCTCGGCCTTCCCGGTCGTTCCATCCGACCAGTGGCATAGGGTGAGCGTCGGCTCGTCGCTTACAGTTGCGGGGGCAGCCACGGTTTTGCGCTGGTCAAGCGCACCGTGTTCCCTTTTCATCCCACTTGGGGGAACCGTCTGAGCGAAATGCTACAGTGCAGCAAACTCGATTGCAACCACGCTGTCAGAACTCCGGGTGTCAGCCACTGCAGCACCGGGGCGCAAAGCGTAGGCGCAGATCCGTTGGGGGACTGCGATCGACCCGCCAAGCCCTTGCCACCCCGACCGCTTATCCGCACCCCGTCAGCTTGCGTAAGAGGAATAAAACGAATGAAAGCAAAGCTTGTCATCAGGAACGAGATCGACGCCGATATCGAGGCCATCAGCGCAGTCACGGTCGCCGCCTTCAAAACGCTGAAGATCAGCAATCACACCGAGCAATTCATCATCGCAGCGCTGCGCGCCGCCAAGGCCCTTTCGGTATCGATGGTTGCGGAAATCGATGGGCGGGTGGTGGGACATATCGCCTTCTCCCCAGTCACTCTTTCGGACGGCACGCCGAACTGGTATGGCCTCGGGCCCATCTCGGTATTACCGGAATACCAGCGGCAAGGCATCGGCAAAGCCCTGATACAGACAGGCTTGTCACAGCTGAAAGATATGAAGGCGCAAGGATGCTGTCTGGTCGGGCATCCGGATTACTATAAGAAATTCGGATTCGCCAACACCTCGAAGCTGGTGCTGGAAGGCGTGCCGCCGCAGGTCTTCTTCGTGCGGTCCTTCGACGGACGCGTTCCGCAAGGCAAGGTCGTTTTCCACGACGGCTTCAGCGCGGAAAGCTGAATCGACATCATCGACACAGAGGCGTCAGTCAGGCGACAGGACGCGCCAGACCTGACCGACGGCTCGTTCACCAGGATGCCGGATACTCGTCGTGAGTGGGCAGCCCTCCGCTCGGGCAACCCCACGACGCTCTGGATGCCCAGAAAATGTGATCCGTAGGCGCCAACGGCAGCGGCTCATCCAAGGAACCGGCCGGAATCACCATCATGGAGCCAATGCGCCGCAACCGCGGAACCGGACAGCCGCAATGGCTGCAAAACCACTTGCTGAAACTCTCCGCTGCAGGAAGATCGTAGCGGGTGATGACGTCCTCCCCCGACAGCCAGCGGAACTGGCTGGGTTCGACCGTCAGATTGGTGGCGTGGCCCGTACCCGTACCCTTGCGACAGCGCGAGCAATGGCAATGCACCATCTTCTGGAACGGCGGATCCACTTCGAACGTCACCGCCCCGCACAGACAACTACCGTGAATGCTGGACTCGCTCATTCGCTTTCTCCCAGTGCCCAACCCTGCCGTGAAGTTACCCAGCTGTCCTCCAATGCCATGTGTTGGACCATGCAGCGCCGTGATTCGTCATCCTGCTCGGGCGCAAAGCTGGAAAAATATCGCGCCAGGCTACCCGATCATGGAATTATTCTGAAATTCCCTTATCTTTTTGGTGAAGATCATTCAGCCACGTAGACACCCGATCTCAAGGAGAGATTTATCCGATGAAGAAGAGTGACCAGTGGGACCCTCATTACGTGCATCCTGGCAAAACCACGGTCAGGCTCACGCTGTTCTGGGTCTCGAACTACTATCAGGACACTTCGCAAAAAGTGCTCAAGACTGCCGAACAACTCTTTGCCGAACACGGACTGGGCCTGGATATCTATCCCAAAACGCGCCAAGTCAGTCACACCATTCAAATTCCTGGTGACCCGACCCAGTTGCTGGTCAACGATCCCCAAAACACCCCGTATGACTACAACTGGCTGCGAAACCAAGGGGCCGCAATCTTCAACGACCAGGCCACGGCCGACAAACGCCAGCGCTTGCCGGTGTTTTTCTGTCAGTTCAAGGATGCCGGTTACGGCATCACCGTATTGAATTCAAACTGGCTGCCCTACTGCATGATTGGCGTCAATGCCGATCCCGGCGGCTATTGCCTGGCCCATGAAATCATCCATGCCGCCACCAACTCGGGCGTGCATTGCAACACGCCGAAAGGCAATGTCTTTGGCGATATCCCCGGCAATATTCTGGTTCGGGCTCATGTAGAAGCCATCGCCCGCTCTTACTTCGCCCGTTGAGGTCACAGGCGATACCAAAGCGGAGCGGCTGTTACAGGCTACAGGCAATACGTCTTCAGTGGTGGAAACCCGTTGAATTCGACAGCGCTGTAGGAAGCGGTATAAGCGCCGGTCGATAGCCAATACAGCCGGTCACCGCTTTCCAGCGACAGCGGCAACTGGTATTTGAAATGTTCGTACATGATGTCCATGCTGTCGCAGGTCGGCCCGGCGATGATGACATCGCCGGTATCGCCACTCTTCTCGGCGTAGATCGGATACTTGATGGATTCCCCCACCGTTTCCATCAGACCATTGAAGATACCGACATCGGTATAGATCCAGCGCCGTAGATCGGTCTTCGTTTTCTTGGCGATTGTTACCACCTCACTGACCAAAACGCCGGCTTCGCCGACCAGGCCACGCCCCGGCTCTAGATAGATCTCGGGAATTGATTGGCCGAAATACTGGCTCAGATAGCGGCTGATCTCTTCCGCATACACCGACAGCGGATTGGCCTTGACCAGATAATCGGCGGGAAAGCCACCGCCCATATTGATCGCTTGCAGAGGGATGTTCTTTTTCGCCATGCTGTCGAACAACCGCTGGACCTGGGCGATCGCCGCCTCCCAGGCTGGGATTTCCCGCTGTTGCGAACCGACGTGAAACGATACCCCATAGGGCTCCAGGCCCAAATCGGCCGCCAATATCATCAGGTCCGCAGACATGCGCGGCTGACAACCGAATTTCCGCGACAGCGGCCAATCGGAATCGGAACTCACCGCATCCATCAGCAGGCGAATGAAAACCCGCGAACCCGGTGCTTCTCTGGCGATATTGCGGATATCCGCCTCGCAATCGCTGGCGAACAGCCGAACGCCCTTTTCATAGGATTCGCGAATGTGTCGGGCCTTTTTGATGGTATTGCCGAAGCTCATCCGATCGGCTGACACCCCTAATTCGAGCATGCGATCCAACTCGAAAATCGACGCGATATCGAAACAGGAACCCTGGTCGCGCAATACGCTCAGCACTTCGATCTCAGGATTGGCCTTGACGGCGTAATAGATCTTTGCCGCTGGAAAATACCGGCGAAATTCCTGATATTTCTGCTGAACCTTATCCAGCAGCACGACCAGGAACGGCGTTTCCCTGTTGGCGGAAAACGCCATGATCTTTTCCCAATCGGCGGAAGAATAATAGTGGTAGTACACAGTGATTCCTGTTCAGTTCGGTCTGACGAAAACGTTCAGAGGGAATCGGGCTTGGCGATGGCGACAGCGTAGGCCGGAATGCGCTGCTCCGACGACGACAGTCGAGCCAAGCAATCGCGAAAGAATTGCCCCAGATCGAACGGCTGGTTCAACAAGGAGCGCCGCTCCTGCCACCGGCCATTGGATTCGATCAGCGTATCGACCTCGTCCAGCACCCGTTCGACCCAATGCGGATCGTTCGGGTCGATGATCAATACGGGGAATTGATGGCTTTTGCCTTCCATCGCCACACCCTTCGAGTCGTCGATATGTAAATCGATGCCAAAGGCCGGCGGAAATTTCGATGGCCCGCGCAGACCGACGATCTGTTCGTGCCGGTCCAGATTGACGATCCCCTCGATTGAAATCCCGCAGCTGGAAAACCAGGATTTCAAATAGCGTGGGGAGCGTCCCGACGAAGTATAGATCCAAATCTCGCACCCCCGCCGCATCAGCGCAGCCATCAGCGACCGCGTGCCACTGCGGAGCCGTTCGGGATAGCGCCAGCGACGCCACCACGAGACGTGCTGCTCAGCAGGCACGGAAGGATCGCAAATCAGAGTGTCGTCGAGATCAAAAGAAATTCGCACACATTCACCATCTTGTTCGTTATCAGATCGAGCGACGGCCGGAGAGGATCACCGCCGCTCCATTGGCATCGCTCAGCTGGTCGGCGCGCGCCGCCGAGTCAGATCCATCAGCCAGGCATGGATGCCGACCGCCGCCGGCCCGGTGGCGTCGGCCGCCGGCTGGCACTGGACATAACTGCCATCGGCTTGCATCAGCCACGCTTGCCGCTGGTCTTGCAGACAGATGTCCAAAATCTCCCACAACCGTTCCCGCGCCGCCCGGTCTTCCACCGGCGTCGCCGCCTCGACCCGACCCGACAGATTGCGGTGCATCCAGTCGGCCGAGCCGATGAAGAATTCGCCTGCCAGCGGGTCGTCCTGGCCATTCGCGAAATGGAAAATGCGCGAGTGCTCCAGGAAACGACCGATGATCGAACGCACCCGCACGTTTTCCGTCCAGCCAGGCACACCCGGCACCAAACAGCAAAAACCGCGCACGATCAAGTCGATCGGCACGCCAGCCTGGGATGCCGCCGACAGGGCGCGCGCCATCTCCAGATCCTCCACCTGATTCATCTTGGCAATGATGCGGGCCGGTCGGCCGGCGCGATGATACTCGATTTCCCGTTCGATACTTTCCAAAAATCGTTGCCGCATATTGATGGGGGCCACCAGCAGTTTCTTGAACTGCGGCGCGCGGGAACAGCCGGTCAGGTAGTGGAACAGATTGACGACATCGGCGGTAATGACCGGATCGCTGGTCAACAGGCCGACATCGGTATAGAGCCGCGCGGTCTTGACGTGATAATTGCCCGTGCCGATATGGGCATAGCAACGCAAATCGCGCCCTTCCTTGCGCACCACCAGCGCCACCTTGGTATGGGTTTTCAGCCCCATCACGCCATAAGTGACATGCGCACCGACCTTTTGCAGCTCCTGCGCCCACAGTAGATTGCGAGCCTCGTCGAAACGCGCTTTCAATTCGATCACGCAAGCGACCTGCTTGCCGGCCTCGGCTGCTCGAATCAGCGAGCGCACGAAGGGAGTATCGTCGCCGACTCGATAAACGGTCATCTTGATCGCCACTGTCTGCGGATCGATGGCGGCATCGCTGATGAAATCCTCGACGCTCATGTCGAAGCTTTCGTAGGGATGGTGCAGCAGCAAGTCGCCAGCCTGGATCGCGGCATAGATGTCCACTTCCTCGGTCGGCAGGCGCAGCGGCGGCAGCGGAGACCAGTGCGGATCGCGCAAGGCCGGCACATCGAGGCCAGCGATCTGGAACAGCCCGGTATAGTCGAGCAGGCCCGACAGATCGTAGACATCGTGGTCGGTCAGCTCGAAGCGGTCCATCAACCCTTGGCGCAAGGCCGGGTTGGCGTCCGGAGCGAGATCCATGCGTACTACTGGCTGGAAGCGGCGTTGCTGCAACGCGTCCGACACCGCTTCCCGCAGGCTCTCCTCTTCCTCGTCCAGCTCGATTTCCGCATTGCGCAAAATGCGGAACTGGGTCGCGTCGATCAGCTCCATGCCGGGAAACAGTTTGTCGGTGCTGTGCCGGATCAGATCGTCCAGCCGCAGGAAACGACGCTCGCCAGCCGCAGCGTCGGCCTTGAGCGGAATCCAGGCCGGCAGCATGGTCGGAATCTTCACCCGCACCGGGACATATTCATCGGTGTCGGGATTGCGCAGAATGAAACCCCAGTTGGTCGACAGGTTCGACATGAAGGGAAAGGGATGGGCCGGGTCCATGCCCAGCGGCGTCAGCGCCGGCGAGGCGTTGCGGTCGAAATAGTTCGCAGCTTCTTCCCGCTGGGCGGCGGTTAACTCGCTCCATTCGGCCAGAACGATGCCGTGGCTGGCCAGGGCAGGCAGCAATTCCCGATAACAACGGGCCTGCTCCGCCAGCTGCGAGATCACGATGGCGCGGATCTGCGCCAGGCGATCGCGCGCGCTGCCACCGCGAAACACCGGATCGTCCTCGCTGTGCACTTGGGCCACGCCGCGCAACAAGCCGACCCGCTTCATGTAGAACTCGTCGAGATTCGAGGTGAAGATGGCCAGGAACTTGAGCCGCTCGAGTAGGGGCGTGCGCTCGTCCAGTGCCTCGTGCAGCACCCGCCAGTTGAAATCGAGCCAACTCAGATCGCGATCGCGCCAGGCGTGGGCCAACAACCCTTCGCGCGGTGCCAGTATTTGATTGCTCTTGTCCGTAGCGGACCGGTGCCGGCCTTCGCTGCGTTTGGGCTTGACTCGCATCAAGTTCAGGCCAGTTTCGGATTCGGGAGTCTTGGCGGACATAGATGTTCCTTGAGGAGCGTCGCCCTAGGGTACGGTATCGTTGTGACCCTGGGTGGGGTTGGCAAGAGGGTGGCAATCAGGATCAGGACGCGGAGACGGCGCAACGCCTGGCGTTCCCGGAGCCAGCAGGTAGGCGGGATTGGCCTGATCCTGCAGGAATCGGGCAAAACGGCGAATCAGCCCCGGCAGCCGAAATAGGGCCACCGGTCCCAGTTTGCCGATATTGCGCACGACCGTGGACGGTTCGAAATAAGCGGCGGCGTTGTCGGGCGACAGCACGAACGGCGGCTTGCCGCCGCGCAACAACACATAGCTGGCCATCAGCACGCCGGTCCGGTGGTTGCCTTCGATGAACAGTTGCGGTTTGCTGAGCGTCCAGACGTACAAGCCGGCGGCCCGATCCCACACCGGCAGATCGCGATGGCGCGCCCGCCATTCCACCAGATCCTCGATACCGCCGCCGGGCTCGTCGTAGAACCGTTCCCTGGTCGCTGCGATCAAGCCGGCGAACTCCGCCCGCAGGGTCTGGTCCTGGCCGCACAGGACGATGTTGTTCAACTCGAGCAGATACTTATGCTGACCCATGACGAAAACGTCGATACCCTCCTCGACCAGGGTATCGACGAAGGCATAGCCTGCCAGCAGGTTGGCAACCACCTCGTCGCTCATGGGATCCCGCTGCCCACTCAATTGCCGGTTGAGCACCTCGAATTCCCGTTGCACTTGACGCAGAGAAGATTCGACCGCTGGCAAGTTCAGCAAGCCCATGGCTTACCGAATGCGGTCCACCGCCGTGCGGGCCAGTGTCGCCACATCGGCAGGCAATGGAATATAGCCTTCGCCACCACTGAAGCCCTGGCCGTCGGTCAAGGCCCAATCGACAAAGCCTTTGAGCGCCGCACTCTTGCGCGGATCGGCGTACTGACCGTGCAGCAACAGCCAGGTAAAGGTCACGATCGGATAGGAATCCTTCCCTGCGGGATCGGGCAGGAACACCCGCAGATTGTCGGGAATCTGATTGACATTGGCCTCCAGCGCCGCCTGGCCGCTGTCGGGACCGGGCGCGACATATTCACCGGCTCGATTCTGCAGCTGCGCCATCGGCAACCCCAACCGCTTGGCGAAGCCATACTCGATATAGCCGAGCGCCCCCCAGCTCTGCTTGATGCGACCGGCGACACCCTCGTTACCGCGCGCCGTACTGGACACTCCCGGCCAGTTCACGGTCTTGCCCACGCCCGGTCCTTTGCGCCAGACTTCGCTGATCGCGCTCAGGTGGTTGGTGAAGGCAAAGGTGGTGCCGCTGCTCTCCTGTCGGGCAATCAACATGATGGTCTGTTTCGGTAGTTTGAGGCCCGGATTGAGCGCCTGGATGCGTGGATCGTTCCATTCGCGGATCTTGCCGAGGAAGATGTCGGCGTACACCTCGCGACTCAGCTTCAGCGTTCCGCCCAGATCTGGCAGATTGTAGGCCAGAACGATGGCTCCGGCCGTGACCGGCGCCAGGATCGCCCCCGACTTGGCCGTGGCGATCTGTTCATCGGTCAGGGCCGAATCGCTGGCCCCGAAATCGATCGCCTCGCTCAGGAACAGCTTGACGCCCTCGCCGCTACCGATACTGAGGTACTCGACGGCAAGCTGAGGATTGGCCTTGGTGTAGATGTCGATCCATTTATGATAGAGCGGCGCGGGAAAGGTCGCGCCGGCACCGTGCAGCGTGACCCGGTCGCTCATCGGAGCGGGGGGCGACGCCGGCGGATTCTGGCCAAAGGCGGTGACGACCACGCCGGCCAATCCGAAAGCGGCGACAGCCGCCAGTAGAAGTCGCTTAGCCATCATCTCCCCTTCCGACCTCAACTAAACTCGCCGCGGACGTATTCCCGGGTCAACTGCTGCTCGGGCTCTTCGAAGATCTTCTTGGTCGGCCCCATCTCCACCAGATAGCCGGTGCGACTACCCTGCGAGATGTCCACCCCGAAGAACGCCGTGGTGTCGGCCACCCGCATGGCCTGCTGCATGTTGTGAGTGACCAGCGCGATGGTGTATTTCTCCTTGAGTTCGATCATCAGCTCCTCGACCCGTCGGGTGGCGATCGGGTCCAGCGCCGAGCACGGCTCGTCCATCAGCAGCACATCCGGTTCGGTGGCGATGGCGCGGGCGATGCACAGGCGTTGCTGCTGACCGCCGGACAGGGACAGACCGCTGTTCTTCAGCTTGTCCTTGACTTCGTTCCAGATGGCCGCGCCGTGCAGGGCCTTTTCCACCCGTTCGTCCATGTCGCCCTTGAAGCCGTTCAGGCGCAGGCCGAAGGCGACATTGTCATAGATGCTCATCGCAAACGGGTTCGGCTGCTGGAACACCATGCCGATGTAGCGGCGCACCACTACCGGATCGACCTTCTTGTCGTAGATGTCCTGACCGTGATAGGTCACCTTGCCTTCGAAGCGGAAAATAGGGATCAGGTCGTTCATGCGGTTGAGGCTGCGCAGCACCGTGCTCTTACCGCAGCCAGACGGTCCGATGAATCCGGTGATCTTGTTCTTCTCGATCGGCACCACGCTGTTGCGCACCGCCAGAAAGTCCCCGTAGAAGACCTTTTCGAGCTGACAATTCATCACGATGCCGAGGGAAGCGGGCGCGGCGACCTCAGCGGCCACCTTCATTTCCGAATGTGCGTTCATAATCGGTTACCTTGCAAAACCATCAATATTTCTGGCGCCCGACCAGGCGGGCAAGAACGTTGAACACCAGTACGATCAAGACCAGCACCAGGGACGCGGCCCACGCCAGTTCGATCTGGTTGTCGTACGGCATGCCCGAGAAGTTGAAGATCAGGATAGCCAGAGAAGCGGTCGGCTCGGTCAGACTCGACATGTAGTAGTTGCTGAACAGGGCGGTGAACAACAGCGGGGCGGAGTTGCCGGCCGCGCCGGCCACCGCCAGCATCACACCGGTCAGAATGCCGGGCGCTCCCGTGGGCAGCACCACCTTCAGGATGACCTGGGTGCGGGTGCAACCGATGCCATAGGCGGCGTCCTTCATCTTCTTCGGCACCATCGACATGGCCTGCTCCGCCGCCAGTACCACGGTCGGCAACATCAGCACCGCCAACGCCACACCACCGGCCAGAGCCGAATAGGTCTTCATGGTCACCACCATGACGGCATAGACGAACACGCCGGCCAAGATGGAGGGAAAACCGGTCAGCACCTTGGCCAAAAACCGGACGGTATGGGTCAGCTTGCTGTCGGGATCGAGGATCGCCAGCTGGACGGCGGCCAGAATACCCAACGGGACGCTGATCAGGGTCGCAATGCCGACCATGACCAAGGTCCCGACGATCGCATTGCCGAAGCCACCGCCGGTCTCGAACGCCGATGGCGGCAGCGCGGTCAGCGTTTCCCAATTCAGGCGCGAGCCGCCCGCCACCACCAGCTCGTAGATCACGGAGAATAGCGGCACGCTGGCCAGCAGAGCACCGATCCAGGTCAGGGCAGTCAGAATGCCGCTCTTCAGCGCCCGCAGCTCCAAAGGCGAACGGTGCAGATTGGGCGCGGGTCGCGATGCGGCGATGAGATCGCGCATGTTCGATTCAACGGTCGGTCCAGAAACGCTCATCGCTCGGCCTCGAATTTGCGGGTGGCGAATTTCATGACTGCCAGACCCACGGCATTGACGATCAGGGTGATCGCCAACAAGGCCAGGGCGGCGTACATCAGGGCCCGCACCTCGACCGGTCCGGCTTCGGGGAAGCTGGACGCCAGCAAGGCGGCCAGGGTATTGGCGGGGGCGAACAGCGACAGGCTGATTTGGTTGGCGTTGCCGATCAGCATGGCCAGCGCCATGGTCTCACCGAGCGCGCGGCCAAAACCCAGCACTAGCGCCGCCAGAATGCCCGACGAGGCAGTCGGCAACATGACTTTGAGGATGGCCTCCCAGCGGGTGGTGCCCATGCCATAGGCGGCTTCCTTGACCTTGTAGGGAATCTGGCGCAGGGAATCGACCGAGATCGACGCCACCGTCGGCAGAATCATGATCGCCAGCACCAGCGCGGCGGGCGCCAGTCCCGGACCGCTGAGCGAGGTGCCGAAGAAGGGCACGAACCCCAGACTGCCATGCAGCCAGTCGGCCACCGGGCGCAGCAAGGGGATCAGCACATAGATGCCCCACAGGCCGAACACGACCGAGGGAATGGCGGCCAGCATTTCGATGATGGTGCGGAAAACCGCGGCTAGTCCACTGTGTAGGAAGTCTTGAGTCAGAAAGATGGCGATGGCGATGCCGAAGACGCCACCGAGAATCAGGGCCAGCAACGAGCTGTACAGCGTGCCCCAGATCTGCGGAAGAATACCGAACTGCTCGGTCTGGACGTTCCAAGTGGTCGAGGTCAGGAAGCCAAGGCCATATTGGGACATGGCCGGCAGCGCCTTGCCGCCGATCTCGAAGATGATGTAAACCACCAAGACCAGAATGAATGCAGCGCTCGCCCAGGCGATGCCGCGAAACCCCCGATCCATGGCGTAATCGCCGCCGGAGGGTGGACCGGATACGGAGCCGGATCGATCAATGTTGCCGAATGGTTGCGAGGCCATGATTCACCAAGCGAGAGGGTTTTGGCTGAGAGCCGTGACAAAGCGCCCCTTCCCTCTCGAGGAGAGGAAAGGGGGAAAGGACGCGATTCGCTTTGGTGGCTTACTGAATCAGCGCAGCCGCCTTCTTCACCCGGGCGACCACGCTCTCGGGCAGCGGGATGTAGCCCATCTTCGGCGCCATGGCCTGGCCCTTGGTCAGACCGTATTCGACCAAGTCGCGCAGAACCTTGGCCTTGGCGTCATCCTGGTCCTTGTAGAACAGCATCCAGGTGAAGGTGGCGATCGGGTAAGCCTTCTCGCCGGCCGGATCGGACACCCAGACCCGCAGATCGGGGACATCGGTGCCCGGCAGCATCTTGGAGGGGAACTCGGCGCTGGCCAGCGCCGCCATGCCCGCCGCGTCACCCGCCGCGACATACTTGCCAGCCTTGTTCTGCAGCACGGCCATCGGTTGCTTGGTGGCGATGGCGTAGGTGTACTCGATGTAGCCGATCGAGCCGGGAGTCTGCTTGATGGTAGCGGTCACGCCGTCGTTCTTCGGCGCTTTCACGAAGCTGGTCGGCCACTGCGCGGTCGTGCCATGACCGACGGCTTGCTTGAACTCCGGGCTGACAGCGCTCAGATGGCCGGTGAAGACGAAGGTGGTGCCGCTGGAATCGGAACGGGCCACGACCGTGATGTTCTGATCGGGCAGCTTGACGCCGGGGTTGGCGGTGGCGATCTTGGGATCGCTCCACTTGGTGATCTTGCCGGAGAAGATTTCCGGATACACGTCACGAGGCAGTTTGAGTTCCTTGACACCGTCCAGATTGTAGGACAACACGATCTCGCCGGCGGTCATCGGCAGCAGGATGACGCCCTGCTTGACCTTGGCAATTTCCTCGTCGGTCATGGCCGCGTCGCTGGCGGCGAAATCGACGGTGTTGTTGATGAAGTCCTGAATGCCCGCGCCGCTACCCTTGGCCTGATAGTCGACCGTTACGCCGGCGGTCTGCTTGCTGAAATCCTTGAACCAAGCTGAATAGAGCGGAAACGGGAAACTGGCTCCAGAGCCGGTCAGTCTCATCTCTTGCGCGGCGGCCGGCATCGCGGCAGCGACGCCCAGGGACAACGCGATGATCGCGGCGGAAATGGACGGGATTTTCACAATTTGCTCCTAATAGGCAATTTTTCATTAAAAAATAAATACTTAATTTCCATATTATGCTGCCCATTTATTGCAATTGGATGACGGTACGGTAAAAATTTTCCGATTCATACTTTAATTGTTCTTGTCAATCTATACATTGATGCCTGTCCGCAACCGTCATTCCGGCGAGGCGACTCGCTCCATGTCCATTCAGACGGCGTCCAGGCGTTTCAGCATCAAATGCAGCGACAATTCCGCGTCGTAATCCACCGAGCGAAACCCCAGACGCTCAAACCGCTTGCGATGGCGCGTCGAGACCAGAACACGGCCCTGGCCGCTCTCCGCTTCGATACGGCGCAGACGCTCCCGCACCAGCGCGGTCCCCACCCCCTGACCGCGATGATTCCGGCTGACACTGGACAAGAACAGGCCCCAGGTTCGCGAAGCAAACTCCAGCTTGCCCCAGCCGGCCACGCCGATCACGGTCCCATCGTCCTGGAGGGCTACGATGAAGCGAGGGGCATACTCGCTGGCGCGCAAGCCGCTGAGCAGGCGTTCGCGCACTCGCGGCGCGGCGTACTGGCCCAGCGCACCGCCATCGCTGGAGAAACTCTCCACCGTGATGGCGACAGCGGCAACCAGATCCATCTCCTGCATCGGCCGAAGGGTAAAATTCACGTCGCGCTCCCCCAACGAACGGTTCGGTTCCACCGCATCCCTGGTGGCCGGTCACGGGAGCGCCGACGAATGGCGTCGCGCCACCGACCTCAAAGATGAAGCGCGCGCATTATCGGAGTGGAATATGACGGAAGCACATCGCCGAGCGTCGAAACGGAGCGATCGAGCGGTGGGAAGACCCGCTGTCATCAAACTTTAAGGATGCTTGGGAGAAACTGCGCGGCGCTTTCCCACATTGGCGCTTCGATCCGAGGGATGCCGCTCATGCGCTGGAAACCGTTGGTTCTGATTCTGTTTCTGGCCGGACTGTCGAGCGCCCTGGTCATCGTCAAACCCAGCCACTTCTTCAGCCTCGTTTATCTGAAAACCCAGTACGAGGCCCTGATGACGTTTCGCCTCGCCCATCCGCTGCTGGCCATGGCCTTGTATTTCACTCTGCACGTGCTGGTCACCAGCCTGTCGCTGCCGGGCCTGATCATGATGAGCCTGGCGGGCGGGGCGACGTTCGGATTGCTGTGGGGCACGGTGCTGGCCTCCTTTGCCTCGGCCATCGGTTCGACTCTGGCGTTCCTGATCGCCCGCTTCGCCTTGCGCGATGCGGTACAGCGCCGACTGGGCGAGCGGCTGCACCTGATCCATGACGGCATGGCGGCGTCGGGCCACTTTTATCTGTTCGGACTGCGGCTGCTGCCGGTGGTCCCCTACTCCCTGGTCAACCTGTTGATGGGCATGACCTGCATCTCGACCCCCACCTTTTATTGGATCAGTCAGGCCGGCATGTTGCCCTTGACCGTCATCTACGTGAACGCCGGAACCCAGCTCGCCCAGCTGAATACGCTGCGGGACATCCTGTCGCCCAGCCTGCTGGCCTCGCTGCTGTTGGTGATGCTGGCACCGTGGCTGGCGCGGTGGCTGATCAAGAGCGCGCCGGCCCGGTTCAGACGCGGCGCGGCCCGGCAAACCGATCTGAGCCAGGAACGCTCGTCCAGCGGATGACGGTTCCCGACCGGTCACAGCGCGTCTGGCGTGGCCTGCCCGCAGTCCCTCACACGTACAGCTCCACCATCCTGCGCCAGGAGCGGGGGCTGTGCGCCCGACCCTGCCAGACATGCAGCGCATGCCAGATGCCCTTGCCCCACAACGACTCGCTCAACCGCCGATTGTTGTCGAGAAAGGGATCACGATCGCCGATGGCCAGCACGATATCCAGCCGCCGTAGCTGATCCAGAGCATAGGAATCGCTCAGATTGGGCACGAAATGGCTGGGGGTGTTGTAGTAGATATGGTCGTCATAATGACCGTCGAACAGGTTGCGAAAATGCTCGACTTCCATGGTCAGATCGTAGCGGCCGCTCAGCGCCGTTACCTTCTGGAACGCCTGCGGATGGCGGAAGGCCAGATTGAGCGCGTGAAAAGCCCCGAAGCTGCAACCGTGCGAGATCACGCAGGGATGCGAGTTCTTCAGCCACATCAGCGGCAAGACTTCATTGAGCAGGTAATCCTCGTAACGCAGGTGGCGATGCACCCGGTCCCAAGGCTGCGACCAGAAGCAGTAGAAGCTTTCCTGATCGACGCTATCCACGCAATACAGCTGCAATTGACCCTGCTCGATCTTGTGATGCAGCGCTTCGACCAGCCCCATCTCCTCATATTCGTAAAACCGGCCGCAGCGAGTTGGAAACACCAGGACCTTGGCCCCGGCGTGGCCAAACACCAGCAGCTCCATATCCCGTCCCAGTCGAGAGCTATACCATTTATGATATTCCCGGTTCATGCGCGAAAACCTTCAAGCTATTCAATAGCCTGAAATCTAACGCACATGATTGACAGGGTTATGACAACGGGCCGCGAAATTCAGGCCACGTTGAAAAAATAAGCCAGCGCATCCCGCAACCGGGCTTCCTCGGCCGCCAGACCACCATGTTCGAAATGACCGGCCTGCAGCACGAACAACTCCCGATGGCCGGCCAGCGCGTTGTAAATGGCGAATTGGCCAGGCGGCGGCACCGCCGGATCAAAACGGGCCGCAGCCACATGCATGGGAATCCGCAGATGTCGCGCCGCGACCGCCGCATCGAAATAACGCAGGGTCGCCAGCGCCTGCCCGGCTCGGTCCTGATAACGGCGCACCGCTTCGCCGCTACCGACGCAGGGTAGGGTCAGGCGCAAGGGATGATGCCCGAAGCTGGGCACGTTCAAATGGCCGCCATGGAACCGCTCGTCCCAGGGTAGGGCCAGCGCCCCGATGCCGCCGCCGAAGCTGATGCCCAGATAGTCCAACCGTTGCGCCGCCATCGGGAACAGCTCCAGCAAGGCCGAGGCGGCGCACCACACCGTATCGGCGGCACAGCCCCCGAACACGTAGCTCTCGCGCTGCTCGATCCCGTGCAGCACATGCTGGTCCGGGTTGGCGGGAATATCGGCGCGGGCGCTCCAGGAAATGCCGCGGGCGCAGGGAAAGATCATGGCTGCGTGCCGGAACGGCAGATGAAAATCCGGGCTCTCGCGCCCGCCATAGCCGTGTCCGACCACCACGCCGCGCTCGATCGGCTCGTCGCGTGGCCGGGTCAGCCAACCGCCGATCTGCACTCCGTCCAGCGAGGTGAAGTGGACCGCGAACACCTGAATGTGCGGCTGCGGACTCGGCAACTCCTGCAGAGTCGGCGCGACCGTCACCGTCCGGGCACGGGCCTGCAACTCGCCCCAAAACGCGGCGAAATCGGCCGGCGGTGGCGGCGCGGCAATAGCCAGCAGCGCATCCAGATCATAACCATGGGTGGGATCGAACAGATAAGCGTGGCGGAACATGGGGGGTCGACCGGCGCGAGCGCCAGCTCCGGAAGTCGTGGCGAAGCCGATCGGACAAGGCGGAACGGTGCGATGCCATCGGCAGGGAATTTCAGCATAGCCGACCCGCCAGCCCTCTGCCAACCGCCGCCGCTTCGCGAGTACGGCAGCGTTCAGAGTCGGACGATCTGTCGCGATTCCTTCATGAAACTGTCATTGCCCTGTTGCCATGGCTTCCGACAATGGCCAGCATGGCTATCGAACCCAATCTCCAATTCCCTCAGCGCCGGCTGCGTCTCGGTATCGTCACCGAAACCTACCCTCCGGAAATCAATGGCGTCGCACTCACCATTGCCCGCTGGGTCGAGGGTTTGCAGCGGCGCGGCCATTCGGTGCAATTGATTCGGGTCCGGCAGGGCGACGAACCAGGCCCAGTGGACACCCTGGATACGCTGTGTTTGCCGGGGTTTCGGATTCCGGGCTACCCGCAACTGCAAGGCGGCTGGCCGGCGATGACGGCGCTGTCCGGAGCCTGGCGCCGCTCGCGCCCGGATCTGCTGCACATCGTGACCGAAGGGCCGCTTGGCTATTCGGCCTTGCGCGCAGCGCGCAAGCTGGCCATTCCGGTTTCCACCAGTTTTCACACCAATTTTCACGGCTATAGCCGCCACTACCACCTGGGTTGGCTGGCGACGCCCATCATGGCTTATCTGCGCCACTTCCATAATCAGGGCGTGCAGACCCTGGTGCCCACCGCCGAACTGGCCGATCAACTGCAATCGATCGGCTTTCTCCGCACCCAGGTCCTAGCGCGCGGGGTGGACACCGGCCTGTTCTCGCCCCAACGTCGCGACCCGGCCCTGCGAGAAGCATGGGGTGTAGCGCCGGATGCGCCGGCCGTGCTGTACGTGGGCCGGCTGGCGGCGGAAAAGAATCTAGACCTGGCCATCACCGCGTTCCAGGCCATGCGCCAGCAGCGACCGAACGCCCGGCTGGTGCTGGTCGGCGACGGGCCTCTCACGCCGCGCCTGCGCGCCCGTCATCCCGAGTTCGTGTATTGCGGTATGCGCCAGGGCGAGGATCTGGCGACGCATTATGCCTCGGCCGACCTGTTCCTGTTTCCCAGCCTCACCGAGACCTTCGGCAACGTGATCCTCGAGGCGATGGCTAGCGGTCTGGCGATTGCCGCGTTCGACTACGCCGCCGCCCGCGAGCATGTGGCGACGGGACGCAGCGGCGCGCTGGCTCCGTTCGACGACGCCGCGCAATTCGTGGACGCCGCCGCCGCGCTGGTGCGGGACCTCGACGCGCTGCGCCGCATGGGCCAACAGGCCCGCCAAACCATGCTGCAGCTAGACAGCGAACGCGTGTACGACCGTCTGGAAACCCTGTTCCTGAAAGCCATGACAGGAGAAAACCCATGCATAACCGCCTGCTGAATGAAGTGTCCGAGCAGTCCTGCGCCGTGCCGGCGCGCTGGTCGCGCCTGAGCGATCGGGAACTGGTCTGGTGCCTGCGTTTCCAGCAGGCCATCCACCAACAGCCGGTGGTGCGGCTGTTCGCGGTGGTCAGCCGGCTCGGCGATGGCGTGTTCTGGTATGGCTTGATGATCGCCCTGCTGCTGACCCACGGCGCGGCGGCGGCGGCTCCGGTCGGACGAATGCTGCTGGTGGGGGCGATCTGTCTGGGTCTGTACAAATGGCTGAAGGCCAAGACCACCCGGCCCCGGCCCTGCACCCAGTACGACCGTATCCAGCCGCGCGTCGCCCCGTTGGACGAATACAGCTTCCCCTCGGGCCATACCCTGCACGCGGTGTCGTTCACCATCCTGGCTGTCTACGACTACCCACCCCTGGCGTGGCTGCTGTTGCCGTTCGCGCTGCTGGTGGCGCTGTCGCGCGTGATCCTGGGCCTGCACTATCCCAGCGACGTGTTGGCGGGGGCTCTGCTGGGCGGGAGCCTGGCGCTGCTGGCGCTGCTGACCCTGCAATAAGTCATTCATGCAGGCTTAATCGACCGGTAAGAACGCTGTCACACCGACTTTCTACTCTTGGCAGCATTCTGAACAGTTTGATTTGCGGAGGCTTCCTTGAGTATCGATTCGCTCATCGCTACCCCCATCGCGCCTGATTTTTCCGCAGCGGCCCTCCCCTTTGCAGCAGCCGTGCCGCGCGCACTCAGCGTGGCGTTCGCCGGCTCCCGGGAGGAGATCCAGGCGGCACAGCGTTTGCGGTACGCCGTTTTCGCCGAGGAAATGGGAGCGACGCTGCACAACCGCATTCCCGGCCTCGATCATGATCGGCTCGACCACTACTGCCAGCATCTGATCGTCCGCGACGGCCTCGGGCAAGTGGTCGGCTGCACTCGCATCCTCACGCCCGAAGCGGCGCAGCGCGCCGGCGGCTACTATTCCCAAACCGAGTTTGACATCGCCCCGGTGCTGGCCCTGCCCGGACGGTTCATGGAAATCGGCCGCACCTGCGTCCATCCCGATTATCGCAATGGCGCGACCATCAGCACCCTGTGGTCTGGCCTGGCCGCCTTCATCGCGGAATGGGAGATCGATCATCTGATCGGCTGCGCCAGCATTCCGCTGGGCGAAGACGATGGCGCGGCCCAAGCGCTGTACGCCGAGCTGGCGCAGCGCCACCTGGTTCCGGAAGCGCTGCGGGTCCGGCCACATCTGCCCCTGCCGCGCCGCGATGGCATGGTGCGCAGCAAGCATGCGATTCCGCCGCTGCTGAAAGCCTACCTGCGCCTGGGCGCGCAGATCGGCGGGGAACCCTGTCTCGATCCGGATTTCAAGGTCGCCGACGTCTTCATCCTGTTGCCCACCACCCGCATCGAGCGCCGTTACGCCCGGCATTTCCTGGATCGGGATCAATGAGCGGCGGCTGGCGGGAACGACTGGCCTGCGCCGGACGCCGCGGGGCCCGGTTGCCGTTGCTGGCCCTGCACATCCTGGCGGGCATCGTGGTCGCCGCCATGCTCGGGCCGGGCCGGCAGCGACGCTACGTCTCCACCCGCCCGCTGGTGTGGTGGAGCCGTCGTCTGTGCCGCATCCTGGGCATCACCCTGCGCACTCGCGGCGCACCCTGTGACGGCGCGGCGCTGTTCGTCGCCAACCATATCTCCTGGGTCGACATCTTCTGCATCGCCGCCGTGTGCCCCACCCACTTCCTGGCCAAGCAAGAGGTGGAAAACTGGCCGCTGTTCGGCTGGCTGTGCCGCCGGGCCGGCACCGCTTTCATCCGCCGTGGCGGCGACAACGGCGCTGGCGAAGCCATGGAGCAATTGATCTGGCGGCTACGCCATGGCGAGCGCTCGCTGATCTTTCCGGAAGGAACCTCCACCACTGGCGAAGCCGTGCGGCGCTTCTATCCCCGGCTGTTCCAGGCCGCCATCCTGGCCCGCTGCCCGGTGCAGTCGATCGCGCTGCGCTATCCCGCCAGCGGCGACATCCATCCGGTCATTCCCTTTGTCGACGACGATGAGCTGATCCCGCACCTGTGGCGGCTGTTGGGCGAACCTGCCATGACGGCCGAGCTGTACTTCGGGCCGGTCCATGTCCCGCCGCACGCCTCGCGCGATGCGCTGGCCCGGCAAACCCATGCGGAAATCCACCAGATCGTGCAGCCCTCCTTCTCTACCTCGGTCACCGTGGTGCAGCCTCTGGTCCGCTGAAGCGGCCTCGCCCATGCGATCCCCTCCGCTTCTTCTGCGCAGGATCCGACTGGCGTCATCGGAAATGTCGGCGCAGCAACACGGATAGATCTCGCAAGATCTCTCTCCAATTACGAAATCGCTCCCTGCAATACTGGCTGCACCCGTTCAAAAACCATGCGCCGCTTGGCATAATGGGCGGGTCGATAACGGTCGGGCCGCCCAGGCCAACCGCTCACCGGAACTCATCCAATCATCGCCATCGCCGTTCGCCCGGCTATAGGGAGCATCATTACAATGCGCGTCCTGCTGACCACCAACGAATATCCCCCGTATGTCTACGGCGGCGCGGGCGTCCACGTCGAATACCTGTCCCGAGAGCTTGCCAAGCTGACCCAAGTCGAAGTCCGCAGCTTCCATGACCAAATCATCGACGAGGGCCAATTGCATGTGCGCGGCGTCAAGATGGACACGACCCACTTCGCGGGCTGTCCACAATCTTTCGTCTCGCCGCTCAAGGCCCTGAGCACCTGTCTGGCTTTCGTCGGTCAGGGCATCGGCGCCGACCTGGACGACACCGCCGATGTGATTCACTGCCACACCTGGTACGCTCACTTCAGCGGCATCCTCGCCAAGATTCTCTACAACATCCCGATGGTCGTCACGGTTCACTCGCTGGAACCGCTGCGCCCCTGGAAACGCGAACAACTCGGCCACGGCTACGATCTTTCCCGCTGGATCGAAAAAACCGCGCTGGAAACCGCTGACGCCATCATCGCCGTCTCGCGCAGTACCCGCGACGACATCCTGCGCCTGTTCGACGTCGAGCCGACCCGGGTGGTGGTCATCCCCAACGGCATCGACACCGAAGAATATCACCCGGTTCACGATCCCCAGGCCATTGCCCAGTTCGGCATCGATCCGAATCGCCCCTACGTCCTGTTCGTCGGGCGGATGACCCGGCAAAAAGGGCTGTACTATCTGTTGCAGGCCATCCCTCATCTCGATCCCGATCTGCAGGTCGTGTTGTGCGCCGGCGACGCCGATACCCTGGCCATGCAGCGCGAAATCGAGGACATCGTGCAAGAGCTGCAACGCCATCGCTCCGGCATCGTCTGGATTCCCAAGATGGTTTCGCGCCAGACCACCATTGCCCTGTACTCGCACGCCGCCATCTTCTGCTGTCCCTCGATCTACGAGCCGTTCGGCATCATCAACCTGGAAGCGATGGCCTGCGGCACCCCGGTGGTGGGCAGTGCGGTCGGCGGTATCAGTGAGGTGGTCGTAGACGGCGAAACCGGCCTGCTGGTCGACCCTCACCTTTCGCTGGAACCGCCGCACGACCCGGCGTCGCCGGCCAAGTTCGAGCGCGGCCTGGCCGATGCCATCAATCGTCTGGCCGCTGACCCGGCGCTGCGCGAGCGGATGAGCCAAGCCGGCCGCGAACGGGTCGAGCGGCACTACAGCTGGCGCAGCATCGCCCAGCAGACCTACGATCTCTATCGTCGTCTGCAACCGCAACGGGGCTGAAACTCCCCCGCTTGCGCGCTTGTCATCCACCTTTCGCCAGAGGGCTCCACGGAGCCCTTTTTTTTTGCTGCAACTCTTGTCCGCTGGCATGGTCTCCATCTTCAAGGAAAAACCAAGCGCTCCGCTCAAGATTGAGTCGGACTCAGGGATAGCGCACGCGCATGACCTGACAACGCCAAACCCCTTGAAGGAGGAGTTCAATCGATGGTCACATCCATTCCGGCAATCGACAGTTCCTTGACGACGCCCAAAGTCCGTTCCGTCGCCCTCGATCAACCCTGGCAATGGCTCGCGGCGGGCTGGAGAGACCTGTGGCAAGCTCCTGCGGCGAGCATTTCCTATGGCTCGTTGTTCGTCGTCATGGGCTATTGGCTGGTTTATCTAGTCGAAGCCCACTTCCAATACGCCCTGGTTCTGACTTCGAGTTTCCTGCTGGCCGGCCCGATCCTGGCGACGGGACTGTATGACATCAGCCGTCGGCTGGAAGCGGGCGAAACCGCCACGCTCGGCCACGCCTTGACCGCCTGGCGGCGGAACACCCTATCGATCCTGCTGTTCGGTACGCTGATCGGCCTGTTCATGATCGTATGGGCTCGCCTGTCGGCGGTGTTGTTCGGGGTCATCCTGGCCGGCCACGGGCCGTCGCTGGACAATATGTCCGCACAGCTATTCTTCTCCGGCAGCGGCCTGACCTTCCTGGCGGTCTTCACCGTGGTCGGCGCGGCCATCGCCGCGATCGTGTTCGCCATCAGCGTGGTATCCATTCCCATGATGCTGGACTGCAAGACCGACTTCATCACGGCTGTGCTGACCAGCCTCGCGGCCGTCCGCGCCAATCCGGGGCCGATGGCGCTGTGGGCCACCTTGATCGTCATCTTCACCGGTATCGGGCTGGTCACCGCTTACCTCGGTTTGGCCATCACCCTGCCACTGATCGGCCATGCCAGCTGGCACGCCTATCGGGATCTGGTCGAGGAAGGCGAGAGCGAGCCGCAACCGTTTTGAGCGTCCGGCGAACAGCGCGACGAGCGCCGACGATTACCGACGCCCGTCGTTGCCATCGACAATAGTTCGGCTACAGTTATGATGGAACGCGCCGCTTACAACATCAACGATCTGAGACAGCAGGGCTAGCATCGCTATGGAAACCGACTTGGAGCATGAGATTCGTGACCTCGCCTATCACATTTGGCTGACGGCGGGGAATGACTTCAGCCGGCAGACCCTCGATTTTTGGGTGATGGCGGAACAGATGGTGATCGAAATGACCGCCGATTCGATCCGCCAATTCCATGCCGCCACGACCCTGGCGCTTGAGAATGCCGCGCTCTGGCCTTCGGCGTTGCGGGCCCTGTATCTCTATCGCATTCGCGAACTGGCGCATTGCATGTGGTCGGTCAGCGCCGAACACCGCAACCAGTCGCTGGATTACTGGCTGGCGGCCGAAAAGCATCTGCGCGCGCTATCGGAATCGGCGATGCGCGCCACGGGCGGTGCGCTCGACCAGAAAGACACCCTGCTCAAAACCCTCGAGAGCTTCTCGCCGGCGAATCATCTGGAACAGGTCCGCCAAACCGCTTATCAGCTGTGGGAATCGGCTGAAAAACAGCAGAGTTCGGCGCTCGATTTCTGGCTGGCGGCGGAACAGAAAGTGCTGGATTCGCTTATCGCCAGCGGGCCGGCCGCTGCGGCCAGGGCTGCGGAGCAGCCCACATCGTCGGGGCAACCCAAGCGCACGGCAAGGCGACGCCCCCGCCAACCTTCGGCCAAATAGCGCCGCCGCGACCCGGCGTTCAACCCTTCCTGCGCCGCGCCAGTCGGCGCAAACGTTGCAGATAGAGTCCTTCGTCCGGCGCCTGGCCGTTGCGCTGAGCCTCCCACAAGGTCTCGCCCAGGCATTCCATCATGGCGTGTTCGGCGGTATGCGCGTCCCCCAGGCGGCGGCAGATCTGCTGGTAGACGTCGCGAATGCCGGCCGGACGATTGCTGCCCAACTGCTCCTGAAGGGCGATATGCATGCCCATGTGCAGAAACGGATTGGTTTGCCCCATCTCTGGGGTGTACTCCTGCCCCAGCGCGGCCTCGATCCGGGTCAGCACCGGCTGATATTCGGGATGGTCGGCGATGACGTTGGCGATGAGGCGCTCGAGCGGTTCCAGCGCTTGGCCAGCATTGGCTTTTTCCCATACCGTACAGTAGTAACGACGCAGACTGTCGCGATCGTTGCCGAACATCAGCTCTCCTCAAGCTTGTGTGGATACTGGCACAGATCGCGAATCGGGCATGCCGCGCAGCGAGGCCGGCGTGCGGTGCAGATATAGCGACCGTGCAGAATCAACCAATGATGGGCGTCTTGCTTGAACGCTGCAGGCGTCGCCGCCAGCAGGCCCTCCTCCACCTCCCGCACCGTCCGGCCCGGCGCCAGGCCAGTCCGATTGGCGACCCGAAAGATATGAGTATCGACGGCGATGGTCGGTTCGCCGAAGGCGGTGTTGAGAATGACGTTGGCGGTCTTGCGCCCGACTCCCGGCAGCGCTTCCAGGGCCGCCCGGTCGCGCGGCACCTCGCCACCGTGCCGCTCCAACAACAGCGCGCAGGTTTTTAGGATATTGGCGGCCTTGGTGTTATACAGGCCGATGGTCTTGATGAAACCCTTCAGCCGCTCCTCGCCGAGGGCGATGATGGTCTGCGGGGTGTTGGCGACCGCAAACAGCGGCCCGGCGGCTTCGTTGACCTTCCGGTCGGTCGATTGCGCCGACAACATGACCGCAATCAGCAACTCGAATGGGCTGCGATAGCACAGTTCGGTGGTCGGACGCGGTCGGGCGGCTCTAAGACGGGTATAAAGCTGGTCAATCTGGAGAGGGTCCATCATCGATCATCCTGAAAATCGCCTGGATGGCATTGGCAGCATGGGCGCAGTCTCCAGCTTCAGGCCCGGAACTGCCGAACCAGACGCTGCAACTGGCGCACTTCCGCCGGAGCCGCCTCCGGACCGTAGCGCAAGGCCGCGTAACGACGGGCAATCTCTCCCAACGGTTCCGCCAGTTCCGGTCGGCTGGCGGCTACTCGCGCGGCATAGGCCAGTGGCCCCTCGTGTGGGCCGCGCGCCAGTCCGCGCCGAGCCAGCCGGGCGCAACAGCGCGACCAGGCTCGCACCACCGGCTGGCGCACCAAGCCGGCACGCCAGCGCAGCCCGACCACGATCAGCCCCAGGCCGGCCAGGGTCACCGTCATCGCCACCGTCATCTCACCCCAGTCGACTGGCCCGAACCCCAACCCCGACAGAAACTCCTTCTGCCGATCGGGACCATAGGCCAACACCCATTCGTTCCAGGCGTTATTGAACGAATCCCAGGCCATGGCCAGTTGCCGCAGCCACTCGCTGTCGCCACCGCGCCGCACCAGGAACGGCAAGGTCTGTGGATCGGTCACCGCAGCGTAGAGCCCTTCCTGAATCCGCATGGGGGCGACCGCCGCCGTCGGATCGATCCGCACCCAGCCGCGTTCCGGCAACCAGACCTCGGCCCAGGCATGAGCGTCCGCCTGACGGACGATGAGATAATGACCTACCTGGTTCGGTTCGCCGCCCAGATAGCCGGTTACCACCCGCGCCGGTACGCCCGCAGCGCGCATCAGGAATACGAAGGCGCTGGCGTAATGTTCGCAAAATCCCTGGCGGGTGCGGAACAGAAAATCGTCCACGCTATCGCCACCCAGCAAGGGCGGCGTCAAGGTATAGCGAAAATCCTGATCGTGGAACAGCGCCAGCGCCGCATTGACCAGCGCTTCCGGATGCGAGTCGCGCGCTTGCCACTCGGCTGCCAGCGCTCGGGCGCGAGAATTGCCGCTCTCCGGTAAGCGCAGGGCGCGACTACGTTGAAACTCGTTCAGGGGACCGGTGCGATACTGCGGATAGGAGCGCATCTCATAGCGATACACCTCGTTGACCGGCCGGTCGCGCAGTATCTGGAACGAGGCGGTCATGATGGCGCGGGGCGGCGGGCTGGCGGGCATGTCCAGCGCCAGCAACCAGCGCCGGTTGCTCGGCTCCAGCATGACCGAATAATCGAGGGCGGCGCCTTCCGGAATCAGACCTGCCGGAGGACGGGCCGGCAGCTCGTCGATCCGCGCCCAACGCCGGCCATCGAAATCCCACAACACCGGACCGCGCCAGTACAGCTGATTGGCCCGCGGCATATCGCCGACGAAACGAACCCGAAACGCCACCTCGTCGGTCTTGCTCAACTGGCTGACCGTGCCCGGCATCATCTCGTCGGACAAGCCGGTTCGCCCCTGATAGGCATCTCGCGGCAGGCTCCACAACGGTCCAGGGATGCGCGGAAACAGCACGAACAGGATCAGCATGACCGGAATCGCCTGCACCACCATCTTGACGGCCAGCCGCAAGGGCGCGAACGCCGTCAATCCGGCATGTTGCCGATAGATCATCACCTGGGACGCCAGCATCACCAGCAGGACCGCCAACAGGTAAGCGACCATCGGAATATCCTGGCTATAGAGCAGATTACCCATCACCAGCAAATAGCCCAGGAACACCAGGACCACTCCGTCCCGCTGACTGCGGGTTTCCAGCGGCTTGCAGGCGGTCATGGCGGCCAGCAAGGCCATGCCGGCATCACGCCCCAACAGGGTCCGGTAGTCGATCAGAACGCCGGCCGCGGCCAGCAGGCCCAAGCTCAACACCAGCCAGCGGGACGGCAACGACTTGTTGCGGAAGGCGATCCACCCGCGCCAGCCAACGCCGACGACGAACAACAGCGTCAACCACACCGGCAGCTCGCCGATCCGCGGCGCGACTGCCAATAGCAGCGTCGTCAACAGCCAGGTCAAGGCCGACGCGCTCAACAGCTCAGCGGGCGGGCCCGCCGTTTTCTTGCGACGCCTCCCGCCGACCCAGCCCCCTATCGTGGCTATCATGGCGCGCATTTACCTCCCACCCTCGCCGAACAGCGCCAAGGCTTCCAGGCAGCGGCGGCGCTGACTGTCGCCGTGAGCGGGCTCGATACGCTGCCCCGGCACCCACAAACCGTATTGCAGCCCATCGCTCTCGGCCTTCAATACCCATTGACACAGTTGTTCCAGACGAGGTTCGACGTTGTCGATACCCAGCAGTCGCCAATCCAGCCACAGTTCCGGTCGGGCCTGATCGGTGAAGCGTTTCACCTGCCATTGTTCAGTGTGGGTCGCTGCTTTCCAGGCGATGCGGCGCGGCGAATCACCGGGCGCATAGGGCCGAAAACCGGCGTAATCCTCGCTGCCCAGGTTTTGTTCGCCCACACCGCCGCCGGAACCACCCGTCTGCAGTGCGGGCAACGGCCGCTGACCCCGTGGGCAGGGGTAGACCAACACGCTCTGCTCGAACGCGACCCAGCTCCATGACTGCAACAATCCCAGCGGGAAACGGGTCAAGATTCGGATGCGTCCCGGCCGCAACCAGCCGCGCCGCTGGGCCGGAATCGCCAAGGTCACGACCGCTGAGCCCCGTGCCGGCACATCGACGTACTGCGGCGTCTGGTCCTGCCACTGCACCCCGACCCCGTAGCGCGGCGTCGAGCCCGGATTCTCCAGCCGGTAACCGAAACGCGCTTCCTGACCGGCGAACACCGCTTCGGCGCTGCCTGGATGGACGACCAGCCCCAGCAAGTTGTCGTGGGTGCGCCACATGCTGTTCAGCGCCACCGCCGCCAGCAGGAAGGTGAAGGCGAAACCCATGCTGTTGCTATAGTTGACTGACCACAGGAACAGCACGAACAGCAGCACGGCAAAAGCGTAGCCGTAGCGGGTCGGCAAGATGTAGATGCGGCGGCGGGTCAGCGGAATCGGGACGTGACTGGGCCGCTGGCCGCGCGTGACCCAGTCCTCGAAGCGCTGCCGCAGCGACCGGGCCATCTCAACGCGGGCTCGTAGCCATGCGCAACGCGACTAGCATGGCGAACAGGCCGAAGGTCCGGCGCAGATCGGCGGTCGGCAACACGCTGGCGATCACTCCCCCCAGATAGCCGCCGGGAACCGCCATGATCGCCATCAAGAAAGAATCGTGTCGCATGTCCCGTCCGTCGCCTCCGCAACCCACACAGTGGACACCACGACGCCGGATCAGGCCGGCAGCACCACGGCGTCGAGTAGCTGCCCGACCAGATCGCTGGCGGACTGTTCCAGATGATCGTCGCCCGGATGCAGGCGGTGCCCCACCACCGCCGGCAACACCGCCTGCACGTCTTCCGGCAATACGTGGCCACGACGATGCAGGAGCGCCCAGGCGCGCGCCGCCCGCAGCAAAGCCAATCCGGCGCGGGGCGACAACCCTCCACGGAAACGGTTGGACTCGCGGGAGAACACCAACAGGGACTGGACGTAATCCAGCAGCGGCGGCGCGACGTGCACGGCGGCGACCCGCGCCTGGGCTTCGTCCAGCTGCGCCGGCGTCATATCGACCACCAGTCGCGTCAACACCGCGCGGCGATCTTCGCCTTCCAACAACAGCCGTTCGGCCTGGCGATCCGGATAGCCCAATTCGATCCGCATCAGAAAGCGATCGAGCTGGGATTCCGGCAACGGAAAGGTGCCGATCTGATAAGCCGGATTCTGAGTGGCGATGACGAAGAACGGCTCCGGCAAGCGGCGGGTCTCGCCCTCGATGGTCACCTGCCCCTCTTCCATCGCTTCCAGCAAGGCGCTCTGAGTCTTGGGCGTGGCACGATTGATCTCGTCGGCCAAAATCAGCTGGGCGAAGATCGGTCCGTGATGGAAAACGAAGGTTTCCCGCTGGCGCTCGTAGACCGCCGCGCCGAGAATATCGGCCGGCAACAGATCGCTGGTGAATTGGATGCGCTGGTACTGCAAGCCCAGGCAACGAGCCAGCGCGTGGGCCAGGGTGGTCTTGCCCATGCCCGGCAAGTCTTCGATCAGCAGATGTCCGCGCGCCAACAGGCAACTCAGCGCCAGCCGGATCGCCCGCTCCTTGCCCAGGATGATCGTGCCGACCTGGTCGACCACACGGTCCAGGCGATCTTCAATGGCCACCATCGACTAATCCTGCCGACGCAGGTCGCGCTTGAAGCGCTTGAAGTTTTCCACGTAGCGACCAGCCGACTGACGCAAGCGTTCGATCTCCTGTTCGCTCAAGGTGCGCACGATCTTGCCCGGCGAGCCCATCACCAGCGAACCGTCGGGAATGACCTTGCCTTCCGGAATCAGGCTGTTGGCCCCGATCAGGCAGTTCTTGCCGATCACCGCCCGATTCATGATCAGGCTCTTGATACCGATCAGGCTGTTGTCGCCGATGATGCAGCCATGCAACATGGCCAGATGACCGACCGTGACGTCGCGGCCGATGGTGAGCAGGATACCGGGGTCGGTGTGCAGGATCGAACCATCCTGGACGTTGGAGTTTTCGCCGATGGTGATCACATCGTTGTCGCCACGCACCACCGCATTGAACCAGATGCTGGCGTTCTGCTTGAGCACCACTGAGCCGATGACGGTGGCGTTGTCGGCGATGAACCAGTCTTCGCCATGGAATTCGACTCTGCGGTCGCCGAGAGAATAAATCACCGGATTCTCCTTGCTGGGGTCTGGGGAAAACCAGGTCAGTATAAACAGGCAGCGCTCGACGAGCCAACGAAAGGAAAAGCGTAGGGGAACGACGGGAGACCATCGAACCCGCCACGCTTCGCCGTCGACGGAGAACGCGACGAAGCGGAACGGGGTTTAGTGGGAATCAGGCTTACTGGGCGCTCTTGGCTTCCAATTCCTTGGCCGTCAGCTTATCGTCGTAAACGCCGGCGGCCACCTGATAGTTGCCGGCGGACAGGATATAGGCCACCTTGCGATGATTACCCTCGGCCCCAGGCTTGGTCCACATGTACTCGACCCAGCCCCCATGGGTGCTCTTGGCGGCATTGCACAGAGCGGTGCCAAACTCCTGGCCGGTCGCCTTATCCTTGAGTTCGGTCACTTTGATGCCCTTGACCTTTTCGCTGGGATGAGCCTTGACCACGCCATGCTCGCAGTCGAGCACGAATACGTAGGTGTCCTTCCAGGCCCACTTGCCGTCCTTCTTGTCGAACTCGGACAGCACCACATCGGCGCTGCTGGCCTTGACGGCGGTGGCGGCTTCCTTGACTTTGCTCACCACCTCGTCGGCGGTCGCAGCATCGGCCGCCCAAGCACCGGCGGACAGCCCCACAGCACAGCACGCGGCCACGCCCAACAATAGCTTGTTCATTCTGGACCTCCTTTGGATCTCGTTATCTTTCGGTTAAAGGTGCCGCTACGGGCAGCGGCACCTTTAACCTTAGATGCGGAATCCGGAGCGGACAAGGCGCAACGCCAAAGATTGGCGGGGGTTCCTACACTTCCGCCAAATTGCCCTTCTCTTCCAACCAATTCTTGCGATCGCTCGCCCGCTTCTTGGCCAGCAACAAATCCATCAGCGCCAGGGTCTCGTCGCCCGCTTCCAGCGTCAACTGCACCAGGCGGCGCGTGGTGGGATCCATCGTCGTCTCGCGCAATTGCAGCGGATTCATCTCACCCAGACCCTTGAAGCGGGTGACGTTGACCTTGCCCTTCTTTTTGTCGGCGGCAATCCGGTCGAGAAGTCCTTGCTTCTCCGCCTCGTCCAGGGCGTAGAACGTCTCCTTGCCGACATCGATCCGGAATAGAGGCGGCATGGCGACATGGATATGACCGGCCTCTACCAGTGGCCGAAAATGGCGCACGAACAGCGCGCACAGCAATGTCGCAATATGCAGTCCGTCGGAATCGGCATCGGCGAGGATGCAGACCTTGCCGTAGCGCAATCCGGCCAGCTCGGCGGAACCCGGATCGACGCCGATGGCTACTGCGATGTCATGCACTTCCTGCGAGGCCAGCACCTCGGACGAATCCACCTCCCAGGTGTTCAAAATCTTGCCGCGCAACGGCATGACCGCCTGAAACTCGCGGTTACGGGCCTGTTTGGCGGAACCGCCGGCGGAATCGCCCTCCACCAGGAACAGTTCGGTGCGCGCCAGATCCTGTGCGGCGCAATCGGTCAACTTGCCGGGCAAGGCCGGACCGCTGGTCACTTGCTTGCGGACCACCTTGCGGCTGGCCCGCAACCGCTTCTGGGCATTGGCCAACGCTAACTGGGCGATGCGCTCGCCGGTTTCGGGATGCTGATTCAGCCACAGGCTCAAGGTGTCCTTGACCACGCCGGCCACGAAGGCCGCGCATTCCCGCGAGGATAGCCGCTCCTTGGTCTGGCCGGAGAATTGCGGGTCCTGCATCTTGACCGACAGCACATAACAACAACCTTCCCAGACATCCTCCGGGGCGATGCGCAAACCGCGCGGGGTCAGATTGCGAAATTCGCAAAACTCCCGCACCGCATCGGTCAGACCGGCCCGCAGACCGTTGACATGAGTGCCGGCCTGTGGGGTAGGAATCAGGTTGACGTAGCTTTCCGTCACCGGCTCGCCGCCTTCCGGCAGCCAGGCCAAGGCCCAGTCGGCGGTTTCGCGCTCGCTGGCGACATGACCGACGAACGGCGGGTCCGGCAACAACGCCGCCTGACCCAGGGCCTCCCGCAGATAGTCGGTGAAGCCATCCTGGTAATGCCAGACGATCTGTTCGCCGCTCGCTTCGTCGCTGAACGCGATCTTCAAGCCCGGACACAGCACGGCCTTGGCCCGCAGCACATGCTTGAGGCGCGACAGCGAAAACTTGGGTGAATCGAAATAACGAGGGTCCGGCCAGAACCGCACGGTGGTCCCGGTCACCCGGCGCGGAGCCGTACCGACCACTTCCAACTCGGAAACCTTGTCGCCGCCGGCGAAGGCCATGTTGTATTCCCGGCCGTCCCGCCGTACCCAGACCTCGAGATGGCTGGACAGAGCATTCACCACCGACACGCCCACCCCGTGCAGGCCGCCGGAGAAACGATAGTTGCGGTCGGAAAACTTACCGCCGGCATGCAGCCGCGTCAGGATCAACTCGACGCCGGGAATGCCCTCCTCGGGATGGGTGTCCACCGGCATGCCGCGCCCGTCATCCTCGACCGATAGCGAGCCATCGGCATACAGGACCACCGACACCGTGCTGGCGTAGCCAGCGATCGCCTCATCGACGCTGTTGTCGATGACTTCCTGGGCCAGATGGTTAGGGCGCGTGGTATCGGTGTACATGCCCGGTCGTTTGCGGACCGGGTCCAGGCCGCTGAGAACCTCGATGGCTGATGCGTCGTAGCTGGTCGTCATGATGGATATCGGTCGGGCTGATGAAATCGATCGGAGACCCCTACCCTAGCGAAACCCTGGCAGATCGTCCAGATCCTATAACGACAGGATCTGTCGCTTTCCTGCCGTATCCTCACCGAACCGAACTTCATCATTCAAACATCCCCATGAGCATCTATAATCGAAAAGGTGACATTTCAATCTGAAACAAATCGACTGGCTGGCATCGGATCGCCATGCCGTAACAGATTGATTAGCAGCGCCAATTCTCCAGAAAAATCATGGCAGATATGGCGCATATATTGCTTAGCAGCATTATAGCCGACATATTGAGCCATCCCGACAGCACGATGATGTGGTCATTACCCTGGCCGTCTCGTGTGCGTTTTGGCCGGTGGATCGTCGTTACGCAGCGTTACCCAATGGAGAGAAAGTGACTTCTATAGCCCAATCCTTGCATGCGTCCAACCACGAATTGGTACTAAAGGAGCACGACCTTCGCACTCTGTTGAGCGCCGCACCTATCGGCATCGCCCAATTCGACAAGGAAGGTCGCTGCGTCTATCTCAATCCAGCCGCCTGCAAGTTGGTTGGATATAACGAAGCCACTGCTCGTGGCCGGCGATTTCTGGTGTTCGTCCATCCCGACGACCGCGACTACGTCGACTTCGTCAGCAAGCTCAACATGACCGACGCGGATATCAACTGGCTCGAATTCCGCCTGAATCGCACCAATATTTGGATCTCCGCTCGCTGGATCAATCTGCTCGAAGCGGGGCAGTTCTCAGGGTCGATCGTGATCTTCATCGACAACTCCGAACAGCGCAACAAGGACCAGCAGCTGTGGGTTCGGGCCTATTACGACATGTTGACCGATCTGCCCAACCGCAATCTGTTCTGGGAGCGGCTCGATCAGCACTTGCGCAGAGCTACCCGCGCCAATCAGCTCATCGCGCTGCTGTGGATCGATCTGGATGGCTTCAAGAGCATCAACGACCATCTCGGCCATGCCGCCGGCGACGAAGTTCTGCAGCAAGCCGCGCAGCGACTGCAAACCCGCGTGCGCGACAGCGATACCGTCGCCCGCATGGGTGGCGACGAATTCACGGTCATCCTACCCGACATCATCAATCTGGACGCCGCGTTGCAGGTCGCGCAGGAACTCACAACGCGGTTGGCGGAGCCTTTTCTGTTGCAGAGCGGCCCCGGCCAGGTTTCCGCCAGCGTCGGGCTTGCGCTTTATCCCCTACATGCCAACAATGTCGAAGATCTGGTCAAACGCGCCGACTTGGCGATGTACACCGCCAAGAAGGCTGGAAAAAACCAGGTGGCAGTCTGGCAAAACCCAGGGTCTTAGCGCCGGTTTCGTCAACGTGAGAGTTCGCGCACAGCCGCTTCATGCGAGCGGCTGTGCGCGATTACGCTTGCTTGGCGGCCGACAATACGTTCGCGAGCTGTTCCATCAGCTGCTGGCACAGGGCCAGACTCTCGTGGGCACAATTCCGCCAAGCCTGAGGATCGTCGGCTTTTTCCCGACCGTCACCACAGCTCGCCGCCTTGGCTGCCAGCGCCGCTATCGCAGGCTGGGCAAAACCAGCCAGTTTCTTCTCCAAATCCCCCACCAGTTGATGATAGCGTTCTTCGCTGGCCTGGGCTTTCGCTACATCCTGCTTGCTGTCGGACAGGTTCAAAACCGTAAAGGTCGCGCCATCCTCGGGATTGTCGGGATGTAGCGACGAGGCGCTGAGCAGAACAGGAAGGCGGTTGCCATCCTTATGACGCCAAAAGGTTTCCATGGCACCCACACTGTACTTGCGCAGCTGTTCGTACAGATCCGTGCCGACCGCTTCGAATTCCTGGTCCGACGGGTACAGGATCCGCGCGTTCTGGCCGAGCAATTCCTCCCGGGAATAGCCCAAAGCCTGGCATAGCTGGTCGTTGACATCCAGCAGGATCCGGTTGGCGACCCGACTGACCCCCATCGGAGCCGCGCGATAGAGACTGGCAATCAGCGTCTCACGATCGGACAGCATATTTTGTACGATCTTGAGCGAGCCGATGTCGATAAAGGTCAACACCGCACCGGCAGCTATAGCGGCTGAACCGATGTGGTAGGGCAGGATGCGCATCTGGAACCATTCGCCGCTGCGGGTGCGGACTTCCCGCTCGCTACCCACACCGCGACGGACGACCTCCTGCACCAGACCCAGCAGATTCTCGTCGGCCAAGTCGTGCATCAGATGATTGATCGGGCGACCGACATCGCCGTCCAGAATCTTGAAGATTCGCCGAATCTCGGGAGTGAAGCGCCGAACGGCCAGATTTTCGTCGAGGATCAGCGTAGCGATCCGAATGCCCGCCATCAGGTTATCCAGATCGTTGTTGAGCTCGGTCAGCTCCATGATCTTGCGCTGATGTTCGGCATTGACCGTATGCAGCTCTTCATTGACGGACTGGAGTTCTTCGTTGGTGCTTTGCAGCTCTTCGTTGCTGGCGAGCAGTTCCTCATTGGTCGCCTGCAGCTCTTCGTTGGAAGTTTCCAATTCCTCGATGGTCGCCTGCAGATTCTCTCGGGAAAATTGCAGCTCCTGCTCCAGATCGTGAATGCGCTGCTCGGCCTCCAGATTGACGTCGTAGACCGGAACCCCGCCCAACACGGTTTCCTTAAGTGTGACGGCCTCCTCGATGAACACCGCCGCCAACGGTTCCTGGCCTTTCTTGCCCGGCAGAAGCCGGATTCGGATATGGACCGTCTTTAGTTGATCACGCCAATGAATGCGGATATTGGTGTATTTCAGTTCTTCGCCGGTCTTGAACACCTTCTGCAAACCGGTCGCCAGAGGAATGGCCAAATCCTTGATGACGTTCTTGGTGATGTCGTTGGTCTGCCGCCCGGAGGGCCGCTGGAAATAACCATCCGAGTCGCCCACGATGTGCAGGGGCTCCATCATCTCGTTCACGACAACCGCCAGGGGAATGTAATCGGCCGCCAGAGATTGCAGGAATCGTTCGAGCAGGCGCTCCTCGTCGTGGCCACGCCAAGACCCGTTGGAACGGATGCGGTTCTGCCAGGGCAATACTTCGGGCACTCCGGAAAACTCGGAATTGTTACCCACAGGACGCCGCTTCCCCTTGGAGGAATAGATTCGGAATTTTTGGTTGAGCGGTTCGAAGGAGTCGGCCAGATCGCCTGTCGTCTCACTGCTGCCCAAAAGCAGGACGCCTTGCGGATTGAGCGAAAAACTGATCAGCTCAAGCGCTTTGCGCTGCAGCACCGGCTGCAGATAAATCAACAGATTGCGACAACTGACCAAGTCGATGTTGGTGAACGGCGGATCCTTGATCAGGTTGTGCTGGGCAAAGACCACCATCTCCCGAATGGAGCGGTCGATCCGGTAATGGTCTTCTTTCCGGTGAAAGTATTTCGCCATCAGACCGGGCGGCAAATCGACGACGATGCTTTCGGGATAGCTGCCGGCGCTGGCGCGTACGATGGCGTTGCGATCGATGTCGGTGGCGAAGATCTTGACATTGAGACGCTTACCCATCTGTTCCAGAATTTCGCGGCTGAGCATCGCCAGCGAATAGGCTTCCTCGCCGGTGGAGCACCCCGCGACCCAGAACCGCACCTCGCGGTCGTGCAAGCGGGCGAACAGCTCCGGCAGATGATGGGTCTCGAGGTCGTCGAACACATCCCGGTCGCGGAAAAAGCTGGTGACGCCGATCAGCAGTTCGCGATAGAGCGCCATGACCTCGCCGGGATAGCTCTCCATCAGCTTGACGTAATCGCGCAGCTCGTTGACCTGGTTGACCGTCATGCGCCGCTCGATCCGGCGGACCACGGTACTGGGCTTGTAGAAGGTGAAATCCACTCGGGTGCGTTCGCGCAGCAGGGCGAAGATGCGGGCCATGCTGTCTTCGTCCGACAGCAACACCGGCGGACGATCGGTCTTGAGCGAATAGGGATGGCGAATGAACGACAACAGCTTGGCCGGCATTTCCTCGGGCGGCAGGATGAAATCGGCCAGGCCGGTCGAAATCGCCGCGCGCGGCATGCCATCGAATTTGGCCGAATCTTCGCTTTGCACCATCACCATACCGCCGGCTTCCTTGACTGCGCGGATACCACGCACTCCATCGCTGCCGGTGCCCGACAGAATCACAGCGATAGCCTTTTCGGCCTGATCATCGGCCAGCGACTGCAGGAAGACATCGATCGGCAGGTTCAAACCCCGCGAGTGATCGGAGTCGCTCAACAACAACTTGCCGTGAAAAATGGACAGATTCTTCTTGGGTGGGATGAGATACATCGAATTGGCTTCGACCAGCATCCCTTCCTCGGCCCGCCGTACGGTCATCGCGGTGCGCTTGGACAACAGCTCGACCATCATGCTCTTGTAGTTCGGCGACAAGTGCTGGATGACGATGAAAGCCATGTTGCTATCGACCGCCATATGGGTGAAAAACGACTCGAGCGCTTCCAAACCACCGGCCGACGCCCCGATGCCGACGTAAAATATCGGCTGCGATCCGGCGCCTTGCCATTCTTCTACATCAGTCTGTCGATCTTGCATGGTGATATAGGCTCAGATAGGAGTATCCCTTCTCCGCGATTGTAGCGCTCAAAAACGAAATGGGCGGCTTTATCAGCCGCCCTCTCGAACACCGAAGCGTTCTAGTGAATCCGATCAGCCGGCACGCTGCTCCAGAATTTCGACGGCGGGCAGAACCTTGCCTTCGAGGAACTCCAGGAAGGCGCCGCCAGCAGTAGAAATATAGGATACCTTGTCGTAGATGTCATACTTCTGGATGGCAGCGATGGTGTCGCCGCCGCCGGCCAAGGTAAATGCCTGGGTGTTGGCGATCGCATCGGCAACCGTCTTGGTGCCCGCGCCGAACTGGTCAAATTCGAACACGCCGACCGGACCGTTCCACACCACGGTACCCGCCTTCATGATGATATCGGCCAGCTCCTGAGCGCTCTTCGGCCCGATGTCGAAGATCATGTCGTCGTCGGAGACCGCATCGGCGTTCTTCAGCACGGCCGGCTCGGCCGCGTCGAATTTCTTGCCACAGACCACGTCGACCGCGATCGGAATGTTCGCGCCGCGCGCCTTCATCTTCTCCAACAGCGCCAGCGCGGTCGGCGTCAGATCATCTTCGCACAGCGACTTGCCGACATTGTTGCCGACCGCCTTGAGGAAGGTGTTGGCGATACCGCCACCGACCACCAGCTGATCGACCTTCTCGGACAGGCTTTCCAGCACGGTCAGCTTGGTCGATACCTTGGAGCCGCCAACGATGGCGACCAGCGGCCGGGCCGGCTGGGCCAGCGCCTTGGTCAGCGCATCGAGTTCCTCGGTCAACAGGATACCGGCGCAGGCCACCGGCGCATACTTGGCGATACCGTGGGTGGAGGCTTCGGCGCGATGAGCGGTGCCAAAAGCGTCCATGACGAAGATGTCGCACAGCGCGGCATACTTCTTGGCGGTTTCGTCGTTGTTCTTCTTTTCGCCCTTGTTGACCCGGCAGTTTTCCAGCAGCACCACCTCGCCGTCAGCCACTTCAAAGCCGCCGTTGACCCAGTCGCGGATCACCCGCACCGGTTTGCCCAACTTGGCGGACATCACCTCGGCCACTGGATTGAGCGAATCTTCTTCCTTGAACTCGCCTTCGGTGGGACGACCCAGATGAGAAGTGACCATCACCTTGGCGCCGGCTTTCATCGCGAACTCGATGGTCGGCATCGAGGCGGTGATGCGGGCGTCGGACGTGACCTTGCCATTCTTGACAGGCACGTTGAGATCGGCGCGGATGAAAACCCGCTTGCCGGCCAGGTCGAGATCGGTCATGCGCTTGAAATTCATTCTTTTTCCTCCTAGCAAATAAAACCCCCGTCCGCTTGGCGCGGGGCCAGTGCGGCGGGGGCGAATACGGTCAACTCAGCAAGGAACCACCAGCGGGTGGTGACTGCTTACTTGGCGATGACGCGGACCATCTCCAGCACTTTGTTGGAATAGCCCCACTCGTTGTCGTACCAGGTCACCAGCTTGACGAAGGTAGAATCCAGCGCAATGCCGGCTTCGGCATCGAACACGGAGGTCATGGCCTCACCCCGGAAGTCGGTCGAAACGACCTTATCCTCGGTATAGCCCAGAATACCCTTCAGCGCGCCTTCGGACGCCGCCTTCACCACCGCCTTGATCTCGTCATAGCTGGCGGGCTTGTTCAGCTCGACCGTCAGGTCGACCACCGAGACATCAGAGGTCGGGACGCGGAAGGCCATGCCAGTCAGCTTCTTGTTCAGCTCGGGGATGACCTTGCCGACCGCCTTGGCCGCGCCAGTCGACGACGGAATGATGTTTTCCAGAATGCCGCGGCCACCGCGCCAATCCTTGTTGGACGGACCATCGACGGTCTTCTGGGTAGCGGTAGCGGCATGCACGGTGGTCATCAGACCGCGCTTGATACCGAAGTTGTCGTTGATGACCTTGGCCAACGGCGCCAGGCAGTTGGTGGTGCAGGAAGCATTGGAAATGATGGTCTCGCCGGCGTAGGTGCTGTCGTTGACGCCGAACACGAACATCGGGGTGTCGTCCTTGCTGGGCGCGCTCTGGATGACCTTCTTGGCGCCCGCGTTCAGGTGCTTCTGGCAGGTTTCCTTGGTCAGGAACAGGCCAGTGGATTCGACCACGACATCAGCGCCCACCTCGTCCCACTTCAGCTCGGCGGGATCCTTCACCGCCGTCAGGCGGATCTTCTTGCCATTGACGATCAAGGTGCTGCCATCGACGGCGACATCGCCCTGGAAACGGCCATGCACGGAATCATACTTCAGCATGTAGGCCAGGTAATCAGGATCGAGCAGGTCATTGATACCGACGATTTCGATGTCCGAGAAATTCTTGACCGCAGCGCGAAACACCATGCGACCGATACGACCAAACCCATTGATGCCAACTTTGATAGCCATGCTTTCCTCCAACGGAGCGTTTTTCATACAAGAGACAGGCGGGCATCATGCCCGCCCAACAGGATCAAGTGTAGACCCGATTCGTTAAAAATCAGCACCAGGCTGGAAGAGATCCGTGACGGCGGCGACCACCCGTTCGGTCGTAAAACCGAAGTACTGGAAGATAGCCTCCGGCGAACCCGATTCGCCAAACCGGTCGATGCCGATCACCACGCCACGCGGCCCGGCATACTTGTACCAGGGCGCCGTCACGCCGGCTTCCACCACCACGCGCCGCGTCACCGCCGCCGGCAGTACCGACTCGCGATAAGCAGCGTCTTGCGTTTCGAACACATCGACCGACGGCATGGACACGACGCGAATCCGCCGACCCTGCCCGTTCAACTGCCGCGCGGCATCGATCGCCAGCTGCACTTCGGAACCGGTGGCGATGACGATGACTTCCGGGTCATCGCCGCAATCCAGCAACACATAACCGCCGCGCGCGATAGCCTGCACCTGTTCGGGGGTACGATCCTGATGCGGCAGTTTCTGGCGGGTGAAAATCAACGCGGTCGGGCCATGGACCCGTTCCAGCGCCGCCTTCCAGGCCACGGCGGTTTCCGTGGTATCGCAGGTCCGCCACACCGACAGATCGGGAATGATGCGCAAGCCAGCGACATGCTCGACCGGCTGATGAGTCGGGCCGTCGCCGCCCACACCAATGGAATCGTGGGTCAGCACGAACACGCAGCGCAACTTCATCAGCGACGACATACGAATCGCGCTGCGCCCGTAATCGGCGAACATCAGGAAGGTGCCGCCAAAGGGAATGTAGCCGCCGTGCAGTGCCAGACCGTTCATAATGGCGTACATTGCGAATTCACGCGCGCCATAATAAATCAGATTGCCGTCGGGATGCTCAAAATCGACCGGCCGACAGCCGCTCCAGGGAATGCCAGTCGATTCCATCAGATCCGCAGAACCGCCGACCAAGCTGGGGAAATGCGGACCGTACGCTTGCAATGCCCGTTGCGATCCCACCCGAGTGGCGAGATCCTCATGCCGCTCCTGCGAAGCCTGGATGAAATTCCAGGCCAGATTTTCCCAGTCTTCAGGAAAACCACAGGCCAGCCGTTGTTCGAATTCCGCCGCCACTTCGGGATATTTGGTCCGATAGCGGGCAAACAGCTCGTTCCATTCATTCTCCCACACCGCACCCTTGGGACGGGCGTTGAAAGCGGCGTAGATCTCCGGCGGGATCACGAACGGTTCATGGCGCCAGCCAATCGCCTCGCGAGTCGCGGCGACTTCGGCCGCGCCCAGCGGCGCGCCGTGCGATTTCTCGCTGCCGCCCTTGTTGGGCGACCCCCAGGCGATGGTGGTCTTGCAACAAATCAGGGTAGGCTGCTTGGAATTGGCTCGCGCCTGCACCAGCGCCTCGTGGACCGCTTCGGCGTCGTGGCCATCCACGTTCGGGACCACATGCCAGCCCAGGGCTTCGAAGCGCTTGGGGACGTCATCGCCGAACCAACCGCGTACCGGTCCATCGATGGAGATGCCGTTGTCGTCGTACAGACAGATCAGCTTGCCCAGCCCCCAGGCGCCAGCCAGGGAAGAAACTTCGGACGAGACGCCCTCCATCAGGCAGCCATCGCCCAGAATGACATACGTGTAATGATCGACGATGGGGAAACCGGGGCGATTGAAGCGAGTCGCCAGCGCGCGCTCAGCCAGCGCCATGCCAACCCCGTTGGCCAAACCCTGTCCCAGTGGACCGGTCGTGGTCTCCACACCGGCGGTGCGCCCGTACTCCGGATGCCCTGGGGTCCGGGAGCCCAGCTGCCGGAAATTGCGCAAGTCCTCAATGGTCAAATCGTAACCGCTGAGATGCAACAGGGAATACTGCAACATGGAGCCATGACCATTGGACAGGATCATACGGTCACGGTTGAACCACTTGGGATTGGCGGGGTTATGCCGTAGAAAGTCATTCCAGAGCACCGCGCCGAAATCCGCCATTCCCAACGGCGCACCGGGGTGGCCGGACTCCGCCCGCTGCACCGCATCCATGCTCAAAGCGCGAATGGCGTTGGCCAGTTCGCGACGGGTGGGGTTGGGGGTTTCCCGAACAGCGGGGCCGGACGCGGCTGGCTCGTCGCTCAGGGCATCCTGACGACGTGCAGCCAATTCACTACGCGAGGGCATGAGCTCTCTCCTGCATCAGCTTATATAAGTACCGGGGAAGCACCGGTGGCCAACGCATCCGACATCTGGGTCGGTGCGTCACGACCGGCTGCGCACGTCTCTCTTGTGGGACGTTAACCCAAGGACATCACCGGGGATGTCCGGGGCGCGCCAAAACCTCTCTGGGGATTGGTGTCGGCCGAAAAGGGCGGTCGATTATAGAAAATATCGGCGTTTACGCCAAATGATTCTTGTAGTGACGATCGACGCAGTGCACGCGCTTTCGCCTCCAATCGACGTCAATCGCGCCGCAGACTATCGGAAACCGCCACCGGCGTCGGGTAGCGCAGCACCAGATAGTAGGTGGAGGCGATGAATGTCAGCAATGTGGTCGCTTGCACCAGATAAGAGGCTTCGCGACCGATCAGCTGATTCTTCTCGGCCAGCACCGCGATCAGCAGGGCGAACTCACTGACCTGGCCCAACCGCACCCCCACTTCCATAGCGATCCGCCCCCGCTCTCCGGCCCATTGCAGAAATCCGCGAAACACCCAGGGCTTGGCCACCAGCAACAATGCGCCCAGCAGCAGAGTCGGGAAAAATACCGCGCCCAGCATCCCCAGATCGAAGCTCGCGCCCAGCGAGAAAAAGAACAGCACCAGGAAAAAATCCCGCAAAGGCCGCAGGCTCTCAGCGATATAGAGCGCGATCGGGCTGGTCGCCAATGATACGCCGCCGATGAATGCGCCGATGGCGTAGGACAATCCCAGCAGCGCCGCCACCTGCGAAACGCACAGGCACCAGCCGATGGCCGTCAGGAAAATGTACTCACGGATCTTGTCGAAACGGCGGATCAACGGGATCAGCACATAACGGGAAGCCAACCAAGCGAACCCCAACAGCAACGGCAAGGTGACGATCAGCAAACCCAGGCCCCGCAGCGACGAACCGCGCCCGCCCAACCCTTCGATCAGCAGCAGAACGGTGATGGCCAACAGATCCTGCAACAGCAGAATACTGATGATGATCTCGCCGGTGTGCTGGTGATGCAGGGTACGGGTCGGCAACAGCTTGAGACCGATGATGGTGCTGGAGAACATCATCGCCATGCCGACCAACAGGCTCTCGCCGGTCGTGTAACCGAACAGCCACGCGACCCAGGCCCCCATCGATGCGAAGATCAATGAGGTGCTCAGCGTAATCAGAGTCGCCTTGCGCAGCATCTGCAACAGACGCTGCGGCGACAGATCCAGGCCCAACAGGAACAACAGGAACATGATGCCGATCTGGGCCATTTCATCGATGGCCGAGGCATTGTTGATCAGTTGAATTCCATAGGGCCCGATGAAAATGCCCAGCACGATGTAGGCAATCGGCAAGGCTTGACGCGCATATAGCGCGAGCGTGGCGAATAGCGCCGCGCCGGTAAAAATCAGGAAAAGGGAAAAAATGATGGGATTCTGGGCGTCGTGCATGTTTCAAAGATCCTGGGTCCGACCCTGCCGAAAGCGTACCGGACCCACCGGACAACCTTCGAGAGACGTGATGAAGGCAATACTTCAATTTCTCGCCTTCATCATACCCGACGCTACCGCTTCGCTCCGATCCCATCGCTCATTCAATCCGCCAACCGGCCGTTCCCTGGCCGGTGTGCCCCGTCATCGGCACTCTTGCTGCTGGCCGGGCGGCAAGCTCTTGCAATCCGGTAGCCGCCGCATCGGCTCCGCCAGTTTCTGTTGTTGTCGCTGTTGCTCCACCTGCTGTTGTCGCTGTTGCTCCACCTGCTGCTGGCGTTGCTGCTGTTGCTGCTGCTGGAGAATGGCCTGCTGACGCGCCTTTTCCTGCTCCGCCTGCTGGTGTTGCTGCTGCTGTTGCAGTCGAAGCATGTCCTGTTGGCGCGCCTTCTCCTGCTCCATCTGCTGCTGGCGTTGCTGCTGTTGCTGCTGCTGGAGAATGGCCTGCTGACGCGCCTTTTCCTGCTCCGCCTGCTGGTGTTGCTGCTGCTGTTGCAGTCGAAGCATGTCCTGTTGGCGCGCCTTCTCCTGCTCCATCTGCTGCTGGCGTTGCTGCTGTTGCTGCTGTTGCTGCTGCTGGAGAATGGCCTGCTGACGCGCCTTTTCCTGCTCCGCCTGCTGGTGTTGCTGCTGCTGTTGCAGTCGAAGCATGTCCTGTTGGCGCGCCTTCTCCTGCTCCATCTGCTGCTGTTGCAGATCGGTGGCCTTCTGTCGACCTCGCCCCTGCTCCCACGAACCATTCCGTTCCTGCCCGTTCGGTTGAGGTCGGCCGTCCATACCCCCCGGCTCCACCATGCGTGGCGGCAGCGGGCGATCCTGCTCCGAGGGCAATCGCGGGCCACCGCGCTTGCCGATTTCACCGGTGTCCGGATCATCCGGCCAAGGGCGTCCCGGACCGGCTGGTTCTGCCCGATCACGGCCCCCTTGCTCCACAACGCCGGTTCGGTGCTCCCACGGCGTTGTAGCCGGGGCCTGATGATCAGGAGACCGATCAGACCGATCAGGCCGATCAGACCGATCAGACCGATCAGACCGAGAATCATGGCGCGGCGATCGGTCAGCGCGAGGCGGTGGCGGAACCGCCGTCGTTCCGACCACTTGCGGCCGGAACAGATCGATCTGCCTTCCTCGCACTGGCGACTTTCCCATCACGGGCCGCTCCACATCAATCGGACGGTAGCGCACCACGGGTTTTCGAGTTTCCTGCTCGAAATGCCCCAGGTCGATACTGCGATTGACCACCCGCCGATCGACCACGGTATAGCGGGTAACATTGACCGTGCTGTCGATCAAAGCGGCATTGCGCGGCGGCGGTAGAATGCTTCGCCGTAGGTTGGGACTGAGAAACCGCTGCGTCGGCACGAAACACCAGGAACGCCTACCGGGATTGAACTCCTGGCCCTGGGCCGCAAAGCCAACGTCTGGCTCGAACCGCACCGAAGGCGGCAGCGGCGCCCAGCCGATGAAGCCACCCCCACTACGCCAGCTGACCCAAGCCGGTCCCCATTCAGCGCCGGGCACCCACGCCCAACCCTCGTAGTCCTCATCGTAGAACCAGCGGCCATAATGGAAAGGCATCGATCCCCACCGTTCGGTGGAAACCCAGGTCCAACCGAAATCGTCGGTGAACACCCAGTAGCCGACGGTATAGGGCCGCCAATCACTGGCCACCTCCGGGTACCAGACCCAGCCATAAGACTCGGATCGACGCCAGTCGCCATACGGTGCCAGCTCGTTATAGAAATAGTCGATGCCTACGCGGACCTGGGCGTAGGCCGTCGCCCCGCCCAATAACGTCAGACGCGGCGAACCGACTGGATTGAATCCGACATTCATCAACAACGCGGCCGAAAGCGAAGCCAGCCATATTTTCGTCTTCATGCGACACCTTGCCTGCAGTAGCGGTTTACGGGGGTTCACACGATCGCCAAACAATGGATTCCGTCCCCAATTTCCCATGGAATTAAAGTCGATAGCGACTGAATCCGAAATGAACGACTGCATCGCTGCCCGACATCATCAGATCGTCACCGAAAACAACCGCCGCCGGTCCAACCCGGCGCAAGGCAAAACAGGGCCGGGCGTCATTCCCCCAATACCCGACAACCATGCGATAATTACTTGGCACACCGAGTCGTTACCCTCGCAAACACGCATCACGACGAACCACGACCTTGCACAACGATCATCCCGGTCCGCCTACCGCCTCGCCACACTGGTCCCCCCGCCCGCGCGTCCATGCGCGCCTCCTGCCCGCTGGACTGGCCAACTGGCTGTTCGACCGGGGATCGCTGACTCAGCGGTTGCGTGAGATCTGCGCCGACCGCTTCCGCGTGCGCGTATTGCGCCAAGAGTGGACCCGCCCGGACCATGACGAGGCGCATGCCCTGCAGTTGCGGATGACAACCTGGGCCTGGGTTCGCGAGGTGCAACTGTTGTGCGGCGACCAGCCCTGGGTCTTCGCCCGCACCCTGATTCCGGCGCTGACTTTGGGTGGCCGCGGTCGGCAGCTGACCCGGTTGGGATCCCGTCCCCTCGGCGAGGTGCTGTTCGCCGACCCTACCGTGCGCCGGGGGCCGGTCGAAGTCGCCCGCATCGGACCTGATCAACGCCTGCATCACCGGGCCTTCGCCAACTGCAACGAACCGCCGGACACGATCTGGGCCCGCCGCTCGTTATTCTGGATGGACAGCAGCCCGCTGCTGGTTTGCGAGATTTTCTTACCCGACCTGCCGGTCTCTCCGGCTTGTCGTTGACCGGACGTCCCCTACCATGAACATCGAACGCTTCGACGACCGCCTGCGCGAATATGTCCTGCTGATGCGCCTCCATCGCCCCATCGGTCTCTATCTTCTGCTGTGGCCGACCCTGTGGGCGTTATGGCTGGCTGGGAATGGGCAACCGCCGCACGGCATCGTACTGGTTTTCGTGCTGGGCGTGGCGCTGATGCGCTCGGCCGGCTGCGTCATGAACGATATCGCCGACCGCAACTTCGATCCGCATGTGGCCCGCACCCGTGACCGACCGTTGGCCGCCGGCCGGATCAGTCTGAGCGAAGCGGCAACGCTCGCGGCTGGCCTGTGCCTGGCAGCCTTTGGGCTGGTATTGACCCAAAACGCCCTGACCGTGCAGCTGTCGTTTGTCGGGCTGGTGCTGACCGCCAGTTATCCGTTCATGAAGCGGTTCCATCATTTTCCCCAGTTTCACCTGGGCCTGGCATTCGGTTGGGGCATCCCCATGGCCTTTGCGGCGGTGACCGGCGCCTTGCCGGTCGTGGCCTGGCTGCTGTTTCTCGGCAACATTCTCTGGTCGGTGATCTACGACACCCAATACGCCATGGTCGATCGCGAAGACGATCTGAAGATCGGAGTGAAATCCACCGCCATCCGCTTCGGCGAACGCGACAAACGCATCATCGGCTACCTGCAACTGGCGCTGGTGGGCGTGCTGGCGCTGGTGGGCGTGTTGGCCGGGCGCGGCTGGATCTACTATCTCGGTCTGTTCGTGGCAGCCTGGTTCGCGCTGTATCAGCAATACCTGATCCGCAACCGCGAACCGGCCGAATGCTTCAAGGCGTTTCTCAACAACAATGGCTTCGGACTGACGATCTTCTGCGCGCTGCTGCTGGATTATCTGCCGGGAGGACAAACCTGAACGCTCGCGACAACCGAGCGGCCATCCACCCAACCGTGAGGCATACGAGTGATGGTAGAGGAACTGGAGCTACAGACACCGTACCTGCGACTCAGCGCGCGAGCCTGGGGACCACCGGACGGCGTGCCGGTGTTGGCCCTGCACGGCTGGCTCGATAACGCCGCCAGTTTCGATCCCCTGGCGTCGCTGTTGCCCGGCGTGCGGCTGGTGGCGGTGGATTTGCCCGGCCACGGCGGTTCCGACCATCGCCCGCCGGGTGTGCATTATCACTTCGTGGACTTCATCCCCGACATGGTCGCCGCCGCCGATGCCCTGGGCTGGGACCGCTTCGCCCTGCTCGGCCATTCGATGGGGGGCGGCATCGCCAGCTTCATCGCCGCGATCCTGCCGGAGCGGATCACCCGTCTGGCCATGATCGAAGGGTTGGGACCGCCGACCAGCGACCCTGCCGATGGCCCCGCCAACCTGCGCAAAGCCATCGATCAGATGAATGGCCTTGCCGGCAAACGCCTGCCCATCTACCCCGATGTGGAGGGGGCGATACAGGCCCGTTGCGAAGCCAGCGGCTTGTCGTGGCGGGCGGCGGCAACGCTGGTCGAACGCGGCCTCCAGCCGGTCAGCGGCGGTTTCGGCTGGCGCACCGATCCCCGTCTACGCTTCGTATCCCCGCTCTACCTGAGCGAGCCGCAAATTCTGGCCTACATGGAGCAGATTCGAGCGCCAGCCCTGCTGCTCTGCGGCGATGCCGGCTACCTGATCCCACGGGCCTACATGCAGGAACGCTACGCCCGCATCGCCGACCTGACTGTCAAAATACTACCTGGCGGCCATCATCCCCATCTGGAAGATCCCGAAGCCTGCGCCCACTGGCTAGCGCCGTTTCTGGTCATATCCTGAATAAGCCACGATATCGACAAATACCGTACTGCGTTTTTATCCCAGGATGCCTCACCTACACTAATATATAAGCCGTATTGATGGATCGAATTGTTTCGTGACGGAAAAACGGCTACGACTGCTCTTTCCAGGGGGAAACATGCTGTCCAAGTTTGGTATTCAATTCAAATACACCCTGGTTTTCGTCATCACCCTCATTCTCATCATTACCGGACTTCTGATCGGGGTCTACCACCTCAAGCAACGCCAGCTGCGCAATGAAGCCATGGCGGTTGCCGAACAGGTCGTCGCCTTCCGGGCCTGGGTCGCCGGCGCTGGCGTGGTCTGGGTCGATCATCTGGCGCCGGAATTCCGCGATTTCCTGGGCAAACGCACCGGTGTCGACGCCAACGCCAAGGTTCTGGAGTTCTATTCCAAAAACCCGGCCCTGGCGACCCGCGAACTGTCGGAACTCGCCAATAAAACCACGACCCGCGCCACCTTCCGCGTCACCAGCGACGAATACCGCAATCCGGCCAATGCCCCGGACAGCTTCGAGACGGCCTCGATCGAGCTGTTCAAAAACGATAAGGATCGCAAGTACAGTGACGCGCTCGAAAATGGCGTCTATCGCTACAGCCAACCCATTTTCGTGCAGCAATCCTGCTTGAAATGTCATGGCGATCCCAAGGATGCGCCACCGGAAGTCATCGAGAAGTACAGTGACAAGAAAGCCTTCGGCTATAAGGTCGGCGATGTACGGGGCATCATCAGCGTCAAGTTGCCCGACGTGACCGTGACCGACGTGCTGCTGACCCTGCTCAACCCCTTCACACTGGGGCTGATCGCGCTGGCTTTTCTGCTGAATTTCTTCTATGTCCAACGAGCGATCATCGCGCGCCTTAAGAGACTGGCCAAGAGCACCGAACGCATCGCCAACGGCGAGCTGGACCTGCCGCTCGAGTTCCGGTCGGACAGCCGCGACGAGGTGGATTACGTGACGCGCGCGGTCGACCTGCTGCGCAATAGCGTCGTGGTCGCCATGAAACGGCTTCAGAAGAACCTGTCCTAATCGGGGAGCGAGGCACCGTCATGTCCCTAGAGCTTTTGCCATTCCCAGCCATCGTCGCCTATCTGAGCAAACTGTGCCAGGAAAAGCACACCGGTACGCTGCTCATCACCAATAACTATCACTTGCTGGGGCAAATCAGTATTCAGGACGGTGAAATCGTTTTCCTGTTCTCGCAGGGCAAACGCGGCATCAACGCCCTGCCGCTACTGACTGCGGCCAAGGAAGGGAGCGTCTCCTTCTCCGAAGGCAAGGCGCCGCTCACGACGCCGCTACCCACCACCACGGACATTCTGGAGTATCTGGCCAACGCCAATCCCAATATCGCCGTGTCCGAAGACGGCAGTTTCCGACCGCTGTCCCCGACCGCCAAGACCGTACTGGAACAAACGCTCAAGGAATTCATCGGCCCGATCGCCGGTCTGGTTTGCGCCGATCATTTCCGCACCATCGTCACCCTGGAAGCCGCCATCAAGGCACTGGCCGACGAAATTCCGTCCCCCGCGACCGCTCAGCAGTTTCGCGAGCTGGCGCATAAACGGCTGAGCTGAAGCATCGACCACCGCCCCATCGCCTTGAACACGGTGCGGTTCGCCGTCCGCGACGGGCTCCTGGCGTTGTCCGATTCCAAGCCGCGCTTCGACATGGGCGCGCGGCTTGGCGTGTAATTCTGGTAAAGTTACCCTTCACGACATTGATCTGCCCCGGCGAGCGGGGCTTCTGTCCGAGGTAACAGACGCTCATGCGGGATTATTGGATTGCGCCTTCGATTCTGTCCGCCGACTTCGCCCGGCTGGGCGAAGAAGTGAATACAGTGCTGGCGGCGGGCGCAGACATCGTTCATTTCGACGTCATGGACAATCACTACGTCCCCAACCTGACCGTCGGCCCCCTCGTGTGCGAGGCGCTGCGCCGACATGGCGTCACCGCACCGATCGACGCCCATCTGATGGTCAAGCCAGTCGACCGCATCATCCCCGATTTCGCCGCCGCTGGCGCGACCTACATCACCTTTCATCCTGAAGCCAGCGAGCACATCGACCGCAGCCTGCAACTGATCCGCGATCAGGGCTGCAAGTCCGGCCTGGTGTTCAATCCCGCTACCCCGCTGGATTGCCTGAAGTACGTGATGGATAAGGTGGACATGGTGTTGCTGATGGCGGTCAACCCCGGCTTCGGTGGCCAGAGCTTCATCAACGGCACCTTGAAGAAGCTGCGCGAGGCCCGCCGCATGATCGACGACAGCGGTCACCCGATCCGGCTGGAAGTCGATGGCGGGGTCAAGACCGACAATATCCGGGTCATCGCCGAAGCGGGGGCCGATACCTTCGTGGCCGGCTCGGCCATCTTCACCACGCCCGACTACCGGGCGACTCTTGCTGCCATGCGGGCAGAACTGGCCAAGGCGGATCATTGATCATGTTCGAGAATATTACGGCGCTGTTTTTCGATCTGGACGGTACCCTGGTCGACAGCGTGCCCGATCTGGCCGCAGCGGTGAACATCATGCTGCAGCAACTGGGCCTGCCAACCCGCACCGAGGCGCAAGTGCGTACCTGGGTCGGCAACGGCATGGACAACCTGATCCGCCGCGCGCTCACCAACGACATGGCGGGCAACGCCGATCCGGAGTTGTTCGCCCGCGCCCGCCCGCTGTACAAAGCCGCCTATGCCGACCATATCAGCGTCTACAGTTGCCTGTACCCCGGCGCTGAGGCAGGTCTGAATGCGCTGCACGCTGCTGGTTTCCCGCTGGCTTGCGTGACCAACAAGGCGGCTGAATTCGCCGTGCCGTTGTTGGACAAGCTGGGCATCGGCCCGTTGTTCACCGCCGTGGTGGGCGGCGACTGCATCCCCCATCCCAAGCCCGCGCCCGACGCCCTGCTGCTGTGCGCGGAACGATTGGGCGTCGCCGTCGACCAAGGACTGATGATCGGCGATTCGGTGAACGATGTGGGCGCGGCCCGCAACGCCGGTTGCCCGGTGGTCTGTGTGCCCTACGGCTACAATCATGGCCACGACATCCGCGACGCTGCCCCGGATGCCGTGATCGACTCCATCGCCGACTTGCCCGGCCTGCTACGCTGCTCTGCCTGAATGTCTGGAAACTCGCTGCCCGGCCTGCCGCTGCGGATCGAACCCGCGCCGGATTTCCGATGGTGTCGCTAAAAGCACACCGCGTGGCTTTGTGTTCGCAACGTTTTCCATTTCCGCTTTTTCAGGTCGCTTGCAACCATGAATCAGAACGAATTCCAACGCCTGGTTGAACAAGGTTTCAACCGTATTCCGGTCGCACGGGAAGTCCTGGCCGATCTCGACACTCCGCTCAGCACCTATCTCAAGCTGGCCGACGCGCCCTACAGCTATCTATTGGAGTCGGTGCAGGGCGGTGAGAAGTGGGGCCGCTATTCCATCATCGGTCTGCCCTGCCGCAAGATCGTCCGGGTACGCGGTCAGCGCGTGACCGTCGAACATGCCGGCGAAATCGTCGAAGCGCTCGATTGCCCGGACCCACTGGCCTGGATTCAGGATTTCCAGAGCCGCTACCGAGTGCCGACGGCCAGCGCCGGGTTGCCGCGCTTCATCGGCGGCCTAGTCGGTTATTTCGGCTATGACGCTATCCGCTACATCGAACCGAAACTGGCGCATTGCCCTAATCCCGACCCGCTGGAAAACCCCGACATCCTGCTGCTGGTGTCCGAGGATGTCGTGGTGTTCGACAACCTGGCCGGCCGGCTGTATCTGATCACGCTGGTCGATCCGGCGGTGGAGCGCGCCTATGCCCGCGCCCAACAACGGTTGGACCAGTGGGTGGCGCGGCTGCGCGATGGCCGCTCGCTCTATGCCTCCCCTCGCCCGGCCCCGGCGGCGAACCCGACCGAATTCGTCTCCGGTTTCACCCAGCAAGGTTTCGAACAGGCGGTCGAACGGATCAAGGACTACATTCTGGCCGGCGACTGCATGCAGGTGGTGCCATCGCAACGGCTGTCGGCCCCGTTCCGGGCCGCGCCGCTGGATCTGTACCGGGCGCTGCGCGGGCTGAACCCCTCGCCATACATGTACTTCCTCAATCTGGGCGATTTCCACATCGTTGGTTCTTCGCCGGAAATCCTGGCGCGGCTGGAAGACGGCGTGCTGACGGTGCGTCCGATCGCTGGCACCCGCCGCCGCGGCGTCAACGATGAACAGGATCGGGCGCTGGAAGCGGAGATGCTGGCCGACCCCAAGGAGCGCGCGGAACATCTGATGCTGATCGATCTGGGCCGCAACGATGTCGGTCGGGTCAGCACCATCGGCAGCGTGCAATTGACCGAAAAAATGGTGGTCGAACGTTATTCGCACGTCATGCACATCGTCTCCAACGTCACCGGGCGCTTGCGGCCGGGCCTCACCGCCATCGACGCCCTGCGCGCCACCTTCCCGGCCGGCACCGTCAGCGGTGCGCCCAAGATCCGCGCCATGGAAATCATCGACGAGCTGGAACCGGTCAAACGCGGGGTCTATGCCGGCGCGGTCGGCTATCTGTCGTGGTCCGGCAACATGGATACCGCCATCGCCATCCGCACTGCAGTGATCAAGGACGGCCTGCTGCACGTCCAGGCCGGAGCCGGCATCGTGGCCGATTCCGTGCCGACCAGCGAATGGGAAGAAACCATGAACAAGGGCCGTGCGCTGTTCCGGGCGGCGGAACTGGCGGAACGCGGGTTGGACGAGCCCCGACCGGTCGGAGAACAGGAGTAAAGCGCCATGCTACTGATGATCGATAACTACGATTCCTTCACCTACAACCTGGTGCAGTACTTCGGCGAGCTGGGCGAGGATGTGCAGGTCTACCGCAACGACCAGATTTCCACGGCGGACATCGCCGCGCTGCATCCGGAGCGCATCGTGCTGTCGCCCGGTCCCTGCACCCCCACCGAAGCGGGCATCTCCCTTGCCACCATCGAGCGCTTCGCGGGCGAAATCCCCCTGTTCGGCGTCTGTTTAGGCCATCAGAGCATCGGCCAGGCGTTCGGCGGACGCATCGTACGCGCCGGCCAGGTCATGCACGGCAAGACCTCGGAGGTCTATCACGCCGGCCAGGGCGTATTCGCCGAGCTGCCCAACCCTTTCACCGTGGTGCGCTACCACTCCCTGGTGATCGAAAAGGCCACCCTGCCGGACTGCCTGGAAATCACCGCCTGGACCCAGACCCCGGACGGCGCCATCGACGAGATCATGGGCGTGCGCCACAAGACCCTGCCGGTCGAAGGTGTGCAGTTCCATCCCGAGTCCATCCTGACCGAAAACGGCCACGCCCTGCTGCGCCATTTCCTCACCCGGCACTGAACGCCCAGATAGAGATAGAGTACCGAACCATGTCCATCACGCCCCAGGAAGCCCTGCAACGCTGCATCGAACACCGTGAGATCTTCCACGACGAAATGCTGTCGCTGATGCGCCAGATCATGGCCGGCGAAATTTCGCCGGTGATGACCGCCGCCATTCTCACCGGTCTGCGGATCAAGAAGGAAACCATCGGCGAAATCACCGCCGCCGCCATGGTGATGCGCGAGCTGTCCACCAAAGTTCAGGTCCCGCCGCCGCACGAACATTTCGTGGACATCGTCGGTACCGGGGGCGATGGCGCGCATACCTTCAACATCTCCACCGCCTCGATGTTCGTCACGGCCGCTGCCGGCGCGCAGGTCGCCAAACACGGCAACCGCAGCGTCTCGTCCAAATCCGGCAGCGCCGACGTGCTGGAAGCGCTCGGCGTGCGCATCGACCTAAAAGCCGAACAGGTGGCCGAATGCATTCAAACCACCGGGATCGGCTTCATGTTCGCGCCCAATCACCACAGCGCGATGAAGAATGTGGCACCGGTGCGGCGCGAGATGGGCGTGCGCACCATCTTCAACATCCTCGGCCCCCTGACCAACCCGGCCAGCGCCCCGAACCAGCTGATGGGCGTATTTCACCCCGACCTGGTCGGCATCCAGGTGCGAGTGATGCAGCGGCTGGGCGCGCAACATGTGCTGGTGGTCTGGGGCAAGGATGGCATGGATGAAATCTCGCTCGGCGCTGCGACCCAGATCGGCGAACTCAAGAACGGCGAGATCCTGGAATACGAGATTCATCCCGAGGATTTCGGGTTGGCCATGATCTCCAATCGAGGATTGAAGGTAGAAAACGCTGAACACTCCAAGGCGATGCTGCTGAGCGCGCTGGACAACGAACCGGGCGCTCCACGCGACATCGTGATCTTCAACGCTGGCGCGGCGCTCTACGCCGCCAACGTCAGCCCCTCCATCGACGCGGGGATCAAGCGGGCGCAGGAGGCATTGGTCAGCGGCGCGGCGCGGGCCAAGCTCGACGAGTTCATCCGCTGCACCCAGCAGCTGGCGTCATGAGCGGGGCGACCGACATCCTCCAGCGGATTCTCGCCCGCAAGGCCGAGGAAATCGCCGAGCGCCGCCAACGGCTGAGCCTGGACGAGTTGCAGCGGCGCGGTGCGCATTTGCCGCCGCCACGGCCGTTTCTCGGCCAGCTGGAGCGCACCGTAGCGCAAGGTCGTCCGGCGGTCATCGCCGAAATCAAGCGCGCCTCGCCCAGCAAAGGGCTGTTGCGCGATCCGTTCGAACCCGCTGCCATCGCCCGAAGCTACGCAGCGGCTGGAGCTGCCTGCCTGTCGGTATTGACCGATCGCGACTTCTTCCAGGGTCACGAGGACTACCTGCAACAGGCGCGGGCGGCCTGCGAACTACCGGCGCTGCGCAAGGATTTCATCATCGATCCGTACCAGGTGCACGAAGCTCGCCTGATCGGGGCCGATGCCATCCTGTTGATCGTGGCCGCGCTCGACGATGCAGCACTACAAACGCTGGCACAGCTGGCCATGGAGCTGGGAATGAGCGTACTGGTCGAAGTCCATGACGCCGACGAGCTGGAACGGGCGCTGGCCACCGATGCCAAGCTGATCGGTGTCAACAACCGCAATCTGCGCACTTTCGACACCCGCCTGGAAACCACCTTGAACCTGCTGGCCCGCATCCCCCCAGATCGCCTAGTCGTTACCGAGAGTGGGATTCATACACCAGAAGATGTGGCGCTGATGCGTGAACACGGCGTTCATGCTTTTTTGGTCGGCGAGGCGTTCATGCGCGCCGCTGACCCTGGCGCAAAACTGGCGGAACTGTTCGGCGGCGGCTGATCCGGCCACCCTGTCGCAACCCTACTGCCCACGACACCGCCAACAACCCAGACTGATCTCCATCCACCCAAGCAAACCCGTCCAGGAGAACAACAACATGAAAGCCCGTATTACCTGGCTGGAAGACATGACCTACGTTGCTCAAACCGCCAGTGGCCACGCTGTGGTGATCGATGGCCCACCGGAACTGGGCGGTCACAACCTCGGGCCACGACCGATGGAAATGCTATTGATGGGCATGGGCGGTTGCACTGCCATCGATGTGGTCAATATCCTGCGCAAGGCCCGCCAGAACCTGCACGGCTGCGAAATCCAGGTCGAAGCGGACCGCGCCGACAGCGACCCCAAGGTCTTCACCGCCATTCGCGTGCATTTTCTCCTGACTGGCAAGGCCCTGAACGCCAAGCATGTCGAACGCGCCATTCAACTGTCAGCCGAGAAGTACTGCTCGGCATCGATCATGCTGGGCAAGACCGCCCAGATCATCCATACCTTCGAGATTCGCGAGACGGGCGCAGAGCGGCCGGCGTCATAGCGCCGCCATGTAATCCTGCTATACTCGCGCGCTTTCTGAAAAGTGCGCCGACGTACGAGTCGGCGGGGTTTGGCTTGTTCGCCACTGGGGAGGGTCGACGCCGTGACTCCAAAGCCGATGCCCAGACTGCGGTTGCAGGGGTTCAACAACCTCACCAAGACGCTCAGCTTCAATATCTACGACATCTGCTACGCCTCGACCCCCGAGCAGCAAGAGCGTTATATCGCCTATATCGACGATGCCTACAACGCCGAACGGCTGACGCAGATCCTGACCCAGGTCTCCAACATCATCGGCGCCAACATCCTGAACATCGCCCGACAAGATTATGAGCCGAAGGGGGCCAGCGTCACCATGCTGATTTCCGAGGAGCCGATCACTTCCGATCAGCTGTCCAATTCCGAATCGCCCGGTCCGCTGCCCGATGCCGTCATCTGCCATCTCGACAAGAGCCACATCGCGGTTCACACCTATCCGGAAAGCCACCCCGACAACGGCATCAGCACCTTCCGGGCCGACATCGACGTCTCGACCTGCGGCCGCATCTCCCCGCTCAAGGCGCTCAACTATCTGATTCACAGCTTCGAATCGGATATCGTCGCCATCGACTATCGAGTGCGCGGTTTCACCCGCGACGTGACTGGCAAGAAACACTTCATCGATCACCAGATCAATTCGATCCAGAATTTCCTCTCCAAGGACACCCGTGAGCGGTACCAGATGATCGATGTCAACGTCTATCAGGAGCACATCTTTCATACCAAGATGCTGCTGAAGGATTTCGACCTGAACAATTACCTGTTCAGCGTGGACAAGCAGGACGTGCCACCGCGCGAACAGTTGGAAATCGAGCAGCGCGTGCGGCGGGAAATGGCCGAGATTTTTTACGGCGAGAACCTGCACAAGAGCCTGCAGATCTAGCCATCCCGCATCAGCTGGCCCTCCTGCCTCCCCCACCGGGAGCCGCAGGACGGACGCCAAGCCGCCGATAGCGATCCTCAAACCCAATAGGTGGTCTTGGTCATCACCTTGGACATCCCTTTCATCAGCAGCCGGATCGGCAAAGGCAGGCGCGCGCCGCCCGCCGCCAGCGCATAGGTGGCGTGACGAGCTTCGTCTTCCTTCATCTGCCCCAGGATCGCCCGACTCTGTTGATCCTGGGCCGGCAGTTGGTCCAAGTGGGTATTCAGGTGCTCGATCACCTGATGCTCGGTCTCCGCGACGAACCCCAGACTCCAACGGTCTCCGGCCTTGCCGGCCAGCGCGCCAATCGCGAATGAGCCAGCGTAGAATAATGGGTTCAGCAAACTGGCATGGCTATCCAGTTCCCGCAGCCGCGTCGCACACCAAGCCAGATGATCGTTTTCCTCGTCGGCAGCCTGCTCCATGCGATCCCGCACCGTTTCCAGCCGCGCCGTCAGCGCCTGGCCCTGATACAGCGCCTGCGCGCACACTTCGCCGGTATGGTTGACGCGCATCAGCCGCGCCGCCAGCTGTCGCTCCTCGGGCTGCAGTTCGGCGGCGGACGCACCGCCGGCCGGGTTGGGCCGCCCGGTCGTCTCCGGACGACCGAACAGGGTGCGAACAGCCTGATCGAAATGGATGAGCACGGCATCGGCAGCGGTATAGTAGCGGGTGGTCATGGGCAAGCGTTTCGAGTTGGAAGGAGGTTAAGGTGTCCTATTATCGCTATCATGTATTCTTTTGCACTAATCTGCGGGACGACGGATCGCAATGCTGCCAACAGTGCGGCGCCCGGGAAGCACGCGACTACGTCAAGCAACGGGTCAAGGAGCTCGGTTCGGCGATTCCCCACAAGGTCCGAATCAACACTGCCGGTTGCCTGGACCGCTGCGCCGAAGGACCGGTTATCGTGATCTATCCCGAAGAAACCTGGTACACCTACATAGACCATGCCGACTTGAACGAAATCATCGAAGAACATCTCGTCCATGGCCGCACGGTGGAGCGGTTACGCATCTAGCCGGCTCGTGACTGGATTCACTACTTGTAAAACATCCGGCGCTTGAGTACGATACGCGACTTTCCAAGCGAACACGGACTTTTCGGAGCACGTCATAAATGAAAACTTTCAGCGCCAAGCCGGCCGAGGTCAAGCGCGACTGGTACGTGATCGACGCCACGGACAAGGTTCTGGGCCGGCTGTCGTCGGAAATCGCGCGCCGCTTGCGGGGCAAGCACAAGCCTGAATATACTCCGCACGTCGATACGGGCGACTACATTATCGTGGTCAACGCCGACAAAGTTCGCGCGACTGGACGTAAAACCACCGACAAGATTTATTATCGGACCACCGGCTATGTCGGCAACATCAAGTCCGTGTCGATGGACAAGCTGTTGCAGCAAACCCCGGAGCGCGTCATTCAGATCGCCGTCAAGGGTATGTTGCCCAAGAATCCGTTGGGTCGGGCGATGTTCCGTAAGCTCAAGGTTTACGCCGGTTCCGAGCATCAGCACGCTGCCCAGCAACCCATACCGTTGGATCTGAAGTCGTAACCTTTTGGCGCTTTGAGCGGGAACGGAACAGCAGCATGATCGAAAATCAGAACTATGGCACGGGCCGGCGCAAGACCGCCTCGGCGCGCGTATTTTTGCGGCGCGGCACAGGTAATATCCTTGTCAATCAACGCCCCCTGAACGAATACTTTGCTCGCGAGACTTCCTGCATGGTGGTGCACCAGGCGCTCCAAGTGGTCGATCTGGCGGATAAGTTCGACGTTTATGTCACGGTCAAAGGCGGCGGTGTCACCGGCCAGGCTGGCGCCATTCGTCACGGCATCACCCGCGCGCTGATCGAATACGACGAGAGTCTGCGCACGACGCTGCGCAAGGCCGGCTTTGTCACTCGCGATGCCCGCGAAGTGGAACGCAAGAAGGTCGGTCTGCGCAAAGCCAGACGCGCGACTCAGTACTCCAAGCGGTAATTTCAAGGTTATTGGGGGATCGTCTAGCGGCAGGACTACGGACTCTGACTCCGTCAACCTAGGTTCGAATCCTAGTCCCCCAGCCAATATCAAACCCACCTCAAATTCGTTTAGGTGGGTTTTTTGTTGCAATCATACAAAGCAGTTGTTTTTTTGATCATAACCGCAATATTTTGTGTTTTTTTTGAAAAAATCAGTTGCATTTGCGCTTCAGAATGCGTATAAATCTCCTCAATGAATTGTAAACGCCCTTTTGTTGTGTATATACAACACAGACCTAGGAGTTAACCATGAAAAAGTCTGCTCTTGCGCTGGCCGTTGCTGCGGCGCTGGTTGGTTTTGGTTCGGCCGCCTATGCGGATACCACCCTGTACGGTTCGGCCCGGGTGTCCGTCGACTATAACGACGTGTCGGCTCCCGATGGCGTTACCGACACCAGCAATCTCTATCAATCCAACTGGGACGTCTACAACAACAGTTCCCGTTTGGGCGTGCGTGGTGAGGAAGATCTGGGTGGCGGCTTGGCGGCCATCTACCAGTATGAATTCGGCGTGGACATCACCGAAGGCGGCAACTTCAACAGCAACCGTCCCAAGTGGGTCGGCCTGAAGGGCGCCAGCTGGGGTTCGATCACCGCGGGTACCCAGTGGACGCCGTACTACAATGTGATCGGCATCGGCGATATCTTCAACAGCAACAAGATCTTCAATTCGGTCAGCTCGATGGGTTCGGTCAATCCGTCCATTCCTGTGCTGAATACCTACCTGGGCAACACCTTCGGGTTGCGCATGGACAACAGCTTGATCTACTCCACCCCCAACTGGAGTGGTTTCAGCGGTCAGGTCATGTTGGTCATGAATGGCGAATGCCCGCCCACCGATGCGAATACTCCGAGCCAGCTGTGCAAAGCGGATAGCAGCAACAAGGTACCCGCCAATGTCAGCGATGGTATCGACCTGTGGAACATCTCCGCTTCGTACAAGAACGGCCCGTTCTTCGCCGGCGCGACCTACATGGCCCTGGAAGGCAGCAGCTACAGCGACTACTACACCGCTCCGACCTGGAATGGTGACCAGTGGGGTCTGGCCTTCGGCTACAACTCGGGTCCGTTCGCTGTCAGCCTGACCTTCGAAGATGGCGACGTCAACACGGTGTATGTCGGCGACTCCCAGAATTGGTACCTGACGGGTCAGTATACCTTCGGCAACAACGTCATCCGGGCTTCGTATGGCTACCTTGCCCCCGACGACAGCATGCTCTATCTGGTCGACGGTTCGACCATCAAGCAGGGCGACCTGAACAACTACGCGGTTGGTTATCAGTACAATTTCAGCAAGCGGACTCGCGTCTGGGTTGAATACTTCGGCAGCAGCGCCGACGGCCAGGTCTATGGCGACATCAATGGTGTCTCCATCGGTACCCGCGTCGACTTCTGATCTCCGATCCTGAGTCGGCTTGATAAGACGGACGCCTTCGGGCGTCCGTTCTTGTTTCTGGATTCTAAAAATACTGACTCGTAGTTGCGCCAACACAAAAAGTTGTTTTTTTAACAAATGAATGGTTGCTTTTTTACCGCGATCCGTATATAAATGTTTCCAATGCCGCTTCAAAAGCATTTTCCAATCAAAGCATATCCTTGATTGGAAAAAGATTTTTGAGCATTCATAGATCTCAGACAATTTTGGAAGCTACATTATGAAAAAGTCTGTTCTTGCTCTGGCAGTTGCAGCTGCCATCGCCGCGCCATTCGCAGCCCAAGCTGATACGATTCTGTACGGCTCCGCGCGGCCCTCGGTCGATTATAACGACGAGAAATCGCCGCTTCCTGGTGGCGATAAGGTTTCTGCCTGGGATGTGTTCGATAACTCCTCGCGGCTGGGCGTGCAAGGCAGTGAAGATCTGGGCGGCGGTCTGTCGGCCATCTATCAGTACGAATTCGGTGTGGATATGACCGAAGGCGGCAACTTCACCAGCAACCGTCCGAAATACGCCGGCCTGAAGGGCAGCTGGGGTAGCGTCACGCTCGGCACTCAGGATACCCCCTACTACGGCGTCGTCGGCATCGCCGATATCTTCAACAGCGGCCGGACCTTTGGCCCATCGGCTTGGTTGGGCGGCTCGTTCAGCGGCTACAGTATCAATCTTACGGAAGAAGGTGATGTCCGCGGCTCGGGCGACCTCTTCCGCCTCGATAACAGCATCGTCTACAACAGCCCTGAGTACAGCGGATTCAGCGCTTCGTTGATGCTGGTCATGAACGGCTCGCTCAATTCGAATGCCTTCACCAACTACTCCGGTGGTTGGTCCGACGGGGTCGATACCTGGAATATCAGTGCCAAATACACCAATGGCCCGTTCTTTGCCGGTCTCTCCTACATCGCACTGGACGGCGACAAGGTGACCCAGAATGGCGTACCGGTCCTCGATCTGGATCTTGACCAGTGGGGTTTCGCGCTGGGTTACAATTCCGGGCCGTTCGGTTTGAGCCTCATCTACGAATACGGCGATTACAACGTGTGGGGGCTGCTCAAGCCGACGATCCAGCAGATCACCTCCAGCCCGGATACTCCGTGGAACACCTATCTGACCGGCACCTACACCTTCGGCAACAGCATGATCAGCGCTGCCTATGGCGAGTTGAGCACTGGCGTTCCGGGGCAGGACAACATTCAGAACTATGTCCTGGGCTATCAGTACAACTTCAGCAAGCGGACCCGTGTCTGGGTTGAGTACATCGGCCGTAGCGCCAACGATGTCGTCACCCTGGCCGATGGCACCCAAGGCTCTATCCTCGGATACGGCGACCAGAACGCGGTTTCGATCGGTACTCGTGTAGACTTCTAATAGCCTGAGCAACAGGCGTAAGGGCGGAACGGGCGCAGCCTCGCGGCAGCGCCCGTTTTTTTCGCATCTAGATCTGCGCTTCAACTCAAGGTTGCAAGGTCTGCACCCCATCCGCCGTTCCCAGCAGCAATACATCCGCTGGCCGCAGGGCGAATATCCCCACCGTGACGACACCGGCGATATTGTTCAACTCGGCTTCCAGCTTGGCCGGTTCCAGCATGTGCAAGTTGTAGACGTCCAGGATCAGGTTGCCGTTGTCGGTGACGAACCGCTCCCGCAGCACCGGCTGGCCGCCGCGCTTCAGCAGCTCACGGCCGACATGGCTACGAGCCATGGGGATCACCTCGACCGGTAAGGGAAAGTGACCCAACACATCGACCAGCTTGGACTGATCAGCGATGCAGACGAACTTGTCGCTGGCGGCGGCGACGATCTTCTCGCGAGTCAGCGCGCCACCGCCGCCCTTGATCAACTGCAACTGCCGGTTGGCCTCGTCGGCGCCATCTACATACAGCGGCAAAGGTCCGACGGCGTTCAAATCCAGCACCGGAATCTTGCACGCCTTCAACCGCTGGGTGCTCGCCTCGGAGCTGGACACCACGCCCTCGACCCGGTGTTTGATGCGGGCCAGTGCGTCGATAAAATGATTGACCGTCGACCCGGTGCCAACTCCTACGACCGTATTGTCTTCGACGTATGCCAGAGCCGCTTCGGCGGCGCGCTTCTTCATGTCATCAATGGACACGGACCGTTCTCCTCTGAATGTCGCTGATCTGAATCATGCACGACTACATCAAAAAGATTCTCACCGCTCATGTCTACGATGTCGCCATCGAATCCCCTCTGGAAGCCATGAGCCGGCTCTCGCGCCGTCTGAACAACCGGGTCTTGCTCAAGCGAGAGGACCTGCAGCCGGTGTTCTCGTTCAAACTGCGTGGCGCTTACAACAAGATCGCCCAGTTGCCGCGCGAGGCGCTCGACAAGGGCATCCTCTGCGCCTCGGCCGGCAACCACGCCCAAGGCGTCGCCCTGGCGGCGCAAAAACTGGGAGCCAAGGCCACCATCGTCATGCCGCGCACCACCCCGGCGATCAAGATCCAGGCGGTGCGCGACCGGGGCGGACGCATCGTACTGTTTGGCGATACCTACGATGAAGCCTATCAGCACGCCCGCCAGCTGGAAGCGGAAAAAGGCATGGTCTTCATCCATCCCTACGACGATCCCGACGTGATCGCCGGCCAGGGCACCATCGGCATGGAAATCCTGCGCCAACACCCCGACCCTATCGAGGCCATCTTCATCGCGGTCGGCGGCGGCGGCCTGATCGCCGGCGTTGCGGCCTACGTCAAGTTCCTGCGACCGGATATCCGGATCATTGGGGTCGAACCCGACGACGCGGCCTCGATGCACGAGGCTCTCAAACAGGGCCAGCGGGTGATGCTCGACCAAGTGGGCATCTTCGCCGATGGCGTCGCAGTCCGCCAAGTGGGTGAGGAAACCTTCCGGCTAGCCCAGCAGCTGGTCGATGAGGTCATCGTGGTATCCACCGATCAGATCTGTGCCGCCATCAAGGATATCTTCGACGACACCCGCTCCATCGCCGAGCCAGCCGGAGCATTGGGGATCGCCGGGATGAAGAAATACGTGGAGCGCACCGGCGTCACCGGGGCTAACCTGATCGCCATCAACTGCGGCGCCAACATCAATTTCGACCGTCTGCGCCACGTCGCCGAGCGAGCCGCGCTGGGCGAGCAGGGCGAGGCATTGCTGGCGGTGACCATTCCGGAACAGCCGGGCAGTTTCCGCCGCTTCTGCCAAACCATCGGCAAGCGCGCCATCACCGAATTCAACTACCGTTATGCCGATTCCCGCCAGGCACAGGTATTCGCCGGCATTCACCTCAACGAAGGCGAGGACGAGAAGAATCGGATCATCGACGCGCTCCGCGAGCAGGGCTATCCGGTGCTCGACATGAGCGACAACGAAATGGCCAAGCTGCACGTGCGCTACATGGTGGGCGGCCACGCGCCGGGGATCCAGGATGAAATCCTCTACCGCTTCGAGTTTCCCGAACGGCCGGGCGCGCTGCTGAAATTTCTGACCGGCATGGCCCACGACTGGAACATCAGCCTGTTCCACTACCGCAACCACGGTTCCGACCATGGCCGGGTGCTGGTCGGCATTCAGGTTCCGCCAACGGAACGGACCAAGTTCCAGCACTATATCCGCCAGCTCGGCTACCCGTACTGCGAGGAGACCGACAACCCCGCTTATCGCCTGTTCCTGGACAATCGCGGCTAAAACGGTGCAGTCGGCTCCAGGCTCAGGATAAACGCCCATTGCGCGGCTGTGACCGGCAACACCGATAGCCGGTTGCCTCGCCGCAGCAAGGCGAAATCGCCCAGAGCATCACGATGCTGTTTCAGCTCGGCCAGGGTGATTGCCCGCCGCAAGGACCGCTGCAACCGGATATCGACCCGATACCAGCGCGGCTGGTCCGGGGTGCTGGCTGCATCGTAGTAGGGGCTGATCGGATCGAACGCAGTCTCATCCGGATAACCGGCCCGCACCACCTCGACGATTCCGACGATGGCGGGACGGATTGTGCTCGAGTGATAGAAAAACGCCTGATCACCCAGTTGCAACCCGTCACGCAGGAAGTTGCGGGCCTGATAGTTGCGCACTCCTTCCCATGTCGTGGTTTGGTTCGGGGCGGCTGTCAGATCCACCAGCCCAAACGCCACCGGTTCCGATTTCAATAGCCAGTAGCCCATCTCACCTTCCCCCTTCACCGCGCTCGGCAAAGCGATACAGAGCCGTTTCCGTCACCGCCGCCTCCAGCGGCACATCCCAGGGCTGGCGGCTCAATTCGGCCTGCCGCTGAAATTCGTAGCCGAGTCCCAGCAGACAGGGCCGGCAACCCTGATAATGTAGATCGCGCAGGAAAGCAAAACTGCGATCATAGAAGCCGCCGCCCATGCCGAGGCGGGTCCCAGTCGCATCGAAAGCCACCAGCGGCGTCGCCACCATATCCAGCGCTGCGGGCGGCAGCCATTCCGCGGGCGGGGCATCGGGCTCTGGAATGTTGAAACGATTACGGCGCAGGGGACGATCGGCTTGGAACGGGGCAAATTGCAACAGGCTTGGCGGCGAACCGACCAGGACGGGCAGATAGACCTGCTTGTCGGCGGCCCAGGCCCGCTCCAGCAGCGGCATGGGGTCCAGTTCGCCATCGCAGGCCCAATAGGCGGCGATCCGCCGCGCCGCATCCCATAGCGGCCCGTTCGCTACCCGGCCTGCGACCGCCTGTGCAGCGGCCTGGCGCTCGGTATCGGGCACGCTGCGTCGACGGGCGCGCAGGGATTGGCGTAGCAACTGGGAATCCGGTATCACGGACGACACAGACGAAAAAATAAGGGCGATGCTTTAGCATCGCCCATTGCAAGAATTAAAGCAAATAGGGGGCGCTCTCCGCCTGTGCCGTCTCGGGCCTTCGCCCTTGAACCATGCGGCTCAAGTGGGGGAACAGGGCGACATATTCAGGCTTTCCGTAACGAGACGGACATGCACACCTACATCGACAGCCATGTTCCCTGGGTAAAATAAACTAGGATCAAGGGGTTACCCGGCCCATTACTCGAACACCACAGAAAGCGCCCGAACTTGCCAAAGATCAGTCTTAGTGAAGTTATGGCCGGATTATAACTCAGGCGGCGCGATTTTACTAAGAAAAGCGTCAACTTTATGCAATATGTCCTGGATAGCGGTACCGACGAGCGTGTCGGCTTCAGCCGACAGCCGCTGTTGTCGCAACAGCTCGTGGCTCAGGTTCATCGCGGCCATCACCGCGACGGCTTCCTGGCTCAGGTTCCTGCTACCGTGCTCGCGGATTTCCCGCATCTTGTCGTCGAGGCAGTGCGCGGCCTCCAACAGCTCATCCCGCTCGGACGACAGACACGAGAAACGATACTCGCTATCGAGAAGCCGGACGGTCACTCCTATCGTTTCATGCTTCACGCGTCTTGCCCCAGATCTTTCATACGCACGATCATCGCTTCGACCCGGGCGCGGGATTGCTCGTATTTCTGGATCAATCCTTCGCGCTCGGCTTGCAATATGGCGTTTTGCTCACGCAGGACCTGATTTTCCTGGGTCAAACGTTGGCAAAGCCCTATCAGGTATTCCGTTCGTCCAGACAAGCGCATCAGGCTGGTCATGGCCGCTTCCGGCAGTTCCTGGACCGCGTCGGACTCGGCGGGCGCGGCATCTTGGTACAGGTCGTCGTCTTTCATAGGAAGTACTATAGAGCGGCGGTTTGGATCGGGTCAATTTACAAGGCTCATTTTAGGCTCTGCCGATGGAATGATAGGATGCGAATAGCGAGGATTGCGTCACGCTCTTCCACCGCTCAGCCCTGGAGTTCATTCATGCCTGCCACCCACGCCCCCTTGTTCGAGCACTTGAGCCGGCTGCTCACCCCCCTCGATCCGGCCGAGCTGCACGGTTTGCTGTGCGGCCTGCTGTGCAGCGATCCGACCCTGGATCGGGCGCGCTGGCTCGATCTGGCCACCGAGGAACTGATCGATGGCGCGGAGCTGTCGGCCACCCAGGCCGATCTGCTGGCGAAACTGCTCGACTACGGTATCGCCCAACTGCACGATCCCGACGGAGCCGTATCGCCGCTGCTACCCGATGACGACGCGCCTCTGACCCAGCGCACCGAGGCGCTCGGCCGCTGGTGCCAGGGCCTGCTGTATGGACTGGGACTGGGTCGGGTGGAGCAGGCCAGCCCGCTGTCGGCCGAAAGCCGGGAATTCTTGGGCGATGTGGCCGTGATCGCCCAAGCCGAATCCGCCAGCGACGATGGCGACAATGCCGATGAGACCGCCTATACCGAACTGGTCGAATACTTGCGGGTCGGATTGTTGACGATCCAGCAGGATGTCCGTCACGCGGTCGCCCCGGCCGATCCTCTTCCGCACTGAACCTGGAATCGCTTCGATGCTTGCCCGCGCCATATCCGCCGCCACCTTCGCCCAGCGCCGCCGCGCCCTGATGGACCAGATGGGGCCGAATTCCATCGCCCTGCTGCCCGCCGCCCCTCCAGCCAACCGCAACAGCGATGTCGAATACCCCTATCGCCAGAACAGCGATTTCTATTACCTGACCGGCTTCCCGGAACCGGGAGCGCTCGCGGTGCTGACGCCAAACAGCGAACAGGAATACCTGCTGTTCTGCCGCGAACGCGATCCGCAGATGGAAACCTGGCACGGCCGCCGCGCCGGACCCCAGGGCGCCGTGAAGCGATACGGGGCGGACAACGCTTATCCCATCGCCAAGCTGGATCAACTCTTGCCGCGGCTGCTGGAAAATCGGGAACAGGTCTATTACGCCATCGGTCATCGCCCGGACTTCGACCGTCAGGTGATGGAGTGGATCAAACAGGTGCGCAGCCGGGTTCGGCTGGGCGTGCAGGCCCCGACCACCTTCATCGCCCTGGACCGCCTGCTTCACGACATGCGGCTGCACAAAGACCCGGAGGAGGTCGCGGTGATGCGCGAATCGGCCCGCATCGCCGTCGAGGCTCATTGCCGGGCCATGCGGGTCTGTCGACCGGGGATGATGGAATACGAGATCGAGGCGGACATTCTCCATACCTTCCTGCGCTACGGCGCCGGCTGGTCCTACCCCGCCATCGTCGCCGGCGGCGACAACAGCTGCATCCTGCACTATACCGAAAACAACGCCGTGCTGGGTGATGGCGAAGTGCTGCTGATCGACGCCGGGGCCGAAGTGGACGGCTATGCCTCCGACATCACCCGCACCTTCCCGATCAACGGCCGCTTTTCCGCCGAGCAGCGCGCCATCTACGAGCTGGTGCTGGCCGCGCAACAGGCCGCCATCGCCAAGGTTCGGCCTGGCTGCCACTTCAACGAACCGCATGATGCGGCGGTGCGCACCCTGACCGAAGGTCTGGTCACGCTCGGTTTGCTACATGGCGAGGTGGACGCCCTGATCACGGACGAGCAATACAAGGCGCTCTACATGCACCGCACCGGTCATTGGCTGGGCATGGACGTACACGATGTCGGCGACTACAAGAGCGGTTCCGACTGGCGGACGTTCGAGCCTGGCATGGTCACCACCGTCGAACCCGGCCTCTATATCCCCGCCGGCGGCAAGATTATGGACGCGCAGTGGGCGCGGCTCGGAGTCCATCTGGAAACCGAGCTGGACGAACGCTGGTGGCGCATCGGCGTCCGCATCGAGGACGACGTGCTGGTCACAGCCGACGGTCACGAAGTCCTGACCGAGGCCGCCCCCAAGACGGTCGACGACATCGAGGCCCTGATGCGGGAGGGGCGATGAGCCGCACCGATTATGACCTGCTCATCATCGGCGGCGGCATGGTCGGAGCCAGTCTGGCCTGCGCGCTGGCCGGGCTGAACCTGCGCATCGGACTGGTCGAGGCCGCGCCGTTCACCGTCAACGCCCATCCCAGCTACGATGATCGGACCATCGCCCTGGCCCAGGGCACCCGGCGTATCTTCCGAACCCTGGGGCTGTGGGATACGCTGGAGCCGACCGCGACTCCCATCCAGCACATCCACATCTCCGAGCGCGGTGGCACTGGTTTCGCCCATCTCGACGCTCGCAGGGAGGGGGTGGACGCTCTCGGTTACGTGGCCGAAGCGCGGATGATCGGTGCGGCCTTGCTGGCCCGGCTGTCCAGCCTGCCCGACTTCGAGCTACTGTGTCCGGCCCGCCTGGAACAGGTGAGCATCGAACCGGATATGGCCCGGGCAGTCATCGATTGCGGCGATGGCCGAACCCGCGCGCTCCGCGCCCGACTGCTGGTCGCCGCCGATGGCGCTCGCTCGCCGGTGCGCGAGCAACTCGGCATCGCCGCCTTGCGCTGGGAATACGGCCAACAGGCAGTGATCGCCAACGTCACTCCGACCCTGCATCACGCCCATGTCGCCTACGAACGCTTCACCACCGATGGCCCGATAGCCCTGCTACCGATGAGCGACCATCGTTGCGCGGTGGTGTGCACGGTGAACGAGTCGGAGACCGCCGCCGTCATGGCCCTGGACGACAGCGCGTTCCTGGCGCTGGTGCAGGCGCGCTTCGGTGACCGCCTGGGGCCTTTATTGCGGGCAGGTCGTCGGCAATCCTATCCCCTGTTCCTGCTCAAGGCCCGGGAGCACGCCCGCGCCCGCGTCGCCCTCATCGGCAACGCCGCGCACACCCTGCACCCGATCGCCGGCCAGGGCTTCAATCTCGGCATCCGCGACGTAGCGGCGCTGGCCGAAGTGATCGCCGACGCTTCGGGCGCGGGCGAGGACATCGGGGCGCTGTCGGTGCTGAACCGCTATGCCGACTGGCGGCGCTGGGATCAGCGTCAGACCATCGCCTTCACCGACGCCTTGAACCGCCTGTTCGGCAACCCCCTGCTCCCTGTGCGCACCGCCCGTAATCTGGGCCTGCTGGCGTTCGATCTGCTCCCGCCCGCCAAGCGCTGGTTCGCCCGGCAAGCAATGGGGCTGGACGGACGCCTGCCGAAGCTGGCGCGCGGCCTGCCGCTCACCGCCTGAACCGCAACGATCACCACTGATTACGACGACTACGACGAGCGATGACCTCTACCCATTACGATCTCATCATCGCCGGCGGCGGCATGGTCGGCTCGGCCCTGGCCTGCGCCCTGAGCGCTGCCGAGTTGCGCATCGCCCTGCTGGAAAGCGCACCGTTGGAGCGCATCCGCCCGGAACCGGAGCCAGACATCCGGGTATCGGCCATCAACCGGGCCTCGCAGCGCATCTTCGCCGCTGTGGGGGCCTGGGATGGCATGGCCGCCTGGCGGATCGGACCATTTCGCGACATGCGGGTCTGGGACGCCACCGGCCCCGGTCAGATCCACTTCGACAGCGCCCATATCGGCGAAGCGCTGTTGGGCTGGATCATCGAAAACCGCGTCATCCAGTTCGCCCTGCTGGAACGGTTGCAGCAACGCCCCACGGTCGAGCTGTTCCATCCAGTGACGCTGGAAAGCGCCGAGCCCGCGCCGGATGGTGGCTGGCAGGTTCGTCTCAGCGATGGCCGCACACTCAGCGCCCGGTTGCTGGTCGGGGCCGACGGCGCGCAATCGAAAGTCCGCCAGCTGGCCGGCATCGACACCGGCGGCTGGGGCTACGACCAGAAAGCGGTAGTAGCGCATGTCCGCACGGCCGAGCCGCATCAGGAAACCGCCTGGCAGCGCTTCCTGCCGACCGGACCGTTGGCCTTCCTGCCTCTGCACGACGGGCGCTGCTCCATCGTCTGGTCCACCACGCCGGCCCAGGCCGACGACCTGCTGGCCCTGGACGCCGCCGCTTTCGCCGAGGCGCTGGCCGAAGCCTTCGACTGGCGACTGGGCGCGGTGGTCGAAGTCGGGCCGCGCGCCGCCTTTCCCCTCCGCCTGCAACACGCCCATGCCTACGTCCAGCCGGGTCTGGCCCTGATCGGCGACGCTGCGCACGTCGTGCATCCCCTGGCCGGCCAGGGGGTCAACCTGGGACTGCTGGACGCTGCGACCCTAGCCGAGGTGATCGTCGACGCCCTGGCCGCCAACCGGAATTTCGCCGCGCTTCAGACCCTGCGCCGTTACGAACGGTGGCGAAAAAGCCACAACTTGTTGATGCTGGGGGTGATGGATGGCTTCAAGCGGCTGTTCGGCAGCACTTTGCCGCCGGTCCGGCTACTGCGCAATGTCGGACTCAACCTGACCGATGCCGCTGAGCCACTGAAAAACTGGATCGCCCGCCAAGCGATGGGCCTGGAAGGCGATCTGCCCCGACTGGCGCGGGCAGTTGCACCATCGTGAGCGACGCCGCCATCCTAGTGCAGGATCTCAGCAAGCACTATGGCCCGGTGCGAGCGGTCGACGGCATCAGTTTCGCCATCGACCGGGGCGCCACCTGCGCTCTGCTGGGCGGCAACGGCGCCGGCAAGACCACCACCATCGCCATGCTGTTGGGTCTGCTGCTGCCGACTGCCGGCCACATCCGCATCCTGGGCGAAGAACTGCCGCGTCACCGCCAGCGCGTCCTGCCACGGATGAATTTCTCCTCGCCCTACGTCGATCTGCCGCAACGGCTGACGGTCGCCGAGAACCTCACGGTCTATGCCCGCCTGTACGGGGTGCGGCGCAGTGCGGAGCGACTGGCGACGCTGGGCCGCGAGCTGGACATCGACGGCTTCTTCCAACGCCCCTACGGCAGCTTGTCCGCCGGCCAGAAAACCCGGGTGGCGCTGGCCAAGGCTCTGCTCAACCAGCCGGAAATCTTGTTGCTGGACGAACCCACCGCCTCGCTCGATCCTGATACCGCCGACCGGATGCGCGGCATCCTCACCGATTACCAGCGCCACAGCGGCGCAACCTTGCTGCTGGCCTCCCACAACATGAGCGAGGTGGAGCGCCTTTGCAATCAGGTCATCATGTTGCGAGCCGGACAAGTCGTCGCCAGCGGCACCCCCTCCGAACTGATCCACCGTTACGGCCGTAAGGATATGGAAGAGGTGTTTCTCGACATTGCCCGTGGTATCCGGAGTGGTGAGTGACTGGAATGAACGGTATCTCTCTTTACCGCATCGGTGCGCTGGCGCTGCGCTATCTCTATCTGCTGCGCAGCTCTTGGATCCGCATCGTCGAGCTGGCCTATTGGCCGACGGTGCAGATGATCCTGTGGGGTTTCATCACCCGCTATCTGGCCTCCCAGGGCGGTGTGTTGCATCAGGCCACCGGACTGTTGCTATCCGGTGTGCTGCTGTGGGACGTGCTGTTTCGCAGCCAGCTCGGACTGTCGGTGGTGTTCTTCGAGGAGCTGCACGCCCGCAACCTGGCCCAGTTGCTGATCAGCCCGCTGCAGCCGATCGAGCTGATCATCGCGCTGATGTCGATCAGCCTGGTGCGCACCTTGATCGGGGTCAGCATCGCGGTGTTGCTGGCCATTCCATTCTACGGCTTCAATCTGTTCTCGCTGGGACCGGCGTTGTTCGGTTTCTTCCTGAATCTGCTGCTGATGGGCTGGGCGATCGGCTTGCTGGTGGCAGCGCTGGTGCTGCGCTACGGCATGGGTGCGGAAAGCATCGCTTGGGCGGCGATCTTCGCGCTGGCCCCACTGTGCGGCATCTACTATCCGGTCGCCACACTACCCGGCTGGTTGCAGGCGCTGGCCTGGACACTGCCGGCCAGCCACGTGTTCGAAGGGATGCGGGCGGTGTTGCTGCAGCACCGGTTCCCGCTGGACGACCTGCTCTACGCCCTGCTGCTGAACGGCGTCTATCTCAGTGTCGGCATCGGCGTATTCCTGCGCACTCTCCACCAGGCGCGACAGCGGGGATCACTGCTGCAATCGGGGGAATAGGCATCGCGTGCTCGCTGTCATTGCGATAGTAAATTGCAATCGGGGAAATAGGCGCAGGGCAATCGCGCTATGTAGTCGCTGGGGTTGGCGTACCCAAGAGGAGGTTCAACCGATAGTTATCATTGAGCGCG
>RXIW01000009.1 GCA_003989065.1 Candidatus Competibacteraceae bacterium
TGACGATTTACTCTCCCACCTAGACAAGGTACGCCGGACCGGTCCCGGTCGCTGGATCGCCCGTTGCCCTGCACACGATGACAAAGCCCCATCACTAACAATCCGCGAACTGGAAGATGGCCGCATCCTGGTGCACTGCTTCACCGGCTGTTCAACGTCCGCCGTGCTGGCCGCCGTAGGGCTGGAATTTGCCGACCTGTACCCCGAGCCGCTGCCCAATCTTCATGGGAAGCCTGAACGCCGCCCCTTCCCGGCCGCTGATGTGCTGCGCGCGCTGAACCGTGAGGTATTGATTGTTGCCGCTGCCGCTGGCTTTCTGCTGGAAGGCCGTTCGATTTCCGATGAAGACCGCGCGCGGCTGGTGTTGGCCTTCGAACGGATTCAAGAGGCGGTCGCCTACTCGGGAGTAAACCAACATGGACGATAAGCGCGAACCCAGCGACCTTGAAAAGGTGGCCGATGGCATTGCCGACAAGATCAACCAAAAGGTGGTCAGCATCGAAGAGGGCAAGGCCAAGACCTCCAAGCATCGCCGCAAGGACAAGACCACTGCGACCGACGAGGAATCCCCAAGATACGACTATGGTCCCACACGCCCGGCGAAGGTTCGTGTAGTGGCCGGGGGATTGCCCGAGGCGACCGATGAAGCCGAACGGGCGCTCATTCAACACGACGCCGGTATCTACCAGCGCAGTGGTTATCTGTGTCGGATCAGTCACCAGCAAGCCGCCACCGTGCGCGGCATCACCCGACCCCGAGGCGCGATCACCATCACCCCCCTGGATCGCGACGCGGCATTAGACAAACTGAACCGACTGATCTACTGGGAGAAATGGAACGAGAAGGCCAACGACTACAAGCGTTGCCATGCCCCAGCGGCCATCGCGCAAACGCTGTTGGCCCGCTCTGGTGCCTGGAACTTCAAGGCCCTCATTGGCGTGGTCAGCGCTCCCACCCTACGCCCCGATGGCTCCATTCTTGATCAGCCGGGATACGACGAAACCACCGGCTTGTTCTTGGATACGCAAAGCGAAGTCTTTCCGCCCATACCCACCGATCCGACCCGCGAACAGGGTCAAGCGGCCTTGCGCTTCCTGAACGAGGAACTGTTCAACCGGCCTTGCCTGAACAGCAATCGCCCGGAAGACCAAGGATTCAGTTTCACCGAACCCAGCGACCGCAGCGCCGCCCTAGCCGCCGTGTTGACTGCGCTGGTCCGCCCAAGCCTATCCACCGCGCCGCTCTTCCTGAGCAAGGCCACCCGCCCCGGCAGCGCCAAAACTCTGTTGGCTGATATCCCCGCCTTGGTCGCGACCGGTAGACCAGCGACTGTTTTCGAACTGGGTGCCGATGCCGACGAGGTGGAAAAACGGATGCTGTCGGTGCTGTTGGCCGGGGACAGCGTGATCAATCTGGACAACCTGGAAATACCCTTGTCCGGTGCAACGCTCTGCAAGGTCCTGAGCGGGGAAACCATCACCGGCCGATTGCTGGGATTCAACAAGACCGCCACCGTGCCCACTGCAGCGCTTTTTCTGGCCACCGGAAACAACGTTCAGGTGATCGGCGACATGAACCGCCGTGTAGTGGTCTGCAATCTCGACCCACAGTCAGAAGCCCCGGAAAGCCGCCAATATGACCGGAATCTGACCACATGGATACCTGAGCACCGCCCGCGCCTGGTGCAAGCCGGTTTGACGGCTCTGCGCGCCTATATCGCCGCTGGTCGCCCCCGCCAACCCTATCCGCCTATGGGCAGTTTCGAAGACTGGGACCTGATGGTTCGCCGCGCCCTGACCTGGCTGGGTGAAGCCGATCCACTTGCGGGCACGGCGCAACTGGAAGCCGCCGACCCGGTCCGCCGCAAGCTGCGCGCTTTGTTGGCCGCTTGGCATGAGGTCTTCCGCACCACCGGCGCGACCAGCAAGGAAGCGGTAACCCGCGCCAGCGAAACCCAGCTTGATGAGAAAGGCGACGAAGTGCGGCCCGCTCAAGCCCTTTGGGATGCCTTGACGGAACATTTCACGGACCGCCTAGGCAAGCTGAAAGCCCAGCTTGTGGGCGAATTTATTCGGAAATATGAACGCCGTGTGGAAGCGGGAATGCGGTTTGAGAATTTTGGAAGCACGGACAATCGCCAGATATGGCGCGTGGTGATTGTCGACGAACAACGATTCCAAAAATTTCACGCTAGTGGGAAACAGGGTCATGAGGGTCATGAGGGTCAGGGGAAAACCGCAGGTGCCGGGAATGACCCCCATGACCCTCATGACCCCAAAACCTCCAGCTCTGAAAATTATGGCGGTTTGAGAATGGCCGAGCTGTTACCCGCCCGCCTGGCCCAAGCCGCCGGACTGGATCTGGACGCCATGATGGGCGGCAAGCTGAGCGAGGACGATTGGGCAAAGCTGGCCGATGGCGCTGCGGACTTACAACGATGCCTGCAGCCTGATCAGCAGCAGCACCTGGCCGAACTGTTGGCGCGGATCGATGCTGCTGCCCAAGCGCCAGCACCGTAGTCGGTTCGATGCCGCTGGGGACCCTGGGGAATTTTCGCGACTACGGGTCGCAGAGTCGCGGAATTTCGCTAGGCATTGTCAAATATTTATCATTATAAAATAAGGTATTAGTTATGAAGTTGACCCAATCTCGGTTAGCTGAAGCCCTTTTCATCTCACAATCCGCTGTAAGCCAGCTTGCTAAGCAAGGTATGCCAACAAACTCGGTTGAAGCGGCCCGCGCCTGGCGCGCGGCGAATTTAGCCCCCGCCCGCGTCAAGACCGATCCAAATTTGGTTCGGCTGGGATCGGGACCGCCACAGCTCGCCGCCTTGCTTCAGGAAGCCGAAGCGCACCTTGATGTGGGTGCAGACCTTGCGCCACTCCTGCCCGATTTGCGTGCGGCATTACGCCGGGTGCCCGCTGACCAGCGCGCCGCTGTCGCCATGAGCGCCGATTTATGGCAGGTGCTGACCGAGCACATTGCTCATGCGTTCGAGGATTGCCCTTCTGAAGATCTTGAAGACAGCGCCGCGCAAGAGATCGGGAATTTTTGGTACTCCATGGCAGCTGGTGAGCCATGGACGCCCTGATATCGCGGTTACTTGTGGCCAGGAAGACCGGCCATGCACCGCCAGATTTAATTGATGCGGTACTGGAACACCTTCCGCGTGCCCTGCCCAGCGCCGACTGTCGCGCGGCACGGGATCGGCTGTTGCGCGAAGCTGCCGCCCTGATTCCCGGCACGCCCTGGCGTCGTGCCGAAACCTTGGCCGCGCTCATCCAGCGGTTCCACAACCCTGTCGATGACCTACGCCGCCTGTTGTGGTTGGCCGAGCGAACGGGCGTACCGCTACCGAGATCCACCCGGCAGGTATTCCGCATCCTGACTGACACGTAACGCCTAACGTTGTCAGTGACGTTGCGCTAGGTTAGGCATATGGACATCTATGTTTATGACGAAATAGACCAAACCCTATCCAGAAACGCGGCCGAATCCCTGCACGAATCACCCCGTGAGGCGGTTACCGTTCACATCAATTCCTACGGCGGGTCGGTCAGTGATGCCCTTGCCGTCTACAACGCACTCCAGGCCCATTCAGGCCCGGTGACGATCTACGCTGAGGGCGTTGTTTTTAGCGCCGCCACCCTGATTGCCTGTGCTGGGCATTGCATCGCCTACAAAACCGCGCTGTTTGGGTTTCACAGCCCTTGGAGAAGAACGGTAGGCCATGCCGCTGACCACCGCGATGCCGCTGCCTCACTCGACAAATTTACCGACCACGCCGCCCAGATTTACGCGGCGAAGACCGGCAGGCCAGTTGCTGAAATGACAGCGCTGATGACTGCCCAAACGGAAACTTGGCTATCCGCCCAAGAGGCCAAGGATATGGGTTTCGTCAACGAAATCGTGGACCAAGCTACCGAACTCCGCCTTGGACCCATCACCCTACCTGCGAGATTTTCAACCATGCCGGGAACTACCCCAACAACTGCCGCACCCGTCCATATGAGTCCATCCGCCATTGCGACGATGTGCGCCGATGAGCCTGCCGTCATTGCCGGGTTGCTCACCCAACCCAGGACCGAGGCCGAAGTTCGCGCCCGGCTCGAAGAGGCCCGTAATATTCGCCAACTTGCAAATTTACCAGGGATGGCGTCAAGGGCCGGGTTTTCAAATGCCGATATAGATCAATTGATTAGATCCGGTGTTGATGAGGATGGAGCAAAAAGTAAAATATGGAACGCTTTAGTCGCTGCCGATCAAGCCATTGGAGAGATCGACACCACGCCGCCGCCTCGTGGTGGATTCGGCAACCCAATCCCCTATGGCGGTCATGGTGACCAGTTTATCAGCGCGGCCTCTGATGCCCTGGCCGCGCGCATGGGTGCCGTGCCTAAGGCCATCCACCCCGCCGCCAATGATTTTCAGGACACCAGCCTAACCGGCATGGCTGCGTATTGCGTGAATGCTTCAGGAAAGCCCACGTTGGGGGTGAGCCGACAGCGGTTGGTCAACATGGCGATGACCACCAGCGATTTCCCCAGTCTGCTCAACGTCACGGCCAACAAAAGCTTGACGGCACGCTTTGAAGCGATGGCTGAAGATCACCGGCAGTTCTGCGAGTCTTCCAACCTGCCGGATTTCAAGCCAGCAACGGCGGTCAATGTGTCACTCCTGCCGGGCCTGGTGCTCAAGCCTGAAGCCGAAGCAATCGAATACGGCTCGATTTCTGATGGCTCCGAGACGTACAAGCTGGCGACCTATGCACGCGGTCTGTCGCTAAGTCGTGAGGCGATCATCAACGACGATTTGCAGGCGTTTTCGAGTCTGATCGCCTCCGCTGCCAATGCGAGCGCACGCCTTGAACGCGACTTGGTGTTCAACGTACTGACCGCCAACGCGGCCATGTCCGACACCGTAGCGCTGTTCCATGCCACCCATGGCAACCTGGACACCTCAGCCGCTGCGATCGACGTACCCGGATTGAACGCCGCGCGTGTCCTGATGCGAAACCAAAAAGATTCGGACGGCGGTTATGTGATGACGCAACCGGGTTTCATCATTTGCCCGGTAGTCCTGGAAGGCGATGCCGAGGCCCTGTTGGCCAGCATCACCTATCGACCGGCGACCAACACCGAGGTATCCACCCCGAAGTGGATTAAGAACCTCACCATCGTTTCGGACCCACGGCTTGATGTGGTCTCGGATTCGGTCTGGTATCTCCTCTCTACTCCCATCGTGGCACCGACCATTCGACTGGGATACCTGAATAACGTCACGTCCCCAACGGTCGAGAATGACAAGGATTTCGACACCGACGTTTTGAAATACAAGATCCGCTTTGACGTGGTTGCCGCCGCTGTTGGATATGCTGGAGCGGTCAAGATGGCGTAGGTCGTAAGCATGTTCGTTCGTTGGTACTCCACCCTTCATGAGCCCCAATCCCGAAAAATTGCCGTTGCGCTGGCATACCGACCCCAACAGCGGGGAACGCGCCTTGTTCCCCGCTCTGACACCCGCCCAGATTCAATGCCTGTTCGACCTGGCCGACCGGGACCGCCGCCGTAATCCCAAGCGTACCCAAACCCTGATCCGCTATTGCGGTCGACGGTTCACGGTCGACGGAACTGCGCTTGGCCTGCGCTTGTGGTTCGGCAAGACCATGATATGCCGCCGCCTTGGGTTCGGGTTGTGAGGCTACACCTTGGAGGCGTCAGCGACCTGGCCTAATTCCGTCGAATTCGACGGAATTGACCGCATACCACTGCCGCCAACTACCCAATACCGCACGATTCAATACGAAATCCTGGCCTCATACTGCCCAGCGCTGGCGCGGTGGACCGTCTAAATGATGTCGTTACAACACGGTTATTACGTAATAACACGATTAAATCGTAATGGCAGCATGGTGACGGCAAGGGTGGTTACTAGATAAGCCGCCGAGGTTACTGTACAAGACCTCATCCGCCGAGGCCCGCGCTGTCGAACCATCCGGGATTACCAGAGAGTTCGAGTGCAGTGGCCCACCTCAATCATTCCATAGCGCCATGGTTGCCATGTAATTGCATGGCTTGGCACGTATGTGCCTAGGATCCGGCAAGGGTTATAGCCGGATCAAGGCCCATTGCTGGCCGGTGGCTAGCCTCTTCCAATGCACTTACCTTGCACTTACGGCCTGTTTCAAGCGAGCCAGCTTGTTAGCTAACCCATTGAAAACATGGTGCCCCGAACAGGAATTGAACCTGTGACCTCACCCTTAGGAGGGGTGCGCTCTATCCAACTGAGCTACCGGGGCCAATTCGATGAGAAATTCAGGAGAGTCTTGCGACCCGTGACCGGGTTTAGGAGGATACGACGGGGACAAGGATAGCTGATGGCGATTCCGCCGAACAAGCGGAATCGTCGCATCCCACGATCCGCCGGAACGTCAGGTTGATCCGACTGCCCACCGCTTCACGGATCTTGGGGAGGTGATGCGCCAGCAATGTTAGGTGGCGCCCCAGGCGCTCACTGCTGAGCAATACCGGCAAGGTCGCTGCTGGGTGGGAGTCCGGTTGATCGCGAGACAGGGTTATCCTCCGGTTGGGGTAAACGGCCATGGCAGCCGGAATTCACGCCGGCTGACATCGGCCCAGGTGGTTTCCACCATATGCGCTTGTCCGGTATCAGCGACTAGCAATACGGTAGAGGACCGGGTGCCGTAACCGGGCGCATCGATGAAGATCGGCGACAACCAGCGTTCCCATTCCAGTGGCACGCCGGTTTGCGGCAGCTCGGCGTCCGGGGCGAGGGTGCGATCGGCCAGCACGGCCAGCAGGTCGTCCGGTCCGGGAACAGGCCGCTGCTCCAGCGTGCGGCGCATGAGCGCCAAGCCGCGTTTCAGCTTGGGCCAGGGAGTGTCCAACAGGCGATTGCTGAGACCATGCCAGCCAGGCGTCAAGGCTTGGGGAGCTCCGGCGTCATTGGAGTAACAATACAGACCGTGGGCGTCGCCGATCAGCAGATTGAAGCCGTTGTAGGCGCTGGCCTGGGACGCCAGCCGGGCTAGGTAGTCCTCGACCGGCTGATCTCCTTGCAGGTAGTCGCTCACCAAATGGCCGCGCGATGGCGCGTGCGGCAATACCCGGCTCGGGTCGCGATAGTTGGTGAGGGCGGCGAAGCGACCGCTACGGCTAATACCCATCCAGGTTCCGCCCTGTTGGAGATCACGACCGGCCAGTATTTGGGGCGCATCGCTCCAGAAGGCCAGCGGCGCAGTGGGTCGATCGTGAAATTCATCGCGGTTGGCCGCGATCAGCAGTGGATAGCCAGGGTGGCAGCGATAGGCAATCAGAATCAGGCACATGAGATTCGGGTCGGTCGGTTTGACAGGGGTGAAATCGGCATTCACGACTCCGGATCGTACAGTTTGAGAATGCCGAGCACCATCGCCATCTGAATCAGGCGCGACAGGGTTTCGGCTCGCATCTTTTGCATGACCTTGGCGCGATGGATTTCCACGGTTTTGCGACTGAGGTTCAGGGTCTCGGCGATTTCTCGATTGGACAGTCCTTCTGCCACCCAGCGCAGGACGTCCTGTTCGCGCGGCGTCAGCGTGTCGAAGCGGCCGAGCAGGTCCTGGCGCCAAGCCTGGGCGCGCCGCCGATTCTGATCCTCGGTGATGGCATGGTGGACGGAATCCAACAGGAGCTGCTCATTGAACGGCTTTTCGATGAAATCCAAGGCCCCTTGCTTCATGACGGTCACCACCGTTTCGATGTCGCAGCGGCTGGCGGTCATGATGACCGGCAGCTCGATCTTGCGGTGGCGCAGGCACTGCTGCGCGCCCTCGCCCTGGCAGCCGGCAATGTGAATATCCAGGATCAGGCAGCCGGGCTGTTCGGGCCGATGGCTGCTCAGGAACGAATCCAGGCCGTCGAACGCTTGGGCGCGTAGACCGACCGACTCCAGCAAACGCCGCAGATCGTCACGTAGGGTGGGATCGTCGTCCACGATCGAAATGAGCGGAGTATCGGGGGTGTTCATCGGTTATCCGAGCCCATTGCGGCAAAGAGATGTTCATCAGGATAGTCCGTTACAATGGACCTGCTGAAGATTTCAGTATCCGAAACAATCGCTGACTGGAGGAAAATTGACCATGATCGCGGCCCCCGATCCCGAAGATGACTTGGTGCTACGCCAGGACGAAGCCGGCGTTGCCACCCTGACGCTCAACCGTCCAAAACAGTACAATGCGCTCTCGCAGGCCATGCTGGGCGCTTTGCAGGCGGCATTGGACGCCGTCGCCGCCGACAAGAGCGTCCGGGTGGTGGTGATCGCTGGCCGCGGTCCCGCATTCTGCGCTGGCCATGACCTGAAAGAGATGCGCGCCCAGACCGATCCAGAGTTTCATCAAGCCTTGTTCGCCCAGTGCGGACAGCTGATGCTGACCATCAACCGCCTACCGCAACCGGTGATCGCCCGAATCCACGGCATCGCGACCGCTGCCGGCTGTCAGCTGGTTGCAGCTTGCGATTTGGCGGTCGCGTCGGATAATGCCCGCTTCGCCGTGTCCGGCATCAATGTCGGGCTGTTCTGCGCCACCCCTGGCGTGGCGCTGAGCCGCAACCTGGGCCGTAAACAGGCGTTGGAAATGCTATTGACCGGCGAGTTCATCGACGCGCCGACTGCTCAGCGCTACGGCTTGATCAATCGAGTCGTGCCGCTGGACCAGTTGGATACCGCCGTCTGGACGTTGGCGGACGCCATCTGCAACAAATCGCCGCTGGCGATCGCCATGGGCAAGGAATTGTTCTACCGGCAATTGTCGATGGGGCTGGAGGAAGCCTATGCCTGCGCCAGCGAAGCCATGGCCTGCAACATGAACAGCGAAGACGCCCGTGAAGGTATCGATGCGTTCATCGCCAAACGCAAGCCGGAATGGAAGGGCTGCTGAATGAGAAATCGGCTTGGCCGGATGCCGAGTCAATGCAGTATAACGCTATAAAATCAATATATTAAAAAAAGTTAATGAGACTAGAGGACAATATGACATGAGTGCCAAACACAGTCCCTACGACATGGGGTTGGCGCAGAACCCCGCCAATTTCGTCCAACTGACCCCGCTGACCTTCATCGAACGCGCTGCTACGGTCTATCCTCATCACCTGGCCGTGGTGCATGGCGCGGTGCGACGCAACTGGGCGGAAACCTACACCCGCTGTCGGCAACTGGCTTCGGCGCTGAGCAAGCGCGGCATCGGCCTGGGCGACACCGTGGCAGTGATGCTGCCCAACATTCCGGAAATGGTCGAAGCGCATTTCGGCGTGCCGATGAGCGGGGCGGTGCTGAACACCCTGAACATCCGCCTGGACGCCGAAACGATCGCCTTCATGCTGGAACATGGCGAAGCCAAGATCCTGTTCACCGACCGCGAGTTTTCCGGGGTCATCAGCAAGGCGCTGCGGTTGTTGCCGGTAGGCAAGCGCCCGCTGGTGGTCGATGTCGATGATCCCGAATTCGTCGGCGGCGAGAAACTGGGGTCGATCGATTACGAAGCCTTCCTGGCCGAAGGCGATCCGGAGTTCGCCTGGCAATCCCCAAGCGACGAATGGCAGGCGATCGCCCTCAATTACACCTCCGGCACCACCGGCAATCCCAAGGGCGTGGTTTATCATCATCGCGGCGCTTATCTGAACGCGGTCTGCAACGCCATGGTGTGGAACATGGGCCTGCATCCGGTCTATCTCTGGACCTTGCCGATGTTCCACTGCAACGGCTGGTGCTTCCCGTGGACCCTGGCCGCTACCGTCGGCACCAACGTCTGCCTGCGCCAGGTCCGCGCCGATCTGGTCTTTAGCCTGATCAAGGAAGAGAAGGTCAACCACTTCTGCGGCGCGCCGATCGTGCTGAACCTGCTCAAGAACTCGCCGGACGAGATGAAAGCCGGCATCAACCATGCGATCAAGGTCATGACGGCGGGCGCGGCGCCGCCGGCGGCGGTGATCGAGGGCATGGAGCAGATGGGCTTCGATGTGACCCATGTCTATGGCCTGACCGAGACCTACGGCCCGGCGGTGGTGTGCGCCTGGCACGACCACTGGAACGAACTGAGTCTGCCGGAGCGGGCTGCGCTCAAGTCCCGCCAGGGTGTGCGCTACCCTATGCTGGAAGGGCTGATGGTGGCCGATCCCCAGACCCTGGAGCCGGTGACGATGGATGGCGAGACCATCGGCGAGATCTTCATGCGCGGCAATAACGTCATGAAGGGTTATCTGAAGAATCCCGGCGCGACCGAGGAAGCGTTCGACGGCGGCTGGTTCCACTCCGGCGATCTTGCGGTCTGGCACGAAGACGGCTACATCGATATCAAGGATCGGTCCAAGGACATCATCATCTCCGGCGGCGAGAACATCTCCACCATCGAAGTCGAAGATGTGCTGTACCGGCATCCGGCGGTCCTGGAAGTGGCGGTGGTGGCGCGGCCCGACGAGAAATGGGGCGAGACGCCGTGCGCGTTCGTGACCCTCAAGAACGGCATGGAGCACACCACGGAAGAAGAGATCATCGAGTTCTGCCGTGGTCAGCTGGCGCGGTTCAAGGTGCCCAAGACCGTGGTGTTCGGCCCGCTGCCGAAGACTTCGACTGGCAAGATGCAGAAATTCATCCTGCGCGAGCAGGCCAAGCATCTCTAAAGTCCGACGGAAAGCCGGGCAGGGTTGTTGAACGCTGCCTAGCGCCGAACCCCATACATCGGCTGCGATGGGGTTCGGATGAAGATCTCAGGGTATGCTGCGGACATCGTAGTCCGGTGTGGCCAGCGGGATGACGTAGAACAGGATGGCGAAGAAATGCAGGATGCTGCCGGCCAGCACGAACAAGTGCCAGATGGCGTGATGGTAGGGCAGGCGTTTCCAGACATAGAAGGCGATGCCGAGGGTGTAGGCCAGCCCACCCAACAGTAGCAACAGCAGACCGCCGGCGGCCACATGGTTCAGCATCGGCTTGACGGCGATCACCACCGCCCATCCCATGCCGGCGTAGAGGGTGACCGCCACCCAGGTCGAACGACGGCCGCGCGCGACGCGCAAGGCGATGCCGAGCAGGGCCAGTCCCCAGATGATCCCGAACAGAGACCAGCCCCAGGGTCCGCGCAGATTCACCAGCAGAAACGGGGTGTAGGTGCCCGCGATCAGCAGGAAGATCGCCGAATGATCGAGCGTCCGCATCACTGCCTTGACGCGCGGAATAGGGATGCTGTGGTATAGGGTCGAGGTGGTGTAGAGCACGATCAGGGCTGCGCCGAAAATACTGCAACTGACGATATGCCAGGCATCGCCGTGGAGCGCGGCGAAGGCGGTCAACACACCAAGCCCGGCGATTCCCAACACGATGCCCATGCCATGGATGACGCTGTTGGCGATTTCCTCGCCCAGGGTGTAGCTCGGCGGGTGGTAGTCGGTGGCCATCGAGGTCTTCCTCCGGATTTGGCTCATTTTCTTACTTTAGTTCAGACAGTGCTGGAGCAGTCCAGGTTTCGGCCTGCCCGGCCGGTTATTTTCAGAGCGCTGGGATCGGAAATCGTTGTTGGCGCTGTCGGCATGCGCCGGTCCCTTCATAATCAGTTGGCATGTTACAATGAACGTAGTATTCCAAAGCGAACATAGCCCGACCATAGCAACGATTTCATGAGCATCGAGAACATCGAGCATGCCATCACCGAAGGGAGCGAACGGTTGAGCGTTTCGCTACCCGCGAACGCCGCTGCTCGTCTGGCGAACTATCTGGTTCTTCTGGAGCGTTGGAACCGCGCCTATAATCTCACGGCTGTGCGCGATCCCGAGGCGATGGTGGTCCGGCACCTGCTGGACAGCCTGTCGATCCTGCCCTGGGTGCGGGGGCCGCGGGTACTGGATGTCGGCAGCGGCGCCGGGTTGCCGGGCATTCCCTTGGCGATCGCCCAGCCGGATTGCGAGTTTTGCCTGCTGGATAGCAACGGCAAACGCACCCGTTTTCTGACTCAGGTTGTTGCCGAGCTGCAATTGGCGAATGTTTGCATCGCCCGTAGTCGAGTTCAAGATTATCAACCGGTTGCGCCGTTCGATAGCGTGGTGTCGCGCGCTTTCGCCACGCTGGCCGATCTAGTGGGAGAGGCGGGCCGGCTGTGTGATCCGAAGGGTCGTCTACTGGCCATGAAAGGAGTTTTCCCCGACGACGAGCTGGCCCACCTGCCGCCTGACTATGGGGTGGTCGGCGTTTATCCATTGCACGTTCCGCATCTGGAAGCCGAACGCCATCTGGTGCATTTGGCGCACGCTCCCGCCTGCCGAGATTGAATTCATGGCTGCCATCATCGCGATTGCCAACCAAAAAGGCGGAGTCGGCAAGACCACGACCGCCGTCAACCTGGCAGCTTGTCTGGCCGCGTTGCGGCTGGGGGTGTTGCTGATCGACCTCGACCCGCAGGGTAATGCCACCATGGGTTGTGGCGTGGACAAGCAGGCGGTGTCGGCCACCAGTTATGACGTATTGCTGGGCGAGGCGACCTTGACCGAAGCCTTGCAATGGGTCGAAAAGGCCCAGATGCAGCTGTTGCCCGCCAACGGTGACCTGACCGCCGCCGAGGTGAATCTGCTGGAACAGGAGAACGCGCCCAATCGGCTGCGCGATGCTCTCGCCCCGGTGGTTTGGAATTTCGATGCGATCGTGATCGATTGTCCACCAGCCTTGAACATGCTGACGGTCAATGCCCTGACCGCCGCCCAATCCGTGATCATTCCGGTGCAGTGCGAGTATTACGCTCTGGAAGGCTTGTCAGCTCTGCTCGACACCATCGAAAAAGTTCGCCGGTCGACCAATCCCGGTTTGCGGGTCGAGGGGCTGGTGCGGACCATGTTCGATCCGCGCAATCGCTTGGCCAGCGACGTTTCGGCCCAGATCGTGGAGCATTTCGGCGCGGCGGTGTTCGAGACGCTGATCCCGCGCAACGTGCGCCTGGCCGAAGCGCCCAGCTATGGCCTGCCGATCATCTATTACGATGACAGTTCCCGTGGCGCGCAAAGTTATCGAGAGCTGGCCCGGGAAGTCCGGAAACGGTTGCGGCGGCCGGGTGCCAAGGTGGAAGCGGAAGGAGGCGCATGAACAGGAAGAAGGGTGGCTTGGGCCGAGGACTGGACGCCTTGCTCGGCGCTGGAGCGGCGGCGGCGCTGGAGCAGCCGGCAGCGGCTGATCGGGTTACCGGGACGCTGCGGCAATTGCCGGTCGAGCGTATCGTGCGCGGGCGTTATCAGCCTCGACAGGATTTGCGTGAGGATACCCTGCAGGAGTTGGCCGAATCCATCCGCGCCCAGGGGGTGATGCAGCCGATCCTGGTGCGACCTCTGGAGGGGGATCGCTACGAGTTGATTGCGGGCGAGCGGCGCTGGCGCGCCGCGCAATTGGCGGGCTTGCGCGAGGTGCCTGCGGTCGTCCGCCCGGTGCCGGATCAGGCGGCGATCGCGATGGGGCTGATCGAAAACATCCAGCGCGAGGATTTGAACCCGCTGGAAGAGGCAGTCGCCCTGCAGCGCCTGATCGACGAGTTCGGCCTTACCCACCAGCAGGCCGCCGATGCGGTGGGCCGTTCGCGAACGGCGGTTACCAATCTGCTGCGTCTGTTGGAGCTGAGCGAAGAGGTGCGACGCTTGGTGCAAGAGCGCAAACTGGACATGGGGCATGCCCGCGCCCTGCTGTCGTTGCCGCCGGCGTTGCAGCGGGAGGCTGCGCAACAGGTGCTGTTGCGCGGTTTGTCGGCGCGCGAGACCGAAGATCTGGTCCGTCGCCTGCAGCAGGATCCAGTCGCGCCGGCTCGCGCCAAGTCGCTCGATCCCGATATTCGCCTTCTGCAGGATGACTTGTCGGAGCGCTTGGGGGCCCGCGTGCAGTTGCGGCATGGCGCGTCGGGCAAGGGCAGCGTGGTCATCCATTACAACACGCTGGACGAGCTGGACGGCATCATTTCGCGGGTGAAGTGATACGGTAATTTTCGTTGACCCCGATACGACCGATTCCCTATAATTTTGGGGTGCTCTACGCGCTTGGGAAGAGATGGATGGATGGATTCCCGAATTCTCCGTAGAGCGAAATAACGACTACAAAACCATAACAGAACATAACTACTACAATTATGCCCGGCGCGATGCGGTGCCCGCCATTAGAATCAATGCGAACCATGGGCGCGAAACAGGTCACCCGAACCGTAGCCTGTATTCAACTGCTCGCCACGTTGCTGGTCGCTGTCTCCGCACTGATTTTCATCGATACCCGCGCCGCTTATTCCGCAGCGGTCGGCGGTGGCATCAGCACTCTCGTCACCCTGTATTTCGCCAGTAAAGTCTTTTCGGTGCGTATTGGCGCACCTGCCGCTAAAATCGCCCGGACGTTCTATGTGGGTGAGGTCGTCAAGATCCTGTTGACGATCGCTTTACTCAGCATCGCTCTTCTCTGGCTTAAAGTCGCACCTCTTCCTCTCCTGTTGGCGTACATGGCGGCGCTGATGGCGTACTGGCTGGCGTTACCTTTTACATTCGATGCTTCGGTGAGGACGCTATGAGCGAAACTGGTCATTCCGCAACAGGGTATATTGTTCACCATCTGACGAATCTGCGCTTCGATCTAACCCAGATGAAGTTTCTTCATGGGGAGGAATCAGGTGGTTTTGGGGTTGTGCACGTCGACACCATGCTGTTCTCGATTGGTCTAGGGGTGCTGTTTCTGTGGCTGTTCACCAAGGCGGCGAAAAACGCGACCAGTGACGTGCCGGGGGGGCTGCAGAATCTTTGCGAAATTCTGGTCGAATTCGTCGATACCCAGGTCAAGGACTGTTTCCACGGTCGTAATCCGGTCATCGCACCATTGTCGTTGACCATCTTCGTCTGGGTGTTCCTGTGGAACGCCATGGACCTGATCCCCGTGGATCTGCTTCCGGCCATCGCCGGGTTGTTGGGCATCCCCTATCTGCGCAGTGTGCCTTCCACCGACCTGAATTCAACCTTTGGGTTGTCGATCTCGGTGTTGCTGCTGCTCTACTACTACGGGATCAAGGTCAAGGGTCCGATTCATTTCTCCATGGAAATCCTGACGCATCCCTTTGGCAAATGGTTGATGCCGTTCAACCTGCTGCTGCGGATCGTCGAAGATCTGGCCAAACCCATTTCGCTCGGCCTGCGTCTCTTCGGCAACCTCTATGCCGGCGAGCTGATCTTCATCCTGATCGCGCTGCTGCCGTGGTGGATCCAGTTCACGCTGAGCTGGCCATGGGCGGTGTTCCATCTACTGATCATCACCTTGCAAGCTTTCATCTTCATGGTGCTGACGATCGTTTACCTGAGCATGGCGCACGAGGACCACTGAGCAGGTAAACGCAAGTCCCGGAGCCGGCCCCGCCATCCCGCCTGGTCGGCTCCATCCCAAGCTGGTTTTCTTTTCATCCACACCAACCTTAGAAAACGGGAGACACTAATGGAACATGCTGCAAACCTGATTGCCAACGTGCAGGGTATGACCGTCATCGCCGTGGCCATCATCATTGGCTTGGGCGCGCTGGGCACCGCCGTCGGCTTCGCTCTGCTGGGTGGCAAATTCCTGGAAGGCGCTGCCCGCCAGCCGGAAATGATTCCTGCCTTGCAGGTCAAGATGTTCATCGTCGCCGGTCTGCTCGACGCGGTGACCATGATCGGTGTCGGTGTCGCGCTGTTCTTCACCTTCGCCAACCCCTTCCTCGGTCCGGTGCAGGCAGCTCTGGGCGGCCACTGAGCAGTTGGACGCGTCATTGCGTTCCCGCCCCCTTAAAATAATCTGTATCCGAAGGAGGTAACCGCGTGAACTTCAATGCCACTCTGATAGGGCAGATGATCACGTTCGGCCTTCTGGTGCTGTTTACCATGAAGTATGTATGGCCGCCGATCATGCAGGCCATGCAGGACCGCCAGAAGAAAATTGCTGATGGCCTGGCATCTGCGGAGCGTGGTTTACGCGAGCAGGAGCTGGCTAAGGCCAAGGCCGCGCAGATGCTGAAGGAAGCCAAGCAGCAAGCTGCCGAGATCGTCGCTCAGGCCCACAAGCGCGCCAACGAAATCGTTGAACAGTCCAAGCTGGATGCCCACGCCGAAGGGGAGCGCCAGCTCGCCGCCGCCAAGGCGGAGATCGATCAGGAGGTCAACCGCGCCCGCGAGCAACTGCGCGGTCAGGTGGTGAGCCTCGCTGTCGCTGGTGCTGGTAAGATTCTCAAACGCGAGGTCGACGAAGCGGCAAACGCCGCTCTGCTGGATGACCTGGTCGCCCAGCTATAACTACACGGACCACGCCAATGGCTGAAACCACAACCGTCGTCCGACCCACCGCCGCCTCCCGACCTTACGCTCGGGCCGCGTTCGAGGATGCGCAGGCTGCCAATAGCCTGCCGCTCTGGTCCGAACTCCTGCAGGCTGCCGCTGCCGTCGCGGCCGATCCCGCCATGCAGCGCCTGTTAGGCCCCTGGAACCCCGCTCTGCGCGGTGAACAGAAGGCCAAACTGGTGGCTGGGCTGTGCCGCGATATCCGCGGCGGTGCGGAAGTGCCGGAGGTGTTCGTCACTTTCCTCGGGATGCTGGCCGAGTTCCATCGCCTGCATATGCTTCCCAGCATCGCCGTCTTGTTTGAGCGGTATCGCGCGGAAGCCGAAAGCGTCCTACGCGCCGAGTTGATCAGCGCGACCGCCATGACCGATGCCCAGCGCAAACATATCACCAAGGCGCTCAAGGGCAAGTTCAAGCGCAGCGTCGTGTTGGACTGCAAGACGGACGCCTCGCTGATCGCGGGTGCGGTGATCCGAATCGGCGATTTAGTGATCGACGGTTCGGCGCGCGGCCGGCTGGACAAACTCGCCACGGCCTTAAGCCTGTAAGGGGAATACCGCTTTATGCAACTCAAACCATCCGAAATCAGCGACCTGATCCGGCAGCGCCTGCAGGGCTATGAGGCGACCGCCGAGGCGCGCACCGAAGGAACCATCGTCAGCTTGGCCGACGGCATCGCCCGGATTTATGGCCTCGACAATGCGATGCAGGGCGAAATGATCGAGTTCCCGGCTCCTCGGGAAGGCGATCCGGTCACCTACGGTCTGGCCATGAACCTGGAGCGCGACTCCGTCGGCGCGGTGATCCTGGGCGACTACGAGCACCTGTCGGAAGGCGACAAGGCGCTTTGCACCGGCCGTATCCTGGAAGTGCCGGTCGGCGAGGCTCTGCTGGGCCGCGTGGTCAATGCCCTGGGACATCCGATCGACGGCAAGGGACCGATCAATTCGACCCGGACCTCACCGGTCGAGGTGATCGCGCCCGGTGTGATCGAGCGTCAATCGGTCAGCCAGCCGGTGCAAACCGGTCTGAAAGCCATCGACGCCATGGTGCCGATCGGCCGCGGCCAGCGCGAATTGATCATTGGCGACCGCCAGACCGGTAAGACGGCTGTGGCGATCGATGCGATCATCAATCAGAAAAGCACCGGCATCAAGTGTATCTATGTGGCGATCGGACAGAAGAACTCCTCCATCGCCAATGTGGTGCGCAAGCTGGAAGAGCACGACGCCATGGCCCACACCATCGTCGTGGCCGCTAGCGCCTCCGAATCGGCCGCGATGCTCTACACCGCCCCGTATTCCGGTTGCGCCATGGGCGAATACTTCCGCGATCGTGGCCAGGACGCACTGATCGTCTATGACGATCTGTCCAAGCAAGCCGTGGCCTACCGCCAGGTATCGTTGCTGCTGCGTCGTCCGCCGGGCCGTGAGGCGTTCCCTGGCGACGTGTTCTATCTGCACTCCCGTTTGCTGGAGCGCGCTTCGCGCATCAACGCCGACGAAGTCGCCCGTTTGACCAACGGCGAGGTACAGGGCAAGACCGGTTCGCTGACGGCGCTGCCGATCATCGAGACCCAGGCTGGTGACGTGTCGGCGTTCGTACCGACCAACGTGATTTCGATCACCGACGGCCAGATCTATCTGGAAACCGACCTGTTCAATGCCGGTGTCCGCCCTGCCATCAACCCCGGTTTGTCGGTGTCTCGCGTCGGTGGCGCAGCCCAGACCAAGATCATCAAGAAATTGGGTGGCGGCGTCCGTCTGGCGTTGGCCCAGTACCGTGAATTGGCTGCTTTTGCCCAGTTTGCCTCCGATCTGGACGAGGCGACCCGCAAGCAGCTCGAACGCGGTCAGCGCGTCACCGAACTGATGAAGCAGAAGCAGTACTCGCCGATGTCGGTGGCCGAGATGGGTATTTCGCTGTACGCAGCGGATCGTGGTTACCTCGATGATGTGCCGCTCAACAAGATCGGCGATTTCGAGGCTGGCTTGTTGGCCTTCGCTCGCTCCAGCTATAGCGCATTGATCGACAAGATCAATGAAAAGGGCGACTACAGCGATGAAATCGAAAGCGGCATGAAGAAAGCCGTGGAAGAGTTCAAGGCCCACTTCGTCTAAGCGGGGGCAGCATGGCAGGCGCTAAAGAGATACGTACCAAAATCAAGAGTATCAAAAGTACTCAGAAGATCACCAAGGCCATGGAGATGGTAGCGGCGAGTAAGATGCGCAAGGCCCAGGAACGCATGCGAGCGGCCCGGCCCTATGCGAACAAGATTCGCAACGTCATCTCGCACCTGTCCCATGCCTATACCGAGTATCGTAGCCCGGGACTGGTGGAGCGTGAGCTTAAGCGAGTCGGCCTGATCGTCATCTCGACGGATCGCGGTTTGTGTGGCGGTTTGAACACCAACCTGTTCAAGGCGACCATCAACGCCATGCAGCAATGGCGGACACAGGGTATCGAGATTGATGTGTGCACCGTCGGAACCAAGGCGTTCCAGTTTTTCCGGCGGTTGAAGGGCAATGTGGTCGCGCATGTCTCCCATCTGGGAGACGCGCCACGGTTCGAGGATGTCCTCGGGCCGGTCAAGGTCATGGCCGATGCCTTTGCCGAAGGTCGGGTCGACGCGATCTATTTGGTATACAACGAGTTCGTCAATACTATGAGCCAAAAGCCCAAGATCGAGCGGCTTGTGCCGGTCACCGCCGAGGTGAAAGACGCAGCGCCTGCTCATCATTGGGACTACATCTACGAGCCTGATCCCAAGGAACTCATTGAGTTGTTGCTGCGGCGCTATGGCGAATCCGTGGTCTATCAGGCCCTGGTGGAGAACGTCGCCTGCGAGATGGCCTCCCGCATGGTCGCCATGAAGAGCGCCTCCGACAATGCCGGTACGCTCATCGATGAGTTGCAACTGATCTACAACAAGGCCCGGCAGGCGTCGATCACCCAGGAACTGGCTGAGATCGTGGGCGGCGCCGCGGCGGTATAGGGTCGCAGCGAACGCCCGTTCCGACTGGAGCGGGCGCGCGGTGAAACAAGATTAAGAGGAACCCTAAGAATGAGTTCTGGCAATATCGTGCAAATCATCGGGGCGGTGGTGGACGTCGAGTTCCCCCGCGGGGCGGTGCCCAAGATCTACGATGCGCTGCGTCTCGATGAAAGTGGCTTGATCCTGGAAGTGCAGCAACAGCTGGGCGACGGCGTGGTCCGCACCATCGCTATGGGTGCATCGGAAGGTCTCAAGCGCAATCTGGCGGTTTCCAACACCGGCGCGCCGATTTCGGTGCCGGTTGGCAAGCCTACCCTGGGCCGGATCATGAACGTGCTGGGCGTTCCGATCGACCACAAGGGGCCGGTGGATACCGACGCCCGTCGTGCCATTCACCAATCGGCGCCAAGCTATGAAGACCAGTCCGGCGCGACCGAGCTGCTGGAAACCGGCATCAAGGTCATTGACCTGCTCTGCCCGTTTGCGAAGGGCGGCAAGATCGGCCTGTTCGGCGGCGCTGGCGTGGGCAAGACCGTCAACATGATGGAACTGATCCGCAACATCGCCATCGAGCACTCCGGTTATTCGGTGTTCGCCGGCGTCGGCGAGCGGACTCGTGAGGGCAACGACTTCTATCATGAGATGAAGGAGTCGAACGTGCTCGACAAGGTGGCCCTGGTCTATGGCCAGATGAACGAGCCGCCGGGCAACCGCTTGCGCGTGGCGCTGACCGGTCTGACCATCGCGGAAAACTTCCGCGACGAAGGCCGTGACGTGTTGCTGTTCGTCGACAACATCTACCGCTACACCCTGGCCGGCACCGAATGCTCGGCGCTGCTGGGCCGTATGCCGTCTGCGGTGGGTTATCAGCCGACTTTGGCTGAGGAAATGGGCGTTCTGCAAGAGCGCATCACCTCGACCAAGGTGGGATCGATCACCTCCATCCAGGCGGTTTACGTACCGGCCGACGACCTCACTGACCCGTCCCCGGCGACGACCTTCGCCCACTTGGACGCCACCGTGGTGTTGTCCCGTCAGATCGCCGAGCTGGGCATCTACCCGGCGGTGGACCCGCTGGACTCCACCTCGCGGCAGCTGGATCCGCTGGTGGTCGGTCAGGATCATTACGATACGGCCCGCGCCGTGCAAAGCACGCTGCAACGCTACAAGGAGTTGAAGGACATCATCGCCATTCTGGGCATGGATGAACTGTCCGAGGAAGACAAGCTGGTGGTGGCTCGTGCCCGCAAGATTCAGCGCTTCCTGTCGCAGCCGTTCTTCGTGGCTGAAGTGTTCACTGGTTCACCCGGCAAGTACGTTCCGCTCAAGGACACCATCGCGGCGTTCAAGGGCATCGTGGCCGGCGAGTACGACCATCTGCCCGAACAGGCGTTCTATATGGTTGGCTCGATTGATGAGGCCGTGGAAAAGGCCAGCAAGCTGTAATGGGACGGTGGCCCCGGGATCGGGGCCACGTCGTTCCATTCACAACCGACCAGGAGACACACCATGGCCATGACACTGCATGTCGACATCGTCAGCGCGGAAAAGGAGCTGTTCTCCGGCGCCGCGGAGATGGTGACCGCGCCGGGTGAAATGGGCGAGCTTGGCATTTTGCCCCGCCACAGCCAGTTGCTGACCCGGCTCAAACCCGGTCAGGTTCGGGTAAAATTGCAGGGCGGAGAGGAGCAGTTGTTCTATGTATCGGGTGGGATGTTGGAGGTTCAGCCGAGCATGGTGACCATCCTGTCCGATACTGCCGAACGCGCCAAGGATCTGGACGAGGCGGCTGCGCAATCGGCCAAGCAGCGCGCTGAGCAGGTGATTGCCGATCACCGCAGCGAGTTCGAGTACGCTCAAGCTAAGGCCGAGCTGGCCGAGGCGATTGCCCAGTTGCAAACGATCGAGAGAATGCGCAAGCTTCGCAAATCCGGCTGATTTAGCCTAACAATAATAACAATCTCGACCCCCCTGGGCCGTGACAACGTCACGGCCTTTTTGTTTTTGGTCGAACGGTTTCGACTCAGGCTGGTCATCGGATTGCAAAGCTTGGGTACAATAGCAGTCATGGGTTAGCCGTTTTTGTTGAGAGAGGACTACTTGTCATGCAGCAGCTTTCGGTCGTGATCCTTGCCGCCGGTAAGGGTAAGCGGATGGTGTCGGATATGCCCAAGGTTTTGCATCGAGTGGGCGGCCAGCCGTTATTGGGGCATGTACTGGCGACCGCGAGCAGTCTGGAGGCGGCGACCCGGGTGGTGGTGTATGGCTATGGCGGAGAGGCCGTCAAGGCCGCGTTCGCTAGCGAGGCGGGCGTGGTTTGGGTCGATCAGGCCGAACAGCTGGGCACCGGACACGCGGTGGCGCAGGCTCTGCCGCAAATCGAAGAGAGCGGTGTCGTGCTGGTGCTGTATGGCGATGTGCCTCTGACTCGGCTCGAAACCTTGCAACCGCTGGTGGCAGCCGCCCGGCAGGGCAAGCTGGCGTTGCTGACGGTCGAGTTGGCCGATCCCCATGGCTACGGTCGCATCGTCCGCAATGGAGCGGGGCAGGTGCGGCGCATCGTTGAAGAGAAGGATGCAACGCCTGAGGAGCGCAGCTTGCACGAGATCAATACCGGCATCTTGGCGGTGTCCGCGGCGCAACTGCGGGGCTGGGTCAGCCAATTAACCAATGACAATGCCCAGGGCGAATACTATCTGACCGATGTGATCGCGCTGGCTGTGCACGACGGAGTGGCGGTCGAACCATTCACTGTGACCGAGCCCGCCGAGGTGTTGGGGGTCAATGACCGTCGGCAATTGGCCGAGCTGGAGCGGTTTTATCAGCGTCGTCAGGCCGACACGCTTCTGTTGGGCGGGGTGACCCTGTTGGACCCGGCACGAGTGGATCTACGCGGCACGGTCGTGGCGGGCAAGGATGTGGTGGTCGACGTCAACGTGGTATTCGAGGGCGTGGTGCGCTTGGGTGACCGCGTCCGAATTGGACCGTTCTGTGTGCTGAAAGATGCGGTCATCGGTGACGATGTCGAGATCCAGTCGCATTGCCGGGTCGAGGGCGCGGAAGTGGGGGCCGGCGCGCAAATTGGTCCCTTTGCCCGTTTGCGCCCGGATACCCGGCTGGCCGCTGGGGTGCATATCGGCAATTTCGTCGAGACCAAGAAGACCAGCATCGGTCCGGGTTCCAAGGTCAATCACCTGACCTACCTCGGTGATGCCGAGATCGGCGCAGCGGTCAACGTGGGTGCGGGCACCATTACCTGCAATTATGACGGGGCCAACAAGCATAAGACGATTGTTGAGGATGGTGCTTTCATCGGTTCCAACAGTTCGTTGGTCGCGCCGGTGCGGATCGGCAAGGGCGCGACCGTCGGGGCGGGTTCCTCGGTCAGCCGTGACGTGCCCGAAGGTGGGCTGTGTCTGACCCGGCCGCCTCGCAAGGATGTCGCCAACTGGCAACGGCCCGTCAAGCCGAAGCAAAGTTGAATTTTCGCCAGACTCCCCGCTTTCCAACCGAATTTTGAAGGGCCACATGGTCAAGACCCGTTTCGCCCCCAGTCCGACTGGTTATCTGCATATCGGCGGCGCTCGCACCGCCCTGTTTTCCTGGCTGTACGCCCGCCATCACGGTGGCCGCTTCGTCCTGCGGGTCGAGGACACCGATCTGGAGCGTTCCACGCCGGAGGCGGTGCAAGCCATTCTGGATGGCATGCATTGGTTGAGCTTGGGCCATGACGAGGGGCCGTTCTACCAGACCCAACGCTTCGACCGCTATCGTGAAGTGTTGCAGCAGCTGTTGCGCGAAGGGAAAGCCTATTATTGCTATTGCACGCGCGAGGAATTGGAGGCGCTGCGCAGTGAGCAGATGGCCCGCAAGGAAAAGCCGCGCTACGATGGACGCTACCGCGATTATCAGGGGTCACCCCGTGCGGGAGTGGATCCGGTGGTGCGGTTCAAGAATCCACAGGCCGGCGAAGTCGTGGTGGAGGATCTTATTCGCGGCGACATCGTATTCCAAAACAGCGAACTCGACGATCTGATCATCGCCCGCGCCGATGGCACGCCGACCTACAATTTCTGTGTGGTGGTGGACGATATGGACATGGGCATCACCCATGTCATTCGCGGCGACGACCATATCAACAACACGCCCCGACAGATCAATATTCTGCAAGCCCTGGGCGCGCCGATTCCCCAATATGGTCATGTGCCGATGATCCTCGGACCGGACGGCCAAAAGCTGTCCAAGCGCCACGGCGCGGCCAGCGTGATGGAATACCGCGATATGGGCTATTTGCCGGAAGCGGTGTTGAACTATCTGGTCCGTTTGGGCTGGTCGCACGGTGATCAGGAGATCTTTTCTCTGGATGAGATGATCGAGCTGTTCGATCTGACCGGTTGCAACAAAGCGCCGTCGGCGATCAATCCATCCAAGCTGATCTGGCTAAACAAGCATTATCTGAAGACGCTCGACCCGGAGTATGTCGCCCATCATCTGAGTTGGCACATGGCGCAACTGGGGATCGATCCTGAGTCGGGGCCGCAGCTGAGTGCGGTGGTCGTGGCTTTCGCCGAGCGCTCCGATACCTTGAAGGATATGGCGCAGGCGGCGGTTTTTCTCTACCGTGAGTTCGAGGATTACGATGCGAAAGCCGCCGCCAAGAATCTGAGTGCTGCCGCCAGAGCGCCGTTGCAGCGGGTGCACGATGCCCTGGCGGCGTTGCCGGAGTGGCGGGCGGAACCGATTCACGAGGCGGTCAAACAAATAGCCGAGCAGGATGGTCTGGCGCTGGGCAAGGTCGCGCAACCGTTGCGGGTGGCGGTATCGGGTACGGCGGTGTCGCCGCCGATCGACGTGACGCTGGAGCTGCTGGGGCAGGTGAAAACCCTGGCCCGGATCGACCGGGCGCTGGGGTATATCGACCGGAACGCGAAGCCTTGAGCTAAGGGTTGACGGGGCCGGGCAGAGCTTTTAAAATAACCTTCTCTGGTCAAGGGGCCATAGCTCAGCTGGGAGAGCGCCTGCATGGCATGCAGGAGGTCGTCGGTTCGATCCCGTCTGGCTCCACCATACAACCGTCATCCAGTTTGACGGTTTATTTTTTCCTATCTCTTGGTCCCCATCGTCTAGAGGCCGAGGACACCGCCCTTTCACGGCGGTAACAGGGGTTCGAATCCCCTTGGGGACGCCAATTTTAAGCTTGGCTGTCGGCAGGCAGTTCTATCACTCTACCCAGCGCCATCCCTGGCACTTGGGGGCGCTAGCCGAGTGGAACCGCCAAGTTATCGATCAGTCTCGCCCGACCCAACCAAGCCGCAGCGAAGATCCGCAAGCCGGTATCGTCCAAGGCGGGGCGATGTAAGTCGTCGGCCCGGCGGATCTCGAAATAATCCGGTTGGAAGCCCACTGCCGTCAGGCGCGCCTTGGCTTCGTTTTCCAGCACCGCGTAATCTCGCTCGCCAGCCTGCATCCGCTCCGCGCAGCTGACTAGGGTGGCGTATAGGGCCGGGGCGATGGCGCGTTCCGCCGGCGACAGATAACCGTTGCGCGAACTCATGGCCAGGCCATCGGCTTCCCGCACTGTCGGCACTCCGACGATTTCGATGGGCATGTCGAGGTCGATCGCCATCCGGCGGATGATGACCAATTGCTGCCAATCCTTCTCGCCGAACAGTGCGACATCCGGCTGCACCAGATTGAACAGCTTGGTGACGACCGTGGTGACGCCGCAGAAGTGGATCGGCCGGCTGATGCCGCACAAGACCAGCGGCAACCCCGGCACGGCGACCTGTGTCATCTCGTCCAATGGCCGTGGGTAGATGTCGGTGATGTCGGGCGCGAACAGCAGATCCAGACCGGCGGCCGCCAACTGGCGGCTGTCGTTGTCCAGGGTACGGGGATAGGCGGCGAAATCTTCGCTGGGGCCGAACTGCATCGGGTTGACGAAGATGCTGGCGACGGTGCGGGGGGCCAGGGTGCGCGCTTGTTCGACCAGGTGGATATGGCCCCGGTGCAGATTGCCCATGGTGGGGACGAGGGCGACGCGTTCGCCGGCTCGCTTCCAGGCGGTGATCTGGGCGCGCAATTCGGCAATGCTGTGAACCGTTTGCATGGTTAGGGTTCTCTTGGCGATCAGGCGATGCAGTGTTCGGGGCCGGGAAATTCGCCGCTCTTGACGGCGCGTACGTAGGCTTCCACCGCCGCTTGCAGGCTATCCTGACCGGTCAGGAAGTTCTTGGAGAACTTTGGCCGGCGACCGGGGGTAATCCCCAACATGTCGTAGCAGACCAATACCTGGGCGTCGCAGCCGGCTCCAGCGCCAATGCCGATCAGCGGGATGGTGAGCGCTTCGGCCAATCGCGCGCCTAGCTCGGCCGGAATGCATTCCACCAGCGCTGCATCGGCGCCAGCGTCCTGCAGGGCCAGAGCCTCGTCGATGATCTGGCGGGCAGCGGCTTCTTCGCGACCCTGCACTTTGTAGCCGCCCAGCTTGTGGACCGATTGCGGCAGCAGGCCCAGATGGGCGCAGACCGGGATACCATGCCGGCTGAGTTGGCGTACGGTCTCGGTCAGCCAGCCGCCGCCTTCCAGCTTGACCATGTGCGCGCCGCCTTCCTGCATCAAGCGGGCGGCGTTGCGAATCCCTTGTTCGATCGTGGTGTAGCTGGCAAACGGCATATCGGCCATCAGCAATGGGGTATGGCAGCCGCGCGCCACTATCCGGGTGTGATAGATCATGTCATCCATGGTGACGGGCACCGTGGTGGTTTGGCCTTGAACCACCATGCCGAGTGAGTCACCTACGAGGATGACTTCCACTCCTGCTGCTTCCAGCAGCGCTGCGAAACTGGCGTCATAGGCGGTCAGGACCGAAAACTTTTGCCGGTCGCGTTTCATCTTCGCCAAAGTGGTGGTCGTAATCGGCTTTCGGGTCGGCTGTTCTTGGTACATGGTCTTGCTCGATCTGGGGCCGCGCGCCAACGGGGCAGGAGCACGGGCAATTCAGGAAAGGGTTCGGCTGGAGGCCAGTCCGGCGGCTATCGTAACCGCTTATTCGTCGCTGTCCAGACGGTTGATGGTCTGCGTGGGGCAATTGGCCAGCAAGGTGGTCAACAAACCCCGGCCAGGGATGAACAAGGCTGGCGCGATGTCGTACAGTGGATACAGCACGAAGGCCCGTTGGTGCAAGCGGGGATGCGGCAGCGTCAGCCAGGGATCGGCGCTGACCAGTTGATCGTAGAGCAGCAGATCCAGGTCGAGGGTGCGCGCCCCCCAGTGCACGGTGCGGGTCCGGCCGTGCGCCAGCTCGAAAGTTTGCAGGACCGTCAGCAATTGCTGAGGGGTCAAGCCGGTGTCCAGGGCGACGACGGCATTGATGTAGTCGGGCTGGTCGGGTGGACCGCCGATGGGCGCGGTGCGGTACAGCGGAGACTGGGCCACGCAACTGCTGGCCAGGATGCCGGTCAGGTCCTGGATCGCTCGCCGGACATGAGCGATGGGGTCATCCAGATTGCTGCCGATGCCGATGTAGGCGCGCGCTGGCTGCATGAAACCGCTTCCGCAATTAGCTGTCCGGCCCCGAGGGCGGAATCGGGTCGCCGGGGCGGGTGGAGCGCCGGTTGCGCCGCCGACGGGATTTGCTCTTGCCGTTGCCCTTGGCTGGGGGTTGCAGGGCGTTTGCGCGACTGATCTCGTCCAATGCCAGGAAGCGGGTCCACCAGTCGGCCAGTTCGGCCGCCTGTTCGTCGGTCCCGGCGCGCAGCAACAGGAAATCGTAACCGGCCCGGAAGCGCGGATGGCTCAGCAGTCGCAGGGGGCGCTTGCCAGTGATTGCGGTCAAGCGCTGCTGGAATTCCCAGATTTCCCGGATCGGCAGGCTATAGCGGCGGGGTAGGGCGACACGGCGGATCTGATCCTGGATCACCAGATCGGCCGCCGCTTGCAGCGCTTCGACATCGTTGGGGTGATCGCCATGGCGGCGCATCCGGTCCTGCAGCGGCTCCCACAACAGGGCGGCGAGCAGAAAGGCGGGATTGACCGGCTTGCCTTCGGCCAGGCGATTGTCGGTGCTGGCCAGGGCCTGGAGTAGCAGGCTTTTGGGATGCAGGGGCTGTTGCGCGAGACCGAGGCAGTGCTCGGTAGCGGGGAACAGCCAGCCGAACAGCTGGTAGTGGCGCAGCAGTTCGAAGGTCCGGGCGGCGCTACCACCCAGGAACAGCTTGAGGATTTCGTCGAACAGCCGGGCCGGCGGAATCTTTTCCAGCAGCTGACCCATGCGTTGCAGTGGTGCTTCGGTGGCTGGATCGAGCCGAAAGTCGAGTTTGCCGGCGAAACGCACCGCGCGCAGCATCCGCACCGGGTCTTCCTGGTAGCGCTGCGCCGGGCTGCCGATCAAGCGGATCAGGCCACGCCGGAGGTCGTCCATACCGCCGACATAGTCGAGCACCGCGAAGTTGGCGATGTCGTAGTACAAGGCATTGATGGTGAAGTCGCGACGCCAGGCGTCGTCCTCGATGCTGCCGTAGACGTTGTCGCTGAGGATGCGGCCATCCGCAGCCCGCTCGACGGTTGGACCGTCACCGTCTTCGGTGTCGTCGCCATGGGCGCGGAAGGTGGCGACTTCGACGATGTCCTGGCCGAATTGGACGTGCGCCAGACGGAACCGACGGCCGATCAGGCGACAATTACGGAACAGGCGATAAACCTGCTCGGGGCGAGCGTCGGTGGCGACATCGAAGTCCTTGGGTTTGCGATCGATCAGCAGATCGCGCACTCCGCCGCCCACCAGACAGGCGCGATGGCCTGCATCGTGCAGCCGGTATAGAACCTTGAGCGCGTTGGAGCTGATGTTGGCCCGCGAGATGTTGTGCTCGGGTCGAGGGATGATAGCCGGTTGGGCGGGAGGATTTCTGTCTTCCAAGGAACGTCCGCTTGCTCTTGTGCGAGGCTGGAACGGGCGTATAATACTACTTTCTCTCCAAGACGTCAGCCTCTCGCTCCCTTCGTCTAGTGGCCCAGGACACCGCCCTCTCACGGCGGGAACAGGGGTTCGAAACCCCTAGGGAGCGCCAATACCTTCAAATTGTTGGGAAAAGCGTCCATGCTTTCCCCAGTCGGGTTTACAGCGAGCCCTAATTTCGGTCCAGTCAGCGGAGTGTCGTTGCCGGCGATGGCTTGGCGATCGACGGATTTTTCGGCAGGCCAGTCGGACCGGCATACAGCGGACCCAACTTGCGGATTTGGCGCATGTCGATCATGAGATCGACCGGTTCGTTCCGGGCGGGTGGCATGGTCTTGACCTGGATCTCGTAGCGCGGTTTGCCCTCGGCGAGTTTCGGAAAGCGCTCGCGCACGGATTGTTCGAAGATCTTTTGCGGCAGCCAGTCGTTGTCGGTCGACAGCGAGCCGAATTCATCGTGGTAGTTGATGTCCACCGGATTGTCGGTGCGGGCGGGCTGTACGAGATAAATTCTGGCCGGTCGATCCGGCGGCAGCACCACATGGCTGGCCGCCCGTTCGACGATGGCGAGTTCATCGCCCTGCGGTGCTGCGATGAGCGAATAGGCGTGAGAACGCGCCAGGACGATCGCCGCCATGACCGCCAGCGCATAAGTTGGCAATCTGATCCAGCGGCCGTTGCGACCCGCCAGGCCACACAGGTTTTCCCATGACAGGGTGAGAAAGACCAGCAGAACGCTGGCCAGGGCGAAAACCGTGCGGTAAGCGGCGTAACGATCGGCGACCACCAGGTTGACGCTGTATACGGCCGGCGGCAGCGCTACCAGCATCAGCAACCAGAAATGGCCCGGACGCCAGCCTCGTCGCCAGTATTCCACGCCCATCCCGACCAACAGCAGTAGCCCCGCGATCCCCACGCCCGTGATGTAAGCCCGCCAGGTGGATGCCTCGTCATCGTTCAGTACGAACATGTTCAACGCATTCGGCAACGGCTCCTGGATGAACCACCATAGCTTGCCGAGCGGGTCATGCTCGAAACCGATGCGAGCCGAAGCCTCGAATGCGCTTGTCGCGTACAGGATCTCCATGGTCAGAAAAGCCAGCGCCAAGCCGGTGAACACGATGGCGAAATGGGCGGAGGCCCAGCGCAGGTTGCATCGCAAGGACTCCTGTCGCCGCTGCGGCAGCGCTGCGGCGACGCCGAACAGGTAGAACAGGGTATTAGGCTGATAGGTCAGGGCGCTGGTCATGACCAGCGCGACCGCCCCGATCCGTCCGAACCCTTTCCAGGGTGCGCTGATCCGGTCCGCCAGCGCGAAGCCGCCGAGCGCTAGCAGCGTCGCCACCGTGTATGGCCAGGCCGTCGCCCAGCTGGCGATGACCTGGGCTGGCGGCGTCAGCGGCGCCATGGCCGCGACGAAGGCGGCGGCGACCAGGCTCCAGCCCAGTTGTCGCAACAGGCTGAACAGGAAGACCGACACAGCCCCGAGTCCGAGCGCGCCAGCTAGGCGCAACCAGGCGAAGCCCTGTATCGAATCGATCTGGGCGAAGGAGCCCTCCAGCAGGTAACCGTACAGCAGCCGCGCGTGCGACGCGATGAAGTGGACGATCTTGCCCGGTTCATGGTGCGCTTCGCAGAGGTTCGAATAATCGTCGCGCAGACCGAAATGATGGAACGTGGTGTTCCAATAGGTCAGCAGCGGCAACAGGAACAACGCCAGCACGATCAACCAGGGTCCGTAAGCCGAGAGGGTCCGACGCCAAGGAGGATCGGATGAGTCCGCTGCGGGTTTCGCAGGTTGGGATTTGGCCGCGGACTCGGTCTGATGGGGAAGGTCAGATGCCCCGGCAAGCGGCGAATGGTGGGTCACGGGTTCGGTCCAGTCGTTATATGGCTGTGGAATTTGTGGCAGTTTAATAGCAAGCGGATCGCAAACCAATCGGGCGGCGAATCGTGACGCAGCCGACTCGATCCTTGCGCATAAAACGCACTATCTCACGGTGATTCTGAAGAAAAGATGAAATTTGTGTTCTCCATGGCCGCGCCGTAAGCTGCTTGGCGGTTGCGACGGGAGACCCACGGAAGAAAGTATGACTCAAAAGATTCTCATTCTGCCTGGCGATGGCATCGGACCGGAAATCATCGCCGAGGCGGCGAAAGCGCTGGAATGCCTACGCCAGGAGTTCGGGTTGGACATCGGCCTGGAATACGGGCTGCTGGGCGGCGGTGCGGTGGATACGCTCGGTTCGCCCTATCCGATGGCGACCGACCGTCAGGCCCGTGCGGCTGACGCCATTCTACTGGGCGCGGTCGGTGGGCCGAAGTGGGACGGCTACGACCGGCCGTTGCGTCCGGAACAGGGGCTGGCAGCCATACGCAGGCAGTTGGGCCTGTTTGCCAATCTGCGCCCGACCTTGCACTACCCGCAGCTGGCGTCGTTGTCGCCGCTCAAGCCCGAACTGGTCGCCGGTCTGGATCTCCTGGTCGTGCGCGAGTCGACCGGCGATGTGTACTTTGGCCAGCCGCGCGGCATTCGATCCCTGGAAAATGGCGAGCGGGAAGGCTTCAATACCATGGTCTATCGAACGTCCGAGATCGAGCGCATCGCCCGGGTCGCGTTCGAAGCCGCCCGCAGACGCCATCGCAAACTCTGCTCGGTGGACAAGGCCAATACCCTGGAAACATCCCAGTTATGGCGCGAGGTGGTCGAACAGGTGGCGCTGGATTATCCGGACGTGGCGTTGTCGCACCTGTATGTGGACAATGCGGTCATACAGTTGGTCCGTGCTCCCAGGCAGTTCGATGTCATCGTGACGGGCAATTTGTTCGGCGATATCCTGTCCAATGGCGCCGCTATGTTGAGCGGCTCCCTTGGGATATTACCGTCGGCGTCGCTGGACGCCAGCGGCAAAGGGCTGTTCGAGCCGATGCACGGTTCCGCGCCGGACATTGCCGGCAAGGGCATGGCCAATCCGCTGGCCGCCATCCTGTCGGCGGCGATGTTGCTGCGCTACGGTTTGCAGCAGCCGGAACTGGCCGGGCGGATCGAACGGGCGGTCGCCCAAGTGTTGGATCAGGGCCTGCGCACGGTCGATATCATGGCCGAAGGCATGACGCCGGTCGGCACCCAGGAAATGGGCGATGCGGTGGTGGCGGCGCTGGCGGCATGAGCTGAAAGTTTCGCAAGCGGGACCGGTCCCGCTCCAGGCAGATTTCCTGAAGAGGCATATAGACGATGAAATATGTGGGTCTGGTAGGCTGGCGCGGTATGGTGGGCTCCGTATTGATGGATCGGATGCGGGCGGAGAACGATTTCGCCCTGATCGATCCGGTGTTCTTCACCACGTCCAATGTGGGTGGCCAGGGCCCGGACGTCGGCCAGGGTTCATCGCCGTTGAAAGACGCTCGCTCCATCGCCGAGTTGAAGGCGCTGGATGTCATCGTCACCTGTCAGGGCGGCGATTACACCAGTGAAATCTATCCGCAACTACGCGCTGCCGGTTGGCAAGGCTACTGGATCGACGCTGCCTCGACCCTGCGGATGAAGGACGATGCGGTCATCATCCTGGACCCGGTCAATCGTCAGGTGATCGAGGACGCCCTGGCTCGTGGTGCCAAGAACTTCATCGGCGGCAACTGCACGGTCAGTTTGATGCTAATGGGCTTGGGCGGCTTGTTCGCGCACGGGCTGGTGGAGTGGATGAGCGCCATGACCTATCAGGCGGCATCCGGGGCCGGCGCTCAGAACATGCGCGAACTGATCCAGCAGATGGGGGCGATTCACGCAGCGGTAGCCGATCGGCTGGAACAGCCGGCTTCGGCGATTCTGGAAATCGACCGCATCGTGGCCGAGACCATCCGCTCCGCCGAGTTGCCGACCACTCATTTTGGCGCGCCGCTGGCCGGTAGCCTCATTCCCTGGATCGACAAGCAATTGGAGAACGGCCAGAGTCGGGAAGAATGGAAAGGTCAGGCCGAAACCAACAAGATCCTGGGCCGGGAAAATACCCCGATTCCCATCGACGGCATCTGCGTCCGGGTGGGCGCGATGCGTTGCCACAGCCAGGCGTTGACCATCAAGCTGAATCGCGATGTGCCCCTGGATGAACTGGTCGAGATGATCGCCACAGCCAACGATTGGGTCAAGGTGGTGCCGAACGAGCGTGCAATCTCGATGCAGGATCTGACTCCGGCCGCCGTGACCGGAACGTTGTCGGTGCCGGTGGGTCGTTTGCGCAAGCTCAATATGGGACCCACCTATCTGGGGGCCTTCACCTGCGGCGATCAATTGTTGTGGGGCGCGGCCGAACCGCTGCGTCGGATGTTGCGCATCCTGTTGGAAGACTGATCGCTCTGCTACTTCCAATTCACGGCAATTCGCCGCGTTAAGGAGTATCTTTAAAGGGAGGCTTCGAACTTGCGTGATACGCAGATTCGAGGCGAGTAAACCGCCGGTCACGCAACCGGTGACGGCATCCAAGCGAATTCCGCCGGACCAATGACGGGCCGGCGGTGGAATGGAGACAGTTCCATGCCGACCAGGATATTACTCCGACTACTCCTCTTGGCCGGGCTGGCGGCGCCGATATGCGCCTTTGCCCTGGGCATCGGCTCACTCGAAGTGCGCTCGGCGCTCGATCAGAACTTCGAGGCCGAAATTCCCCTCATCGTCAACAATCCAGCTGAATTGACCAATCTGAAAGTCCAGCTGCCGCGCCAGCAGGCTTTCGACGCGGTGGGAATCGAGCGGCTGGGATTCATGTCGAAATTGCGCTTCTCGGTCCAGACGTCGCCCAATGGTCCCAGCGTCATCAAAATCACCTCGATTGAGCCGATCCGCGAACCCAACTTCAATCTGCTGGTCGATTTGACCTGGTCGCATGGGCATTTGTTGCGGGAATTTCCGGTCCAACTGGATCCGAGCCTGTATGTTAACCGTCGCCGGCCGCCGCCACCGCCCGAGCCGATCGTCGCGCCGCCGCCGATCGTTGCTGCGCCAGCGGAAGCGGCCAAGCCAGTCAAACCGGCCGCTGGCGCGTTGCCGCCGGCCCCGCCGGTCAGTTTCGAGGGGGCATCGCCCTATGGACCGGTCAAGCCGGGCGAGACCCTGGCGACGATCGCCCGGCAGGTTCGGCCTTCGCCTTCCATCGCTCTGCCGCAGATGATGTCGATCCTGGTGGCTGGCAATCCGGGCGCGTTCACCGATGGCAATCCATCCAGCCTGCGGGCGGGGGCCATGCTCAAGGTGCCGACCGCACAGGCTCTGGGCGTATCGAACAATGCTGCGCCTGTTGCACCCGCTGCGCCGCCGTCGACTGCTGATGCCACTGCGGCGACTGTGCCGGCGGCGGCTGCCGAGACGGCCGCATTGCCCGCGCCGGAAGCGCCGCCCGCCACTGCGGCGATCACGACACCTGCACCAGCGGCCGAAGCTGCACCGCCTGCGGTTCCCCCGGTCGCGCCGCCGGAAGCGCCATCGACTGCGGCAGTGCCCTTGGCATCGCTTCCGGCATCGCCCGATCAACCACGGGAACTCTTTCCGCAAAGTAGCTTGCCCCAGACCAGCGCCTCGACTCCGCCAGCTGAACCGGCTGCGCCGGCGCAACCGATTCAACCGGCTGCGCCCGCTGCGCCCGTGGAAACGGCCGCCAAACCGCCAGAACCCGCCAAGCCATCCCCCGCATCCAAACCCCTGCCGCTGGAAACCGAGCCCGCCTGGTGGGGTAACCCGGTGGTGTGGGTCGCCATCCTGCTGATTGTCCTGGCTGTTGTCGCAGTATTGTTGTTGCCGCTGCTGCGGCGGCCTGCCCGACCCAAGGCGGCAGTTGCTGGAGAAGGTGCGGATCTTGAGCAGCAGGAAGCGGCTGTAGCCCGCGCAGCCACCAGCGGTTCCGCACCCGATTTGCCAAAAACGCGGCCACAATTGCGTGACCCGAATTCCAAACGGCCGCTGCCGGCCATGCCCGCCGCGGCGACAGAGCCACCGCGCGAAGGCGCGGCAGCCTCCACCAAGGCGGTACCCAAGCCCGCCGCAGCCGCCAAGCCAGCAGCCGCTTCGCCGCCCAAGCCGATCGAAGAATTGCTCAAGGACATCGACTTCGGGCTCGAGGATCGGCCGCCACCGATGACGAGCGGCAAGGGTGCGACGCCTGGCCTGAAACTCGAGACCAAGCCGCTGCCCGATGTGGAGCCATCCACCGCCTCCATTACCCGCGAACCTGCTGCGCCGCCTGAACCTACGCCCCCGCCGCCGGTCGCGAAACCCGAGCTGCCGCCTTTGACGCCGCCACCCAGAGGCTCGTCGCCGCCACCACCCAAGGACCCGCCGACAGAGTTGCCTTCAGCGCTGCGATTCGACGATCTGGATTTTAGTTTTGGCGATCTGGGGCTCGAACAGACCGAACGTCCGTCGAACGAATTGCCGCCGCTGGAGATGAAGCCGGCTGGAGCGAAGAAACCAACCGAGTTGCCACCGTTGTCGTTCGGGGATGCAAAGCCCTCTGCCGGTCCAGCGGTCGGTTCGCCTAAGCCAGCCGATTCCGCAGCTCCGGCAGCGGCTCCTGCCGCCGCCGATCTGAAGTTCGAGTTCAGCGATGTCACCCAGGCTGCTGGGAAGACCGGCAGCCAGGAGGAGTTGCGAAAGCTGGAGGAGGAGTTGCGCGGCTTCGGCGTTGGCGATGGCACATTGAGCCTTGGCAAGATGGATGTCTCCCTCGGCCAGGACAGTGACAGTGGAGTGATCGGGGCCGATTACGTCGATACCAAACTAGATCTGGCCACCACCTTCCTGGATATGGGCGATCAGGTCGGGGCGCGTAGTTTGCTGGAAGACGTCTTGCGGGAAGGGGATGCCGCCCAGAAGAAACGGGCAGGAGAGCTGCTCAAGAAGATGGGCTGAGCTGCGACCCACAAAAAAACCTCCCGAATGGGAGGTTTTTTTGTGGGTGAAACGACGTCAGCGCGATGGAGTAGCGGAGACTGTTTCGGCCATGACGAAGTCTCGCCCAGCCGAGCCGCGTTGCGCCAGCCGCGCCACCGTGCCGGCCGGTAGCCACACCTTGGTCCCCGCGGGCAGCGCGATCCGCCCATTCTGGGCAGGAGGATTCCATGCCTTGTTGAGGTTGTTCAGCTCCCACAGATTGACTTCGTAGTAACTGGCCAGCATCGGGGCGGTGACCGATTGCCGGAGCTGGATTCGATCCAGGTTCAGGGGGGCGTCGTAGTTGAGTCCTTCCGGGAAGTAGCGTTGGGGATTGCGGGCGACTTCGCGGGCGGCCAGAAATTCAGTGTAGAAGTTCCGCGAGGCGAAGCCGAAACCTTTCCCGGAGTAGCTGCCGACGATCAGGGCGATATCATCGCCATGTTGCAGCCTGGCGCGCGACATGCCGCCTACGCCATGGTTGTAGGAGGTGATGGCCAGTGGCCAGCTGCCCAGTCGGCCGTAGGCTTTGCCCAAGTAGTCGGCGGCGCCCTGGGCTGAGGCCACGGGGTCGCGCCGTTCGTCCACCGCCACGTTCATCATCATGTGCCGCTTGGCGGTGTCGGGCATGAATTGCCACATACCCACGGCGCCGACCGAGGATGCCGCGTGGTTTTGGAACGACGATTCGACATGCGGTAGATAGGCCAAGTCCTCGGGCAGACCCGCTTCGCGGAACACCCCGCGAAAAGCAGTGTCGTAACGGCCGCTGATTTCCAGGCCGCGTTTGAACCGCTCGCGCAAGCCGCGCTGACTGCGCAAACGGTCGCTGGCGCCGGCGATGGCGCTCGATCCACCGCTACTGTTGCGGATCTTGGCGGCCAGGGCGGCTTCGTCCGGGGTCAGGGGGGCATTGGCGGCGGTCTTGAACTCCAATTGTCGCAGGGAAGCCTTCAGCGTTTCGTACTGCATCTTGACCAGCGCCTGCTGGTCGGTGCTGTAGCCTTCGTTCTCCATGCCGGGCAGGCTGACCACCTCATAGATCAGGTCCATATAGCGGTTGTCGTGGAATGCAACCTGTTGGCGTCCCCAGACGGCATAGACGTTGCGCCAAAAGGCGATCTGAGGTTGGAGTTGTGGCGGTGCGGGGAAAACCGCATCGGACGTCGTGACGGGCTGAATCTTGACCGGCGGTGGGGCCGGTTGAGTAGCGCAGGCGGCCAGCACGAGCATCGTCAGCATGGTGCAAAATGGGCGCAGTCGCAGTCGCATCGGTTTTCCCCCTTATGAAGCTGTTGAAGATCTTGCGGAAAAAGAAAAGATAAACAATAACGATTCTGAATCCTGTCTTGTCACAATGCGAGCACGCTGGTGAAGTTCAATGGCCAGTGGCCGTCGTCGCCAGGCGGTCCAAGCGCCCGGTTCATCGCCTGCGCCAAGGCGCGATTGCTGGGGTCGCGCACAGCAGCCTGGCCCGCGACGTGGTAGCGGCCATCCGGCAGCAGATTGAAGACGCCGGTCAAGATCAATGGCCCGCCGCTGTCTTGGATTGCGCCCTGGACGCCTGTCGGGGTAGCCGGGGTCAACCGCAGCGTGAAATCTCCAAGGTCCAAAGGCTGGTCCAGCAAGACGCGCAGCTGTCGCAAGCGGGCCACGCCATGGGCTGCCTGCGGTTGACCTGCGGCATTGAGATGGAGATCCCCTAAACGAAATTCGATGGTCCCATCCAGCGGCGGCGTTTTCCCAAGCAGAGCGCCGGCCTGGGCGATCGACAAGCGTCCGACCAGATCCTGGAAGCGCCACTGGCGTTGCCAACCCATTGCGACATTTCCTAGCAGTTTAACCGCGGAATTGCCGGTGTCCACCTTGAATTCCAGCCATCCGTGCAGGAGCGCCAGCGGCTGCCAGTCCCAACTCAGCCGTTCGAGCCGCGCGCTGCGCCAGCGCAGCTCTTGGGCCGAGCCGGCGATGGCGGTGCCGTCGACGGCCTGTACGCTGATGTTGGGTAGATGGCGCTCGAGTTGATCGACGACCAGACGGGCCGGGATCAGCAGCGCGCCCAATAGCAGGAGCATCGGCAGTCCCAGCAGGCCATAACCCAAGACCCGCTTCATGGCCAGCGCCCCGACGAGGCGGACCAGGCGTGCGTCCGATCGGTCTTGCCGCCGTGGGTGATGCTCGGCCTGATCCAAGCGATACCGTATGCGCGTTTCGGCATGTTCGGGCGGGGTGAAGGCGGATCGAAGTCGAAAGGTTTCACGGGAGAACGACCGATCAGGCGCGACCTAGCCGATAGAGGGCGATCTCGCCCAACAGGTTGGGCCATAGGCGCGGTCCCAACCGGGGCCGATGGGCATGATCCAGGACCGCGCGCTGCAGGATGTCGATGCGCTTGCGCCGGCACAGCTCCTCGAAGTCGCGAATGGTGAAGAGGTGAATGTTCGGCGTGTCGTACCACTGATAGGGCAGGGTCTTGGCCACCGGCATCAAGCCTTGCAGGGCAACCTGCACCCGGCAGCGCCAGAAACCGAAATTGGGAAAGGTGACGATCCCTTGTCGGCCCACCCGCAACATTTCATCCAACAGCGTTTCGGTGTGGCGGACCGCCTGCAAGGTCTGGGTCATGATCACGTAGTCGAAACTGCTGTCGCCGAAATCGGCCAACCCCGCTTCCAGGTCGGCATGGATGACGTTCACGCCTGCCGCGATGCAGCGGACGATGTTGGCAGTGTCGATTTCCAGGCCATAACCGCTGACCTGGCGATGTTGGCCCAGATAGGCCAACAGGGCGCCATCGCCACACCCCAGATCCAATACGCGGGTTCCGGGGCGGATCCAGTCGCTGATCAGTTCCAGTTCAGGCCGCATGAACATTCACCTCCCGGGCGATTCGCGTCAGGTAACTGCGCAGGGTGTCGTGATAGAGCGGGATCGGCATGAGGAAGGCGTCATGGCCGTATTCCGAAGGGATTTCGACATAGCTTGCTTCCCGGCCGGCCCGGACCAGGGCCTGGACGATTTCCCGCGAGCGGGCTGGCGAGAACCGCCAGTCGCTGGTGAAGGAGATCACCAGAAAATGGGCTTGGCTGCGATGGAAGGCGACCGACAGATCGTGATCGAAGCTGGCCGCCGGATCGAAGTAGTCCAGGGTCTTGGTCATCAACAGATAAGTGTTGGCGTCGAAGCGGTCGACGAACGCTTTGCCCTGATGGCGTAGATAGCTTTCCACCTGGAACTCGGTGTCGAAGTTGAAATTGAAATTGGGCGTGCCTTCGCGCAGTTCGCGGCCGAATTTGGCGCGCATGCCCTCGTCGGACAGGTAGGTGATGTGACCTAGCATGCGAGCGATCATCAAGCCGCGCCGTGGGAGCACACCGAACTCGTAATAGCGGCCATGATGAAAGTCGGGATCGGACAGGATGGCCTGGCGGGCCACCTCGTTGAAGGCGATGTTCTGCGCCGACAGCCGGGGAGCGGCGGCGATCACCAGCGCATGGCGCACCCGTTCGGGGAAGGTGATGGTCCACTGCATGGCCTGCATGCCGCCCAGGCTGCCGCCGATCACCGCCGCCCATTGCCGGATGCCCAGCTGGTCGGCCAGCCGCGCCTGGCTGCGCACCCAATCCTTCACGGTGACGATGGGAAAATCCGGGCCGTATGGCTTGCAGGTTTCCGGGTTGATGGAGGTCGGGCCGGTGGAGCCCTTGCAGCCGCCCAGGTTATTGCAGCACACCACGAAGAATTCGCGGGTGTCGATCGGTTTGCCGGGACCGATGCAGTTATCCCACCAACCCGGCTTGCTCGGATCGTCCTCGTCGTGATAGCCGGCGACATGGTGGTCGCCCGACAGCGCGTGGCAGATCAGCACGGCATTGCTGCGCTCGGGATTCAGCGCGCCATAGGTTTCGTAGACGATGTCGTAGTTCGTCAGCGACCGACCGCAATCCAGCGCCAGTGGTAGGTCGAAATGCTGGGTCTGGGGGATGACCAGACCGACGGAATCCGGGGGAAATTGTGCGGCCATCGTTCTCCTGACCGTGATGGGTTGTCCGGGGGGGCGGAAGACGTCTGTCTACAGGGCTGCGAATTCCGCGGCAAGCGCTTGCTGTCTGGTGCAAGTCATGATGTTTCCGTCTTGCATCAGGGATGTTCAGGATCGACCCGGCGCGGCTGGCCAGTCGATGCCGGGTGGCAGACAGCGCGGGGCGGCGATACGCCAGCGCTTGTCGCGACCGGTCTCACCGGCCAAGAGTGCTACCTGGCTCTTCGCGACGCCGAACAACTCGGCCAGAAAGCGCTGCAAATGGGCGTTGGCCTTGCCGTCTACGGGTGGCGCGGTAATACGGGCGCGAAAGCGCTGATCGCGCGGTTCCAGCCATTCGTCGCGACTGGCGCGCGGTTGGACCCGAATCCGCAGGATCAGGTCCGCACCGTCCCAGGCATAGTCGCCAGCGTTCATGAGCTTACAGCGATCCGGCCCACAGCCCGAGCAGGTCCTGCAACAGCAGGCTGATGAAAATCAGCGCCACGACCACCAGCATCGGCGACAGATCCAGTCCGGAGATCGGCGGCAGCCAGCGTCGGGCCGGTCGCAAGACCGGCTCGGTCAACTGCGCCAGCACTCGCGAAGCCGGGTGGTAGGGATCGGGGTTGAACCAGCTCAGCACCGCCTGGATCACCACGCCCCACAGATAGATGTTGATCAGCAGCTTGAGTAGTTCCACCACGGTCATCAGCAGCAGACCGCCGATACCGACTGAGCGAACGGCCAGCGTATTCAACAGTGCCAGTTCGACGAACTGTAACGCGATCGCCAGCACGATCGCCGCCATGTCCAAGCCGCGATAGCCCGGAATGATGCGGCGCAGCGGTAGCAACGGGGGGTTGGTGATGCGGACCAGGAATTGCACCAGCGGGTTGTAGAAGTCGGCGCGCACGCACTGCAGCAGGAAGCGCAGGATCACCGCCAGGATATAGAAGCCGAAGGCGGTCTGTATCAGGAAGAGAGTGGCGGTCACGATTGCCCCCCCAGCAAATCGCCCAATTCCCGCGAGCGCTGATGGGCAGCTTCCAGCGCTTGGGCGACCAGCGTATCCAGATGTCCGGCCTGGAAAACCCCGATTGCGCGCTCGGTGGTGCCGCCGGGCGAAGTGACCCGGGCCCGCAGGGTCGCTGCGGCCTCGGTGCTTTCCAGGGCCATCTTGGCTGCGCCAAAAGCGGTCTGCAGGGTGAGCAGACGGGCCAGCTCGGCGTCCAGACCTAGCTGGATGCCAGCCTGCTCTAGGGTTTCCATCAGCAGGAAGAAGTAGGCCGGGCCGCTGCCGGACAGGGCGGTCACCACGTCCAGTAGCTCTTCGTTCTCGACCCAGACCGTCAGGCCGACCGCCCGTAGGATGGATTCCGCCAACTGGCGCTGGCTGTCGTCCACCCAGGGATTGGCGAACAGCGCAGTAGCGCCGCTGCCGACCATCGCCGGGGTATTGGGCATGGTGCGGACGATAGCGACCTCACCGTTTAGCCAGCGGCGCAGGTCCGGCTCGCGCACGCCTGCGGCGATGGAGATCACCAGCGGTTTGCGCGCCCGCACGGTTTCGGCCAGCTCTTCGGCCACCGAGCGTAGCACCTGCGGCTTGACCGCCAGCACGATGACATCGGCTTTGGCGGCGATGTCCCGGTTATCGACGCTAGTATGCACACCGAAGCGGCTGCGCAGCAGCTCGCGCTGCCCAGCGTTGGGTTCGGCGACCCAAAGGTGATCGGGATGACTGCCGCCGGCCAGCAGCCCGCCGATCAGGCTGCGGGCCATGTTGCCGCCGCCTACGAAAGCAATGGGAATATCTTTCATCTCGACCTCGTATGGGAGAACGGATATGCGCCCGGGGAGTGGGCGTCGCTGGACGCAGACGCGGGAAGCCGCTTCAGGGGCTGTCCTTCGGCTGCAGGCGGATGATCTGTTCGCTGATGTTGCTGAAGCGGTTGTCCTGCTGATAAGCCTCGTACACCTGTTGTTTGCCGGCGGGACTGAGCCGCAGATAGAAGGCCCAGGTTCCGGGGAGGCTGTCGCGCAAAGCTTTTTCGAAGCTGGCCTGATTGGCGCCCGCTGCCATCCGGTCGGTTCCGCTATCCGTCGCCGCACTGGACTGGACGGGACCGGCCATCAGGAAGGTGGCCTGGCGTTTGGCCTCCTCCTCGATCTCACGCAGATAATTGTCGTCTGCGCCGAGCAACGGCGGGGCGATCAGCAGCAGGCCGGTCAGCGGCCAGACGCCTGGGGCGAAATCGAACAGTGGGACGCGTAACGACATCGTCGGTTATCCAGGGTGGTGAGGCGTTGGGCGCGATGCTCCAAACCAGTGAAACAATCCCGTTAGCATACTGCAAAGCGTCGATTCAGGCGCGGGGTCCGAACAGAGCGGTCCCCACCCGCACCAGGGTGGCGCCTTCGGCGATGGCAGCCTCCAGATCGTCGGACATGCCCATCGACAAGGTATCCAGCGCCAGGCCCGTAGCATTCAACTGCTCTTGCAGGGCGCGCAACTGGGCGAAGGGTTGGCGCTGCGTCGCGAAGTCCGCCGCAGGGGCCGGAATCGCCATCAAACCGCGCAGGCGCAACCGGGGCAGCGCGGCGACTGCTTGGGCGACGGCGGCAACCTCGTCGATTTCGAGACCGTGTTTGGTCGCTTCCCGGTCGATGTTGACCTGCAGGCAGACGTTCAGCGGCGGCAGCGCCTCTGGCCGCTGTTCATTGAGGCGCTCGGCGATTTTTAGCCGATCCACGCTGTGGACCCAGGCGAAATGCTCGGCGATGCTACGAGTCTTGTTGGCCTGGATCGGGCCGATGAAATGCCATTCCAGCCCGAGATCCGCCAGCTCGGCTATTTTGGTCAACGCTTCCTGCAGATAGTTCTCGCCGAAACGGCGCTGACCCTGGGCGGCGATGGCAACGATGGCGGCCGCTGGCTGGGTTTTGCTGACTGCCAGCAGGCGCACCGATTCCGGCGGGCGCTGGAATCGCTGTTCGGCGGCGCGAATGCGGGTGGCGACAGCGTGGAAATGGGTGGCGAAGTCGATGCTCATGCTGGGTTCCCCCGGTGAGTGACCGCAGGGTCATCACGGTTTTGCGATATATACTATAACGAGATTACAAGGACCGTCCGCTATCGGTCCGCCACTCACCAGTTTTCGCCGGAGCGACCGTCATGACCCTCGACGAATTATTGACCTTTTCCGTGCAGAACAATGCATCGGACCTTCATCTGTCGGCCGGGTTGCCGCCGATGATCCGGGTGGACGGCGATGTGCGCCGCATCAACGTCCCGCCGCTCGAGCACAAGCAGGTTCATGGCCTGATCTACGACATCATGAACGACAAGCAGCGCAAGGACTACGACGAGTTCTTGGAGTGCGACTTCTCGTTCGAGATCCCCAAACTGGCTCGCTTCCGGGTCAACGCCTTCAATCAGGACCGGGGCGCCGCCGGAGTGTTCCGCACCATTCCGACCGTGATCAAGAGCCTGGAGGATCTGGGCTGCCCGCCGGTGTTCCGCGAGCTGATCAGCGCTCCGCGCGGCTTGATCCTGGTCACCGGGCCGACCGGCTCGGGCAAGTCCACCACTCTGGCGGGGATGATCGATCACATCAACAAGACCGAGTATGGCCATATCCTGACCATCGAGGATCCGATCGAGTTCGTTCACCAGAGCCAGCGCTGCCTGATCAATCAGCGCGAGGTGCACCGCGACACCCTGGGATTCAACGAAGCGCTGCGTTCGGCCTTGCGCGAAGATCCCGACATCATCCTGGTCGGCGAAATGCGCGATCGTGAAACTATCAGCTTGGCGCTGACCGCCGCCGAAACCGGCCACTTGGTGTTCGGCACCCTGCACACCAGTTCCGCCCCCAAGACCATCGACCGTGTGATCGACGTGTTTCCGGCCGGCGAAAAGCCGATGGTCCGCTCCATGCTGTCCGAGTCGTTGCGAGCGGTGATTTCGCAGGCGCTGCTCAAGAAGAAGGGCGGTGGCCGGACGGCAGCGTGGGAGATCATGGTCGGCGTCCCGGCCATCCGCAACCTGATCCGCGAGGACAAGGTCGCCCAGATGTATTCCTCCATTCAGACCGGTGCAGCGGCTGGCATGCAGACCCTCGACCAGCACCTGCTGGAACTGGTCAAGAAAGGATGGGTCGCCAAGGACGAGGCATATACCTACGCTCAGAACAAGGTGACCTTCAAGCAGCAGGTCGGTTGAATGGCCGCTGCCGTTGCGCTGCCTCAGCGCAACGGAATGGGGCGTAGCTGACAGGCGAGTTGCCAGACATCGGCCAGGTTGCGGGCCATCGCCAGCAGCTGGTCGCCGCCGCTGGCGAAGATCGTCACATCCGCCACGCCCTGCGAGATGCCCAGCCAGCCGGCCGCCAATTCGGTGACCGCGCCGATGAAACAACCGGGTTGCTCGTCGTGTCGGCAGGCGATCCGACTGGGAATTTTCCAGTCTTCCAACAGCGGCAGGGCGGCGATCACCCCGGCTGGCAGCCCTGGGGTCATGATCCGCGACGGCTGCGGTCGGAACGGCAACGGCGGCGTCAGCTCGAACAGGGCGAATGGCTTGACCCGGGGTTGCCAGCCGCGCAGCGCGCGCGCCAGGAAGACCGCCGAGGCGAGGCCATCGTCGTCCGCCAGCAGCAGGGCGCGGGCGGTGGCGGCGGTCAGCTCGAACGGCTGGCCGACGGGACCGGCCACCGGCACTACGGCGTCGGCGTCCGGCGCGGAAACGCCGCGTCGCAGACAATCCACCCAGCCCTGTTCCGGCGTCGTTTGCAAGACGGGCCAGTCGGCATCTGCGATGCGCAGGGCATGGCCGGGTTGCAGGTCGGCGGCGAGCTCGGTCGTCAGCCGCAACAAGTGGTAATCGCCCGGCAGGGTTTGGCAGGACAGCACCCGGCCGGTCGTTGGCGTGTTGGCATACATGGAGAATCTCATTCCTTGGCGTGCGGCGTTTCGCTCTCACGCTTCATACGCGTACACCAGCTCGCCGTCGAACAGGGTATGGGTCACCCGCCCCTGCAGTTCCCAGCCGATGAACGGGCTATTCTGGCCGCGGCTGCGCAGATGGCTGGCGGCCAGCCGCCAGCTCGCGTCCGGGTCGAAGATGCAGAGATCGGCCGGCGCGCCAACGCCCAGATGGCCGCTGGGCAGTCCCAGGATACGCGCCGGTCCCCAGCTCAGACGCTCGATCAGGGTCATGAGCGGCCAGCCGTGGTCCCGCGCTAGCCGCAGACTCAAGCCCAGCAGCGTATCCAGCCCGGAAATGCCGGGTTCGGTGTCGCCGAGCGGTCCGCACTTGGCGTCGGACTCGTGTGGCTGATGGTCGGAGCAGAGCGCGCCCAGCGTGCCGTTGCTCACGCCAGCGCGCAGAGCGTCGCGGTCGCGCTGGCTGCGCAACGGTGGTCGGACGTGGCATTCGCTGTCGAAACCGAGCAGGTCGTTTTCCGTGAGATGGAGGTGATGGATCGCGGCATCGGCGCTCACCGGCAGACCCTCGGCCTGCGCCCGCGCCACCAGTTCCACCGAGCGGGCGCAGGACAGTCGGCCGAAGTGGACCCGTACCCCGATATCGCGGATCAGCTCCAGATCGCGGGCGATGATCCCGGTTTCGGCTGCCGCCAGGATACCGGGTAAGCCCAGTCGCGTGGAGACTTGCCCCTCGTGGGCGAGACCATGGCTCAGCTCGGGATCGAGCGGCGTCAGGAATACGGTCAGGTCGAAAGTGGCGGCGTACTCCAGCGCCCGGCGCAGGACGCGGGTGTTGGTGATGGGGCGACCGCCGTCGCCGACGCCGACGCAGCCGGCCTCCTTGAGGGCGGCCATTTCCGCTAGGCGTTCGCCGCGCAGCCGGTGGGTGAGCGCGCCCAGCGTCAGCACCCGGGCATGACCGGCGGCCTTGGCCCGGCGGCGGATCAACTCCACCACTGCCGGTTCGTCGATGACTGGGTCGGTGTCCGGCGGACAGACCAGGGTGGTGATGCCGCCCGCCGCCGCCGCGCGGGTTTCGCTGGCGATGGTGGCCTTGTGCTCCAGGCCGGGTTCGCGCAGGCGAGCGCAGAGGTCGATCAGACCGGGACACACGATGTGGCCGCTGGCGTCGATCACCCGTTCGGCCTTGAAGCCGGCCGGACGCTGCCCGAGGCCGGCGATCCGCCCCACCGCGACAAATACGTCGGTGACGGCGTCGAACTGATGGGCGGGGTCGATCACCCGGCCGCCCTGAATCAGGATATGCATCAGGCGATCTCCCCGTCTGGGCGGGCGTGGTTGCCCAAGGTGATGGACATGATCGCCATCCGTACCGCGATGCCGTTGGTGACCTGCTCCAGGATCACCGAACGCGGTCCATCGGCCACCCGCGAATCGATTTCGACGCCACGGTTGATCGGACCGGGGTGCATGACGAGAGCGTCCGGCTTGGCCAGGGCCAACCGGTCCTCGGTCAGGCCATAGCGTTGGAAGAACTCCTGTTCGCTCGGCAGCAGCGCGCCCTCCATCCGCTCCCGTTGCAGGCGCAGCATGACGATGACGTCCACATCGCGCAGTCCCTGTTCCGGGAGATGGAACACCTGCACCCCCAGGCTTTCCACCTGCGCTGGCAACAGGGTGCAGGGCGCGATGACCCGAATCTCGCCGGCACCGAGGATGCTCAGCGCGTGAATGAGCGAGCGGGCCACCCGCGAATGCAGGATGTCGCCGACGATGGCAACCCGCAGGCTGGGGAAATCCGGCTTGTGGCGGCGGATGGTGAAGACGTCCAGCATCGCCTGGGTGGGATGGGCATGGCGACCGTCGCCGGCATTGAGCACGGCGATGTGCGGTTTGACGTGGCGGGCGATGAATTCGGCCGCGCCGCTCTGCTCGTGGCGCACCACGAACATGTCGCACTGCATGGCCTCGATGTTGCGCAGGGTGTCGAGCAGGCTTTCGCCCTTGACCGCTGAGGAGGTGGCGATATTGAGATTGAGCACGTCGGCCGAGAGCCGCTTGGCCGCCAGTTCGAAGGTGGTGCGGGTGCGGGTGCTGGCCTCGAAGAACAGGTTGACCACGGTCTTGCCGTGCAGGGTGGGCAGCTTCTTGACCCGGCGTTCGGCCACGCCGCGCAGCGATTCGGCGGTATCGAGGATTTCGGTCAGATGGCGACGGCTCAGCCCTTCGGTGGTGAGAAAGTGCAACAGGCGGCCTTGCCGGTCCAATTGGATGGAGGTGGTGGTCATGATGAGGTTTGAAAAGTCAACTGCAAGGGGTCGGGTCCGTTCAACTGGACGTTTTGGTTATCGGGAGGGTTCATCCGGGTGCCGACCACGTTGGCTTCGATCGGCAACTGACGGCCGCCGCGGTCCACCAGCACCGCCAACAGCACCGAGGCGGGCCGACCGTAGTCGAACAGTTCGTTCAGGGCGGCGCGCACGGTGCGGCCGGTGTTGAGCACGTCGTCAACCAGCACCAGGTGACGACCTTCGATATCGAAGGGTAGTTCCGAGGGCCGGATATGGGGATTGACCCCGACCCGGCTGAAGTCGTCGCGATAGAACGATACATCCAGCTGGCCGAGCGGGGCGGTGATCCCGAGGCGCTGGCGCAGCCGTTCGGCGATCCAGACTCCGCCGGTGTGGATGCCGACCAGCACAGGGTCGGCGATGCCGCGTTCGGTCAGCAGGTCGCGCAGCTGGCCGGCCATGGCGTCGATCAGGAGTTCGGTGTCGCCCATGATGCGAGGCTCCGTTGTTGGTTGAACCAGCTTTCCAGGATTACCGCCGCTGCCCGAGCGTCCAGGGCGGCGTCGTTCTGGCGGCGTCGACCGGGGTTGGCCTGGTAGCCGCGCTGTTCGGCTTCCCAGGAAGACAGCCGTTCGTCGATGGTCGCGATCGGCAGGGGAAAGCGTTCTTGTAGCTGGCGGACGAAACGCAGCGCAGCGGTGGTCGTGGCGCTGGCGCTGTCGTCGGCGTGCCGCGGCACGCCGACCACCAGCCAGTCCGGTTGCCACTCGGCGATCAATCGGGCGATGGCGTCCCAGTCGGGGCGTTGCTGGCGGGTGGTCAGGATGCGCAGCGGGCGGGCCAAGCCGGTGATGGCCTCGCCGACCGCGACGCCAATGCGAATGCGGCCGAAATCGAAGCCCAGCGCGATCCGGCAGGCCGCGGGTTGGGGCGAAACGCCCGCCTTCGATCCGTGATCAGGCGTGGCCGGCATCGGAGGACAGCAGAGTCAGGTCGATGCCCAGCAGGGCAGCGGCGGCCAGCCAGCGCCGGTCGTCGGGGGTGTGGAACAACAGATCGAAGTCGACGGGACCCGACAGCCAGGAGTTTTCGGCCAGTTCCCGTTCCAGCTGTCCCGGTCCCCAGCCGGCGTAGCCGAGGGCGATCAGCAGGGAGGCCGGTCCGTCGCCCTGAGCCACGGCTTGCAGGATGTCGCGGGAGGTGGTGATGCCGATCTGGTCGGTGACGCGCAGGGTCGCGCCCCACTGGCCGACCGGGCTGTGCAGGACGAAACCCTGCTCGGGCTGGACCGGGCCGCCATGGTGGATGGGCATCCCAGCCAGGTCGGGGCGGTCGGTGGCGATCTGGAGATGTTCCAGCAATTGCCCGAGCGACAGATTCAACGGTCGGTTGATGACCAGTCCCAACGCACCGCTGGCATTGTGCTCGCTGATGTAGATGACCGTTTGGAAAAAGTTCGGGTCCGCCAGCGTGGGCATGGCGATCAGGAACTGATTGGTCAGGTAAGTGGGTTCGATCATGACGACATAGTATCGAGATTCGTACCCCTGCTTGACAAGCCGTTCAGCGCGGGAAAAACCGATCCGGCGCGATGGAGATCGGCTATCTGGTTGATTCAAAAAGGTGCTTGACGGGCCGATCAGTCGACTCCGCAGGTCGCATCATCGCCGTTGGCAATCGGCGACATCGACGGCATGGTTCTGGGCGGGTCGGCGGTCCGGCTCCAGCACCTCGCGGTATTCGATCATCCGGCCGCTCAGCGGCGAGCGCAGCAGGAAGGTGTGATCGTCGATGCGCTGGCAGGCGGCATGGTCCAGCGCGATCTTGCCATGGCCACCGGGAATATCGAGGATCAGGCGCGGCAACAGATAACCCGGCAAACGCCCACGCAGCGCGCCGACCAGGGCCATCGCCTGCTCCAGCGGTGGCCGGAAATGGGCGGTGCCTGGGGCTAGATCGGGATAATGCAGGTAATACGGTGTCACCCCGACACGCGCCAGCGACCACGACAAGGCACTCAGGGCTTCCACGCTGTCGTTGACGCCGCGCAGCAGCACGCTCTGGCTGTAGAGCAGCGCATGCGGGCGTAGACGGGCCATCGCTTGGGCGAAGCGTTCGGTGACCTCGCGGGCGTGGTTGACCTGCACGACGAACACGTCGACTTGCCGGGCGACCGCTTCCAGGGTGTCGCAGCGGGCCGGCTGGTACACCGGATAGCGGGTATGCACTCGCACGCTGCACAGATGGGGAATACGGCGGAAACGGCCGATGAGGTCCAGTAGTCGCCCGTTCGACAGCGACAGGGGATCGCCGCCGGACAGGATGAGTTCTCGAATCTCCGGATGGTTGGCGACGTAGGCAACGGCCTCGGTCAATTCCGCCTCGCCGAGGTCGGCATCGCCTTGCTCGATCCTGAACTTGCGGAAGCAATAGCGACAATGCGCGGCGCAACGGCTGGTGACCAGCAGCAGCGCGCGGTCTGGATAGCGATGGATCAGCGCCCGGCTGGGGCCGTGACTGTGCGGATGATCGCCGATCGGATCATCGGTTTCCTCCGGAAGTTGCCGATTTTCCTCCTCGGCGAAGGACACCATCCGCGCCAGCGGATCATGGGGATCGTCCCAGTCGATCAGGGAGCGGTAATAGTCGGTCAGTTTGACCGCCAGCATGGCGTTCTCCGCGCGGCGGCCCGTCCAGTCTCGTACAAGCGCTCAGCGATTGGAGAGCGTCTTTTCGATCTTGGCGAGCCACATCAAGGCTTCGTCTTGCGTCAGCAACAGGATTTGCAGGTTATTGCGGAAGTCCTGCCAGGATCTTTCGACATATTCGCTCGCCATGTCGATGTGGGCAATCACCCATTTTTCCGGCGGATCGCCGGGCTGGAGGGTGTGCAGGCACTCCAGCCCGCGCTGCGAACACAGCAGGTAGGTTTCCAGCGCGCGGCGTACCGAACTGATAGCGCCAAGGTTCACCAGTCCGGCGATGCGCAGCGCGGATTGCCAGATGAGCAGATTCGCCACCCGTTGACGCTCACTGAGCCTATCGGTGTTCATTTTGAGAAACTCCACACAGGATATTTTTTGTGCATCGCAACATAAATTGCCCTTGCCGTCAAGCCATGATGACGGCAAGGGGGTGGAGAAAGGTCGATTCGCATGAGACGGTTATTTTCCGGTGGCGGAGCCCGATCGCGGTTTCGGCTTGCAGCCGTCAGACGGCGACCGGAGCCTTGATGGCCGGATGGCACTGGTAATCGACGATTTCGAAATCCTCATGGCGGTAGTCGAACAGCGATTGCGGTCGGCGGCGGATCCGCAGCTGCGGCGGCGGATAGGGCGGGCGGCCGAGTTGCTGGCGAACCTGTTCCAGATGGTTCAGATACAGGTGGCAGTCGCCGCCGGTCCAGATGAATTCGCCCACCGCCAGATCGGTCTGCTGCGCCACCAGATGCGTCAACAGCGCATAGCTGGCAACGTTGAACGGCACGCCGAGAAACAGGTCGGCGCTACGTTGGTAAAGCTGACAGGACAGCTCGCCCCGCGCTACGTAGAACTGGAATAACAAATGACAAGGCGGCAGCCGCATGCGTTCCAGTTCGCCAACGTTCCAGGCCGACACCACGATCCGCCGGGAGTCGGGATCGCATCGCAACTGTTCGATGACCCTGGCCATCTGGTCGATGACCCGACCGTCGGCCGTTTGCCAGGCGCGCCACTGCTTACCGTAGATCGGGCCCAGATCGCCGTTGGCATCGGCCCATTCGTCCCAGATCGTCACGCCGTGTTCGTGCAGATAGCGCAATTGGGTGTCGCCCCGCAGAAACCACAGCAATTCGTGAATGATCGAGCGCAGGTGCAGCTTCTTGGTCGTCACCAGCGGAAAGCCGCTTCGCAGATCAAAGCGCAATTGCGCACCGAAAACGCTGAGGGTTCCTGTTCCGGTGCGGTCACATTTGGTGACGCCTTCGTCTAATACATGTTGCAGTAAATCGAGGTAGGGTTTCATGGTCGGTCAAAGCCCGTATCCGATTCCTGATAAAAATGGTGGCAGTTTATGCTGCAGTGCAATATAATATTCAGGTAAAGATAATGACACGTAAATGGGATACCGAATGGCTGACAAAGCGACTTCCTCGATTCAAGTGATTGCCCGGGCATCCCGACTGCTCGAAGCCATGGCCGCTTGCGACGAACCGGTCAGCCTTAAGACGCTTGCCGATGCCACCGGGCTACATCCTTCGACCGCATTTCGCATTCTGGCCTCGTTGCTGGAGCATGGATTCGTCGAACGCGGCATGGTTGGTCACTACCGGCTCGGGGCGCGGCTGTTGCAACTGGGCAACCGGGTTTACAGCCGGCTCGAGTTGCACCACGAAACCGGTCCGGGAGAGCGCCTGCGTGATCGCGAGCGAGCCAGCAAGACGGTCGATCTGCACGGCCGGGACGGCGACTTGTAGCTCCCTCCCACTCATACCGGGTCTGGCGGTTCCACCATGGGCAGCTCTACGATGAAGACAGCCCCCTGTCCGGGCTCGCTTTCGACCCAGATCCGGCCACGATGATGCTCGACGATCTTCTGGCTGATCGGTAAACCCAAACCGGTGCCCTTGGGTTTGCCGGAGTGGCTGTCGCTGACTTGATGGAATTTCTCGAACACCAGCTTGTGTTGATCGTGGGCGATGCCGGGACCGTTGTCGTTGACCTCGAGCCGCCAATGGGTCAGCGTTGGCCGTAACCGGATGATGATCTCGCCGGTCTGTTCCGGACAGAACTTCACAGCATTCGACAGCAAATTGATGACCACCTGGGTCAGGCGGTCGTGATCGCCGCGGATGGTGACCGGCTGATGACCCAGTTCCTGATGCAGCGTCACCGCCTTGTCGCGGAACAGCTGGCTGGTGGCGGCGACGGCGTCTTCGATCAGCGCCCGCAGGTCGATATCCTCGGTATACCACTCGATCTGGCCGGAGTCGATCTTGGCCATGTCCAACACCTGGTTGATCAACCGGGTCAGCCGTTCGCTCTCCTTGACGATGATGCCCAGAAACTGGGTGCGCTGCTCCACGTCCATGTCGGGGTTGGTCAGCAGGATTTCCGAAAAGGCGCGAATCGAAGTCAGCGGCGTGCGCAATTCGTGGGTGACGGTGGAGATGAACTCGTCCTTGAGTTGGTCGAGTTTGCGTAGCCGGTTGTTGGCCTCGCGCAATTCGACCGAAGCGGCTTCCAGCTCGCGCGATTGTTGTTCCAGGCGGCGGCTGTATTCGATGACCTGGGTGCTCTCGTCGAGAATGGTCATGACCTCTTCGATGCTGAGCACTTCGCCCATCACGATCGAGGAGATCATCACCCGCGCCGAGGCCGCGCCGATCGCGCCGGCCAGCAGCCGTTCGGTATAGTGGATCAGCCGGGAATCGGCCTGCAGCGGATAGTTGTGGTAGTCGCGGGCATAGCGGTCGAAGGCGTCGCTGGCGCGTTGTGGACCGAGAAAGCGGGCCAGCAATTCGTAGAGATCGGTGGTTTCCACCATGCCCCGCCATAGCAGCGAGTCGCCATCGTGGCGCTCGCGCTCGAACACGTTGACGAACTGGCTGCCCTGCACCTGTTCGATGGCGTCCGGCCGACCGAGGATCGAGCCGAATACCAGCCCGCTGATGTTGACCAGCATGCTCCAGAACACCGCATGCATGTAGGGGTCCATCTCGCTCAGGCCGAACAGCGCATAGGGCTTGAGCAATTCCAACCCGAATGGGCCATGTTCGACGAAGCCGGTCGCGATCCAGCCCGAGCGGGCCATGGCCGGCAGCAGCAGGGTATAGGCCCAGACCAGGAAACCACCGCTCAGGCCGACCAGGGCGCCCAGCCGGTTGGCCCGCTTCCAGTACAGGCCGATCAGGATCGGCGGCGCGAACTGGGCGGCGGCGGCGAAGGAAATCAGTCCGCTGGTCACCAGGGCGTAGGATTCGCCGATGAAGCGAAAATACAGATAGCCCAGCAGAATCAGGGCGGCGATGCCGACCCGGCGGATGCTGAGCAGCAGCCCGGACAGATCGGAACGGCTCGCCAGCCAGGGCGGATTGGCGCGCAGCAGGATCGGCATCACCACGTCGTTGCACACCATGGTGGACAGGGTGACGGTCTCGAACAGGATCATGCTGATGGCAGCCGACAGCCCGCCCAGAAACGCTAACAGGGCCAGGCTCGGCATCTGTTCGGCCATCGGCAACGCCAGCACGTACATGTCGGCGTCCACGCTACCCTGATCGAACACCAGCCGTCCACCCAGGGCGATCGGCAGCACGAACAGATTGATGGCGAACAGATAGAGCGGGAATAGCCAGATCGCCTTGCGGATATGGGTCTCGTCGACGTTCTCGATCACCAGCACCTGGAACTGGCGGGGCAGGAACAGGAACGCCATCATCGACAGAAAGGTGAGCGACAGCCAGCCGCCGTAACCGCCCGGCACCACGTCAAAACGCATTAAGGCCGCCAGTTCCGGTTGTGTCGCCGCCTGTTTGAACAGATCGGCAGGGCCGTCGAAGGTAACGAAGGTCACCACCACGCCGACCAGCACGAAAGCCACCAACTTGAACAGCGATTCGAACGCCACCGCCGCCACCATACCCTCGTGCCGTTCGGTGTTGTCGATGTGGCGGGTGCCGAACAGGATGGCGAATACGATCAGCACCAGGGCCACGAAGAAGGTGGTGTCGGTCCAGAACGGTTGTTGGGCCGAGGCGGTGGCCATGGTCACCATCGGATATTGGCGCAGCAGGCTGAAGCTGGTGGCGATGGCTTTCAGCTGGATGGAAATGTACGGCAGGATGCCGAATACCACGATCACCGTCACCATGCCGGCCAGCAGGCCGCTCTTGCCATAGCGGGAGGCGACGAAGTCGGCGATGGTGGTGATGCGGTGGACCTTGGCGATCCGGACGATGCGCCGCAGCACGAACCAGAGCAGGATCGCCATCAGGGTCGGGCCCAGGTAGACCGGTAGATAATCGACCCCGCTGGTCGCTGCCAGCCCGACACTGCCGTAGAAGGTCCAGGCGGTGCAGTAGATCGCCAGCGACAGGGTGTAGATGTAGGGGTTGGCGATGATCGAACGGCCGACGTCGGCGCGCTGGTCGCCGTAATAGGCAATGCCGAACAGCGCGCCCATGTAAGCCAGCGCACTGGCGATGATGACGCTGTCGCCGAGCATTCAGTGCGGCTCCGCCGAATCGCTGGCCTCGGCCTCGGGCTTGGCGGGCAGGACAGGCTGACGCGGGGCTGGATCGGGCGGTGGCTGGGACGGGTCGGCGCCGATGATTTCCGAGTGCTGCACGACCAGGATCAGCAGAATGATCAGCGCCAGCCAGACCACGTAAAGATAGAAATACAGCAGCGGCACGCCGAACGGCATCCACGACCGGTCGAACAGCTCGACTATCGGATAGTTCAGCGCCAGCACCCCGACGATGAACAGGATAACGATGTATTCCCTGGATTGTTGGCGCATCGCGGGTTCAGAACTTCGACATGGTTTTGCGGACCTCCACCATCTTGTCGGAGACCTCCAGCGCTTGGCCGAGGGTCTTGACGCCCTGGATTTCCAACAGATCGATCAGCTTGAGAAACACCTGCGCGGTGACCAGGGAGTCACCCAGCGCGGTGTGGCGGCCATGCACCTCTACGCCCAGTCGGTCGGCGATGGTGTCCAGATTGTGATCGTCGGTGTAGTCGTGCAGATAGCCCGACAACAGCAAGGTATCCAGCACCGGATTGTCGAAACGCACGCCGAGCTTCTGTTCCTTGAGCTTGAGGAATTTCATGTCGAAGGCGGCATTGTGCGCCACCAGCACGGTGCGGTCGTCGCCGACGAAGGCGCGGAACTGCGGCAGCGCCACCCCGATGCCGGGTTTGTCGCGGACCATGTCGTCGGTGATACCGTGGAAGCGGATGGAGGCTTTGGGAATCGGCCGGCCTGGATTGACCAGCACGTCGAAATTCTCCCCGGCCAGCACTCGGCGATTGACGATGCGCACCCCGGCCAGCTGGATGATCTCGTCCCCCTTGGAGGGGGATAGTCCAGTGGTTTCGGTGTCGAACACCACGTAATTGAGCGCGCCCAATGGATAGTTGAGCAAGTCGCCCCATTCCTGGCGATTCTGCGCGCCCAACGCGAAATCGTAGAACTCCGGTCGTTCCGGCAGCGCTTCGGTCGGCTCGGTCCACTGCCGGGCGGAGGCCGGCAACGGCAGACGCAGCAGAGCGTGGCCGGGTCGGCGGTGCGACTGGCTCCACAGGTCGCTGTTGTGACGGCGCAGCACCTCGCCCACCGTAGTGGCGCCCACCAGATCCTCGACATGTTCGCTCAGCCAGCTTTCCAGCCGGTCGGCCGGGACGGGGACGCCGGGCCAGATGATGTCCATGTAGACTCGTCGATTGCCGAGCAGGCATTCGATCTCGAAGCTGTCGCCGACTCCTTGCTGGTGGTGCAGCTGGTCGATCAGGTATTCGAGCAGCTGCATGATCGAGTGGCTGTCGACGTTCAGCCACAGCGGCATGCCCACCGTCTTGATGATCAGCTTGCTGCGTTGTTGCAAGTGATGGATGACGCTGCCGATCAGATCGGCGGAGTACACGTCGTTCATCGGCCAGCGGCTGGCGTACAGCGCCCGCAGATCGGAGGTCAGTTCCTGCAGGCGCTGGCTCAGTCGCTCGCTCTCCTCGACGATCACTTGCTGGAAGCGTTCGCGTTGCTCCCGGGCCATGTCGTTGAAGTGCATGACGGTTTCAGCGGCGGCCCGCAGGTTGGCCAGGGGGCGGCGCAGATCCTCGGTGCGGGTTTTGATCAGGGAGCGGTCGACCTGCTGGGTCACGTCGCGAAGGGTGATGACGAAAGCGGGGTTCTGGCTGGCGTCGCCCGGCAACAGGCTCATCCGGCAATGGAACAGGCGCTCGTCGTTCAGAGCGGTGCAGACGAATTCGGCGTCGTCGTCCGGCGCGTCGGCGCTGTTCTGGCGGCGATAATGGAGCAGTTGCAGGGTGCTTTCGATCGGCGCACGCACCCACAATTCGTAGAGGGAGCGGCCCAGCCCCAGGGCGTCCCTGTTTGGCAACAGCTTCATCGCCGCCGGGTTATAGAGCAGGATGCGGGCCTCGCCGTCGCACACCAACACGCCCTCGGACAACTCGCGCAATACGGTTTCCAGCCGGGCTTTCTGCTCCTCGATTTCCTGGGTGCCGATGGCGGTGGCGGCGGCCACCTCGCGGCGCGCCTTGTGCAGGGCCTCGCCCAGCTCCAGCAGCAGGGTGGGGAATTCGCCCAGCCAATGCTGCTTGGGCAACTCCAGCGCGTAGCCGGGATTGCTGCGGGTGATGATGCGCGCCCCGCGGCCGAGAGCGCCGAGCGGGATGAAGCAGTACCAGTCGAGCATAGCCCAGACCACCGTAAGCCCCCCGACAATGGCGAAGGCGGCCAGCATCAGCCACAGCAGGGTCAGATCACGCTGTTCGGGGTCCGGCACCACCTGGTGGACTTGCCAGCCCAGCCCGATCAGGGCCGCCAGCGCCAACGCGGCCGGGACCAGCCAGAGCAGCCAGAGCTTGGTCCGGTAGCGCATGGTGGGTCAATCCGTTCCCGTCAACAGTTCGCGGACTCGCTCGACCACTTCCTGGGTCGAGAATGGCTTGGTGATATAGTCGTCGGCCCCCAGGGCCAATCCCTTTTCCCGTTCGACCTCGCGACCCTTGGCGGTGAGCATGATGATGCGAATCGCCTTCCAGTCGGGGTTGGCGCGAATCGCCTGGCAGACTTCGTAGCCGTTCTTGCGGGGCATCATCACATCGAGCAGGACCAGATCGGGTGGCTCGGCGGCGATAGCGGTCAGCGCCGCCTCGCCATCCGAAGCGGTGCGCACCTGGAAACCGGCGTGCTTCATCAGAAACTCCAAGGACAGGACGATATTGGGCTCGTCGTCCACCACCAGGATCTTGTTGGCCATATCCGTTCCCCGCTCGCCAGGTGTTCGCTTGTTCGGATGGTCTCAGGATGATTTTTCGGCGCTGCCGCGCGCCGTATCGCTATCGTGGGACTCCGTCGAGGTGCTCTTGTCGAGAGCATCCTTGAGCGGCGCGGCGCTGGCTTTGGCGACCGCCTCCCAGAATTTCTGCACCATCTCCATCGAATGGAACTGGGCCGGCAGCAACGGTTTGATCAGACCGAGGGCGTCGAAATTGACCACGCCGCGCTGAATGTTGTCGCGCAACGCTTGCATGACATCGTCGTGTAAAGGCTGCACGTTTGGAAGACCCAGAAATTCACGCATTTCCTGGGCAGTGGCCTCAACGCTGACATTGACTTTCATCAAGAATTTCCTCTTATGCTACAGAACGGCGAACCTGGCTGGCGGCTTGGTCGAAAACTCCGAAACTGCCTGATGGGCAAGCATAGCAGGAACGGCGCAGGACTTTCGTTCGAACCGTGGTCGGAACCGCTCCTTATGCTTGGTAAAAATTAAAGGAAAGCGGCGATTCCAGCAATCTTTCGACTGGCGTCGGCGGGCACGGGCCCACTCCGGTCATTTACGACCGTCCGGCAAGGCCGTTATCCTGCAAAGTCTAGGCGAGTTCGCCAGATCCGGCGGTCGATCGCCGCCAAGCGATCCGTCCTTGAAAATCACCATGGCCAGGCTATACCGTCACACCGAGCGATAGCCGATCCCCACCCGATGAGGAGACGACAGACATGAAAGCGCGTGCTGCAGTGGCTTGGGAGCCCAAGAAACCCCTGGTCATCGAGGAGGTCGAGGTCGAAGGTCCGAAAGAGGGCGAAGTTCTGCTGAAAGTGGTCGCCTCCGGCGTCTGTCACACCGACGCCTTCACCCTGTCCGGCGATGATCCCGAGGGCGCGTTTCCCTGCATCCTGGGTCACGAGGGCGGCTGCGAGGTGGTCGAGTGCGGACCGGGCGTGCAGGGTCTCAAACCCGGCGATCACGTCATTCCGCTCTACATCCCCGAATGCGGCGAATGCGAATACTGCCGTTCCACCAAGACCAACCTGTGCCAGTCCATCGCCGCCACGGTGTGGACTGGTTATATGCCCGATCACACCCGCCGCTTCTCCTGCCGGGGCACGCCGCTGTTTCACTACATGGGCTGTTCGACCTTCGCCGAGTATACGGTGGTGCCGGAAATCGCCCTGGCCAAGATCAACCCAGCCGCGCCGCTGGACAAGGTGTGCCTGCTGGGCTGCGGGGTCACTACCGGCATCGGCGCGGTGCTCAACACCGCCAAGGTCGAGCCGGGTTCGACGGTCGCGGTGTTCGGGCTGGGCGGCATCGGACTGTCGGTGATCCAGGGCGCGGTGATGGCCCAGGCCGGCCGCATCATCGCCGTCGACCTCAACCCCGACAAGTTCGCCATGGCCACCGCGCTCGGCGCCACCGACACCCTCAACCCGGCCACCCTCGGCGGCGACGTGGTCGAAGCCATCAAGGAAATGACCCATGGTGGTGTCGACTATTCCTTCGAATGTATCGGCAACGTCAAGGTCATGCGTCAGGCATTGGAGTGCTGTCACATGGGATGGGGGGTGTCCACTATCATCGGCGTGGCCGGGGCCGGCCAGGAAATCCAGACCCGGCCGTTCCAGCTGGTCACCGGGCGTACCTGGAAAGGCACGGCCTTCGGCGGGGTCAAGGGCCGCAGCCAGTTGCCGGGTTATGTCGAGAACTATCTGGCGGGCAGGATCGAACTGGACAGCATGGTGACCCATACCCTGCCGCTGGAGCAGATCAATACTGCTTTCGATCTCATGCACGAAGGCAAGAGCATTCGTTCCGTCATCATCTTCTAGGGGAATCCTGCCGGTGGAGCACATCGAATCGATCAAGGAATTCGGCGGCTGGCTGAATCGCTACCGCCATCCTTCGCAGACCTGTCAGTGCGACATGACCTTTTCGGTCTATCTGCCCCCGGCGGCGGCCCACGGCAAGGTGCCGGCGGTCTACTGGCTGTCCGGGCTGACCTGCACCGACGACAACTTCCGGGTCAAGGCCGGGGCGCAACGCTACGCGGCCGAGCTGGGGCTGGCGCTGGTCATTCCCGACACCAGTCCGCGCGGGCCGGATGTACCGGACGTGCCGGAACGCTACGATCTCGGTCAGGGGGCCGGTTTCTACGTCAACGCCACCCAGTCTCCGTGGTCGACCCATTACCACATGTACGACTACGTTACCCGGGAACTGCCGAAGCTGGTCGAGGAGAATCTACCGATCACCGATGTCCGCGCCATCTCCGGCCATTCGATGGGTGGGCACGGCGCGTTGATCTGCGCCTTGAAGGAACCGGGCCGTTATCGGTCGGTGTCCGCCTTCGCCCCGATCTGCCATCCCATGGCTTGCGGCTGGGGACAGGGTTGTTTCAAGACCTATCTGGGCAGTCAGCGCGAGGACTGGGTCGCCTACGATGCCGTGCGTCTGATCGAGGAAGGTGCTCCAGCCATCGCGCTGCTGATCGATCAGGGCACGGCCGACGAGTTTCTGGACCAGCAGCTGCATCCGTCGTCACTGGAGCGGGTGTGCGCCGCTCGCCACTTCCCGCTCACGCTGCGCTGGCAGGAGGGCTACGATCATAGCTACCACTTCATCGCGACCTTCATCGGCGAACATCTGGCTTATCATGCCGAAGCCTTGCACCGGATATAGCGGACTGTCGTCCGCCGATCCGGAAAATTCCAGGGATGCGTCATGAGACAGGATTGGCTGAAACAGACGCAGAGCCTGTTGCGCAACGAACTGGGCCGCGCCAGTCGCCGCCGGAGTCGTTCGCCCTGGCTGATCGCCGGGCTGATCGTGGCGATCGTGGCGATCAGCTATTTCCTGCGCGAGCCCCAAGCCTCGTCGAGGTCGCTGGCGGCCGGCGCACAGTTGGCGTGCACCGTCAAGTCGGTCTATGACGGCGACACGCTGACCGCCAACTGTCCGGAGGGCAAGGTCAAGGTGCGAGTATTCGGCATCGATGCCCCGGAGATGGGGCAAGCGTCCTGGGGCGAACGGTCGCGCGACGCCTTGCGCGGCTGGTTGACCGACGCCGGTCCGATTCGCCTGCAGGTGGTCGATCGGGATCGCTACCAGCGGACGGTCGCCCAGATCTTCGTCGGCCAGCGCGATGTCGGTCTGGAGATGGTTCGGCAGGGGCAGGCAGTGGTGTATGAACAGTACAACCACTCGAGTGCTTACCAACAGGCCGAGGCCGAAGCGCAGCAGGCCCGCCGTGGGATCTGGGAACAGTCGGGTAGCCAGCAGAATCCGGCGGCCTGGCGGCGTTTGAATCCGCGCTGAGTTTCGCAATTCATTCCGATGAAGGCGTCCTCTCCGATTTCATCCTCCACGGCGGCGGTCGAGCCGGCGACCCTTCATTGCCAGGGTCAGGTCTGCCAGTGCCAGGGCGACTGGACCCTGGATGGTCTCGAGACGGTCGATCCGCGCTGGCGCAAGGTGCGCTGGCCGACCGGGGCGTGGCGGCTGGATGGCTCCGCGATCCGGACCATCGACACCACCGGCGCGTTGTCTCTGGCGATGATCATCGCCGACCGGGAGCAGGCCGGCCATCCGTTGCAGCAGCTCGACCTGCGCGAGGAGCATCAGGCCCTGCTCGATCTGGTGCAGGAACGCCGCGCCAGCGCCGGAACCGCCCCTGCGTCCTCCGCCAGCGGCGGTCCATTGGAACGGCTGGGGCAGCGCATCGTTTTCCACAGCGTTCACGCCCTCGATTTCCTGGCCTTCGTCGGCGAGGCGGCGACAGCCATGGGCCGCCTGGCCCTGCGTCCCAACCGCTTCCGCTGGCGGGCGCTGTTCGGCAGCATCGAAACCGCCGGGGTCAATGCCCTGCCGATCGTCGGGTTGCTGGCGTTCATGATGGGCGTGGTCATCGCTTATCAAAGCGGTCAGCAGCTGCGCGTCTACGGGGCCAACATCTTCATCGTCGAACTGGTGGCGCTGACCATGCTGCGCGAACTGGCGCCGCTGATTACCGCCATCATCGTCGCCGGCCGCACCGGTTCGTCCTACACCGCCCAGATCGGCACCATGCAGGTGACCGAGGAGGTGGATGCGTTGCGCACCATCGGCATCCGGCCGATGGATCTGCTGGTGCTGCCCAAGCTGCTGGCCCTGACCATCGCCTTGCCGTTGTTGACGGTATTCGCCGACGTGCTGAGCGTGTTCGGCGGCATGGTTATGGCGCGCGCCTTGTTGGACGTGAGCTTCAGCGATTTCCTCGACCGCTTTCCGCAGGTGGTGACGCCGTTGTCGTTCCTGATCGGCATGGGCAAAGCGCCGGTGTTCGCCGCCATCATCGCCCTGGTCGGCTGCTATCAGGGTTTCCAGGTGCGCGGCGGTGCCGACAGCGTCGGCCGTCAGACCACGGTCAGCGTGGTGCAGTCGATTTTCCTGGTGATCGCCGCCGATGCCTTGTTCTCGGTGATCCTGGGCGGGGTCGGCATATGGCGCTGAAGGTGATGCCGGGCGAAGTCGTGATTGCGGTACGCGGCTTGCGGACCCAGTTCGGTGATGCAGTGATCCACGATCAGCTCGATCTCGATATCCGTCATGGCGAGATCGTGGCCTTGGTCGGCGGCAGCGGTTCTGGTAAAACCACCTTGCTGCGGGCGATCATCATGCTGCTGCAGCCAGCCGCCGGTTCGATCGAGTTGTTCGGCCAGCAGATCGTCGGTATCGGCGACAGCGCCGCGTTCCGGTTGCGACGGCGCTTCGGCATGTTGTTCCAGCAGGGGGCGCTGTTCAGTTCGCTGACGGTGCGCGAGAACGTGGCGGTGCCACTGCGCGAACATACCCGGTTGCCGATGGCGCGCATCATGGAAATCGCCGATCTCAAGATCGCGCTGGCGGGCCTGGCCGCCGAAGTTGGCGACAAGCTGCCCGGCGAATTGAGCGGCGGCATGCTCAAACGGGCGGCGCTGGCGCGGGCTTTGGCGCTGGACCCGGCCCTGCTGTTCCTGGACGAGCCGACCGCCGGCCTGGACCCGGTCAGCGCTGGGGCGTTCGACGAACTGGTGGTGCAGCTCAAGCAATCGCTAGGGCTGACGGTGGTGATGGTGACCCACGATCTGGACACCCTGTGGAACGCTACCGATCGAGTGGCGTTCCTGGGCGAGCGGCGGGTGATCGGCTATGCGCCGATGCGAGAGCTGACCCAGGCGCAACACCCGCTGATCCGGGCGTACTTCGAGGGACCGCGCGGCCGCGCGGCGCAGGAGCAGGCGTGCAAAGCAAAGTAAATTTCGCTCTGGTCGGGCTGTTCGTGATCCTGCTGGGCGCGGTCGCGTTGGGGATGCTGTTTTGGCTGGTGGTGGGCAGCGACTCCAAGGTCTACGATCGCTATCGGGTGTATTTCCGCGAATCGGTGGCTGGCCTGAATCCCAACGCGACCGTGCGCTATCGCGGGGTGCAGGTGGGGCAGGTGGACTCGATCCGGCTCGACCCTCGCAATCCTGATCAGGTGGATGTGGTGCTGAACATCGAGCGGGGTACGCCGATCCACCGCAACACTATTGCTACCTTGTCCACCCGAGGGCTGACCGGGGTGGCCTCGGTGGAGTTGAGCGGTGGCGGTCAGTCGCCGCCGCTGGAGAAGGATCCCGACCAGGATTTGCCGGTGATCCAGGCCGGGCCTTCGCTGGTGACGCGACTCGACGATGCCTTCAACAATATCCTGACTAACGTCGACAACCTGTCGAACCGGTTGGAACGCCTGCTGAGCGACGATAATCTGGATGCGTTCAGCCAGATCCTGGCCCATGTGAACACGGTCACCGGGGCCGTGGCCGACCGCAGCGACAGTATCGGCCGGACCCTGGCCAACGTGGAACGGTTTACCGAAGTGTTGGCGCAGCGCTCCGACCGGCTGGGCCGGGCCTTGGACCAGCTGGCGGCGACCTTGGAGAAGACCGATGAGCTGAGCAGCCAGGCCGCGGCGACCCTGAGCGATTTCCGGGCGGCGGCCCAGTCGGTGCGCAAGACCTCGGACGGCTTCCGCCAGACCGGTCAGGCTCTGGAAGCGCTGGCCGGGGACGGCCGGCAGACCCTGCAGCGGCTGGGACAGAGCACGGTGCCGGAATTGAATGCGCTGTTGTCGCAGCTCAACGAGCTGGCTGAAAGCTTGCAGCGTCTGGCCGAGATGCTGGAACAGAACCCCCGCGCCTTGTTGCTGGGCAAGCCCAGCGGCCGGCCGGGACCGGGGGAAGAATAAGCAACGTGAGTCAACCGAGTAGGAGAAATGGGAACATGACGCGCATCACCGATGGCGGATGCCGGCGGGCTACAGGCCGGCTGGGGGGAGTAATGCTGGCGGTGCTGGCGCTGGCTGGCTGCACGCTGCCGCAGGACAAATCGCCGCCGCCGCAGGCGTATATGTTGGAGGTGGGGAATCTGGCGTCGCCGCAGGCGCGTCGCCCCAGTGGTAAGACCCTGCTGGTGGCGACGCCCAAGGCGTCGCCGGGTTTCGATTCCAATCGCATCGCCTACACCCGCGATCCACTGAAGCTGGACTATTACAGCAACAGCGTCTGGAGCGATGCACCGGCCAAGATGTTGTTGCCGGTGCTGGTGCGGGCGTTCGAAGAGACCGGCGCGTTCAGAGCGGTGATCACGCCGCCGGCCCCGGCGCTGGCCAATATGCGGGTCGATGTGGATATCATTCGGCTGGAGCAGCAGCTCATGACCAAGCCGAGCCGGGTGCGGTTCATGGCGCGCATCAAGGTGGTCGACATGAAGAGCGGCCATGTGCTGGGAACGCAGGTGTTCGAGGATCTGGAGCCTGCGCCCAGCGAAGACGCCTATGGCGCGGTTCAGGCGGCCAACCTGGCGGTGCGCAAGGTGCTCGGCGACATGGTCGCCTTCACTCTGCAGTACGTGGGCGGCGCGCGCGCCGGTTCCGGCCGGGGATGAGGAGGGTGGAGCTTGCCGGCGCGCCGGCAAGCTCCGCTACACGGAATGAGTCTTCAGTCCTCGACGGTTTCGTTGCCAACCGGAGCGTGGTCAAGCCGCTTGACCCGCCGACTACCGAACACCTCCCCCAACTGATACCAGTCCACCTTGCGGGTCAGCACCATCGCCAGCGCCAGCAGCGCGAACAGGGTGGCCGAACCGGCTAGCAGGGCGTGATCTTCCAGGCTGATCAGCACGTACAGGATGCCGAAGACCGCAGCGATCAGCGCGCCGAAGCCGATGCCCCAACCGAGGCTGCCCAGGACGTAGATCAGGTAATAGCTCAGCAGGCTCGCGCAGGCGGCGGTGGCGATGGCGTAGGCGATGCCGAAGTCCAGATGTTCGGACAGCGACAGCAGCAGCAGGTAGAACAACACCAGGGCCGCGCCGGTCAGGCCGTACTGGAACGGATGGATGGCCAGTCGCTTGAGCACCTCGAACAGGAAGAAGGCGGCGAAGGTCAGGCCGATGAACAGCAAGCCGTATTTGATCGCCCGGTCGCTCTGGACATAGCTGTCGGCCGGATCGACGAAGCGCACGCCGGTCACGGTGTCGAGCCCTCCCCGGTTACCATTCAGATAGGCGCTCAATTGCAATGCCATATTGGTGGCCAGCTGGGTGGTCGACCATGTGGCGGTGAACCCGCTATCGGCCACCTCGCGGGTTTCCGGCAGGAATTGGCCGTAGAAGCTGGGATGCGGCCAGTTGCCGCGCACGCTGATGTGGGTGGTGTCGCCCACCGGAGCGAGCCCGAAGGCTTGGGTGCCGCGTAGATCGAGGGCGAAGGCGAACTCCACCGACCAGGGCGCCCGCAGATCGAGCCCGTGCACCGACGCCTGAATGCCGTTGGGCATCCGCTCCTCGGCGGTGCCTGGCTGGAAGTCGAAGCGCTGGTCTCCCCAGTTCAGCGCTGGTGCGCGCAGGATGCCGCGCGGGTCGCTGATGCCGACGATCAGGCGCGGCTCGCCGAACACGATCTGTTCGTTCGAAGCGGGTCTGAGCAACTCGCCCGCGCTGGCGAAGCGACCCTTGATCGCGATGCTGGCCCCGAACACCACCGCGTGATAGAGGCTGCGACTGACCTGCTCGGTGTTGAGATTGGCCTGGATGTCCAGTTCGGTCGGCAGCAGAAAAAGCGCATCGCTGGTCTGGCTTTCCACCTCGATGATCTTGGTGTCGTCCTTGTCGCTGCGTTTCTGGGTCTTGACGATGCGGGTATACGGCACGATCAGCACCGGCCCGACCAGCGTCTGGTCGCGGGCGGTGGCCATGGCGATTTCGGCGACCACGCTGTTGCGGCGGGCGGTGCGTTCATCGATCAGGAAGCCGATGCGGGTCAGGCCGATGGCGAGAATGAGGGTGATCAGGAAGATCAGGGTGATCTTGGTAAACAGGCTCTTCATGACGGGCTCTCCCTGGGTGAATGGGTGAGCACAGCCTGAACTCGCCGTTTGAGGCCCTGATGAGGTCCAAATGGGGGCGCGGTGAGGATTGGGTGAGCGCAGGGGAGAGGATGCCGGGATGCCGGGGCGACGACGGGTCAAGCGACCGGTAGTCTCAGACCGGCGACCACGCCAGCGGTGGAGCCGTCCGGGTTCGAACGATTGTCCACGCGGATCGTCCCACCGTGCAATTGCGCCACCTCCCGCACGAAGGCCAGCCCCAGTCCGGTGCTTTTCTGGCCGGTGTCCGGGCGCGGCAGGGAATAGAATCGCTCGAACAGGCGGTCGTGGGCGTAATCGGGGATGGCGCTGCCGGTGTTGAACACGGTCAGTCGCCAGCAACCGCCGTCGATATCGGCGGCGATGTCGATCCGACCGCCGGGCGGAGTGAATTCCAGGGCGTTGTCGAGCAGATTGCCGATGGCCTGGATCAGCAGGAACGGCTCGCCGAGTACGCTGGCCTGTTCCGGGATGGTGGGTTCGATGCGCAGCGCCTTGCGGGCGATGAGCGGTGCGCGCGAGGCCAGCAGTTCTTCCACCACGCGCCGCAGCGCGACCGGCCGCCGCTCCAGCGGTTCCCGTCGTTGTTCGACCGTGGCCAGCGCCAGCAAGCGCTCGACCAGTCGTTGCAGCCGACCGGCTTCACTGGCCACCAGCGCGGCGAAGCGTTCGCGCTGTGGTTCCGGCAATGTCCCCTGCAACAATTCGGCCGCGCCACTGATGGCGGCCAATGGGCTTTTCATCTCGTGGGTCAGGGTGTGGACGTAGCGTTCCACGTAGTCCCGCCCTTCCAGCCGGTCGCGCATGGTCTCCACCGCCTCGGCCAGCGCTCGCAGCTCCGGGCCACCGCCTTTCGGGGCGATGCCGCGCCGTCCTTCGGCCGCGGCGCGGGCATAGGCTGCCAGCCGCTGGATCGAGCGGGCCAGCGACCAGGAAAACAGCCAGCCGACCGTCAGCGACACCAGCACCAGAATAGCCGCCGCCCGGTGCAGCTTGGCCTCGGCCCGATCGACGTAGGGTTGCACGCTGGCGGACGGCTTGGCCACGGTCAGCGTCCCGATGAGGCGGGCACCGTCGCGGATCGGCGCGGCCACGTACATGACCGAACTGCGCTCCTCGTTGGGGTCGATGCGGGTGGTGCGCGCGCCGTACTGGCCGCGCAGGGTGAGATAGACATCGTTCCAGCGCGAATAGTCCTGGCCCTGATCCTGGCCGCTGGAATCGAAGATAACGATGCCCTGGGCGTCGGTGATGTAGATGCGGTGGTCGAGACTGTTCTTGACGATGCCCCAGATGCGAGCGGCGGGAACGCGGCGGGCGTATTCCTCCAGCCGGCTCTGGAAGCGACCGTCGGCGATGCTGCCGTTCAGCACGTCGTCGCGCACCAGCACGGCCAGCAGATTGGCGCTGTCGATCAGAGTTTCCTCGGCCGCTTGGCGAAAGGCTGGTTTCAGTTCGTCGCCGAGGATGTTGAGCGAGAAGTAGACTCCGATGCCGACGATGAGGAAGTAGCCCAGGAACAGCTTGAGGCCGAGGTTCATGGTATGGCCGTTCAGACGCGCGGACGGATTTGCACCGAATAGCCAAGACCGCGATGGGTGCGGATCGGGTCGAGGGTCGGGTCGATCTCGCGCAGCTTGGCGCGCAGGGTCTTGATGTGGGTATCGACGGCCCGTTCGAAGCTGGCGGCCGGATCGGGCCAGACCTGATCCATCAGCTGGGCGCGGGAGAACACCCGCTCCGGCTGGGCCAGCAGGGTCTTGAGGATCAGGTATTCGGTACGGGTCAGTTCCAGCGACCGGTTCTGGAAGCGGATCGCGGCGCGGACCGGGTCGATGGCGAAGGCGCTGTCCGGCATGAGTGGCGCGCTGGGCGGCGCTTCGGGACTGACGGCGGGGCGGGCGACCCGCTTGAGAATGGCCTTGATGCGGGCGGCCAGTTCGCGCGGGCTGAATGGCTTGGTGACGTAATCGTCGGCGCCCAGTTCCAGGCCCAGCACCCGGTCCAGCTCGGCGTTGCGGGCCGAGAGGATCAGCACCGGCACATCGGAATGGCGGCGTAGTCGCTTCAGCAGCTCCAGCCCCGAGCCGTCGGGCAGGCCGAGATCGAGAATGAGCAAGTCGTAGGGCGCGGCCGCCCACTCGGCCTCGGCCTCGCGGGCCAGGCTGCGCCAGACCACCTGAAAGCCTTCGCTGACCAGGGCGAATTGCACGACTTCGGCGATGGCGGGTTCGTCTTCGACCAGCAGGATGCGGGCGTTCATCGGCGGCTATCCATCAGAGGGGCAGGCGTATCGATCGGATATTACGAGCTTTTCTGTCGCGACGAAACGCCTGCGTTGGACGCAGCTGGCTTACTCCGGCGGCAGGATGGCGTAGAGCACGGTCAGATGAGGATCGAGTTCGCGCAGCCGTCCGAGCGCCGCATCGACCACTGGCGGTTGTCCGTGCACCAGCCAGCCGCTGGCGGCTCCGACTGGTTCCAGCGCTTGATAATGCAGCTCCGGCGTCGCCAGCTGGGCTGCAACCTGTTCGGGCGCGGCGCAGGTCCGCACCATAGCGGCCTTGACCAGCCGAGCGTCTTGGGCGTAGTCGTACACGTGCACGCTGCGTACCTGTTCCAGCCGCTCCAGCACCCGGCGCACGGTGTCCATGCGGTGCGGGATGGCCAGGAAAGTGAGGGCGACCACGCCTTCCGTCTCCCGGTCGTAGCAGCCGGCATCGCCTATGCCGATGAAGCTTTCGATCTGCAGGCCGCGTCCGGAGAACGCGGCGGTGATGGAGGCGGCGGCGCCAGGCCGATCCTCGGTACGGATCATGAACAGCCAGTGCCGATGCGTAGTGGATTCGGAATCGAGTGCGGTCATGCTGTGGCCAGCCAGCGCGTCAGTTTGGCTTGAATGCCCTCGGCGGAGTGCTGGATCAGCTCCATTTCCTCACGCCAGTAGCCTTCGATGGGAATCCAGCGTTCCACCGCGCCGGCGACGATCAGCCGCGCACCGAACGGCACGTGCAGGCCCGCTTCGCCAGCGTGCTGGTATTGCGCCACGATTTCGGTGGGGCGACCCTCGCAGATGGCGCGCACCAGCTCCAGGGTGGCGTTGGCGGTGGCTTCCAGGGTCTTGGCGGCGGTGTAGTGGATGGCGAACGGTTTGAGGGCCACTCGCAAATCCGGTGGCAGGGTGGCGACATGGCGCAGCGCCTCGGCTGGGCCGGATACCGGATTCTGCTGCAGCATCTCCACCAGCCGTTGCTGCTCGGCAGCCAGCACAGCCGGAAAATCGGCAGTGTCTACGCCGCGCCGCAAGCGCCGCTCGGTGGCGGTCCACTCAGCGCGGGTCAGGCCGTGCACCCGCACGCTGCTCCACAATGGCACCATCCCTGCACCATGTTCGCCCAGCATGTAGCCGCGCACCAGTTGCCGACGGATGCCCAGATCGTGGGCGATTTCCCAGCGGAAGCGCAGGGAGTCGGAATGCGCTCCCATGCCCAGCACGCAGTCGCGCGGTAGATGCTGAGCGAACAGGTGCACGCCGAGTTCGACCGGGTTGGTGACGACGATGACCACCGGCGGCGAGTGGCGGCGGGCAGCACCCAGAGCCTGGGCGAAACGCTCGAACACCGGGCGATTGCAGGCGGCCAACGCATCGCGGGAGGCGATGCCGTTGCCCTGCGGATCGGCGGCGATGGTGGCGCCACCGGCCATGATCACCACGTCGCCGATGATCGCGCCCGGATCGTCGGTGACGTCCAGCTGCGGGATGATTTCGGCGTAGGCGTCCTGCAGGTCGGCGCGGAAGCCGTGCAGCCAGTAGGGATGGCTGGAATGAGGGTTGCTGGCGACCAGCTGCAGGATTTCGCGTTGTTCCAACAGGCGGTCGCGAATCAGCTGGATGACGATTTCGCGCCCACAGGCCCCGCTGGCCCCTATGACCGAGATGTCCATCGGGCCTTGATCCACATGAGCGTCCACGATCGCATTGGGAAACCTCCGGCGCGCGGTGACGGGATTGATGACCAGGTATCTAGCAAAAGTCGCGCCGCGTCAAGCATGCGCCATCACCGACAGCCGGTTCTTTGACGCTGAAGAATAGCCATGAGGGAAGTGAGATGCGGCGAGATCTTCTTTCGCGCCATCAGTTACTTGCAAGACAGTGAATTCGTTACCCGCAGGCGGTTCATTCCAGACCGACCGCCTGCTCCCGGGCTTCCGGGGAGTGATTTACCGCCAGAGTCGCTTCAGCGGCGGTTCGTTGGATGCGCAATCATCTTGACCACTGCCGATTTCGCACTGGGTCGGGCGGGGCGGTGGCGCGAGTCCGACGAAGATGATGACGCCATCGCCGCCTGGATTCTTACCGATGGTGTCGGTATTGAAAGCCGGCTTCCAGTTGTTGAGTGACCAGATGTTGCCGGCCTGATCGATAGCCAGCGCCGTCTGACGCATCATCGGGATCAAGCTGGCTGGGCCTTGCGATCCATACAGCGGCTCGCCATTGTGGAGCAGCACCTCGCTGCCGGCCGTTGGCACGGTATAGCCGGTCGATGGCGATATCGGATCGCCCACCTTGTGGCCCGAAGGCGCATTGATGCCCCAAAGCTTGCTGAGCCTGCCGGTGAAATTATTCCCGAGTTCGAGAGGACCGAAATTACCGACCCAGATGTTGTCTTCGCCATCGACCGTGATACCCCATGGTCCATCGATGCCGCCACCGTTGAAATGGCCAAGCTCAGCGCCATTGGGGGCGAACAGATAGATCTGGTTATCGCCTTGCGACGCGATCCATGCATTGCCGACCGAGTCGAGCACCATGGCCTTGAGCGCCTTGCCCACGAAGTGCAGGAAACGCTGTTGCAATGCCCCATTGACCAGGGCGTATCGCGCAACACTGCTCGGGTAAGCGCCCGTAAATCCGCCGCCATTGGTCACCCAAACGGTGCCATCGTCGGCCAGTTCGACAGCGAATGGTTGGCTGCCCTCGTATTGTTGGAAGCCCACCGACCAGCGCGGATTTCCATACCTGAACACATAGATGCTGTCGTTGCCGTTGCTACCGATCCAGATATTTCCGTACTCGTCCGCCGCCATTCCCATGACTCTGACCGGGCCGCCCTGGTAACCATCGGATGGCGACACTGGTACGCCCGTCAGCGTGAACAGCGAAACGCTGCCATTGCCATCCGGACTCGGATTGCAGCCCGAGCAGGAGCCCCAGCCGAAGTTGCCGAACCACACCGAGCCGTAAAGATCGATCGTGACGCCGAAACCACCGCCGAGAAGGCCACCACCCAGCAGCGGCGACAGTGGCGTTCCGTTGCTGCCATCGGCCGGTTGGCCGTTGGGCTTGAAGACCAGATTGAAATCGCCGGAGTTTGGGGTGCCTTGGAAGGTGTTGTTGGTGGCCCAGGCGTAGCCTCGCTTGTCGAAGGTGATGTTGCCGGGTCCGCTGATCAGACGATCATCGTTACCCGAATCGTTGACCTTGATCGTCACCGTCCAAGCATCGGGCTGAGTACTGAGCGGCGGGGCATACGAGTCGCTCAGCAACGTCAACGCGTAGATCCCGTCCACGTTCTGCCCCGGATCGCGGGCCAGGTTCGCCAGCGCTTCGGCGGTATTGCGCGGCGTGCGGCCGCTTGGCGGAGTCGTCAGGGCGAAAAGACTCGCCGTGACGCCTGGGTTCTTGGCGCACGCCGCCAGCAAGTTGGCGAGGGATCGGGTGGAACGCAGTGAATTGGTCTGGTCGGCATTCGGCGAGCTCAAAAGCACTGGCGAGGATTGACCGGTCGCGGTGGCGACGATGTTGTCGTTCATTCCGGCGGCGATCCGGAGGCCGAAAGCATTACCCGAGATTACCCCGGTCCGGAGGAACTGGGCCATTGAATAGCTGGCAGCCACTGTGGTCAGTTCGTTGATGGTGACCGCTGTGGGCAACTCGGGGCCGAGAATGGCAACGAATCTCACGCTTTCGCTGACATCGGCTTGTACAAAGAAGATCGTCGGTGAAGTGCTCCGCGAGGAGCGAATGCTGAAGCGACCTGCGGCGTCCGTCGTCGTCCGGCCCAGCGCTGTCGGGAGCCCATCCGTTGCCTCGAACAACGTGACGTTGATATGAGCCAGCGGCTGGCTGGAACTGGAGCCGCCCGATTGCACCACGCCGCTTAGCGAGTTGAGATCTGCCGCCGAGACCCCATGGGTCGTCAAGACGATCGCCGCTATCGTCAGTAGCACACGCAGAATCATGACCATGCAGTTTGCCTCCGAGGTTTTATTTATTGGCATATTGGCAAAATAGTCTCCTCCAGCTCTTCCAGCAGCCTCACAAAGCTGCGGAAAATCCTCCTTTTGCCTTTATCGCATCCTGCCTGCAAAAAATCCAGATCTACAGGTGAAAGGCGTCCAACTGCTCTGGTAGTCAACTACTCCAAGGTAAACTCATCTGATTGTTGAGCTGTTCTAATACGACTGCTGGTATGAGGGTTTTTATGATCGTAATAGCATAGTCGATCGGTGTTGCGTGTATGGCGTGCAGTATTGACGTCGGGCGATCAGTGAGATCGCTCGTGGCAGGATTTCAATGGTTTATTGTTGCGCGCGATTTCAAGCAGGGTCGTAGGGGCGCACGCTTTCTTGCTCATTGGCATCGTTGCGCGCTACCAGGGCAATGGCTTCGGTGTCGCTGCTCAGATTCACCGGTTGATGCGGTACACCGGCTGGAATGAAGAGAAAGTCGCCTTGTTTATTGATGCAAGATTTTGCCAAGCCTTTGCCATAAAAGGTCTGCACCTCGCCTTTAAGAATGTAGATGGCGGTTTCGAAGCCATCGTGATAGTGAGGTTGGGCTTTGGCGCCAGCGGGGATGAGCACGATGTTCATCGAGATGCCGGTGGAACCCGCGGTTTGATTGGATACGCCAACGTAGTTTGGCAATTTCTGAAGGGTGTCGATGGTGACATTGGGTCGAACCGTGATGATTTCGCCGTCGAGATTCATCTGTGACTCCGTGGTTTTTGCTGTCTTGAAATCGCACTTTGCTATGATAAGAAGCGCTCTATTTCCAAGAAGTTCATTTAGCGATTTGTTTCTGTGATGTGACGAGTCTCGCCGGTTACTTTAATGCTCTCACCTTTGTTTTTTGTATATTGTACGGATAAGCGGGATGGGCATCCCATATCTTCTCCTTGCAGGATTTCAAAATTATTCTCACCTTGCCATTCGATGTCACGTAAATAACCTGCTAGAGCGGCGGCGGCAGCGCCCGTTGCAGGGTCTTCATAGACGCCGCCCGTTGGAAAGGGATTTCTGGAGTGGAAACGATGGTTCGATTCTGCCCATAGCATATCGATTGTCACTAAGTCTTCTTGCTGCATGAGGGTTTTTACCCGCTCGAAGTGATAGGACATGTCTGCAAGCTTCTTGCGGTTTTTCAAAACGATAATCAGGTGTTTTGCGCCAGCGAAAGCGAAGCGTACTGGATAATTGGTATCAATATCGGCGGCTGCCAGATTGAATTCGGTCAATAATTTTTCGACGTAATCATTTGGCGCGATTTCAGACCATGTTGCAGGCGATTGCAATGTTGCGCTAAAAGTACCCGTATCGGATTTTGCAACGCTGACAGTGATTTCGCCTTGGTTGATGAAGAGCTTGTATATGCTTTCGCCAAATTTTTCGCCCAATACTGCCCCGCTGGCGATCGTGGCATGACCACAGAATGGGACTTCCATTTCTGGGGCAAAATAGCGAACTCTCCAGCCATCATTTACTTGGGTCAGAAATGCGGTTTCGGAATAGCCAACCTGTTTTGCAATCGCGAGCATTTCCGTTTCGGCTGGCATTTCATTGCAAATGACTACACCAGCAGGGTTGCCGCCTGCGTTGTTATAGGAAAATGCTGCGATTCTTAGGATTTCCATGTTGTTTCTCTTGCGGAATAGCTGAATCTGAATGCGCTAATCTGCGCAGTTTTTCACGCAGGTCTGATGGAAGGTAATTTCTGTTTATGGCCGTTTAGGCATGATTCCAGACCTTTACTGCTGAAATCAGCAGGATGCCAGCTAGCAGAGGAAGTAGAATATTCGTTGGGATGATGCCAAGCAACTGGCTGCCGATGAAGGCTCCCAGGAGTGATCCGGCAACCATGAAGGCAACGAAGCGGTGCTCGGTACGAAGAATGGAAAAACTTTGATCTCGGCTATAGCGGGTAAAACCGACGAGCATGGTTGGAAGGCTTACAGCGAGCGATAAGCTGCCCGCCAGTTTAATGTCAGCGCCGAAGAGCAGCACGATGGTTGGTATGAGAAGCTCTCCGCCAGCAACGCCCATGAGTGACGCTACGACACCAATGCCAAACCCTGCAGTAGCGCCAGCAATGGCCAGCGGTATACCTGTCAGTGGTGCGGTAACGGAGGCAGATGTGTTGTGGCCAAAGACCAAGGCAAATGCAATGATGACCAAGAGCACCGACAATATGCGATAGAGAACGTGGGATTTTAGCTTGGTGGCCCAGTCAGCGCCGAACCATGCTCCGGCGAGGCTTCCAGCCAAGAGGGTAAAGATGATGCTGGCGTGCGCCAATAATTGTTGGAACGGAACTGTCGATGCGCGGAATGGCAAGGCAGAGGCGACGACGGCGAGGCTCATGGCCTTGTTCAAGATGATTGCAGGTAGAGCGGAATAACCAAAAACTCCGATCAGGAGTGGAAGGCGGAATTCTGCTCCTCCGAGGCCAATGAGTCCACCAAGGGTGCCAACAGCTGCGCCAGCGCTTGTAGTGAGGAGTGGGTTTTTGGATCGCATGGGCAGGGTGCTAAAACTAGGGAGTTAATGAAATCTAGCGGGGCAAGGATTGTAATCCGCTGCACCACCGTTGCGTGCGTGTCGCGTCCGCGACAATGTTCAG
>RXIW01000010.1 GCA_003989065.1 Candidatus Competibacteraceae bacterium
CTTTTTCTCATGGTGCCCTCCCTGATCTGGAAGACTCTTTGAGTCATTCCATTCTTAAAAGATCATGAACAGGCTCTGAGGCGTTATAGCCACCAGAGTATAGACGCTCCTCGTTGGTACAGTATACAGATACTGACGTACCATAAAAAAGCAGCTATAACTCGATATCATCAAATTATCGCCATGAGCCGCCTACATCCGTTGTATAGGCTCGTTGGAACCGAACGATATCGTCGCTAGTATCACGTTCGTTGATGACTTGCTTCCCTGTTTTGATACGATTAGGGAGATCAAGTATCACCACCGTTGACAACATAGTATCCATAAGGATGACAGAGTTGTCTACTGTCAGCCGCTCTTATAATATGATATTAATCTTAATGGTATACCATATTGCTATCTTTTCTTTTTTATAGTTCGAAAAGCGTGCCGCTGATGGTCCTATCGTCACCCTGACCAGAGAGTCGAATGTTTTACTATCCTATCCGTACCTTGTTGTTTCAACTCGACCCCGAAACTGCGCACTGCTGGACGTTGCAGCTGTTACGCTCGATGGCGGCGTTGCCTCTAAGTGGGTTGCTGACCAGCGACGTGCCCAGCGCCCCACGGCAGGTGATGGGGATCGATTTTCCCAATCCCGTTGGGTTAGCGGCGGGGTTGGACAAGAACGGTGAATGTATCGGGGCATGGGCAGCTTTGGGATTCGGCTTCGTCGAAATCGGTACGGTGACGCCACGCCCCCAGCCGGGCAATCCCAAGCCGCGCATGTTCCGTTTGCCGAAAGCCCAGGCTCTGATCAATCGCATGGGTTTCAACAACAAAGGAGTGGATTATCTGGTGGAGCAGGTGCGCCAGGCCCAGTTCAAGGGTGTGTTGGGCATCAACATCGGCAAGAATGCCGATACTCCGGTTGCACAAGCCGTCGACGATTATCTGATCGGCTTGCGCAAGGTTTATCCGTGGGCGCGCTATGTCACGGTGAATATCTCCTCGCCCAATACCCCCGGCCTGCGCGATCTACAATATGGCGCAGCGCTGGATCAGCTGTTGGCCGCCTTGAAGGCGGAGCAGCAGCGCTTGGCCGATAGTTACGGCCGCTACATCCCGCTGGCGGTCAAGATCGCCCCGGATATCGCCGACGCCGATGTGCCGACCGTGGGACGGGCGTTGGTCCGGCATGGCATTGATGCGGTGATCGCGACCAACACCACGTTCTCGCGCGCCGGGGTGGAAGGCTTGCCGCATGCCGACGAAGCCGGTGGGTTGAGCGGCGCGCCGCTGCGGGATCGTTCCACCGCCGTGGTGCGGCAATTGGCTGAAGTGGTGGAGGGGGCGCTGCCTATCATCGCCTCGGGCGGTATCCTGAGCGGAGCGGACGCCGCCGCCAAGATCGCGGCTGGCGCCAGCCTGGTGCAGATTTACACGGGCTTCATCTATCGCGGTCCGACATTGATCCGCGAAGCGGTCAAATCCTTGCGCTAGTCGGGCAAAGGCAAGCTGCGAGTCAGGGCGACCCTTGTTCCCGGAGTCGATCTCATTCATTCACCCGTGGAGGATTGATCCATGTTCAGATGGTTGCCGTTGTTGTGGTTGTCGCTGGCGCCTGTTTTCGTTCAAGGAGCGGTCGAGCCCAGAGCCATCGAAACCAGGACGCTCGAATATCGGCAGGGCGATACCCGGCTGGTCGGCTATCTGGCCTATCCCAAGGATCTCAAGGCGGCGCGGCCAGGGGTTCTGGTCGTGCATGAATGGATGGGATTGAACGACTACGCCAAACGCCGCGCCGAGCAATTGGCCGAGCTGGGTTATGTCGCCTTGGCCGCCGATATCTACGGCGATGGCAAGATCGCTGCCGATACTCAGGAAGCGGGTGCGCTGGCGGGTCAGTATAAGAAGGATCGGGCGCTGCTGCGGGCGCGTGTCGCCGCTGGACTGGCGGCGCTCAAGACCCAGCCGCACGTGGCCTCGAATCAGTTGGCCGCGATCGGTTATTGCTTCGGTGGCACGACGGTGTTGGAGCTGGCGCGCAGCGGGGCTGATGTGGCCGGTGTGGTCAGTTTCCATGGGGGTCTCGATTCGCCCGCGCCCCAGGATGCCCGCAACATCCGCGGCAAGGTGCTGGCCCTGCACGGGGCCGACGATCCCTATGTGCCGGCTGATCAGGTGGCGGCGTTCGAACAGGAAATGCGCGCGGGCAGCGTCGATTGGCAGTTGATCGCCTATGGCGGCGCTGTGCATGGCTTCACCAATCCAGCCAACGGTAGCGACAACCAAAAAGGGGTCGCTTACAATGCCAAGGCCGATCAGCGGTCCTGGCTGGCGATGCAGCAATTCTTCGCCGAATTGTTTGGCCCTGGCCAAAACGCCCCCTGAGTCGGTCATTGGAGCCGGTTTCGTCGCCCAGCCCCGCGCAGTGCGAAACCGGCGTTGGCTCTTCTTCCCCGTTCGCGCCATGCTCAATCGCCTGATCGCCGTCGCGCCGATGCTGGATTGGACCGATCGGCACTGTCGGTTCTTTCTCCGGCTACTGACCCGGCATACCCTGCTGTATACCGAAATGGTGACTACCGGCGCGGTGTTGCGCGGTGATCGGCAGCGGTTCCTGTCCCATGCGCCGGCTGAACATCCCCTGGCCCTGCAACTGGGCGGCAGCGATCCAGCCGAGCTGGCCCGGTGCGCCCGCATTGCAGCCGACTTCGGCTATGACGAAGTGAATCTGAACATCGGCTGTCCCAGCGATCGGGTCCAGTCGGGACGGTTCGGCGCTTGTCTGATGGCCGAGCCCGCCCTAGTGGCGGAGTGTGTGGCCGCCATGCGGGCTGCAGTCGCCATTCCAGTCACGGTGAAGACCCGCATCGGCATCGACCAGCGGGATTCCGAGGCCGAGCTGGCCGATTTCGTCGCCCAGGTCGCCGCCGCTGGCTGCGAGATCTTCATCATCCATGCCCGTAAGGCTTGGTTGAACGGTTTGAGTCCGAAGGAGAACCGGGAGATTCCACCCTTGCGTTACGACGTGGTGCGGCGGATCAAGCAAAGTTTTCCCGCCTTGACCATCGTGCTGAACGGTGGACTGACGACTCTGGAACAAATAGCGGAGCAGCTGCAAACGGTGGATGGGGTCATGGTCGGCCGGGCAGCCTATGAAAATCCCTATCTGCTGGCCGAAGTGGATCGGCAGTTTTTCGCCTCGACCGAGCCGCCGCCCAGCCGCCGTCAGGTCATCCAGGCGTTTCTGCCCTACATCGAAGCACAATTGCGCCAGGGCGTACCGCTGCACAGCATGACCCGACACCTGTTCGGTCTGTTTCAGTCGGTGCCCGGGGCGCGAGCCTGGCGGCGGGTTTTGAGCGAACAAGGGCCCCGGCGTGGGGCGGGGCTGGAGGTCGTGGAAACGGCCTTGCGGCAGATCGCGGCATAAATCAAGATCCTGCCGATTGTTGTCACGCGCAATTCGCCCAGCCCTTGGCTTATGATGCGAACTATCCAAATAAAAACTGACTTTGTGAGGATTGCCCCGCCATGTATGAATTTCTGCAGTATCAAGTCCGTGATGCCATGACCGTCGATCCGATCGCCGTCAGCCCCAAGACCAAGCTGAGCGAAATCGAGGAATTGTTCGAAACTCATGATTTCAATGGCGTACCGGTCGTGGATGATCAGTTGCGGCTGCTCGGTGTGCTGACCAAGTTCGATTTGCTGCGGGCATTCAGCCTCGATTCGCACGCCATGGTGCCCCATTACGACGAGATCATGGAGCAGACCGCCGATACGGTGATGACGCGCAATCCAGTCAGCGTCGGGCCGCAAATGCCGCTGAGCCGGTTGTTGCAGAAACTGGTGGATATGCGCACCAAGAGCTTGCCGGTGGTCGAAAACAATCGCCTGGTCGGGGTGATTGCCCGTGAGGATGTGCTCAAGGCGCTGCGGCGGGCGGCGATCAGGCATGAAATTCCGGTCCATCAGGACGCGTAGTCATGACGACCCTGCTCTTTAATCATCCCGTCTGTCAGGAGCACGATACCGGTTTCGGTCACCCGGAGTGTTCAGCCCGCATCACGGCCGTGCTCAATGTCCTGCACACCTCACCTTTCGCCGCCCTGGAGTGGCGCGAGGCTCCGGAAGCCGAAATCGAACAACTGGCGCGCATTCATCCCCCGGAATACATCGAAAAAATCTTCGCCAGCATTCCCAAGCAGGGGCATTACGCCATCGACGGCGATACCGTCGTCTCGCCGCGTTCGGGTGCGGCCGCACTGCGTGCGGCGGGCGCGGCCTGCGCGGCGGTGGATGCGGTGCTGAGGGGCGAGGCCGATAACGCCTTTTGCGCGACTCGGCCGCCGGGGCATCACGCCGAGCCCAAGCAGGCCATGGGTTTTTGCCTGTTCGCCAATGCTGCTATCGCCGCTGCCCATGCCCGCGCCGTCCATCATCTGGATCGGGTGGCGATCGTCGATTTCGACGTTCATCATGGCAATGGTACCCAGGCCGCGCTTCAACACGACCCCGGCTATCTCTATATCTCCACCCATCAAGCCTATATTTATCCCGGCACCGGTCGCCGCGAGGAGCGCGGGGTCGACAATATCGTCAATATTCCTTTGCTGGCCAATAGCAATTCGGCCGACCTGCGCCATGCCTGGCAGTATGACATCGAGCCGGCCCTGAACGAGTTCCGGCCGCAGCTGATCCTGATCTCGGCCGGTTTCGACGCCCATCACATGGACCCGCTGGCGGAGCTCAATTTCAGCGAGGACGACTACAAGTGGTTGACCGAGCAGATTCTGGCGATTGCAGCCGAGTACTGTAGCGGACGGGTGGTCTCGGTCCTGGAGGGGGGTTACAGCATTCCGGCGCTGGCGGCCAGCGTGGCCGTCCATGTCAGGGCGTTGCTGGAAGCGCCCAAGACGGCGCAGCGCTTGCTGATCAAAGGCATTCTGGCGCGCCAGAAAGCCAAGCGGGACGGCGCGCGACTGTAGGCGTTGGCTTGCCCCGATTCCCCTTCGGTCTGGGGGATCGGGAGAGCGGTCGCATCGATTGGCGCGATCGGGTCAGGGGAGCAGTACGGTAGAGCCGGTGGTCTGCCGCGCTTCCAGGGCGCGATGGGCTTGGGCAGCTTCCGCCAGCGGATAGGTCTGCCGGATCTCGACCCTGACATCGCCATGCCCCACCACATCGAACAGTTCGGCAGCGCTGGCGAGTAGATCGGCGCGTTTGGCAGTGTAGGTCATCAGTGTCGGACGGGTCAGGAACAGGGAGCCTTTTGCCGCCAGGATGCCCGGTTCGAACGACGGTGCCGGTCCCGAGGCGTTGCCGAAACTGACCATCATCCCCAAGGGCCGCAGGCAATCCAGCGAACCCATGAACGTCTCCCGGCCCACCGAATCGTAAACCACCGCCACGCCTTGCCCATCGGTGACTTCCCGAACCCGTTCGACGAAATTCTCGCGGCTGTAGACGATGACGTGATGGCAGCCGTGGGCGCGGGCTAATTCGGCTTTTTGGTCGCTGCCGACCGTGCCGATGACGGTGGCGCCCAGATGACGCGCCCACTGGCTGATGAGCAGCCCGACCCCGCCGGCGGCGGCGTGCAGCAGGATGGTATCGCCGGCTTGCACGCGATAGGTACGCCGTAGCAGAAATTGTGCGGTCATCCCTTGCAACATCATCGCAGCGGCGGTGCGATCGTCGATGGCGGTGGGCAAGGCCACCACCCGGTCGGCAGGAATCAGCCGAGCTTCGGCATAGGCTCCGACCGGTGGGCTGGCGTAAGCGACCCGATCTCCCACCTTGAATTCGCTGACCCTGTCGCCGACCGCTTCCACCTGGCCTGCGCCTTCCATGCCAAGCGTCCACGGCAGCGCTGGCAGCGAATAGAGGCCGGTGCGGTGATAGATATCGATGTAGTTGAGTCCGACCGCGCCATGGCGCACCCGCAGTTGACCGGGTCCGGGCTCGCCGATCTCGACCTCTTCCCAGCGCATCACCTCGGGACCGCCGTATTCATGAATGCGGATCGCTTTTGCCATGGGATTCTCCTCGCTGAAGGTCAATGCTGTGCTAAGTCTAGCTGAACGGGCGGATGGGCGATGCGGCTGCGATGGGCCGGGCCGTTTGAGTGGGAATGCGGGTCCGCACCTATCGACAGCGGCGCGGCTGGAACAGGGATGGTGCTGTACCCTGCGCCGGTCCACGGTAAACTAACCACTGGATTTCGACGGGACGGTGGATTATGCGAGGCTTTGGACCGCGGGCGCTGACCCCGTACGATGGCTGGAGTTGGCTTGTGCTGGCGTGGCAACTGATGTGGCGGCGCCCATGGCTGTTCGTGGCGGTGGCCTTGTTCGCGCCGGGAGGAAGCGCCTTGCTGCTGGCCTTGCCGATCTGGGAGTGGTGGTTGCCGCCGCTGGGCGGGTGGGTCACGCTGGTCGCGACGATCCTGTGCTATGGGTTGCCCTTGAGCCTGACCGTGACGTTGGCCTGCGGGGTGGCGCGCGCCACCAACCGCAAGCGGGCGCCGGCCTCGAAGTTGTTGTTCAATCGCACGGCCATCAAGGCGCTTTTCAGAACCAGCCTGTTCCTGTTCCTGTTATTGCTGCAAGGCTATCTGGTGGCCTACTGGGTGCAGGATCAGTTGTTACCCGTCGATATCTCCGCGATTGAAGGTAGTGCGTTGCCGCCGCCGCAGGTGGCTTTTGGCGTTGCCAATACCTTGCTGGGCACGCAACTCAGTGTGTTGGGCAGCCTGGTCATGATTCTGCAGATCCTGCTGGCGGTGTTCGTGGTTCCGCTGCAGCTGTTTCGCGAACTGCCGCTGTCGGTGTGCTGGCGGCGCAGCGCCCTGGCGATGCAGCTCAATCCCTGGCTGTTTCTGGCGCTCGGCCTGCTCGGTCTGGCGCTGATCGCCTTGCCGTTCTTCGGCCCGTTTTCCATTCTGGCCCAAGTGCTGGCGTTGCCCTTGCCAGTTTATTGGGGGGCGTTGTTGTACGTGGCTTGGAGTGACGTGTTCCAGAGTGGTGCGGAAGAGGAACTCGAAGAGCTGCGGGACTCGTGGCGGGTTCCCATGGGCGGCGGGTCGGTGTCGCGCCGCGACAGCGCCGCGCGCGACTCCGCTTCCTCGGCGGGTTCGCCGCCGTGGCGATAAGGTCGGCCCGGCTCCAGCTCAAAAATCAGAAAGCGGCCTGTGGCCAAATCGGCGTCGGGTGGCGGTCGGTCAGGACGCGGGCGCGGGGATTCCAGTCGCGCTGGGTGGTGAACAGCGGCAGCAGTAGCTCGCGACCGAAGCCGAAGGGACGCAGCTTGTCCTGCAGCGGTTCGGCGTTGCGCCCGATCACGTCGAGTGTCGGGAGACCGTCCAGTTTGACCAGGATGATGCGGTTGCGGTATTCGATCCGCAGATTGTAGAACTCGCCGAACACCGCTTCGTAGGTCGTCGATTCGTGATGGTAAAGGTGGCTGCAGGAGAAGGTGTTGGCCGCCAGGACGCCGTCGGCTGTCAGCAGCGCTTTTGTTTCGATCAGGAATTCCTGGGTGCGCAGATGCTCCGGGATGTATTCGTGATCGAAGGCGTCCAGCATGATCAGATCGTAACGTTGCCGGGACTGGCCGGCCTGCTGGACGAACTCCCGGCCATCCTCCTCGATGATCCGCACGCGCTGGCCTGGATCGAAGCTGAAGAAACGCCGGGCGACCCGCACCACGGCCGGATCGATTTCGACGACATCGATGGCGGCGTCCGGCAGGATCTGCGCCAGCGCCGTCGGCAACATGCCGCCGCCCAGTCCGACGATGAGGATCCGGCGAGGAGCGGGGTTCAGATACAGCGCGCCCATCATTAGTTTGGTGTAGCTGAAAACGAACTGGTTCGGATCGTCCAGGGACTGGCTGCTTTGCCGGGCGGATTGATTGTGACGGTTGAAGCTCATGCAGCGCTGCTCGTCGTCTTCGAAAATGACGATATCGCGATACTGTGATTTTTCGGTGTGAATGACGTTCATGGCGGCGGATGAGTCAGCACCGGCGAGAAAAAGCGCTCGGATAGGGGTTGCAGCCCTGGCTTGGTGAGGGCGCGGGCTGTGGCTATGGGCTGTCGAACGTTCGGTCAGCTAAAAGGAGATTAGCATAACCGCCGCCTGTCCTTCAGCGCGGCGGATGAATGCGAGTAAACGCGGGTGAAAGAAACCCGGTCTGGCGACCGGGCTTCGGTTGAGGGTTGCTTATTGCGCCGGCAGGTCGATGCGCACCGTATCACGCAACACGCCATCCAGCCCGCCGAACACGGTTAGCCGTTCGACCTTGTCCACCACCTTTTCCAGCGCCTCCAGTTCCTTGAGCCGCAGCAGCAAGGGATTCTCTTCCATGAGCTTGGCCGTGTTGAGCAGCGAACGGGTGGCGGCGGTTTCCTCGCGTCGACGGATGACGTTGGCTTGCGCCACCTTCTCCGCCTGCACCACCTGGTTGAGAATATCCTTCATCTCACCGGGCAGGATCACATCCTTTAGGCCGACCGTTTCCAGCTCCAGGCCGTGGGGACGAATCTTCTCGACCGCGTAATCCCATACTGAGCGATCCAGTTCATCCTTGTCACCCAGCAGCACGTCCAGGGTGCGAGCGCCGATGGTCTGGCGCAGACCGAACTGCAAGGTCCGGTACAGGTATTCCCCGCCGTTGCCCAGTTCGGCGCGGACTTTCACCGGATCGGCGATGCGGTAAACCGCCGACAGGTTCACCCGCAGGCTGACTTTGTCCTTGGTCAGAATGTCCTGGCCGGACACCTCCAGAGTCTGCAAGCGCAGATCTACCGCCTCGACTTTCACTGCGCGGTTGAAGCGCCAGAAAGCGTGCAGGCCGGGCGGCAAGGTGCGCACCAGCTCGCCGTCCACCAGCAGCAGACCGAGGTGGTTATCCTCGATTTCGGCGGTCTGAATGAAACCGGTCAGGTTCTTGGCCAGACTCGCTGATGGCCGCGCCAACAACGCGGCGTGAGCTCGTGACAGGGCGTAATCGGTGGTGATGTCGATCAACTCGACCCGCACTTCGACCGGACCGCGCCAATAAACCCGGCGGGTCGCAGGCGGCAACACGTTGTCCAGCCGACCATTCTTGTAGATCAGGCCAACCTGCCGCTCGCCGGTCTCGACCACCTGAAAATGGCGCGCGATCAAACCGGCGTCGGCTTTCAACAACACATCCAGCCAGGGGTGATCGAACTCGGCCACGGTCAGATCGTAGCGCTGCACCTCGTGGCGGTTCAGCGGATCGAGCCAACGGTGAATACCCGGTTCCAGGATGGCCGCCAGTTGGCGGTCGTACAGGTGAAGCCCACGCTCATTCTGGGCGATGACGATTCGTTTGTAACCCAACATGTTGATGATCCTTGTTAATGTGACTTTCCGTCTTTATCTGGTCCACCGCAATCCGGTGGGTGAGCGTGGCGTGTTGCGAGTCGGCGCCGTTTCCGGCCTGCCACTGCCGAGCGTCAGGATGTCCTCAAGCGTTTCTCCTGCCGGTTGTTTGATGAAAATTGAATGGGTGGGAACACACCCCACGTCCACACGGCGGGCGACGGGTCGGCGCTCGGATCGACGAGCGGCGGGCCTGACGCAGTGATCGACATCCATGCCGACCGCTCTGGACCAGGCTGGTCGCTCCCGACCTTGAGTCCGATTCACCGCCGCGCGAGACCGTGTCGGCGTTGCGGGCCGTCAACCGTCAGCGCCGAAGCATCGGACCGGCTGGCGTCCGCGGGGGTGGTTCCCGGGGTACTGCATCGATAGGCGGATTCGAACCGCAAGCCTGTTGAGGGCTTTTACCAGGTAGAAAAAGGAGGGAGTCGAACCCTCGACCGTCTGATGATGAGTCAGATGCTCTCCCACTGAGCTACTTTCCTCGCTTCGAAGCGCCGTCATCCACCCGACACACGCCGTGCGATGATTAGCTTTGGCGCGCCGGACCGGCTGTTGAACCGGCGCCGCTGTGCGGTGACGGAGCTGCTTCGAATCTTGCCGGCGGGGATTTCGCTCTCTTTCCGCCGGCGGCCAGACAATAAAAAACCCCGGAAGGCGGACTGCCGACCGGGGTATCGATTCCCACTCGGAAGGTCGCCTAGCGCGGACCTTCCGAGCCTGTATGCTCGTCAGGTCTGACGCTGTGCCATTCTCGGCGCGCAAAAACGCGCACTCGGCGCCGATTGGCCGAGAATGAAAAGGAGATAAGGTTTATGCTGGCTCATATTCATGGGGTGGCGAGTATAAAGCGGAAAAAATGCCTGTCAAGTTGAGAATGGGTCTTTTCATGCAACGTGGATTCGACGGGTTGGACGCTGCCACAATTCAGCTGCTGTGTTCCCTGCGATTCAATTCCGTCTGATATGCCTGGTGAATCCGCATCAACGGCATGGCTTGCGGCCGACCTTGTTTGATGAGAATGATCGCCTCTTCGATAGCGAAACCCTGAATACCGGTCAGATAGGCCAATGCCACTGTCGGTGATCGAACCTGACCGAGGGTGCAATGGACGTAGACCGTATGACCTTCATTCAGTAATTGCTGTAGTGTCTTGACTGCCTGACGCAGGTTGTCGAGTCGATGGTTGGCGCCGTTGGAGTTAGTCCATTGCGAGCGGACCATGAGCAATTCGAGTTTCTGGCCGGCCTCTTTCATGTTCTCGTAATTGATTCCCATCATCGTCAGATCGAGATCGTCCTGGAGACACAGGATCGCCGATGCCTTGAGTTTCTTACGGATCGAAATCAGATCGCGGTGGCCATATGGACAGGATCCCACCAGCAGATTTTCTTGAATGACGCCATAGTCCAACATGCAGGAAAAACTCCGAACCCATCGATGGTCGTGGGGATGTATTTGCTTGACCCGATGGCTAAACCATGCTAATAAATTCAAGCTTGAGTCTATCATAATTAGATGATTATACGTAATTTATTCTGATTTTTAGAGGGTTTTTTCGATGCGGAAAGCAAATTTTCTGTTGTTGGCGCTAGCGGTAAGCGCACCGGCATTGGCCGATGAATTGCTTGAAAGCTATGTCACTCGGCTAGGCGCTAACGACCATTTCAATTCGTCGGGCCAGCGGCTGACCTCACCGGCCCTGATCATCCGCCAGGACCGCGCCAATTTTCATAAATTCGGAATGCGCGATCCGGAGGATCAGAGTGACGTCTTTTTTCAGGACGCCAACAATCGCGAACTGCTGCAGCAGTTTTTATCCCAAGGCCATACCTCTTCCAGCGCCTACCGGATCATCGTGAACGGTCAGCCATTGATTCGCGTCAATGTCTATCGATCCCGTCAAGGCGATTATGTGGATGTCGACATCGTCGGTGAATGACAGCGATGCGAATTCCGCCGTCTCACCGGTTCGGAAAATCATGGCGTCGGCGGTTTCAGCGTGCCATCAGCCGTTCCAGCCAAAGCGCGGCATCGACATTGCCGGTCGGCGTCACGGCGGGTTTGGCGGGCTGATTCAGCAAGTTTCGTAACGGCTCCGCCAATGCACCGGTCGCCAATTGTCGGCGGTCGATCTTCACGGCGTTGCCGTGTTCCAACAGCCAACGGCCCAACCACGGTTCTTCCGGCCAGTCGTCGCGCTCGATGAAAAGCACGCGGACGCTACTACAAGCGGCTTCGACGAATGAACCATAGCCGGGTTTGGTGAACAACGCATCGCAGGATCGGATCAAGTCGAGCATGGAGAAATCGTCCAGCGCCGCCCAACTCATCATGTCCGGCCGCTCGACCGACCAGGAGGGCGGCGTTAGCCAGCGTACGCCGGTCAGTTCCGGCCATGCCTCCAGCGGCAGGCGTGCGCCGACCCCTCCCAGCCCGATCAGCACCAGGGTGTCGCCAGCGTTCAGACCAAGCCGACGATCGATCTCCGCCCGTCGCGGTTGACCGCACTCGGCGATGGGGCCGATGGCGTAGGCGTTGCGCAACTCCGGCATCGGCATGGAGGGCGCAGGTTGCAGGAAGGCGTGAGCGCTATTGTAGGCGGCCAGCATCGGCGCGCGCAGCGCTGCCAGATCCGGCGCGTCCGGACAATAGCCAGCCAGAATGTCCGCCCAGTTCAGCGAACACAGTGCCAACGCCGGAATGTTCAGCCGGGCCGCGGCCGCTAGACTCAGATACGGCACGTCCGCCAGGAGCAGATCCGGCGCGGCCGCCCGCAACGCCTGTTCCTGCCAGGCCAGCCGCTGGTTCCATTCGGCGTGAAACGCCCGATACGCCGCCAGGCTGGCGGTCACGTTCGTCGCCAGGGCGTCCACCATCACCATGCCGAAATCGGCAGCGCCTTCGACCCGCTCGAATTCGCCGGCGATTCGGCTACGCAAGACCGTTGTCGGCAAAGCGCTTTGCAGGGTCAGTCGTACCTCCGGATGGCGGCGGCGAAATTCGTTCAACACTGGGGCCACTTGCGCCAGATGGCCGAAACCATGCCCGGACAAAGCGACATACAGATGGGACATTTCGGTCATTCAAGCTTGCTCCACTTTCCAGCGTGGTCGAGTAGCGCCGATGGATTGATGACAAAATTTTTTCATCGCGGGTTGTCTTGCTTTCCAGAAGCTTCTAGACTCAATTACAACAGATTGTCTCGTTTTGGCAAAGAGTGGTTCGAGTTGTGTTTATTCCACAACAGCCCTGCGGGATTTGATCGATTTGTAGGACCGTTTCATTCATTCGAGCGCGAGGGCATGACCATGGCGCAGACGCTCACCCTGAATACCCTGGAAGCCGATAACCGGTCGTTCGCTGGCACCGGTGGCATTAGCCAGGGAAATTGGCATTGTGGTTTTATTCCGGGGTTTCTGGATCGGGAAACCGGCGCAATTTACCATTCCCGCCGGGCTGACGGCAGCCCTGCGTCGTTTCATGCCCTGGATGGTCTGCCAGATCACCTGATTCTTGCCCGCGATCCCGCCACCGGTCGGGTCATGGCGATCAAGGCCAGCGTCATCGCCGGCTTCGTGCGATGGGGTTGTTTCTACACCCGCGAGCAAGCCGCCTGTTGTCTCGGATAACTTCACTCGCGCCTGATGGCGCGCGCTCCTCCCCAACAGCTTCATGGCCATGCCGTGACGGCAAATCGGCCAAATCACATCGCATAGGATACCGGCTACGGCCTCGAGGCCGTGCTTGCGCGCACCATACCGGCGATGGTTCCATGGCCCGATGGAACGCCGATCACTTGCAATTGAGAATCACCCGGCTATCGTTCTTAATGAAGTTCGAGGTAAACGGCGAATCGCAAGCCACAAGCCATGATTCACCGGCTATCGGCGCGCCTCGATGCTATACGGATCGGCCTGACCTACCGGCTGTTTTCTTCCCTCAGCACCAGTAAAGCGGACCATACCGACATGTCAATCAAGATGTTGGAAAAAAGCACGCCAGAGCCCTGGCTGACAGAACTCCCTCCCTTAGGCATGGACGCCAAAAGCATCGTCGCCGACTTCCGGCGCTATTTCAGCCATACCCTGGGGCGTGACCGGCATACCCGATATGCGTACTACATGTACGAAGCGTTGGTGCTGACCCTGCGCGACCGGCTGTGGGAACGCTGGAAGAACACGCGCTATGCCTACGAGGAAAACGGCGGCGTGCGGCGGGCCTATTACCTGTCCATGGAGTTCCTGATGGGCCGGGCGTTCAGCAACGCCATGCTGAATCTGGGCATCACCGAGCCGGTCAACAAGGCCCTGCACGAGATGGGGCTGACCATGGAGGAAATGGCCGAGTGCGAAAACGACGCCGGTCTGGGCAATGGCGGTCTGGGACGGCTGGCCGCCTGCTTCCTGGACAGTTGCTCCACCCTGCGTCTGCCGGTGGTCGGTTACGGCATCCGCTATGCCTACGGCATGTTCCGCCAGCGCATCGAAAACGGTTATCAGGTCGAGGAGCCCGACCACTGGCTGCGCAGCGGCAACCTGTGGGAGCTGGAGCGGCCCGAATACACGCAGCGGATCAAGTTCGGCGGCCGCAACGAAGCCTATCTGAAGACCGATGGCACGATGGGTTGGCGCTGGGTGGATAGCCATGATGTGTTGGCGGTGCCCTACGACGTGCCGATTCCCGGCTACCAGAACGGCACCGTCAATACCCTGCGCCTGTGGTCGTCGGCCGCCACCGACGAGTTCGATTTCGAGGACTTCAACTCCGGCAGTTACACCGAGGCCGTGGCCGCCAAGAACATGGCGGAAAACATCACCATGGTGCTCTATCCCAACGACGCTACCGAGAGCGGCAAGGAGCTGCGGCTACGCCAGCAGTATTTCCTGGCCTCGGCCAGCCTGCAGGACGTGATCCGGCAGTGGGTGCGGGTGCATGGCGAGGACTTCAGCAACTTCGCCGCCAAGAACTGCTTCCAGCTCAACGACACCCATCCCACCATCGCCGTGGCGGAACTGATGCGGCTGCTGATGGACGAGCACGATCTGGGTTGGAAGCAGTCCTGGGATATCACCAGCCACGTCATGGCCTACACCAACCACACCTTGCTGCCCGAGGCGCTGGAGCGGTGGCCGGTACGGCTGTTCCGGCAGTTGTTGCCGCGCATCCTGGACATCATCTACGAGATCAATGCCCAGTTCCTGGCGGAAGTGGCGCAGCACTGGCCCGGCGACATCGATCGGCAGCGGCGCATGTCGCTGATCGAGGAAGGCTACGAACAGCAGGTGCGCATGGCCTATCTGGCCATCGTCGGCAGCACGTCGGTGAATGGTGTGGCGGCCTTGCATTCGGAATTGCTCAAGCAGGGCTTGTTCCGCGATTTCTACGAGCTGTGGCCGCAGAAATTCAACAACAAGACCAACGGCGTCACTCAACGCCGCTGGATGGCCGACTGCAATCCCGGCATGAGCGCGCTCATCACCCAGACCATCGGCCCCGCCTGGGTCACGCATCTGGATGAACTGCGCAAGCTGACGCCCTTCGCCGAGGACGCCAAGTTCCGCGCCAAGTGGCGGAAGATCAAGCAGGACAACAAGACGCGTCTGGCTGCCATGGTCGAGGCCGACTGCGGGGTGACGTTCAACCCTGCCGCCATGTTCGACGTGCAGGTCAAGCGTATTCACGAATACAAGCGTCAGTTGCTCAATATCCTGCACGTCATCCATCTGTACGATCGGATCAAGCGCGGCGACATCGACAATTGGACACCGCGCTGTGTATTGATCGGCGGCAAATCCGCGCCGGGTTACTACATGGCCAAGCAGATCATCAAGTTGACCTGCAATGTGGCCAAGGTCATCAACAGCGATGCGGATGTCGGCGACAAGCTGAAGGTGGCGTTCTTTCCCAACTACCGGGTGTCGGCGATGGAGATCATCTGTCCCGGCACCGACCTGTCTGAGCAGATTTCGACCGCAGGCAAGGAAGCGTCCGGCACCGGCAACATGAAATTCATGATGAACGGGGCCGTCACCATCGGCACGCTGGACGGCGCCAACATCGAAATCCGCGAAGAGGTCGGCGATGAGAACTTCTTCCTGTTCGGCCTCACCGCCCAGCAGGTGGAGGAGCGTCGGCAGACTTACGATCCATCGGCCATCATTCACGGCGATGCCGATATCGCTCGGGTTATGCATCTGCTGGAAACCGGACATTTCAACCAGTTCGAGCAGGGCATCTTCGATCCGATCCTGCATTCGCTGACCAACCCGCACGATCCATGGCTGACCATCGCCGATTTCCGCAGCTTCATCGATGCCCAGCGGCAGGCGTCCCTGGCCTACCAGGATCAGGAGCGCTGGACCCGGATGAGCATCCTCAACACCGCTTCCAGCGGCAAGTTCTCCACCGATCGCACCATGCTGGAGTACAACGCCGAGATCTGGAAGTTGACGCCGTTGCCGGAAATGCCTTTGATCTGAAAATCTTGACCTGATCGACGGAAGGCGGCGAGAACCGATTCTCGTCGCCTTCCGTCGTTTCAGGAGGTTGACGATCCCGACGGCTGGATCAGCGCTGGGGTGGGCTGTCCGCTGCGGTCATCGGCTCGGGACCGCGTCCGCGGATGACGGTCAGGGAAAAGGGCGGCAGCACGATCCGGGTGTTCGCCGCGCCCGGCAGGGTGAAGTGCGTGGGCGGGTCGTTGCGAAGGGGATGGCCGTTCTCTTCCTGAGCACGCCAGCGATATTGGCGGGGCGAGTACTGGAAAACGTCCAGCGTGTCCTGCAGAAAGGCCACGCTATCCTGCGAAGGGCCACGAAAGCGAACCTGGATCGCCTGCTCATGGCGGGGATCCTTGTTGATCAGCAACAATCCCCATTGTCGGTCGGGGCGATAAACCGCATAGGCCGTCACCACAGGCCGTCCGGCCGGGTCGTGAAGATCGGCGGAGGCTCGATAAAGGGCATGGGGTCGATCGAGCGGTTGCGCCCATTCCTGGGCCAACAGTCGCGCACCATGATAAGTCGGCAGCGAGGCGCGGATGCGGCCTTTGTCATCGGCCAGGAACATCATCAGATTGCCCCAGGTGTTGCATTCTTCCCATTCGTGGATGGGCGTATTGGGCTGATAGCCGTACAGATAGGCGGTATCTCCGCCCAAAGTCAGAAATTGCGCCAGGATCTCCGCATTCAGCAGCGCGCTCGGCATATCGACTTCGACTTGTCCGGCGAACGCCGAATAGCCGTACTCGGTGATGATCCAGGGAATGTCGGTCGGCGTCCCTTCCTGTTGCAGCAGTTGCATGACATCGGTCAGCAATGCCGGCGCCGCGGCCAGCTGCGGGGCCGGTGGTTCGCAGACATTGTCGAAGGGATACCATTCGAAGGAAAAGAAATTGAAGTCCTTCAACCGCTCGTGATTGCGTAGATAATTCAGAAAACGATTCATCCATGAACGGTTGCCATTGGCGTCGGGCCAAGCCTGCCAGCCATAGATGGCGGTTTGGAAACCGGGGCCGCCCAGTTGCAGCGCTGGATCGATCGCGTGAATGGCCTGGGCCCATTGCGCATAAAGCGCGCCGTAATCCTCCGGCGTCATGTATTGCCCATCGGGTTCCTCGCCCATCTCGATCTGTACGACCGGATAGCCGCGCGCCTTGAGAAAACGGATTTCCGCCGCTGCATTCTCGGGGGTGTCGTAGAGCAGCCCGACCGGGGTCAACAGGGGGAGGTCATGGGTCAGGCCGCTGCGGAACACCAGATCGAGACCGGGCTGCTCGATGTCGGGATCGCGATCGACCGCCCGATGCCAGGGATCGGTCGATGAAGCGTATGTGACGGTCTGGCGATCTTTGTCCTTGCCATGGCGGATGACGTCGTGAAACCGGCCCTTGCGATCGAGTTCCCCGATATAAAGCTCGCGGATCGCGTAACCCAGTCCATCGCGAATATCCTGCGAGCCGGGCGGTGTGGCGCCGGAAGCCTCGCTCATCAGGATGCGCAGATAACGAACCGAGAGCGATTTTTGGCCGAGGCGGATCAGGGTGTCATCGGCGTGCTTGTCGTTGATGATGACGCCGTTGGGGAAGGGCTGCCAGTGACCGGGCGGATTCTCGCTGACGTAGATCGGATCGACTCCGTCCCAGTATTCCAGCTGGTAGCGGGTAGCGTAAGGGATTCCCCACAGGATTCGGGCCGCGTTGATGTGGCGCGGTTTGCCGAGATCGACGACGACCCATTGCGGATGAAGGTCGTTACGTTCGCCGGTATAGCGTGCGTCCAGATAGGGGTTGCTCTTCCAGAAGGTGCGGGTATCGCCATCGTCGAGGCGGGAATAGCCTTTGTTGCCCGCCTGATCGAAGGTATTGCCGCGGCGGGGCAGACGATAGCCGTACGATAGCAAGATCGGAGCATCGGCTCGGTCATTCGAAATCCAGTAGCCTTGTCGATGCACTGGATCGCTCCATGCGCCGCTTTCGTTCCAATGCCAAACGGCGATGCCCAGTTCGGTGCGCAGTCGATAGGAAATGGGCTTGAGTCCGGCAGTTTTCATTTGCCGGATGTTGTCGGGGGTATAAAGACGCTCCACATCGCCTTCTTCCAAACCATCCAGCCCCGCGCCGAATGCCTGATGGGGTAGAAAGGTGTTGGCTGGTCGATCGCTCAGCTCGACGGTGACCATTCCAGAGTCTGAGGCGCTGGCCACGCCCGCCAGGAGCATGGCTGTCGCAATTGCAAGTGCATGTTTCGGAAGGAAGATAGCGGTGTTGTTCTTTGGGAGTGTCATGGATGGGCAGTGATGGCGATGAGTCGCAATTACAGATGGCCGGGGGGCTCAAGGCCAATAGCGCGCCTTGTCGGGGAAGATCCAGCGGATTCCCCCGCGCGGGTCGGGTTGATCGCCGTGATAGCGCGGAATCAGGTGAAGATGTACGTGCATCACCGTCTGACCTGCCGCCGTTCCTTCGTTGACGCCGATGTTGAAGCCATCCGCTTGCAGTTCCGCCGATAGCGCCGCGCGAACTTCCGTCAATAGCTGACCTAGCTCGACCCACTCCACCATCGTCAAGTCGAACAGCGATGCCACATGCCGTCGTGGAATCAGCAGGGTATGTCCTGGCGTGATGGGAAAGCCGTCGCGGATGGCCAGAATATGGGCAGTCCGGGAGACGATGCGTTCGAGCGGCAGCGAACAGAATGGACAGGTGCTAGCAGACATGGCAGTCACGGATATTGGGAAAACTCATGTTTTTTTATGCGCTATGCGGCTGAATGGTTGCCTCAACGCGCCCTGATTCGGCCACTCGGTTCGAAGCGCCATGGACTTTCGATGCGCAATAGATCGTATTGTTGCCGCAATTCGCTTGAAAAAGCCGGATAAGGCGCGGCCAGTTCGACAATTCTTTTGGCTTCCTGGTCGAGTTCGGCATTGCCGGAAGAGCGTTTGATGGCCACTCTTTGCAGGCCGCCATCGGCGCGGATGACCACTTCCAGCACCGGGCCGCTACCGAGAGGCAGCCGTCGAGCCACATCCGGGAAATTCATTTCGCCGATCCGGGTAACCTTGCGAGCCCAGTCGGCGACATAGAACCCGGCCAGGGAGCGGGTATCGGTGAGGCTGACCGATTTGATGCGAACCCCAGCGGTTTCCCGGCGCGCGGTTTCGGCTTCGATGCTGGCGACCTGGCCAAGCAGGGCGGCGCTGTCCAGCCGTCCGGGGGCAAGGGCATGGAGCGATCCAGCACCAGAGTCCGGGCGCTTTGGCAGCTTGGGCGGACGGGTCGGTTCCGACATGGCTGCCGGTTTGGCCGGTTGAGGCGCCGGTTGGGCGATCGGGCGAGGAGGGCGAGCCGTCGGCTTGGCCGGTTGCGGGGCTGCTGCTAGCTTTTCGGGCGGTTTGGCCGGTTGCGGGGCTGCTGCTAGCTTTTCGGGCGGTTTGGCCGGTTGCGGGGCTGCTGCTAGCTTTTCGGGCGGTTTGGCCGGGTTTAGCGGCGCGGCTGGGCGAGCGCTGTTGCGCGGCGGCGGCTTGGGCGACACCGGTGGTTTTTTCGCCGCGGGTTTGGTTTCGACAGCGAGTTTCGGCGGAACAGTCTCAGCCGGTTTACGCAGTGGATGCGCCAGTTTCGGCACGGTCGGTTCCTGCGCCAGTTTCGGTGACGCCGCCAAGATCGGCATCTGGGCAGCTGGTGATGGGGTGGCTGGAGCGGGTTCCGACAGGGCCGTTGGGGCCGGCTCCGGCACAGGAGGCGACGGTTGCGCCTGAACGGGTTCCGGTGCGGGAGGGGGAGGTGTCACCTGAGCAGGTTCCGACGCGGCCGTTGGGACCGGCTCCGGCGCAGGAGGCGACGGTTCCACCTGTGCCGATTCCAGCGGGACGGCTGGAACAGGTTCCACCTGTGCCGGTTCCGGCGCTGGGGGTAGGGCGGGCTCCGGGAAGGTTGTCGCGGCGGAACCGGCGGATTCCGGGTTGCCGCTCGATGGCGTGGGCGCTGTGATCGGCGGCAATATCATCACTTCGAAGCGACGCGGCTTGGGAAAGTGCAACGAGCGCCAGTCGCCGGGCAGGAAAAATAGCGCTGCATGGAGCCCCAGCGCCGCCAACAGCGCCAAGGCCATCCGCTGGCCATGGCTATCCCCGTCGTGGATCACGTCGTTCATCCGCAAGTACGTCAACCGTGCAGACGCCGCTCGATGGCCGTCATCAATTCGCCGCCGATATCCAGCCCAAACTGAGCGTTCAGCTCGCGCGCGCAGGTCGGGCTGGTAACGTTGATCTCGGTCAGATAATCGCCGATCACGTCCAGACCGACGAACAGCAACCCCATCTCTCGCAAGCGCGGCGCGACTTGTTCGCAGATCCAGCGGTCGCGTTCGGTCAAGGGCACGCCCACGCCATGTCCGCCTGCCGCCAGATTGGCGCGCGTCTCGCCGGGTTGCGGAATCCGCGCCAGAGCATAGGGGGCAGGCTCACCGTCGACCAGCAGGATGCGCTTGTCGCCCGCGACCACTTCCGGCAGGTAGCGTTGCGCCATGCTCAAACGTCGGCCATGCGCGGTCAGCGTTTCCAGGATCACATTCAGGTTGGGATCGTCCTGGCGCAGACGGAACACCGAAGCGCCGCCCATGCCGTCCAGCGGTTTGACCACGATATCGGCGTGCTCGCTCAGGAAGTCCTTGATCCGCGCTGCTTCCCGGCTGACCAGGGTCGGCGGGCAGCATTGCGGAAAGTGCAGGGCGAAAAATTTCTCGTTGGCGTCGCGCAGGCTGCGAGGCCGATTTACCACCAGCGCGCCGGCCATCTCGGCTAGTTCCAGCAGATAGGTGGTGTAGATGTATTCCATGTCGAACGGCGGGTCCTTGCGCATCAGAATTGCGTCCAGCTCCATCAACGCCAGTTCCTGTGTCTCATGAAAGGTGAACCAGCCGCTCTTGTCATCCCGGACGCTGAGCCGCCGGCTGCGACCGAAGGCAGTGTCGCCACGGGCGTAGAGGTCCGCCTGTTCGAAGTAGTGCAGCTCCCAGCCGCGCGCCTGGGCTGCCAACAGCAGGGCGAAGGTGGTGTCTTTCTTGATGGTGATGGTGGCGATGGGGTCCATCACCACGCCGAGCTTGATGGTCATGATCGGCTTGTCCGTTGAGGTTGGGTGGGATCCCGGCCGGAAGTCTCCGGCGGGAAGAGGGAAAATCCTGTCGCCTGGCCGCAGGCGGCGCGGAGGCATGGCATCGCGGTTTTCATGGCATCGTCATCATTAGTATGCTAAAAATGACACAAAAAAGACCAAGCCTTTCTGGTGGTCCGCTCCGCCGCTCAAGGGATGGAATAGCTCCCTGCTCGGCTCCGAGCGCTGTAGTCTCAGACTCAATACCGTTCAGAGGACAGTCACGTGGCAGATGCGGTCATCCCTCCCTCCGCGGCGCCTCTTCCGCTGCATCCATTCGATATTCTGTTGCAGCTTGATCAGCGTATCCGCGAACGGACGCCGGTCGCCAACGCCCATGCGCAATTGTCGGAGATTCGTGGGCGGTTGGCACTGCGCCTTGGCGCATGGAACCTGCTATTCTCCATGGATGATGTGGCCGAAATCATCCCATTTCCACGTATCACCTGGGTGCCAGGCGTCAAGCGGTGGTTGCTCGGCATCGCCAACCTGCGCGGCAAGGTGATTTCGGTATCGGACCTGCGCGATTTTTTGACCGGTCGACCCACGGTTCGGTTGCCTGGCAGCCAAGTGGTCGTATTGCGCGCCGGGCCGTGGGATTATGGCCTGCTGGCCGATGAAATCGTCGGAATGCGACATTTCGGGCCGCAACACCGCCTGCCGTCGCTGGAGGTCGTGGAAGGTGGCTTGCGTCCCTATGTCTCCGAGGCATTCCTGAACGACAATCAGCAATGGCTGGCCTTCAACACCGGCAAACTGCTCTCGGACACTGGATTTTTGAATGCGGCCAATTGAGGCTTTTCGAGAATTTCCCCACCCGATCGTTCGGATAGGGCCAGTCAGGATCCTGTTTGATGAGAAATAACAATGCGTGACTCGCAAGATCATTCGGTATTGAAGGGATTTTCCGTTACTTATCTGGCGTTGCTCGGTGCGTTGGCCTTGTTCATCGTGTTGATGGGCGTGATCTTCATCATGCTGGCCCGCCAGGACGAACAGAGCGACATCTTTTTCAAACTGACCAGCGAGCAACGGTTGTTGTCGCGAGCGGTCGTTACCCAGTCTCTCGAGGCGGCCCGTGGCAAGGAAGCGGCGTTCGATCAACTCAAGGAGAGTCGCACGCGCTTCGAGCAGATCCTCAACGATCAGAAGAACGGCAACGCCAACTTGGGTTTGTCGCCCTCGCCCGCGGTGCTTCAACCCTACCTGAGCGAATTGGAAAACCGTTGGAAACCGGTCCGGACCGATATCGACACCGTTTTGGCCGGGCGCGATCCTGTGGTGTCGGTCAGCAATTTCGTGCCGCTGCTGGAAAGCTCGCTGAACCAGATCATCACCCAGTCCGACGAAATCGCCAAGAGCTTGGCCAATAGCCGCGTCGATCCCAAGCAGGTGTATCTGGCGACCAATCAGCTCCTGCTGGCGCAGCGGATCGAAAGCGATCTGAAACGGATGTTGAACGAGAGCGGCGCAAGCGCGGCGGCGGCAGCCGACCGTTTCGGTCGCAACGTGAGCGTGTTTGGACGGGTCCTCAAGGGTATGCGCGACGGCGACGCCCGTTTGGGGGTCGATCGGGTGAGTATCCCCGACAGCGCCGGCAAGCTGACCGAACTCAGCGAACGATTCCAGTCGATCGAGTCCGAAACCGCCCGCATCGTCGAGAAAGCACCGGAACTGGTCAAGGTCCAGAACGCCGCCCAAGGGGTTGCCGAGAAGGGCGATCCTCTGCTGGAAGCCGCCACCAAGCTATTGCAGGTCTACGTCGACAGCGGTCGCCAGGTGCGTCTGCTGGGCATTCCGCTCACCTATCAGGTCGCCTATATCCTGGGAGTCATCGCCCTGATCCTGGCGCTGGTGTTGTTCTACGTCCAGAACCGCGAAAGCCGGCAGCAGCTGATCGAAACCGAACAGCGCAAGCAGGAAACCGACGAACAGAACCGTCGTAACCAGGATGCGATCCTGCGGCTGCTCGACGAACTGGGCAATCTGGCCGAAGGCGATCTGACGGTGCAGGCCAGCGTCACCGAGGACATCACCGGGGCCATCGCCGATTCGGTCAACTACGCGATCGAGGCCCTGCGCGACTTGGTGTCGACCATCAACAGCACGTCCGGGCTGGTGGCCGCCGCCGTGCAGGAAACCAGCGCCATCGCCGACCGGCTGGCCAAGTCCAGCGAGATTCAAGCCCGCCAGATCGAAAACGCCAGCGCTACCGTGACCCAGATGGCGCATTCCATGGATGAGGTCTCGGCCAAGACCGCCTCATCCGCTGAGGTGGCGGAGAAGTCGGTGGGTATCGCCCACGAGGGCGGCGACCGGGTGCGGCGCACCATCCACGGTATGAACGCCATCCGCGAGCACATCCAGGATACCTCCAAGCGTATCAAGCGCCTGGGTGAATCTTCGCAGGAAATCGGCGACATCGTGGCGCTGATCAACGACATCGCCGACCAGACCAACATCCTGGCGCTGAACGCGGCGATTCAGGCTTCGGCGGCAGGCGAGGCCGGGCGTGGATTCGCGGTGGTCGCCGACGAAGTCCAGCGCTTGGCGGAGCGGTCCAGCAACGCCACCAAGCGAATCGAAACTCTGGTGAAGACCATTCAGGCCGATACCAACGAAGCGGTGATCTCCATGGAGAAGAGCACCGCCGAAGTGGTCGGCGGCGCCGGCCTGGCCGAGAAAGCTGGCGAGGCGCTGGAAGAGATCGAGAAGGTGTCGGCCAATCTGGCCGAATTGATCGACGAAATCTCCAAGTCGGCCGGTCAGGTGTCGGAGATGGCCTCACGGGTGTCGAGCGCCATGATTTCCATCAACGAGATCACGGGTCAGACGGCTGAAAGTAGCGTGTCGACGGCGGCCGCCATTGGCAAGTTGAACCAGTTGGCGCAGGAATTGCGCCAGTCCGTGGCGGGATTCCGGTTACCGGATTGAAGGCATGAGCCAAGACTGAACCCACCGAATACAAGATCGCATCGGGTCCTCTGACGCGCATAGCGCCGAGCAGTGGTCCGCCGGGCGGATTTCCACGGAGGTAACGTGATGATTTCGCGTCGTGTCGCCGATAACCCCCTAGGCGCCATCAAGGATGATCTCTTGCTTGCCCTGCGGCGGATTCAGCTCGATCTGGATGCCTACTGCGAGGACCCGACCCAGCCGGCGCAGCTGGAAACGATGGTCGACGCCATCGAGCAAATCCGCAGTCCGCTGGCGGTGTTGGAGCATCGGGAGGCAGTCGCTCTGCTGGAGGAGATGCGCACGGGTGCGCTGGAATGCATGGACAGCGGTCGCCAGTCTTTGGAGCCGGAGCTGGTGCGGCAGGCGATCCGACGCTTGGCGGCTTATCTGGAGGGAGGATTGGATCCGGGTAGCCGGCGACCGAACGAGGAATTGTCGGAAATCGCGACCGTGTTGCGCCAGGGACGCCTACGAGACAGTCAGGTTAATGCCAAGGGTTTGGCCGGGGGTCTCGAAGAGCCGGTTTCGGCAGTGCATGTGATGCAGGAAACGCTGAAGCGCCTGCGGCAGACCGTGACCGCCAAGCTGGAGACGGCTCCCGACCGGCCGGAATCCTGGATGGCATTGCAGGATGATCTGCAGTCCCTCCTTCCGATGCTGGCCGAGAAGTCGTGGGCCCAGGCGTTCCAGTCGCTGAGCCGCTTGGATCGAATCGTAGGCGCTCTGGCCGAGGGTGCGGCCGAGTACTATGGATTGCTGGTCAACAGCGTCTGCGCCGAAGTCCTGGCCGGTCTGAATTATTATCTGGAATCGCAGCATAGCGGCGGTTCGGCATCGGCTGTAGTCATGCGCAAGGCCGATGAACACCTTGCCCAAATCGAAACCCTGCTCAATCTGCCGCACTGGATCGATGAACCGGTGGTGGCCGCGCCTTCGGCGGCGGCCCGACCCACGCCTTCAGCTGCCGCAACGAACGCCAATAGCGCGCCGAACCCGTTCGACGCCACGCTCGATCTGGAGTTGGCCGCGTGGTCGGAACAGATGTTGACCGATGGCGAACGGCCAAAGACCGTGACGGCGGCAACGGATGAACTGGCCATCGAGTGGCCGCAACCGACCGATGCATCATCCTCGATGACGACCAGCGCGGCGACGGCGGCGGATGAACTGGCCATCGAATGGCCGCAACCGACCGATGCGTTGCCCCCGGCCAACGTTCCTGCCGTGGAGCCGCCGGTTGCCAAGCCCCCGGCCGAGGTGGGTCCGGATTTGGTCAACCTCATCGGTTTGGCCGATGCTGACCCCGAATTCGTGGACGTCTTCCTGGAAGAAGCGCGCGGCGAGCTGGTCACCATTCGAGAACAACTGGCCCTCTGGCAGGCCGATCCCCAGGATCGCCAAGCCCTGACGACCCTGCGTCGCGCGTTTCATACCCTCAAGGGGAGCGGGCGCATGGTTGGGGCGGTCGTGATCGGCGATTTCGCCTGGGAGTTCGAGAATCTGTTGAATCAGGTGCTCGAAGGCGGGCTGAACGCCACCCCGGTGCTGTTTTCGTCCATTGCCAGCGCAGTCACCGCGCTGGGGCCGCTGGTCGGCGAGACGCCTCTGCAGGGCGGAGAGCTGGAGAAGCTGGGGGCGCTGGCGGTTCGGGCCAGGGCGCTGCCGAAGACCGAACCCGATCTGGTCTCGACCCGGCCGCCGGCAATGACCATTGCAGCGGAGATCGATCCGGAGTTCGTGGAGGTCTTCTTCGAGGAAGCGCGCGGCGAGCTGGCCACGATTCGGGAACAGCTGGCGATCTGGCAAGCAAATCCGCAGGAGCGTCAGGCGCTGGTCACCATGCGCCGGGCCTTTCATACCCTCAAAGGCAGCGGGCGGGTGGTCGGTGCGACCGCAATCGGCGATTTCGCCGCCTATTTCGAAAAACTGTTGAGCCGGACCTTGGATGGTTCGCTGGCGATGTCGCGGCCGATCGCTGGGGCGATCGGCGACGCGGCGGCAGTTTTGGAACCGCTGGTCGGCGAGATCTCAGCGTCGGCGGATGCCGTGGCGGCGTTGCCGCGGCTGACGGCGCGCGTCGATGCTCTGCTGCGGGAAAGCCCGGCTCCGGTCGAGTCGATCAAGCCGGTCGAGCTCATCGAGGAGGAGGTGGTCGAATCGATCGAGCCGGAACCTGTCGTGGCGGACGAGCAGCCCGCGCCGGTGGTCGAACCGGTTGCCGAGGACGAGCCAGTCCAGCCGGTCGAGCCGGTCCTGACCGAGATGCCGGTCATTCCGCCGCCGCCGATGGAAGCGCCGGCCCTGCTGGCGGCAGCCGATTTGGAACTGGTGCAAGCGTTCCAGTACGAGGCGGCCGAAATCCTCGACGCCAGCGACACGATCCTGCAAGGTTTGAGCGCCGAGCCCGAGCAGACCGGCTTGTTGAACGATCTGCGCCGGAACATGCACACGCTGAAAGGCAGCTCGCGCATGGCTGGCATCATGACGGTCGGCGATCTGGCCCATGCTGCAGAGTCGATCCTGGATGCCTTGGGCAAGGGCCTGGGCCAGGTGACGCCGGTGGTGCTGGACGCCTTGCAACAGACCCTGGATCGACTCAATCGGATGTTGACCGATGCTGCCGCCGGCATGAGCTTGGCGGCGGCGACCGATCTGATCGGAGAGCTTCATCGTCTGGCCGATGCCGTCACCAAGGGCGAGTCGGTCGAGAAAGTGGCCCCGGCCGCCACGCCGACGGGCGCATCCGAACCGGCCACGTCAGCGACCGAGCCGGTTTTCCAGCCCATGACCGAACTGGATCAGGAGCTGGTGCAGGTATTTCAGGCCGAGGCGGCCGAGATTCTCGATTCCAGCGACGCCATCCTGCAACGGCTGCGCAGCGATCCGAGCAATATCGAGCTGCTGAACAATTTGCGGCGGGAGATGCATACGCTCAAGGGCAGTTCGCGCATGGCCGGCATCATGACGGTCGGCGATCTGGCCCACGCCGCGGAATCGGTGTTGGACGCCCTGGGCAAGGGGGTGCTGCCGGCGACGCCGCTCACTCTGGATTACGTGCAACGGGCCTTGGATGCGCTGCATCCCATGCTGGCGGCCTTGGTCGAGCGCCAGCGTCCGGAGGCGCGTCAGGATCTGATCGACGAGCTGCATGGCGTGCTCGGCGTCAAGCCGGTCGAGCGGGCGAAGCCGGCTGCGCCCACCCTGGTCGCGACCGTCCCGACGGCCGCGGCCCGTCCGGTCGAGATGCCGACTGTCGCAGCCACCGACCAGATCCGCGTCAGCGCCGCCTTGCTGAATACCCTGGTCAACCAGATGGGCGAAAGCAGCATCTTCCGCGCCCGGGTCGATCAGGGGGTCAGTCTGATCAATTTCGGTCTGAACGAACTGGAACAGACCATCAGCCGTCTGCGTCGGCAGGTTACCCAGCTGGCGACCCAGGCCGAGGCTCGTATCCAGTCGCGCCAGGATCATGGGACCAAGGCCCATCAGCTGGAATTCGATCCGTTGGAGCTGGACCGCTTTACCGAATTGCAACAGGTTAGCCGGTCGCTGATGGAGATTGCCGACGATCTGGGTAACATCGGCAACACCATGGGCGAGCACGCCCGAGAAATCACCACGCTGCTCGATCAGCAGGGCAAGGTCAACAAGGAGATCCAGCAGGGCTTGATGCGGACCGGCATGGTGCGGTTCGGCAGCATCATCCCGCGCTTGCGCCGCGTGATACGGCAATCGGCCCAGGAGCTGGGCAAGCGGGCCGAACTACTGGTCGGGGGCGACGAGGCGGAAGTCGATCGCACCGTGCTGGAAAACATGATCGCTCCGCTGGAGCACATGTTGCGCAACTCGCTAGCTCACGGAATCGAAGCCCCGGAGCGACGCCGGGAGGTCGGCAAATCGGATATCGGCACCATCAGCCTGAGCCTGCGCCGGGAGGGCGCGGAGCTGGTGTTGGAGCTGGGCGATGACGGCGCTGGCCTCAACTTCGATGCGATCCGGGCCAAGGGCACGGAAAAGGGGCTGCTGCTGCCCGGTCAGCCGGCGACGCAGGAAGAATTGATCGCGCTGCTGCTGCGGCCGGGCTTTTCCACCGCCAACGCGGTCACCCAGATCGCCGGGCGCGGTGTCGGCATGGATGTGGTCAACGCTGCCATTCGCTCCATGCGTGGCGCTTTGCTGATCCAGACCGAGCCCGGCCAGGGGACGCGCTTCATCGTGCGTCTGCCGTTCTCGCTGTCGGTCACTCAGGCCCTGCTGGTGCAGGCTGGCGATGCGACCTTCGCCATCCCCCTGCTGAGCATCGAAGTGGTGACCCGGCTCAAGGAAAACGAATTCCAGTCCTATTTGGGCGGCGAGCAGATCCGCCACCAGTATGGCGAGCGCCACTATCCGATTCACAATCTGGGCATTCTGATGGGTAGCGAGCAGATGCTGCCGTTCGAGGAGACCAAGGATCGTCGGCCGCCAGCCCTGCTGTTCCGCAGCGCAGAAGCCAGCGCCGCCCTGCAGGTCGAGGCGGTGTTGGGCAACCAGGAAATCATCGTCAAACCCATCAGTCCGCAGTTCAACGGAGTACCCGGTATTTCCGGGGCTACCGTGCTGGGCGACGGACGGGTGGTCGTAGTGCTGGAACTGGCGGCTGTGGTGCGTAACGTCGGTTCGCAACGGCAGAAACAGGCGGAAAGCCGCGTGCTGCGGGTGGCGCGGCAAGAAGTGCGGCCGGAGAAGATCAACATCATGGTAATCGACGATTCGATCACCATGCGCAAGGTCACGGCGCGCATTCTGGAGCGCCACAACATCCAGGTGGTCACCGCCAAGGACGGCTTGGACGCCGTGGCGATGTTGCAGACCCAAGTGCCCGACCTGGCGATCCTCGACATCGAAATGCCGCGCATGGATGGCTTCGAAGTGGTCGCCCACGTGCGCAATCAGGCCCATATGAAGCATCTGCCGATCATCATGGTCACTTCGCGTGGTGGTGAGAAACATCGCGAGCGCGCCATGAGGCTCGGGGTCAACGAGTATCTGACCAAACCGTATCAGGAAGACCAGTTGATGCAGTCGATCCGTAAGATCCTGGGGGAACAGGCCCTGGGTCTGATCACCTGAGGTGCAAGCGATCATGGAAGCTTTCCTGAGTCTCCGCTGTTTGTTGATCACGGTGCAGGGCGGGCAGCTCTTCTTGCCGAACAGCTTCGTGGCCGAGGTCCTGCCGTTCGCGACGCCCTTGCGGATCGAAACGGCGCCAAACTGGGTGGTCGGAGCCATGCTGTGGCGGAACCTGACCACGCCGCTGGTCAGTCTGGGGCAGCTGATCTTCGATGTGGCGCCCGAGGCCGACATCAACTCCCGCATCATCATCGTCAATGCCCTGGGCAACGACTCCAAATTGCCGCACTTTGGCATCCTGGGCACCTCGCCGCCGCGGCCGCTCAACCTGCAGCGCGACGATATCGCCATGAATACCGAGGTCGCCGAATCGGCGGCGAAGCGGTTGGGCGTGTTGAGTTGGGCCAGTTACCAGGAACAGCCGGCCGTCATTCCGGATCTGGACGCCATCGAGACAGTACTGCAGCCGCTGGTTAAACGGGTGTGAGCGGTCCCAACCCCTCGTCCGCAATTCCATGCGCTTGAGCAAGATCAAGCTGTCCGGCTTCAAGTCGTTCGTCGATCCCACCGTGGTGTCTTTGCCGAGCAACCTAGTCGGCATCGTCGGCCCCAACGGGTGCGGTAAATCCAATCTGATCGACGCCATCCGCTGGGTCATGGGCGAAAGCTCGGCCCGCAGCCTGCGTGGCGAGACCATGAGCGACGTGATCTTCAACGGTGCGGCTCAGCGCAAGCCGGTGGGGCAGGCATCGATCGAACTGGTGTTCGACAACAGTGACGGGCGGCTGGGCGGTCCCTGGGCGCGCTACGCCGAACTGGCCATCCGTCGTCTGGTCGGTCGCGACGGGCAGTCCAGCTATTTCCTCAATGGCAGCCGCTGTCGCCGCCGCGACATCGCCGACATCTTCCTGGGGACCGGACTGGGGCCGCGCAGCTACGCCATCATCGAGCAGGGCACGATCTCGCGGGTGGTCGAGGCCAAGCCGGAGGAGTTGCGGGTCTTTCTGGAAGAGGCGGCCGGCATCTCCAAGTACAAGGAACGTCGGCGCGAGACGGAAACCCGCATCCGCCACACCCGCGAGAATCTGGAGCGGCTCGACGACGTGCGCAGCGAGCTGAGCCGACGACTCCAACAGCTGCAACGCCAGGCTCGCGCCGCCGAGCAATACCGCAGCTACCGCGACGAGGAGCGCCGGTTGCGGGCGGAGTTGTTGACGCTGCGCTGGCGCGATGCCCAGGGCGATATCCTCGACCGCGAACGAATCCTGCGCCAGCAGGAGACCGCTCTGGAGTCCCTGCTGGCCGAGCAACGTCGATTGGAGGCCGCCCTGGAGTCCGGACGGATACGACGGACGGAGCTGAGCGACCATTGCAACGACACTCAGGAGCGTTACTACCAGGCCGGCGCGGAGATCAGCCGGCTCGAACAATATTTGCAGCATCAGCGCGAGCTGCGGGCGCGGCGCGAAGACGACTGGCGTCAAACGCTAGCGGCATTGACCGGGATCGAAGCGCAACTCGCACAGGATCGGGACCAGCGGGAATCCTGGCGCGCAGCGCGGGCGGCGGCCGAACCGGAGCTGGCGCAGACCCGGACGGCGGAGGGCGACGCCGCCGCCGCCCTGAACGCCGCCGAAACCGCGTTACGCGAAGGGCAGGCGGCCTGGGAGGACTTCAATCGGCGCGATGGTGAAATCCAGCGACAAATCGACCGGGAACGCACCCGCCTCGAGCATCTGGAACGGCAACTGACCCAGGCCGAGCGGCGGTTGGAACGGCTGCGCAACGAGCAGACTCAGCTGGCGGTAGCCGATCTCGACCAGGAACGGGCGGCGCTGCGCCAAGCCGAACAGGCGGTGACCGAGCGCCTGCAGCGCGACCAGGCGCATTTGGCCGGCATCGAGACCGAACTGGCCACGATCCGCGAGGAAGGGCAACAAATCGAGTCGCGTCTGCGGGCCGCGCAAGAGCGGGTCCAGACCCGGCGGGGCCGGCTGACTTCGCTGCACACCCTGCAGGAGGCCGCACTCGGTCGTCGGCAGGGCCAATTGCGCGATTGGCTGCGCGCTCACCATTGGGACGACGCGCCGCGCCTGGCCGAGCAATTGGAGGTGGAGCCGGGCTGGGAGGCGGCGGTGGAAACCGCGTTGGCGGGCTGGTTGGACGCAGTTTGCGTGTCGCAGCTTGATCTGGCGGTGGACGGCGCCGACTTGCCCCAGGATGGCTTGACCTTGTGCGAATCGCCGCAGGAGGGATTGTCGACGGATACGGCGCAAGAGACCCCAGTCGATGCCCTGGCGACCAAGCTGCGCGCCCGCTGGCCGCTCGCCGGCCTGCTGGATGGGGTGAGAATTGTCCCGTCCATCGCCGACGCCTTGCAGCGGCGGGCTGAGTTGCCAACGGGTGAAACGCTGGTTACCCCGGACGGCGTGCTATGCGGCCGTCACTGGTTGCGGCTGCGGCGCGGCCACGACGACAGCGTGCTGGTGCGGGAACGGGAAATTCACCAGTTGGAGGCGACCCAGGCCGAGGAGACTGCAGCCTTGGAGCAGCTGACGGCGCAGGCCGAACAGTTACGGGTTCGTCAGCATGCGCTGGAACAAGGGCTGCGGCGCGAGTGGCAGCCGGCGGTCAATCAGGGCCATCGCGAACAGGCCCGCGTACAGGGCGAGCTGAAGGCGGCCCAGGCCAAGTGGGAGCAGAGCTGCGCCCGCCGCGCCGCGCTGGCCGAGGAGCAGTCCGAACTGGATGGGCAATGCGAGCAGGATCGAGCGCAGGCGGCCAGTGCGCGAGCGCAGCTGGCCACCGCGACGCAGGCGGCGGAAGCTTTGCGCAGCGAACGGGTAGCGCGGCAGGCGGAACGGGATCGGCGGCATGAGGTCGTTCGGCAATGTCGCGCCCAGTTGGAGCGCGCCCGCCAGACGACTGCCCGGCAAACGGCTGCGCTGGAAACCCTGCGGGTGCGGTTGACGGCCGTCGATCAGGCCCTGGACCGATTGGCGGCGCAGGGTGAGCAGTTGCTGGCGCGTCGCGACCAGCTGGATGCGGAACGGGCGGCCGATGACGGTGCGGCACTAGCGGCCGCCGAGCGGGAACTGGCCGTTCACCTGGAAACGCGGCTGGCCGTCGAGGCGGAATTGCGGGCGGTGCGCCAGGACCTCGAAGCCCAGGACAGCGCGTTGCACGAGGGTGAACAGACCCGTGTCCACTGCGAACGCCAGGCCGAGGCGCAACGCGGACAGATCGAGGCGTTACGGCTGGCCTTGGGCGAGGCGCGGGTACGGCAGCAGACGCTGTGCGAGCAGTTGCGCGAGCTGGGCGCCGAGCCGGAAGCGTTGCTGTCCACCTTGTCGGCGGTCGCGGCCGAGAGCGAGTGGCTGGCCCGGCTGGAGCAGGTCGAACGGCGCATCCAGCGCCTGGGGCCGATCAATTTGATGGCGATCGAGGAATTCGCCCAGCTGTCGGAGCGCAAGAATTATCTGGACGCCCAGAACGCCGACTTGCTGGAGGCGCTGACGACCTTGGAAAACGCCATGCGCAAGATCGATCGGGAAACCCGGACTCGGTTCCGCGATACCTTCGAGCGGGTCAATGCCGGGCTGGGAGAGCTGTTCCCGCGGCTGTTCGGCGGCGGCCAGGCCCATCTGGAGCTGACCGGCGAAGACGCGCTGGACACCGGGGTGGCCATCATGGCCAAGCCGCCGGGTAAGCGGATCGGGTCGATCAGCCTGCTGTCCGGCGGCGAGAAGGCCCTGACCGCCGTGGCGCTGGTGTTTGCCATCTTCCAGCTCAATCCGGCGCCGTTCTGCCTGCTGGACGAGGTGGACGCGCCGCTGGACGAGGCCAATGTCGGTCGCTTCGGCGCACTGGTCCGGGACATGTCGGCCCAGGTCCAGTTCATCTTCGTCACTCACAACAAGGCGACCATGGAAATCGCCCAGCATCTGACCGGCGTGACCATGCAGGAACCGGGGGTGTCGCGCCTGGTGGCGGTCGATGTCGAGGAGGCGGCGCGCTTGGCCATGGTCAGCTGATGGGCCTGGCGTCTCGATTGCGCGATGGACGGCGGTGGGCGTGCTCTGCCGGTCGGCTCCTCGTGCTACACTCTCCAAGGTGAATCTCACCCTTTGCAAAAGGTCCGACGCCATGCGTTCCTTAATGGTCACCAGAGGCATCACCCTGATTTTGACCGCTATTCTGACTTTGACAGCCCCGTTGACGATGGCGGAAGAGGGCGGCCCCAATGCGCCGGCCAGCCCGGATCTGATGGCCGCCGACATGTTGCTGGCCAGACCGGCGGGCGTGGTGGCCACGGTGTTGGGTTCGGCGATCTTCATCGTCGGGCTGCCCTTCACCTTGATCAGTGGCAGCACCGATCAGGCGGCTCAGCAACTGATGCAGAAACCGGCCAATTACACCTTCAGCCGCCCCATGGGTCAGGATGTCGGGGGCTTGGGCAATCCGCAACACTGACGGCGATCGGCGGCTTGGCAGCGGTCGCCGGATACGGGCCGCGACCGCCGGTCCGCCGCCTTCCGGCCGTCAATCGCCTTCGTTGAGTTGGTTCAGCTCATCGAACTGGGGCGCGATCACGAATTTGCCGGTCTTGTCGATATAGCCCCACTTTTCTTTCACCTGAACCGCCGCCAATCCGTCCGAGAAGCCTTGCGCCTGATCGAACTGCGCGGGAATCGCCATTTGTCCAGTCTTGTCGATATAGCCATAGCGGCATTCGGACACAACCATTTCGTCGCCCAGCTTCTGGGCTTCGTCGGGACTGACCGCGACGAACTTGCCGCCCTTGTCCAGATAGCCGTACTTGCATTCGTTCGGCACGGCGGCCAGCCCATCGGAAAACACGGCGTAGTCCTCGAACCGGGGTTCGATCACGACCTTGCCGGTCTTGTCGATATAGCCCCACTTGTTCTTGGCCTGGATCGGCGCCAAGCCGTCGGAGAAAGAAGCGACGTGCTCGAATTGAGGCTGGATGACCATTTTGCCGCTCGGGTCGATAAAGCCCCACTTGTCCTTGACCAGCACGGCCGCGAGACCTTCGGAAAAACCGAGCGCCTCGTCGAATTGCGGCGGCACGATGGCCTTGCCGGTCTTGTCGATGAAGCCGAACTGGTAGTTCTTGTCTCCCTTCTTGTAGACGATCGCGATCCCTTCCGAGAACTCGCTGATCGACGAGCGATCGCCTTCTGCTTCCGCTTTGGCTGTCTCCACCGCGCTGCTCTGGCCGGCCCAGCCAGCCAGAGCAGCAAGAGCGATGGACGCGGCAACGATTCGGTAACTCAAGGGAATGAACATCACGTTTCTCCGGTTCGCTACTTCATGTTCGTGGTTCATGTTCACGGGCTGCGCCCATCTGGCCTGCGCGGTGGGACCCATGTGGGCCAACGAGGGCGGGGGCATTGCGAGAACACGCTGCGCATTTAGTGTACTCTGAAGCATCATGAGAGGAATTTTCCCCAACGGCTCGGAATCCATTAAGCTAGAAATCATCAATGGGGCGCAGGATACTCGAACGTGAATCCTCCAGGCTGGATATCCGGAACGGAAGCGACCAGGCAGCGACCGGGATGGTGGGCATCCGTGTCCGCGCCAGCGCGCCCGATGGCCATCCGAACGCATTCGATTCTCACATTGAGCCGTACGCCATGACCACCGGAACCCTCTACATCGTCGCCGCTCCATCCGGGGCCGGCAAGACCAGTCTGGTCAAGCGCCTGGTGGACACCACGCCCGGCGTCGTCGTTTCCGTCTCCCACACCACCCGCTCGCCCCGGCCCGGCGAGCGGCATGGCGAGCATTACCATTTCACCGCGCCCGCTGTGTTCGAGACCATGATCGCCGAGGGTGCGTTCCTGGAACATGCTCGGGTTTTCGACAACCACTACGGCACCAGCCACGCCGCGATCCTGACCCAACGGCAAGCTGGACTGGATGTCATCCTGGAAATCGACTGGCAGGGCGCTCGCCAGGTTCGCGCTCTGGCCCCGGACAGCCTGAGCATCTTCATCCTGCCCCCTTCGCGCGAAGCTTTGCGGCAACGCTTGGCCGGGCGCGGGCAGGACAGCCCCGAAGTGATCGAGCGGCGCATGGCGGCTTCGCTGGACGAGTTATCACACTATGCGGAATTCGACTATCTGGTGATCAACGACGACTTCGCCACCGCGTTGGACGCCTTGCGCGCCATCGTGATCGCCAATCGTCAGCGCCGCGCCATCCAATTGGCGCGACAACAGGAACTTCTACACGCGCTCTTGTCTTAACTATTTGTTACTACTAGACTGTTCGGTTCAAACTGATCAGCGATGAATCCGGAGAAATCCCTGCATGGCCCGAATTACCGTTGAAGATTGCCTCGACCGGGTGGACAACCGCTTCGAGCTGGTGCTGATCGCCGCGCGCCGCGCCCGTGATCTGGCCCTTGGCAAGGAAGCGCTGGTGCCCTGGGAAAACGACAAGCCGACCGTCGTCGCCCTGCGGGAGCTGGCTGAAGGCAAGCTCGATTATCTGGTCAAGGAAAAGTACGCGCGCCCCGGCTCGCCGCCATCCGAACCCGAACTCGAGCCGATCGCCGCTGCGTCCGACGATATCGCAGCCGAAACGGACGAATAGCGACCGACGTCGGTAGCAGGAGATCGCCAGTGTTAAGCACGCCGCTGCGGGACCAGAATGTCATTCAACAGCTTCCCCACCTGACTGTCGACAGCGAGTGGCTGGATGATCTGCATCTCCGCATCGACGATCTGTGCACGATCGCCGGCGAATACCTGGAGCCAGCCCAGGTCGAGCGCCTGCGCGACGCCTGCTATTTCGCCACCGAAGCCCACGCCGGCATCTATCGCAAGAGCGGCGAACCGTACATCTTTCACCCGCTGGCTGTCGCCCGCATCCTCGCCAACGTCCGTTTCGACCACGAAACCCTGCAGGCGGCCCTGCTGCACGACGTCATCGAGGATACCCATTACAGCAAGGAACAGCTCAGCAGTCGCTTCGGCCCGGAAGTCGCCGGCCTGGTAGACGGCGTCAGCAAGCTGACTCAGATCCAGTTCAATTCCAAGCGGGAAGCGCAGGCCGAAAACTTCCGCAAGATGTTCCTGGCGATGGCCAACGACCTGCGGGTCATCATGATCAAGCTGGCCGACCGTCTGCACAACATGCGCACCTTGGGGGCGATGCGCCCGGAATCGCGTCGTCGCATCGCCCGCGAAACCCTGGAGATCTACGCCCCGATCGCTGGCCGGCTGGGCATGAACCACCTGCGCCAGGAGCTGGAGAATCTCGGTTTCAGCCATCTCTATCCCATGCGTTTTCGGGTGTTGCAGGACACGGTGCGCAAGATGAGCGGCAATCGCCGCGAAATCGTCGGCCAACTGGAAACCCGTATTCAGACCCGTCTGGACGACGAGGGCATCAAGGCCCGGGTGGTGGGGCGCGGCAAGCATTTGTGGGGCATCTATCAGAAGATGCGCACCAAGCACCTGCCGTTCCGGGATGTCCACGACGTCTACGCAGTGCGGATCATCGTCGACGCGGTGGATACCTGCTACCGCGCGCTGGGGGCGATGCACAATCTGTACAAGCCGTTCATGGGGCGGTTCAAGGACTACATTGCCATCCCCAAGGCCAATGGCTACCAGTCGCTGCATACGGTTCTGTTCGGACCCAACGGCGTGCCGATCGAGGTGCAGATCCGCACCGAAGAAATGCACATCATGGCCGAGGTCGGCGTTGCCGCGCACTGGCGCTATAAGTCCGGCAGCGACAGCCAGGGCAGCCACGCCCAGCAACGCGCGCGCGAATGGCTGCAGAAACTACTGGACATGCAACGCCGCGCTGGCAATCCGGTGGAATTCCTGGAAAGCGTCAAAATCGACCTGTTCCCCGACGAGATCTACGTCTTCACCCCACGCGGCGAGATCATCGAACTGCCGCGCGGGGCCACCGCGGTCGATTTCGCCTATGCCATTCATTCCGACGTCGGCAACACCTGTGTCGGCGCCAAGGTCGACCGGCGTCTGGTGCCGTTGCGCACCCCACTCAACAATGGCCAGACCGTCGAAGTCGTCATCACTCCCACCGCGCGTCCCAATCCCGCCTGGCTCAATTTCGTGGTCACCGCCAAGGCCCGCGCCAGCATCCGCCACTACCTCAAGCATCTCCAGCGCGAGGAGGCGATCCTGCTCGGCAAGCGCCTGCTGGAAAAGGCCCTGGCGGGTCGGATCGGCGGGCTGAGCGAGTTGCCGGTCGAAGCGGTGCGGGCGCTGATCCAGGAACTGAAGCTGGTCAGCTTCGATGATCTGCTGGCCGACATCGGTCTGGGCAACCGGGTCGCGGCCCTGATCGCCAAGCAACTGCTGCCCGACGAAGAGGACGAGGTCACCACCTCGCCGGACGCCAGCGCCCAGCCTCTGCTGATCAAGGGCACCGAGGGCACGGTGGTCAGTTTCGGCAAATGTTGCCGGCCGTTGCCGGGCGATCCCATCATCGGCTATCTCAACGCGGGTCGCGGCATCGTCATCCACCGTGACAACTGCAAGAACGTCACCAGCTACAAGAAATCGCCCGAGAAATGGATCGAGGTGGAGTGGGAGCAGAACATCACCTCCGACTTCAGCGTCGAATTGCGGCTCGATGTGATCAACAAGCGTGGAGTGCTGGCCACCATCGCAGCGGCCATCTCCGCCACCGACACCAACATCGAGACCATCAACACCTCGGAGCGAGACGGCAACACCACCATCGTTTACCTGTTGCTCAACGTCCGCGACCGGGCGCATCTGGCGCGGGTGATGCGTCGCCTGCGCACCCTGCCTGAGGCGCTGAGACTGGCCCGGCGCAACAACTGACGCGGGGCAAGCATCGCATCCATCTGTCATCCTTCCCCTGCGCCCATCGCCCCTGCCGGGGCCATGCCAAGGAACACCGATCATGCCGCGCGAAATCATCAAGACCGATCAGGCTCCCGCCGCCATTGGTACCTATTCCCAAGCGATCAAGGTGGGTCACACCGTCTACCTGTCCGGGCAGATTCCGCTCGACCCGACCACCATGCAGTTGGTGGAAGGCAGCATGGAGGCCCAGATTCATCAGGTGTTCAACAATCTGGCGGCGGTAGCGCGCGCTGCCGGCGGTCACTTGGCCGATACGGTCAAGCTCAATGTATTCCTGACCGATCTCGGCCATTTCGCCTTGATCAACCAGATCATGGCCGAGTATTTCCAGGAACCCTATCCAGCGCGGGCCGCCATCGGTGTCGCCGCCCTGCCTCGTGGCGCTCAGGTTGAAATGGACGCGGTGCTGGTGCTGGAGCGCTAGCGACCGTGGCGAATCCGGCCCGACCATTGCCCACCGAGCCGGTTCCAGTCACTGCCTTGAAAGGCGTTGGGCCACGCCTGGCCGAACGATTGCAGCGGCTGGGGATTCGCACCGCCGAAGACGTGCTGCTGCATCTGCCGACGCGCTATCAGGATCGCACCCGTCTGACCCCGATCGCGCGCTTGCAAGCCGGGGACGAAGCCCAGATCGAGGCTGAGGTGGTTGGCAGCGAGGTGGCAGGGCGCAGCCGACGTTTTCTGCTCTGTCATGTGGCTGACGGCACCGGGGTCCTGACCCTACGCTTCTTTCATTTCAGCCCGGCCCAGCAACAATGGCTGTGTCAAACCGGTGCGCGCTTGCGCTGCTTCGGCGAGGTCCGGCAAGGTCAAACGGCTTTGGAGATGATCCATCCCGAATGTCGGCGGATCGGGACGGACGCGCCGCCGGTGACCGATCGGTTGACGCCGGTCTATCCCACCACCGCCGGTCTGCAACAGTTCACCCTGCGCAATCTGGCCGAACAGGCCCTGGCTCAGCTGGACGAGTTTTCCCTGCTGCCGGAATGGTTACCGTCGGCCTTGCGGACGCCGTTTCAGTTGCCGCCTATTCCCGAGGCGGTGCGGCTGTTGCATCAGCCGCCGGCCGACACTGCCCTGGCTGAGCTGGAAAGCGGTCGTCATCCCGCCCGGCGGCGGCTGGCTTTCGAGGAGCTGTTGGCTCATCAACTCAGTCTGCGTCGGTTGCGTGAGCGGATGCGGCGACAGGCCGCACCACCGCTAGCGGGCAACGGCGGTCTACGTCGCCGTCTGCGGGAACGTCTGCCTTTTTCCCTGACCGCCGCCCAACAGCGCGTGCTGGAAGACATCGACGCCGATCTGAGCCAGCCACGACCGATGTTGCGTCTGTTGCAGGGGGATGTCGGTTCCGGCAAGACGGTGGTCGCCGCCTTCGCCGCACTCCAAGCGGTCGAGACCGGTGCCCAGGCCGCGTTGATGGCCCCCACCGAACTGCTGGCCGAACAGCATTACCGCAATTTCCACCACTGGTTGGGCGAGCTGGGGGTGGAGGTGGCCTGGTTGACTGGACGCCTGGTCGGCAAGGCCCGGCGGAGGCTGCTGGAACGGCTGGCCGCCGGCGATATTCACATCGCGGTCGGCACCCATGCCCTGTTCCAGGAGGATGTCGCCTTCGCCGCGCTGGCGCTGGCGATCGTCGACGAACAACATCGCTTCGGCGTCCATCAGCGGCTGGCGTTGCGCGAGAAGGGTCGGCAGGGCGACAGCTGCCCGCATCAGCTGATCATGACCGCCACGCCGATTCCCCGTACTTTGGCCATGAGCGCCTACGCCGATCTGGACACCTCGGTGATCGACGAGCTGCCTCCGGGCCGACTGCCGGTGAAAACGGTCGTCGTGCCCGACAACCGCCGCGAGGAGGTCGCCGCCCGCATCCGCCAGGCTTGCCGCAGCGGTCGGCAAGCCTACTGGGTCTGCCCGCTGATCGAAGAGTCCGAAGTCCTGCAATGCCAGGCGGCCGCCGTCACCGCCGAGCGCCTGACCGAACTGCTGCCGGAGCTGCGTATCGGCCTGGTGCATGGCCGGTTGCCGCCCAACGTCAAGGAAGCCGTGATGGCAACCTTCAAGCGCGGCGAATTCGATCTGCTGGTTGCCACCACGGTGATCGAAGTCGGCGTCGATGTGCCCAACGCCAGTCTAATGATCATCGAGAACGCCGAACGGCTGGGTTTGGCGCAACTGCATCAATTGCGCGGTCGGGTCGGGCGCGGGGCCGCCGCGAGCAGCTGCGTGCTGCTCTATCGCCCGCCGCTGTCGGATGTTGCCTACCGTCGGTTGGCGGTGCTGCGGGAGAGCTGCGACGGCTTCGAAATTGCCCGCCGCGATTTGGAGTTGCGCGGTCCCGGCGAGGTGCTCGGCACCCGCCAGACCGGGGAGCAGACCCTGCGGGTGGCCGATCTGCTGCGTGATCAAGACCTGTTGGACGCGGCCCGCTACACTGCCGACCGCCTGTTGCGCGACCATCCGACCTGCGTGGAGCCCTTGATCCGACGCTGGATCGGCAGTGGCGCGCGTTACGGCGAGGTATGAGCAGGCAGCGGGTCCGGCTCAGCGCTTTTGGGTCTCTTCCAGCTGAAAGTGGTCTTTGTCGATCCCGGTGCGGGGCGCGCGCGTGCCTTCCAGCTTGATGCGCAGCCGTAGATTGTTGGCGGAATCGGCATGGCGGATCGCGGTGTCGTAGCCGATCCGGCCCGCTTCGTACAGATTGAACAGCGCCTCGTCGAAGGTGACGATGCCCGGTTCGCTGGAACGGGACATGATGCTCTTGATCTCCTTGACCCGGCCTTGCATGATCAGCTCCGACATCAACGAGGTGTTGAGCAGGACTTCGACCGCAGGAATCAGTCCTGGCCGATCCTCGCGCGGTAGCAGGCGTTGCGAGATGAAGGCTCTCATGTTGAACGATAGATCCATCAACACTTGCTCGCGTTTCTCGTCGGGGAAGAAGTTGACGATGCGGTCGAAAGCCTGATCGGTATTGTTGGCGTGCAGGGTCGTCAGGCACAGGTGACCGGTTTCGGCGAAATTGATCGCGGCTTCCATGGTTTCCCGGTCGCGGCACTCGCCGATCAGGATGACGTTGGGCGCCTGGCGCAGCGCGTTTTTCAACGCCACTTCGTAGGAGTCGGTGTCGGTGCCGATCTCGCGCTGATCCACCAGCGATTTTTTGTGGCGGTGGAAGAACTCGATCGGGTCTTCGACGGTCACGATATGATCCGAGCACTGACTGTTGCGATAATCCAGCATTGCCGCCATTGAGGTGGTTTTGCCGCAGCCGGTTCCGCCCAGGAACAGCACCAGTCCGCGTTTGAACAGGGCGATCTCCTTGAGGATTGCCGGCAGGTTGAGTTCGTCGGTGGTCGGGATCCGCTCCTGAATCAACCGCATCACCATGCCGGCGCTGTTGCGCTGGGTGAAGGCGCTGACCCGGAATCGGGCCAGATTCGGCAGGTTCAGGGAAAAATTGGCCTCGTGGGAGCGATCGAACTCGCGCGAGTGGCGGTCGTTCATGATCGAGCGAACCAGCAACGATGTCTGTTGCGGGCTCAGTTTATGGTCGCCGATGCGGTGAATTTCCTGGTTGATCTTGAGCGCTGGCGGGCTGCCGGCGGTGATGAAAATGTCCGATCCTTCCAACTCCAGGAGTTTGAGTGTCAACTCGTACAGGTATTGGGTCGCCTGGTCCTGGCCATTCATGACCTCATGAACATTCGGAATACTGGGTTTCCCCACGTTCTGCTCCATTGCTCTCTCCCATCGCCGCTTCACGGGCGTCATGCTGGCCCACGCTCGCTTAGGAGTTCCAAGCGGGCCATCTGGCCCAGCCGGATCTCCAACCCCACTTGAAGTGTCACCCACTCTCGCGAGTGTTACCAACTATTTTATACTGCGCAAATCGTGCTGGGATGACTGTCTCTGGAGTTGTCACCCCATCGTTCCGCTGCGCCGTCGATCACGACCTTCCCGCATCGCAGCCCCCTATGCTCTACCAGGAGATTGCCACCGTCATGAGCCGATTTTGCCGCCTGCTGTCCATGATCGTCGTGTTGCTGCCTCTCTGCTCGCTGGCCAGTAGTCCGCGCGCCGATAGCCCACCGCCGCCGGATTTCCGTAAACTGGTCAAGCAGAACGAAGCGACGGTGGTCAATATCAGCTCCACCCAGCAGCAGCCCAAGCAGAGCGCCCGCTCGCCCGGCCTGCCGGAACTGCCGGGCAAGGAAAATCCCTACCTGGAGTTTTTCAAGCGTTTCTTCCAGGAGCGTCCCGAATTGCCCGGCGACCGCCAGGCCAACTCGCTGGGATCGGGTTTCATCATCTCGCCCGACGGTTATATCTTGACCAACGCCCATGTTGCCCAGGACGCCGACAAGATCATCATCCGGCTCAGCGATCAGCGAGAACGGCCGGCCAAGGTCATCGGCGTGGATGAGCTGACCGATCTGGCGGTGCTCAAGATCGACGGTGAAAATCTGCCCTCGGTCAAGATCGGCGACTCCGATAACCTGGAGGTCGGGGAATGGGTGCTAGCTATCGGCTCGCCCTTCGGACTGGAGCATACCGCCACTCAGGGCATCGTCAGCGCGGTGGGTCGCAGTCTGCCCAGCGGCACCTACGTCCCGTTCATCCAGAGCGATGTCGCGGTCAATCCCGGTAGTTCCGGCGGACCTCTGTTCAACCTGCGCGGCGAGGTAATCGGTATCAACTCGCAGATTTACAGCAGCACCGGCGGTTACATGGGGCTGTCGTTCGCCATTCCGATCAAGCTGGCCATGCAAGTGGTCGAGCAATTGAAATCCACTGGCGAAGTCACCCGCGGCTGGCTGGGCATCCTGTTGCAACCGGTCAACAACGATCTGGCCGAAGCCTTCAACCTCGACCGGCCGCGCGGGGCGCTGGTGGCGCAGATTCTGCCGGACAGCCCCGCAGCCAGCGCCGGATTCAAGCAGGGCGACATCGTCCTGCGCTACGGCGGCGAGCCGGTCGAAGATTCCTCGCAACTGCCCCGCATGATCGGAGTGACCCCGGTGGGCAAGACAGTGGCGATGTCCATCCTGCGCAATGGCGAGCCGCTGGAGATCAAGGCCACCATCGCCCGGCTGGAGCCGGTTGCGGAAACCGTTGCCACCATGGACGAACACGACGATCCTCGGCTGAAGGTCACGGTGGCCGATTTGAGCAACGAACAACGCCGCAATCTCGGCATGGACGATCAGGGAGTGCTGATCTCCAGTCTGGATGAAGGTCCGGCGGGCAACGCCGGCCTGTACCCGGACGATATCGTGCTGGCGATCAATCATATCCCGGTGAAAAACGCCAATCAGTTTGTCGAACTCACCAAGGATCTGCCCAAGGGCAAGGCGATATCGATGCTGGTCCGGCGCGAAAACGAATCGCTGTACTTGGCCGTGCGCATCCCCAAGGATTGAGTCACTTTCCGAAGGAAACCGATGAACCCCAACAATTGCCTCGATTTCGAAAAACCTATCGCTGAACTGGAAGCGATGCTCAGGGAGCTGCGCCACCTTAGCGCCGAGCAGGATTTGAACATCAGCGACGAAATCGCTCGTCTGGAAGCCAAGAGCAAGGCGCTGACGGAGTCGATCTTCGCCAGTCTGACCCCTTGGCAGATTGCCCAAATCGCCCGCCATCCCCTGCGGCCCTATACCCTGGATTACGTGGAGCGGTTGTTCACCGATTTTCAGGAACTGCATGGCGATCGGGCCTTCGCCGACGATCACGCCATCGTAGGCGGGCTGGCGCGGCTGGACAACCGGCCGGTGCTGGTGATCGGCCACCAGAAGGGCCGCGACACCAAGGAAAAGATCTACCGCAACTTCGGTATGCCGCGACCGGAGGGCTATCGCAAGGTGTTGCGGCTGATGAAACTGGCCGAGCGTTTCCACTTGCCGGTCGTGACCTTCATCGACACCCCCGGCGCTTATCCCGGCATCGGGGCCGAGGAACGGGGTCAAAGCGAGGCGATCGCCCGTAACCTGTTCGAGATGAGCCGCTTGCGAGTTCCGGTGATCTGCGTGGTCATCGGCGAGGGCGGCTCCGGTGGAGCGCTGGCGATCGGGGTCGGCGATCGGATGCTGATGCTGGAATACGGCACCTATTCGGTCATCTCCCCGGAGGGTTGCGCCGCGATCCTGTGGAAGAGCGCCGAACGGGCGCCCGATGCGGCCGAGGCCATGGGTCTGACCGCCGACCGCTTGGCCAAGCTCAAGCTGATCGACGAAGTGATTCCCGAACCACCGGGCGGCGCTCACCGGGATATGGCGCAAATGGCCGAGAACATCCGCGTCGCTCTGCGCGACCATCTGGCGCAGCTGGACGCGGTCGAGGTCGAGGAACTGTTGGAAAACCGTTACCGGCGCTTGATGGGGTATGGCGTATTCAAGGCTGCCGAACCGACCACGTCCCTGCAGTCTTCCTGGCAGAGCAGCGTGGCGGCTTTGCTGGGGAAAGATACCCTGTTAAACAAGGATTGAGGACCGCGGTCGCTTCCGCCCAACCGGGAGTGGTCGACTACCTCTGGCATGGCTTCCATGACCGCAATCCTGGATCGCGACTGGCTGAAGACGGCCCTGGCCGCTCAGCCCGCTCAACGATTGGTTGTGGCCTACAGCGGCGGGGTCGACTCCCACGTCCTGTTGCATCTGCTGGTGCGTCACCGCGCCCATTGGCCGGAACGGACGCTGACAGCGATCTATGTCGATCATGGCTTGCAATCCGCCTCCGCCGCTTGGGGCGAACACTGCGCCGCAGTCTGTCGGCAATTGGCGGTGCCGTTTCGGATGCTGGCGATCGACGCCCGACCCACGCCGGGCGAAAGTCCGGAGGCGGCCGCTCGCCGCGCCCGCTACACAGCGCTGGCCCGCGAACTCGATTCGGAGAGCGCCCTGCTTACCGCCCATCATCGCGACGATCAGGCCGAGACTCTATTGTTGCAACTGCTGCGCGGCGCGGGTCCGCACGGGCTGGCGGCCATGCCGGCCGTCAGTCGGCTCGGGCCGGGCTGGCTGTGGCGACCTTTGCTGGGCTTCGACCGCGCCGCTCTCCTCGCGTATGCCCAATCCCACGGCTTGCGCTGGATCGAGGATAGCAGCAACGCCGATCCGGGTTTCGACCGCAACTATCTTCGTCATCGCATTCTGCCGCTGCTGCAGGAGCGCTGGCCGGCCGCCAACCGGACCCTGGCTCGCGCCGCCCAGCGCTGCGCCGACGCCGCCGAATGGCTGGACCAGGAAGCCGCCGCCGAGCTGGCCCGCGCCGCACCCGACCGGCCCGATCGCCTCGGCATTGCATCCTTGCGTGAGTTGCCCGACCTGCACCAGCGCAATCTGGTGCGCTACTGGCTGCGCCAATTGCAGCTGCCAACGCCCGACAGTCGCCAGCTGCGCCAACTGCTCCACGATGTGCTGACGGCGGGTCGCGATCGCCAGCCCTGCAGCCGCTGGCCTGGCGTCGAAGTTCGCCGCCATCGCGATGGACTGTACGCCATGCCACCGCTGACGCCTCATTCAGCGGGACAGCTGCTGAACTGGCGCGCCACGGCTGTCGGTTGGCCACCACTGACCTTGCCAGGGATAGGTACGTTGCGCCTGGAGCCGACGACCGGTACTGGATTATGCGCTGGGGCGATCGCTGAAGGTTCGTTGCTGGTACGGTTCCGGCAGGGCGGCGAACGCTTCCGGCCCGTCGGTCGGCTGCATGGCCAGGAGCTGAAAAAGCTGTTGCAGGAGGCTGATATACCGCCGTGGGAACGCGACCGCCTACCGCTGCTGTATGCCGGACCGAGTCTGCTGGCGGTCGTGGGTCTGGGGATCGCCGCTGACCATGCCGCTCCCCCCGGCGCGCCCGCTTGGCAGGTGGTTTTGCAGTCGCCATCGCCGGCTGGGTCTGGTATCTTGTAGTGTCTTTCTCAACTCCCCCCATCCCGGCATGACTCGATTCATTTTTATCACCGGCGGCGTCGTTTCCTCTCTCGGCAAAGGCATCGCGGCCGCGTCACTGGCGGCAGTCCTGGAAGCCAGGGGCCTGAAGGTCACCCTGATCAAGCTCGACCCCTACATCAACGTCGATCCGGGCACCATGAGCCCCTTCCAGCACGGCGAGGTCTTCGTCACCAGCGACGGGGCTGAAACCGACCTCGATCTTGGCCACTACGAACGTTTCGTCTGCATGACCGCGACCCGGCGCAACAACTTCACCACCGGGCGCATCTACGAAAACGTGATCCGCAAGGAACGGCGCGGCGATTATCTGGGGGGTACGGTGCAGGTGATTCCGCACATCACCGACGAGATCAAGCGCTGTATCCGGCTGGGCGCAGGTGAAACCGACATCGCCCTGGTGGAAATCGGCGGCACGGTCGGCGACATCGAATCCCTGCCGTTCCTGGAAGCCATCCGTCAGTTGGGGGTCGAACTGGGCCGCGAGCGCTCGCTGTTCATTCACCTGACCTTGGTGCCCTATATCCCCACCTCCGGCGAGCTGAAGACCAAGCCGACCCAGCACTCGGTCAAGGAACTGCGTTCCATCGGCATCCAGCCCGACATGCTGCTGTGCCGTTCGGATCGGGAAGTACCGGCCGAGGAGCGTCGCAAGATCGCGCTGTTCACCAATGTCGAGGCCAAGGCGGTCATCAACGTGCCGGACGCCGACACCATCTATCGCATCCCGCTGCTGCTGCATGCCCAGGGCGTGGACGACATCGTCACCCGCAAGCTGCGGCTGGACAACCTGCCATCGGCCAATCTGGGCGACTGGGAGCGGGTGGTGCGGGCGGTCATGACCCCGACCGGCGAGGTCGACATCGCCATGGTCGGCAAGTACGTCGATCTGGCCGACGCCTACAAATCGTTGAACGAGGCGTTGCAGCACGCCGGGATCCACACCCGCACCCGCGTCCATATCCACTACATTGACTCCGAGCAGATCGAGCGGGATGGTCCCGTCGAGCTGCTGGCCAACATGGATGCCATCCTGGTGCCGGGCGGTTTTGGCGAACGCGGCATCGAAGGCAAGATTGCTGCGGTCCGCTACGCCCGCGAACGGGCCATTCCCTATCTGGGCATTTGCCTGGGCATGCAGGTGGCCGTCATCGAGTTCGCCCGCAACGTGGCCCGACTGGAAGGCGCGCACAGCACCGAGTTCCGCAAGGACACCGCCCATCCGGTCATCGCCCTGATCACCGAATGGATCGAGGGCGACGGCAAGCTCCAGCAGCGGCGGGAAGGCGGCGACCTGGGCGGCAGCATGCGGCTGGGCGCCCAACCCTGCCAGCTGGTCCCCGACAGCCTGGCGCGCATCACCTACGGCAAGGATGTGATCGCCGAGCGCCATCGCCACCGCTACGAATTCAACAATCGCTATCGTGAGATCCTGCAGGCCGCCGGCATGGCGCTGTCGGGCTTCTCGCTGGATGGCCAGCTGGTCGAAATGATCGAATTACCCGGCCATCCCTGGTTCCTGGGCTGTCAGTTCCACCCGGAATTCACCTCCACCCCACGGGCCGGTCATCCACTGTTCCAGGGCTTCGTCAAGGCGGCGATCCTGCAACGCCAGCGCGCCCGGCCGGAGGCGAACGCGACATGATGAAACTGTGCGAGTTCGAGGTCGGTCTGGATCGGCCGCTGTTCCTGATCGCCGGCCCCTGCGTGATCGAATCCGAGCAACTGGCCCTGGACACCGCCGGCCAGCTCAAGGAGATCACCGGACGGCTGGGCATGCCCTTCATCTACAAATCGTCCTTCGACAAGGCCAACCGTTCGTCGCACCAGAGTTTTCGCGGCCCTGGTCTGGAGCAGGGCCTGGCTATCCTGCAAAAGGTCAAGGATCAGATCGGCGTGCCGGTGCTGACCGATGTGCACGAATACACGCCGCTGGCGGAAGTCGCTGCCGTGGTCGACGTGCTGCAGACGCCGGCCTTCCTGTGCCGACAGACCGATTTCATCCAGAATGTGGCCCGCCAGGGCAGACCGGTCAATATCAAGAAAGGCCAGTTCCTGTCGCCCTGGGAGATGCGCAACGTGGTCCTCAAGACGCGCACCACCGGCAACAACCACATCATGGTTTGCGAGCGCGGCGCATCCTTCGGCTACAACAACCTGATCTCGGACATGCGCGCCCTGGTCGTGATGCGGGCCACTGGTTGTCCGGTGGTGTTCGACGCCACCCACTCCGTGCAGTTGCCGGGCGGACAAGGCAATGCCTCCGGCGGTCAGCGCGAGTTCGTCCCAGCCCTGGCGCGCGCGGCCGTGGCGACCGGCATCGCCGGGCTGTTCATGGAAACGCATCCCGATCCCGACCGCGCCCTGAGCGATGGCCCCAACGCCTGGCCGCTCGACCGGATGGAGCCGCTGCTGCGTACCCTGCAGGCTCTGGACGCCTTGGTTAAACAACACGGTTTTCCAGAAACCGGACTAAAATAATTAATTGTTTCTCACTCAAGAACGCAATACCACGAGGAGTCATTCGGCATGTCCAAAATCAAAGAGATCCGTGGCCGCGAAATCATGGATTCGCGCGGTAACCCCACCGTCGGCGTCGATGTCATTCTGGAATCCGGGGCCAAGGGCACTGCGGGCGTCCCGTCCGGCGCATCGACCGGTAGCCGCGAGGCGCTGGAGCTGCGCGATGGCGACAAGAGTCGCTATCTGGGCAAGGGCGTGCTGAAGGCGGTCGCTAACGTCAATGGCGAACTGCGCAGTGCGCTGTTGGGCATGGAAGCGGTCGACAATCAGGCCGCCCTCGACCAGAAGATGATCGAGCTGGACGGCACCTCCACCAAGAGCCGGCTGGGCGCCAATGCCCTCCTGGGTGTGTCCATGGCAGCCGCGCACGCCTCCGCTGCCGAGAAGGGCGTGCCGCTGTACAAGTATCTGAATCCCACCGGCCCGTATCATCTGCCGGTGCCGATGATGAACATCCTCAACGGCGGCGCCCATGCCGACAACAGCGTCGACATGCAGGAATTCATGATCATGCCGGTCGGCGCGCCCAGCTTCCGCGAAGCCCTGCGCTGGGGTGCGGAAGTGTTCCACGCCCTGAAGGCGGTGCTGAAGAAGCAGGGCATGAACACGGCAGTGGGCGACGAAGGCGGCTTCGCGCCTAATCTGTCGTCCAACGAAGCGGCCCTGGAGGTGGTGATGGAAGCCATCAGCAAGGCGGGCTATACCGCCGGCAAGGACATTTACATCGCCCTGGACTGCGCCAGTTCCGAGTTCTACAAGAACGGCAAATATACGCTGGAAGCCGAAGGCAAATCCTTCAGCTCCAACGAAATGGCCGACAAGCTGGCCGACTGGGTCAGCCGCTATCCCATCGTTTCCATCGAAGACGGCCTGGACGAGAGCGACTGGGACGGCTGGGCGTATCTGACCAAGGTGCTGGGCAAGAAGGTCCAGTTGGTCGGCGACGACCTGTTCGTCACCAACACCTCGATCCTGGAGCGCGGCATCCGGGAAGGCATCGCCAACTCGATCCTGATCAAGGTCAACCAGATCGGCACCCTGACCGAGACCCTGGCGGCGATCAAGATGGCCGCCGACGCCGGCTACACCTCGATCTCCTCGCACCGCTCTGGCGAGACCGAGGACACCACCATCGCCGACCTGGCCGTGGCTACCGCCGCCAGCCAGATCAAGACCGGTTCGCTCAGCCGTTCCGACCGCATCGCCAAGTACAACCGCCTGTTGGTGATCGAAGAGGAACTGGGTTCCGCCGCCGTCTATCCGGGCAAGAAGGCGTTCAACGTATTCCGTGACTGATCTTCGCCCCGGCGCTCTCGCTTGCGATGAGCGCCGCGTGATGAACCCTGACCCAAACCGCGCCTTTCTTCCCCCTGCTGCTGGCAACGGGGGAGGGGAGGCGCGGGTTTCTTTCACCCTGCGTAACGCAATGGCCGCTTCAATCGAACAAGGCTCGAAACTGCAAATCCTGGTGGCGGTCCTGCTGGCCTTGCTGCTGTTCACGCAATATCTGCTGTGGATTGCCGAAGATGGCGTCCGCCAGACCTATGCCCTGCATATCGCCATTCAGGCGCAAACCGAGGAAAACGCCGAATTGAACGAGCGGAACCGGGCGCTGGAAGCGGATGTGCAGGATCTGAAAAACGGTTTGATGGCCATCGAGGAGCGGGCGCGTTCCGATATGGGCATGATCCGTCCGGATGAGGCGTTCTATCGCCTGCTCGATCAGCCGCCCAAGCCGGTGGCTCCCGCCGAACCGCCGGCCAAACCCGGTACGCGGTCGTCGCTTCCCGCGAATCATCGTCTGCACGCCAACGAAGCCGGCAAGCCGGCCAAACCCGCGCCGAACGTGGCCAAACCGGCGGCTGTGCCCGCCAAGCCCGCACCGGCTGCGCCGCATCATCCGGCGACCAAACCACCGGCCGCAGCCGCGCCACCGCGCTGAACCCGATCGCGGGATTGTCCGCTTACCTGGAATCCAACCATGTCCACGTTGCACTATTGGGCAATGGTGCCCGCCGCCGGCGCCGGCAGGCGCATGGGCGCGGCTACCCCCAAACAATATCTGCCCCTGCTCGGCCAGGCGGTCATCGTCCATACCCTGGAAATCCTGCTGCGCCATCCCCGCATCGCCGGGGTCGCAGTCGCCATCGGGGCCGAAGACGGCTGGTGGCCTGGGATCGCCCATGCACTCCCAACCACCAAGCCCTTGTTGGTCGTGACCGGCGGCGCTGAGCGCTGCCATTCGGTGGCGAATGGGTTGCAAGCCTTGCGGGAATGGGCGGCGCTGGACGATTGGGTGCTGGTGCACGATGCCGCTCGTCCCTGTCTGACCGGCGAAGATCTGGATCGGTTGATGAGCGAGCTGGCTGACGATCCGATCGGTGGGCTGCTGGCGACGCCGGTGCGCGATACGCTCAAACAGGCCGACGACCATGGCCGGGTCGCGACCACCGTGGATCGGGCGCGGCTCTGGCACGCCCTGACTCCGCAGATGTTCCGTCTGGGCCTGCTGCATGACGCCCTGTGCGCGACTCTCGATCGCGGCTTGCTGGTCACCGACGAAGCGGCGGCGATGGAAGCGGCGGGTTTTGCCCCGCGTCTGGTCGAAGGCCGGTCGGACAATCTCAAGATCACTCGGCCGGAGGATCTGGCGCTGGCCGAGTTTTATCTCAAGCGCCGCCGAGCTGCTGGCCTCTCCGCCTAATCCATCGGCCAATCAACGAGGAAAACAGTCCCATGCGCATCGGTCACGGTTTCGACGTGCACGCTTTCGGGCCGGGCGAATTCATTACCCTGGGCGGCGTACGCATCCCGCATACGCAAGGCTTGATCGCCCATTCCGACGGCGATGTGGCGCTGCACGCGCTGTGCGATGCGCTGTTGGGCGCGGCCGGACTGGGTGATATCGGCCGGCATTTTCCCGACAGCAGCGCGGAATTCAAGGATATCGACAGCCGCATCTTGTTGCGCCGAGTCGCGGCGCTGCTGGCCCAGCAAGGTCTGACGGTCGGCAATGCCGACATCACCGTCATCGCCCAAGCGCCGCGCATGGCCCCGCATATTTCCGCCATGCAGGCCCACATCGCTGCCGATCTGCGCATTGCCCCGACGCAGATCAACGTCAAGGCGACCACCACCGAACGTTTGGGTTATATCGGTCGCGGGGAGGGCATCGCCGTCCACGCTGTGGTCCTGCTGGTTTGACGCACGGAAGACATCGGCCCTGCTATCGGTGCATAGTATGGCCTTATCATGACACCAAATATGTTTTTTTAGATGACATTATGTCAACCGCACCATAAAGACATAGTCATCATTGATGTATGACATAAACGATTTATCTTTGCAGGCGCTTGTCAATCAAAAAAACCATAATGGTAGAATGGAAAATAGCATGAGCATGCAAAATATCATGCAGGCCCAATTGGCGGCGATCTACAGTGGTCCCCGCATTCCGATCCTCGATGCCATCACGACGTTGCTGGAGCCTGAGTTGCCGGCAATCGCGGAGGTTTTCTACGCCGAATTTCTGGAAATTCCCGAGACCGCCCGAATCCTTCAGCATCATTTGGTGCAAAAAAACCTGCGCGTGTCGCTGTCGCAGTGGATTCGGGCACTGTTCGATCCGAACTCCGGAGCCGATATCGCCGCCGTCATTCAACGGCAGGAAAAGATCGGTTCGGTGCACGCCAACATCAATGTTCGTCTCAGCGTTTTCTCGCATGGCATCGGTATCCTGAAGCGGGAAATCTACACTCGGCTCGAACGGCATATCCCGGAGCGGGAAAAGCTGTCCGAGGCGTTTCTGCTGGTCGAACAGCTGTTCGACACTACGACCGCCATCATCATCGAAGCCTATCTCTCCCACGAGATCAACTACGAAACCAACGAGTTGTCGATGAAGATGAAGGGCATTACTCAGAATGCCGCCATCGAATGCGAACGCCTGCGCACTCTGCTGCTGGACTGGCTGCGCATCACCCTGACGCTCCTTTACCAGACCTCCGAACTCGATCCGGCCAGCCTGCCCAAGCTGCAATATTCCACCTTCGGCCTGTGGGTCATCTACAAATCCGACTTGCTGTCCCACACCATCAACGCGTCGACCGATCTGAAAAGGCAAACCCGCGAAATCGACGAGGTCCTGTTCCAGGCTGCGCAACATCGCGTCGCTGGTGAAAGCGCCCTGTTCTTCGAGGCTGTCAACCGCCTGAACGACGCCGTGACCAAGACGTCCTGGTTCATCTCCTCGCTGGTCGATCAGATGATGGAAATCGACCGTGGTACGGATGTGCTGACCCGTCTGTTCAACCGTCGTTATCTCGACACCATTCTGCGCCGTCAAACCGAAATCAGTATCAAACAGGGTCTGCCCTACGCGGTCCTCATCATCGATCTCGATCATTTCAAGCGGATCAACGATCAATACGGTCACGACAACGGCGATATCGTGCTCAAGAGTTTCGCCGAAATGTTGTTGCTGTCGGTGCGCACCAGCGACTTCATCTTCCGCTATGGCGGCGAGGAATTTCTCGTTCTGCTCGGCAACGTCGAACCGTCGGGCGCGCTGAGCATCGCCGAGAAAATTCGCAGCCGCTGCGAAATGCAAGCCTTCAAGCTGCCCGGCGACATCGCCATTCACCTGACATGCAGCATCGGCATCAGCATGCACGATGGCCACCCCGACTATAACCGCTCGGTCCAGCAAGCCGACGCCGCCCTGTACGACGCCAAACGCGCCGGCCGAAACCAGACGGTTCTGGGGGGCGAATAGCGCGCTGTCTGCGCGCGCCCGCGTCGGTCTCTTTCCCACTGCCACCCTCTCGCTTGTCATCCCATGCCCATCGATTTTGATGCTGTCTCGCTGCCCCATATCCACGGTCAACCCATCGGTCAGGGTCGCTTGCGCGCCATCCCCGAGGATTTTCAAGTTCGCGAAGAGCTGGATTTCACCCTTGACGGCAGCGGCGAGCATGTCTGGCTGTGGGTGCGCAAGCGCGGCGCCAACACCGACTGGGTCGCGCGTCAGTTGGCCCGGCAGGCGGGCGTCGCGCCGAATGCGGTCAGTTACGCCGGGCTCAAGGACCGACACGCCGTCACCGAACAATGGTTTTCGGTGCATCTGCCGGGCAAGGCCGACCCCGACTGGAATGCCGATCCCCATCCCGATTTCGCCGTGCTGAAGGCGGTGCGTCATTCCCGCAAGCTCCGGCGGGGGGCGTTGAGCGGCAACGCTTTCCGTATCACCTTGCGCGATCTGGACGGCGATCCGGCCGAACTGGCCGCGCGAATCGAGCGCATCGCGGCGCTGGGCGTGCCCAATTACTTCGGCGAGCAACGCTTCGGTCACGACGCTCACAATCTGACGCGGGCCGAAGCCCTGTTGAGCGGACGGGAAAAGGTGCGCGACCGCCATCAGCGCGGCTTGTACCTGTCGGCAGCCCGCAGCGCGCTTTTCAACGCCGTGCTGGCGCAGCGCGTCGCCGCTGGCAGTTGGAATACCGCGCTGCCCGGCGATGTACTGATGCTGGCAGGCAGTCACAGCAACTTCGTGGCGGATACGGTGGACGATGCCCTTCGTCGGCGGGTAGCCGAGGGCGACTTGCATCCGACCGGTCCGCTGTGGGGTGCGGGGGAGCTGCGCAGCGCCGGTGCGGTACGCGAGTTGGAGGAGAGGGTCGCCGCCGCTTGGCCTGTTTTCCGCGATGGACTGGCTACCGCCGGTCTGGAACAGGAACGTCGGGCTTTACGGTTGCCGATCGGCGCTATGGCGCTGGAATTCCCGGCACCGCGCACGGCCGTGCTCGACTTTCGCCTGCCGGCCGGCGCTTACGCCACCACGGTCCTGCGCGAGTGGATCAGTGCGGTGGAAGACTGACGCTCGCGCCCGCCGCCCGTTGCTTTATGGATCGTGTTCGTCGTCGCCGCGCGGGTCGCCCGGCAAATAGCAGCCGGCCAGCTGGCGAAACGCCTGCGAGGTTTGCGGCCCGGCCCGGCCATCCACCTTGACGTAAATCCTGGGCAGGGTATTGAGGAATTCCTGCAATTTCTCCACCCAGGGCGACGTTTCCGCCTCGGCGTAGCGCAGCAGCGGCCACGGGACCGGTGTTTCGCCCTCGACGAATTCGAGCGCGCCCCATTCCGCCAAGCGTCGGAGCAACACCGCCACACCGGCGTGGGGGGCGATGGCGGTATCGTTCCAGCTGTCGTCGGCGACATACCGGCCCTGGGCGTAATGCTGCGAATAATTCCACAGATAGGGCGACGGCACTTCGGGATGGTGCAACCGATGGCCCCAGCCGCCATGTCCTTCCAGTAGGAACAGCGTGCCAGCGACGCTCCAGTCCGACCACTGGTCGAAGCGATACAGGCGCAGGGCGTCGACCGCGCTATCCTCCCAACTGAACGGCGGATCGCCGTCGAGCGGCCGCCCATCCGGCAGATGCTGGGTCCGCTCGGTCAGCGGATCGCCATTATGGAGGTGAACGGTGAAGTCGCGACCGGTGTCGGCCTCGTGCAGCGCCGCTACCACGAACCAGGGTAGCCCCAACGGCTGGCTGACTACCAGATAGCGATCCCGGTCGGCTAGCCACCCCCCCAGTCGTTGATCCACCTCGGCGGCCCGTTCCGCACGGATCGCGCAAGTCGTGAACAAATGTCGGTAATCCTGGCGCAACTCATCGGTGAGAGTCACTCGGCTCATCGTCGGATCCCCCGCGGCAGGTCGTGGACGGCCGAAAGAGGGTCGATGACCCGCTTCAGACTGGATGCCCACGCCATATCATGTTAGTTTTCAACGTCAATTCGATCGCCCCTGTCCCTGCCTGATGAGGCGTGTCGTCAGCCTCGCCCCGATGGCATGGCGAAAAATGCGGCATTGTTGTGGCGATGCTCTCGCGAAAGCGGCGATCCTTGCTAGTTTTATAAAACGATGCGCCAAAATGCCAGCCTTTTGGCAAATCCTTGCAGAAATCTGGTTTCGTTCTCCGTCCATGATATCCGCTCTGCTGCCTTTGCTGTCGTCGACCGCCGCCCTGGATGCGCCCATCGCCTGGCGTGGCGGTCGCCCGGTCAGCCGCGCGCTGTTCCTGCACCACATTGCGGCGGTCGCCCGACGCTTGCCGCCGGCCCGCTACATTTTCAACCTGTGCGAAGATCGCTATGGCTTCCTGGTGGCTTTCGCCGCAGTGGGGGTGAATGGCCAAATCAATCTGCTGCCGTCCAGTCGCGCCCGTCTGCATGTGCAACAACTGGCCGCGGACTATCCAGACAACCGTGCGATCACCGACGCCGACCTCGAACGCTGGCTCGACCCGACGCCTGTTACTACTGCAGCGTCCGCCATTCCCGAATTATCGGACGAGCAGGTGATCGCGATCGCTTTCACCTCCGGCAGCACTGGCCGCGCCAGCCCCCATCCGAAAACCTGGGGCGAACTGGTGCGCGGTGCGGGCCAAACCCGACAGCGTTTCGGTTTCGCGCAGACCATGGCCATCGTCGCTACCGTCCCGCCCCAACACGTCTATGGCCTGGAAACCTCCATCATGGCCCCGCTGGTCAGTGGGGTCAGCATCCACACCGGTCGGCCGTTTTTCCCGGCTGACGTGGGCGCGGCCCTGGCAACCGTGCCTGCCCCGCGCGTGTTGGTGACCACGCCGCTGCACCTGCGCGCCTGCGTCGCCGCCGGTTTGCGCTGGCCGGCGGTGGTCTTTCTACTATCGGCGACAGCGCCGCTGACAGCCGATCTTGCCGCCCAAGCCGAGGAAGCCTTCGGCGCGCCCGTGCTGGAAATCTACGGTTGCACCGAAACCGGTGCCATCGCCAGTCGCCGTACCGTGGTCGGCCAGCGCTGGCGTCTATATGACGGGCTGCGACTGGGCGATGGCGGTCTGTTCGATCCGCAGCGATCGGCCCCGTTCGTCCTGAACGATATCGTCGAACCCTGCGGCGAATTCGAATTCAAGCTACTGGGCCGCCGCGAAGATCTGATCAACATCGCTGGCAAACGAACCTCGCTCGATTATCTCAACCACCAGCTCAACCAGATTGCAGGCGTCGTGGAAGGCGTCTTCGTCATGCCCGAAGCCACGGGAAGCGAGCTTAGGCGACTCATGGTCGTGGTCGTGGCGCCCGGCGTGAGCGAGCGGCAATTGCTGGCTGCGTTGGCGCAACGGCTGGACCCGGTGTTCCTGCCTCGACCGCTGATCAAGGTCGCCGCCTTGCCTCGCAACGCCACCGGCAAGCTCAGCCGGGAAGACTTGTTGGCGCTGGTCGATCCACGCCAGCCATCGACTGTGGCCCGCCATGAGTGAGCGACGCTATCGGATCGCTGCCGACCATCCCAGCCTGACCGGTCATTTTCCCGGAGATCCGATCGTGCCGGGGGTGGTGATCCTGGAAGAGGTGGTGCGGGCCTGCGCGGTGTGGCGACCGGCTGACCGGCCGATCGGGATAGCGACGGTCAAATTCCTGCTGCCGCTGCGGCCGGAGCAGGCGTTCAGCATCCGGTTCGAAGCTGTCGGCCCCAATGGGGTTCGGTTTGAATGCATCCGGGACGACGGCCAGCCGCTGGCCAGCGGTCGTTTGACCGTCATGCGCGTCGACAATTGAATGCCGATGGATTCCCCCAGCGGCCGGTCCAATTTGCCTATTCGATAAAACAACCCGCCAGGAGCCTCGAATCGATATGAACTGGCCCAATACCGCATTGACCGAACGACTCGGCATTTCCTATCCCATCATCCAGGCCCCCATGGCCGGTGGTCCTGGTTCTCCGCAACTGGTGGCGGCGGTATCCAACGCCGGTGGTCTAGGTAGTCTGGCCGGCGGTTATCTGCACGCCGATCAATTGCGGGCCGCGATTACCGAGGTGCGCGCCCTGACCGACCGGCCGTTTGCGGTCAATCTGACGGCGCTCAAGCCAGCCAAACCCGACCCTGCCAAGGTCGCGCGCGCTTGCGAGCTGCTGGCGCCGTACCGGGCCGAATTGGGGTTGCCGCCCGAATTCCCCGAAATGCCGGAGCCACCGGGCCTCGACGAACAGCTCGACGTCATCCTGGATATGCAGATATCCGTGTTGAGTTTTGTCTTCGGTGCGCCGGACAGCGAATATCTGACGCTGTTGCAGGAGGCGGGCATCACCATTCTGGGTACGGCCACCCATCTGCTGGAAGCGATCATGCTGGAGGAAAGCGGGGTCGATTTCATCGTTGCCCAAGGTGGGGAGGCCGGCGGGCTTCGCGGCACCTTCGTCGGTCAGCCCGAACAGGGACTGGTCGGCATCATGACCCTGGTCCCGCTGCTGGCCAAGCACGTGGCGGCCCCGATCATCGCCGCCGGTGGCATCATGGATGGGCGCGGCATCGCCGCCACCCAAGTGCTGGGCGCGGCTGGGGTGCAGATGGGGACCGCCTTTCTGGGCTGTCCCGAGAGTGGCGCGCATCCGGCCTATAAGGCGCTGCTCAGCGCAGGAAGCGAGATCGCTACTACCCTCAGCCGTGCCCTGACTGGCCGCCATGGCCGGGTATTGCGCAATCGTCTGGTCAACGAGCTGCATCGCCATGAGGCCGAGCTGCCCGGTTTTCCGCTGCAGCTGTTCCTGACCCAGGACCTGCGACAGGCCGCCATGGAACGGGGTCTGACCGATTTCATGGCCCTGTGGGCCGGCCAGGGTTGCCATCTGTGCGAAGACCGCCCGGCGGCCGAATTGATCGCGACCTGGGTCGAGCAGGTGGAGGATTTGCTGGGCGTCCGCACGCCGGACCCCTCATCGGCGATTGCTGCGCCAGCGGACGAATCGCACGCGGCGGACCCGGTGGACCCAGCGCCGGCTGCGCGTGCACCGGAAGCGACTGTGGACGATGCGCCCGATCCGGCTTGCGCCATCTGACCAGACTATTTCTACCCTGCGCCTTCGCCGAGCAGCCGGTGCAGCCGTATCCAGTCGAAGGCGGGGCCTGGATCGGTCTTGCGCTCTGGCGCGATATCGGCATGGCCGGTCAGCCGATCGGGGGTAATGGCGGGATACGCCTGGCGCAGCGCCAGGATCGCAGCCGCCAGCGGAGGGTATTGGCGGTCGTCATAGGGCGTCTGATCGGCGCCTTCCAGTTCGATGCCGATGCTGAAGTCATTGCAGCGCCGCCGACCGGCGTAGACCGACTCGCCCGCATGCCAGGCCCGACGGTGGAACGGCGCGTATTGCACCAGTTCGCCGTCTCGCCGAATCAGCAGGTGGGCCGATACCTGCAAGCCGGCGATGGTCTGGAAATACGGGTGTGCGCTGGGGTCGAGCGTGTTGGTGAACAGCGCATCGATCCACGGTCCTCCGAAGTCGTCCGGCGGCAGGCTGATGCCATGGATGACGATCAGATCCACCGCCATACCGGTCGGCCGATCGTCGCAGTTTGGCGAAGCCCGATAGCGCGCCGCGTCCAGTAGCCCTGTCGTTAAATCAACGTGCATGGCCCATCACAGCACAAGTTGTTCGAAGTTGTAGTTCATGTCGGTATGCGGCCGCTGCAGGAAGAATCCCTGCACGTAATCGATGCCGCACGACCACAACACCGGCAAGACCATGGCGTCCTCGATACCGGTCACGATGGTCGTTACCCCTAGGGTGGACAGGCCGCGGGCCAGATAGCTGAGCTGCTGCTGATGGACCTTGTCGTCGAGCACGCTCTGGACGAATCGACTATCCAGCTTGACATAGTCGGCCTGCATCGCCTGCACCAGCGCCTGGGCGCGCTCCTGACCACTGAAATGATCCAGCGAGATCCCGCAACCGAGACCCTTGAGCTGGCGCAGGAACGGGAGCAGGGCCTGTTGGTGCAGGGACGCCGTGCTTTCCACCATTTCGAACACCAGGCTGGCGGCGGCTACGCCGGTTTTTTGCAGGCCGTTTTGCAGCCAGTTCAGCAGTTCCTCGTCCTGCAGGATGGTGGGCGAGATGTTGATGAACAGGATCACCGACTGGCCGCGCGCCTGGCGCTCCCGCAGGATTCGAATGGAATGGGCGATGACCCAGCGATCCAGCACCATGCCGATCCGATGCCGCTTGACCATGGAGAACACGGTTTCCGGCAGCAGCTCCCAGCCTTCCCGATTGCGCATCCGCAACAGCACTTCGTAACGCTCGGTGGTGTCGCCGCGCAAGCTGACGATCGGCTGGAACAGTAAATTCATCCGTTGCTGCTGCACCGCTTCACGAATCTCATCCAGCATGAGCCGCTGTCGCGTGTTGTCGGCATCCGGTTCGGTGCTCTTGCCGTGCTGGACATGAATCCGGGTGTCCTTGCTGTCCCGGGCCATGCCGCAGGCCAGGTCGGCCTGCTGGATCAGCGTGGCGGCATCGCGCGTGGCGGAGCTGGCAACGCTGATGCCGGTGCTGGTGTGCAGCAGAAAACGCTTGCCGGCGATGAGGTAGGGATCGCTTTCCAGACTTGCCTGGGCGGCGCGCGCCGTGGCCATCAACGATTGCTGGTTGGCGAAGCCGAGCAGGACCGTGAAGACGGCATCGCCGAACCGGGCGATGATCGGATCGGGTCCCAACGCGGCTTGCAGGCGCATGGCGGCCTGTTCGATCACATCGTCGGCCGCCGACACATCCTGGCTTTCGATATGGCGGAGATCGTCCAGCGCGATCAGCATGACGGCTACGGATTGGGTGCTGGCTGCGGTGGCCACCAGGGCCCGCTCCAGTTGGACGAGGAAGTACGGCCGGTTGTACAGGCCGCTCACGGTGTCCCGGTTGCTGAGCTGGCTGAACTTGCGATGCAGGCCATGCCCTTGCCGCAGCCGGTGGGTGGCGGTCGCGACCAGCAGTTCCGGTTCCAGCGGCCTGCTCAGAAAAGTCGCATTGCTCAGACCCACCACCGACAGGCGCTGGCCGATATCGGCCCGGGCCGACAGCAGGATCAGCGGCAATCCCCGAAACGACTCGTGTTGCTGGAGCGCCTGGGCCAGCATCAAGCCGTCGGTCTCCTTCAAGTCCAGGCTCATGATCAACAGGCTGGGCTGCACATTTCGCAGCATCTGCAGGATCTGCAGCGGTTGAGCCAGCACATGGGTCGCCATGCCGCGGCTGCTCAACAAGCGGGCGATCTCGCGCGCGGCGTGCAAGGTGTCTTCGATGATCAGCACGCGATGATTGAGCGCCTTCAGCGCCTGCTCGTCCAGAGTTTCCAACAGGGTCGACATATTGACCGGCTTGACGAAATAGCCCGCGCCACCCGCTTGCACCGCTTCGAGCCGGGCGGTGATATCACCCCGATCGGCCAGGAAGAACATCGGAATTTCCGGGGCCAGCCGTTGCCGTAGCGCGGCGAGTTCGCGCAGGCTGGTCTGACGATCGGTCTTGCCGGCGAGATGATCCAGATCGACGACCAGGGCGATCGGCTGCTCGGATTGCGCCAGCAGTGCGTCGATCTCGCTTAGGCTGTCATAGAATTCGATTTTGAAGCAGCCGCGCTGCTGCAGTTTGCGTCCTAACTCGTGCACGGCAGCCGGCGCTACCAGCCAGATCGATGGGGTGATAGGCGATTTCTCGCTCATGCCCGGTTGGCTGGCTTCCCCGAACCCCCACTTCGAAAACAAGGGTAGCGTTAGCCCTTCGGCCTGGCGGAGAGCCCCCGGATCGCTGATCTTATTCAGATCACTATCGAGATCTCCGGGTCTCGACGCCGCCCGGCAGAGCGCGTCTACGACCGCGATCAGCTGCTCCCGATCGGCCCCGCCGGGTAGCTCGCCTTTCTCCAGCGATTGACTGATCTGCCGTTCCAGCCGTTCGGCCAGTACGACGACCTTACGATACTCCAGCCGCGGTCTGGCCAGGGTCAGGACGTCTTGGGCGGCTTTTTGCAAGAGCACGAAAAATTCTTGGCTCCACTTGACGTAGACGAGCTTTTCGGCCAGATCTTCGATGCGTTGCAGCTTGCCGGCGAGCGCATCCGGGAGTGGTGAGTTCATGGGTTCCATAATTCAGTTTCTCGCGATGCTGGCGACTTGAATAATGGGCGATTATCCATCGGATTTTCGCTGGACATCATCCACGCGCGGACAAAATTCCAGTCACGACCCGTGCGGGCTGGAATTTTTCTAGGTGTAAGATGATGCCATGATTTGTAACAAAGCATCCATGAACCGACAGACTAGCTCATGTTCGAGCAGGATGAACACCAAGATATTATAGCGTAGTGCGTCAGTTACAAACTGAAAGAGCGAAACGCGAAGCGCTCGATCACTTCGCATTTCGCTCTGATGGCCCGAGTCGTCAGGTCCGAGTGCTGTTATTCTCCGCGCCTCCTGTCAGGGAAGCGCGTCAACGCCGATCAGGCGGTCACTGGGCTTCCAGATGATAGGAAATGATCCGCTCGACTTCGCTCTTGGACCCCATGATTACCGAGCAGCGCTGATGCAGCCCGGTGGGTTCCAACTCCATGATGCGTTGCGTACCGGTGGTGGACAGCCCACCCGCCTGTTCGACGATGAAGCTCATCGGATTGGCTTCGTATAGCAGGCGTAGCTTGCCTTCCTGATTCTTGGCGCGCAGCTTGCGGTCGATCGGATACATGAACACGCCGCCCTGGCACAGAACCCGGTGGATATCGGCGATCATCGCCCCGGCCCAGCGCATATTGAAATCCTTGCGGCGCGGCCCTTCCCGGCCGGCCAGGCATTCGTCGATGTAGCGCCGTACCGGTGGATCCCAGAACCGCATGTAGGATGCATTGATGGAAAAGTCGTGGCTATCCTCGGGGATCCGCATATCGGGGTTGGTCAGGATGAACTCGCCGATACGCTGGTCCAGGGTAAAGCCGTTGACCCCGTGACCGGTCGTCAGCACCATCATCGTCGACGGGCCATACAGGGCATATCCGCCGCAGACCTGACGGGTACCCGGCTGCAGGAAGTCTTCCTCGGTCGGTTCGCCGCTCGAGTCGTCGGGGCGACGCAGGATGGAGAAGATGGTGCCGACCGCGCCGTTGACGTCGGAATTGGAAGAGCCGTCCAGCGGATCGAACACCAACAGGTACTTGCCGCGCGGATACTGCAGGGGCAGTTGATAGACGTTGTTCATCTCTTCGGAGGCTAGGCCGGCGACCTGGCCGCCCCACTCGGTGCGCCTGATGAACAGGTTGTTGGAGATTACATCCAACTTTTTCTGAGTCTCGCCCTGGATGTTCTCGGTATCAGCGGTGCCGAGCACGCCCACCAGGCTGCCGTAGCGAACGGCGCTGGAAATCGATTTGCAGGCAATCACGACGTCGTTGATCAGGGCAGTGAAGTTGCCCGTGACGTTTTTCATACGTCGTTGTTCTTGAATAATAAATTCAGTGATCGTGGTACCGATAGGCATGATGGTTGTCCCTGGAATGATGTGAAGCCAATACGGTACGGCGGCATGGAGTCGCGTCCGTCAAGCCACTCGGTCATTATACCCTTTGCCACAGGTATTTCATGGTTTTTGGGGGTCGATCACGAAATTTATGTCGCAACGCAACATTTTTTGCTACACTGTTTTTACCTAGGAAATACTGAACTCTGGAGGGTCCTATGAACGAATTGTTGGCTTCCGGCCCAGCGCCGCTCAAACCATGGATCACTTCCCTGACGAGGACCAATCAGTTCGCCGCCGGCCAACTGGAAAAATGGGCCACCTTACAAATGGATAAGCTCAGATCCTATGTCGATCTGGGCGTCGCCCAGGCCAAGGTCGCTTTCAAAGTCTCCGACCCACACAGTCTCTACGACTTCGTGGATAGCCAGTTTGCCGTATGCAGTTTCGTTGGCCACCGGATCGTGGACGATGGCCGCGCGCTGGTCGATTGGAGCAACGATTGCGCCATCCAGGCGCATCGGGTGGGGCGGGCGAACATGCTGAGCTTACTATTCAAGGATTGACGCGCATCATCCATGATGGAACACAATGCATGACAGTGGTTGCCGCCGGCCGTATCGACCGGCGGCGTGGTTATGCCATATCGTTCAATTGACTGACGGCAGGCTGGCCAGCGACCACCGCGGTAGTACTTCGATCGCTGGCTCGTCGTATTGTCCCGCCGCCAACCGCCGCCAGCCCGCATAGGCGATCATCGCTCCATTGTCGGTGCAGAATTCCAGCCGCGGGTAATGGACTTGCCCGCCCAGCTCCGCCACCAATTCCCGCAGCCGTTCCCGCAAGCGCTGGTTGGCGCCCACGCCACCTGCCACCACCAGCCGCCGCAGGCGGGTCGCCTGCAAGGCGCGCCGACACTTGATCATCATGGTCTCGACCACGGCATTCTCGAAGGCGCGCGCCACATCGGCCCGATTCTGCGGCGTCGGTTCCAGCCCCCGCCAGGTGTTGATGGCGGCGGTCTTTAGCCCACTGAAGCTGAAGTTGCAGCCGGGGCGGTCGGTCATCGGCCGCGGGAAGACGAAGCGATCTGGATCGCCCTGTTCGGCCAGTTTGGCCAGCGCTGGCCCGCCCGGATAGGGCAGACCCAGTAGCTTGGCGGTCTTGTCGAAAGCTTCGCCGGCGGCATCGTCGATCGACTCGCCGATGAGTTGGTAGCGACCGATGCCGTCCACTCGCACCAACAGACTATGGCCGCCCGAAACCAGTAAGGCCACCAGTGGAAACGATGGTGGTTCCGGCTCCAGCATCGGGGCCAGCAGATGGCCTTCCATGTGATGTACGCCGATCGCCGGCACCCCCCAGGTCCAGGCCAAACCGCGCCCGATGGCCGCTCCGACCAGCAGCGCGCCGATCAGTCCCGGCCCTCGGGTATAGGCCACGCCATCCACATCGCGCGGCGTTACGTTAGCTTGGCGGAAAATCTCGCGCAGCAGCGGCAAGGTCTTGCGGACATGATCGCGCGAGGCCAGCTCCGGCACCACACCTCCATATTCGGCGTGCAGCGCAACCTGGCTGTGCAGGGCATGCGCCAACAGGCCCTGCTCGCTGTGATACAGCGCCAGGCCAGTTTCATCGCAGGAGGTTTCGATGCCCAGGATCAACATGCCGTTACCCTTTTGCATTTGGAGAGAGGGATGATTACAATTTATCATTTTCTCATAATTCAAACCCTGGTTTCCGTCCAGATTAATCGATGAGGTGAAGGTTTAATGCCTGCTGTGAAAGTCAAGGAAAACGAACCGTTTGACGTTGCGTTGCGCCGCTTCAAGCGTTCCTGCGAGAAAGCCGGTGTGTTGTCCGAAGTGCGCCGCCGCGAGTTTTACGAAAAGCCGACCCAAGAACGTAAGCGCAAGCGCGCCGCCGCGGTCAAGCGCCATCTGAAGAAGCTTTCGCGGGAGATTGCCCGCCGCTCCCGTCTGTATTGAGCGCCAGAACCCACATCTCTCCCCCACCCGCGAGCCCGTCCTCATGTCTCTCAAAGACCGTATCCAGGATGACATGAAAACCGCCATGCGCGCCAAGGAAAAGGAACGCCTCGGGGCGATTCGCCTGATCCTGGCCGCGATCAAGCAGCGCGAAGTCGATGAACGCATCGTGCTGACTGACAGCCAAGTGCTCGCCGTGCTGGAAAAGATGATCAAGCAGCGCCGGGAATCCCTGGCGCAGTACCAAAGCGCCGGCCGCGCCGATCTGGCCGCGCAGGAATCCTTCGAAATCGATCTGATCCAGTCCTACCTGCCAGCGCCGCTGAGCGAAGCCGAGATCGATGCGCTCATCGCCAGCGCTATCGCTGCGACCGGCGCGCAGACCATGCGCGACATGGGCAAGGTCATGGCCCTGATTCGGGAGCAGGCGCAGGGCCGGGCCGACATGACTACGCTAAGCGCACGGGTCAAGACCCGCTTCGGCGGGTGAACTCACCGTCTCCGTCCGCGGCCATCGTCACGTTTCCCGGCTCCGATCCGTTGCGTTCGTTGCATTCGTTGCGACCGAACGCTGACGATCAGCCATTCATCGACTAAGCTTTTGGGCTATGGCTGGTCGCATACCCCAGGAGTTTCTCGATCAGCTGCTCGGCCGGGTGGACCTTGTCGAGATCGTCAACACCCGAGTGCCGCTGCGGCGCGCAGGCCATGAATTCATGGCGTGTTGTCCTTTTCATGCTGAAAAAACCCCGTCGTTCTCGGTCAGTCCTCGCAAGCAGTTCTATCATTGTTTCGGTTGTGGCGCCCATGGCAACGCCATCGGGTTTCTGATGGCCTACGAACAGATGGAGTTCCTTGATGCGGTCGAGGAACTGGCCCGCTCGGCCGGGCTGGATCTGCCGCGCTCCCAGGGCCGCGACAGTGGATTCAATCCGCGGCCGCTGTTGGACTGGATCGCCCAGGCGGATCGCTTCTACCGCCAGCAACTGCGGGAACACCCCGACCGGCAACGGGCTGTCGACTATCTGCGCCAGCGCGGCTTGACCGGGCAGACCGCCGGGCTGTTCGGCATCGGGTATGCGCCACCGGGTTGGGATTTGCTCGGTCAGGTGCTGGGCGAGGCCGGGGCTGCAGCCCAGGATCTGATCGACGCCGGGCTGGTCAGTCGCGACGATCGCGGTTGGTTGCGCGACCGCTTCCGCGACCGCATCATCTTTCCGATTCGCGACCGGCGTGGCCGCGTCATCGCCTTCGGCGGCCGGGCGCTGGATGGCGATACCACGCCTAAATACCTCAACTCGCCGGAAACCGCGCTGTTTCACAAGGGCTCGGAATTGTACGGCCTGTACGAGGCGCGCACCCGTAATCGCCAACTGCAGCGGCTGGTGGTGGTCGAAGGCTATATGGATGTGGTGGCACTGGTTCAGAACGGCATCACCAACGTCGTCGCCACCCTGGGCACCGCTACGACCGCCGATCACATCGAACGCCTGTTTCGCACCGCCAGCGACCTGGTGTTCTCCTTCGATGGCGATCGGGCGGGGCGGGCAGCGGCCTGGCGGGCGCTGGAAACGGCGTTGCCGTTTCTGCGCGATGGCCGGCAGATTGGTTTCCTATTCCTGCCCGAAGGCGAAGATCCAGACACCTTGGTTCGGCGGGAAGGCCCTGCGGCGTTCGGGCAGCGGCTGGAGCAGGCCACTCCGCTGGCTGATTACCTGTTCGCTGAACTGCGGACCCAGACCAACCCGAATACGTTGGCGGGCCGCGCTCGCTTGGCAGAATTGGCCCGACCTCTATTGGAAAAGCTGCCCGACAGCCATTTTCGCGATTTGATGGAAGAGCGGTTGCAGAAGGATGCGCAATTGGTCAACACTCGGTTGCGACCGCCGCCGCTGAGCGCCGCCAGTCCGGCTGACCGCAACCTGCGGCTGACCCGCACTCCGCTGCGCCGGGCGATCGCCCTGCTGCTTTATCGGCCGGAGTTGGCGCAACAGGTTGCTGATACCGCTTTCGTCGCCCAGGATGACGACGAAAGCGGCCGCAAACTGCTGGCGAGCTTGCTGGCCGTGCTGCGCGCCAACCCCCAGCTCACCATGGCCGCCCTGCTGGAACGCTATCGCGATACCCGCGAAGGCGTGATCCTGGAGCGGCTGGCCGCCTGGGAGCCCGAAGTCCCGGAACAGGAGTTCCGATTCGAACAGGAGTTCAGCGACATCCTCGCGTCTTTGGATCGACGCGACGCTCTGCGCGAACGCCTGCCTGAAATGCTGATGCGCTGGGGTACACCTAGCGCACTTGGCCCTGCGGAAAGAGAGGCTTTACGGAACCTTGGCAAGTCCCAGAAACTCTAATTGTGCCTATTATCGTGAGTAAATCAGTTTTTCATGATATTATTTTTCGTTTAGGTTTTTGCTAGTCCAGCACGTGAACAGGTCATGAGCGAGCAGCAACAATCGCAATTGAAGAGATTGATCGCCCGCGGCAAAGAAAAGGGATTCCTGACCTATGCCGAGGTCAACGACCATTTGCCCGATGATATCGTCGATCCTGAGCAGATCGAGGATATCATCGCCATGATCAATGATATGGGCATCGAGGTCCACGAGTTCGTCCCCGACACCGAGACCTTGCTGCTCAACGAGAATCCGGTCAGCGCCGATGATGATGTGGTCGCCGAGGAGGCTGCTGCCGCGCTGGCTGCTGTCGACAGCGAATTCGGTCGCACCACCGACCCGGTGCGGATGTACATGCGCGAGATGGGCACGGTCGAACTGTTGACCCGTGAAGGCGAAATTCACATCGCCAAGCGCATCGAGGAAGGCATGAGCCAAGTGCTGTCTGCGCTGGCCAGCTATCCGTTGACGATCAGTGAATTGCTACGGGTCTACGATTCGATCAGCGAGAACGGCACCCGGCTGGCCGATGTGGTCAGCGGGTTCAAGGATGTCGAAGAAGCCGCCCTGCCGCTGCCCGATGTCGAGCTGTTATTGGCTTCTGACGATCCCGATGCAGTCGGCGCGGCCGATGAGGCGGCGGTAGTCGTCGATGTCGAGGACGAGGACGAGGACAACGGCCATAGTGTGGTCGAGAATGGCCCCGACCCGGAAGAAACCGAGCGTCGCTTTGCCGATCTGCGCGCCTTGTACCAGCAGACTCTAGCCAGCATCGACGAGTTTGGCGCTGAGCATCTCCAGACCCAAACCCTGCGTCAGCAGCTCAGCGACCGCTTCCTGCAATTCCGGCTGGTGCCGAAGACGCTCGATCAACTGATCTTCAGTCTGCACGAAACGGCCGAGCGCATCCGCAACCATGAGAAGGACATCATGCACATCTGCGTCAACAAGGCCCAGATGCCGCGTAAAACCTTCATCACCTCGTTTCCGCACAACGAAACCCGGCTGGATTGGATCAGGGAACAGATCCAGGAAGGGAAGAAGTACTCGGTGGCGCTGGAACATCATCGTGACGAGATCATGGATGCGCAGGGCCAGTTGCAGGCTATCGAACGGGAAACGCGGCTGTCGATCCACGAGATCAAGGACATCAACCGCCACATGTCGATTGGCGAGGCCAAGGCCCGCCGCGCCAAGAAGGAGATGGTCGAGGCCAACTTGCGGCTGGTGATCTCTATCGCCAAGAAATACACCAATCGCGGTTTGCAGTTCCTGGATCTGATTCAGGAGGGTAACATCGGACTCATGAAGGCGGTGGACAAGTTCGAGTACCAGCGCGGCTACAAATTCTCGACCTACGCGACTTGGTGGATTCGGCAGGCCATTACCCGCTCCATCGCCGATCAGGCTCGGACCATCCGGATTCCGGTGCACATGATCGAGACCATCAACAAGCTGAACCGGATTTCCCGGCAGATGTTGCAGGAGATGGGACGCGAACCCTCGCCGGAAGAATTGGCGAAGCGGATGGAAATGCCCGAGGACAAGGTCCGCAAGGTGTTGAAGATCGCCAAGGAGCCGATCTCGATGGAAACCCCGATTGGCGACGATGAGGATTCACACTTGGGCGATTTCATCGAGGATCTGAGCGTGATGTCGCCGGTCGAAGCCGCCACGGTCGAGGGATTGCGCGAGGCGACACGCGAGGTGCTGGCCACCTTGACTCCGCGCGAGGCCAAGGTGTTGCGGATGCGGTTCGGCATCGATATGCCGACCGACCATACTCTGGAAGAGGTCGGCAAACAATTCGACGTGACCCGCGAGCGCATCCGCCAGATCGAAGCCAAGGCGCTGCGCAAGCTGCGCCACCCCAATCGCTCCGAGCAACTGCGCAGCTTCCTGGATTTGGAATAACCGAATACCCGCCGTCTGGTGCAAGGCCAGGACGGCGGTTACACCGCCCCTCACTGCGGGCCCTTAGCTCAATGGTCAGAGCAGGGGACTCATAATCCCTTGGTTGTAGGTTCGAATCCTACAGGGCCCATTTTAAAATCAAATGCTTATGATTTATTGTCCTGTAAGGATTTTCCATTTTTAGTCGGTTCCAGCTTATTATGCTGCAATCCTAAATAGGCTACGGTTACGCAACGTGCCAGATAATCGCCGGCGGATAAGGGCTCAAAATCAACTGTTTCAGTGGCAACAAAAGACATAGGCGGCTCTCCAAAAAATAGAAGGGAATTACTGCAAGCCGGGCCAGGGTATTTAATCGGCTTCGGCCTCCAGCATTTCCAATAGAAACGACAGTAATTCAAGAGCATGGGTAGCATTTCCTTCGTGCAATACTTCAAGAATCACGTTTAGATCATTGATTAAATTAGCGGGAACGGAAATCATGGGTGCGACTCCGAAGTTGAATACACACGCCGACTCGCAGTACGCTCGATAAATTCGATTACGTCCGCTTTTGAATAAAGCGCATGGCGTTCGAGCTTGCGAAATGCAGGACCGCCGCCCGACAGTGCTTTTCGTTCGAGCCACGAAATAGATTTGCCAAGAACTTGGGCAACAACCGAACGCTTAAATAGCGCGTCGGGTGAGGATTGCCAGAAATCGGCAAGGGGATGGGGAGATTTGGGGGGAGTCACTAATCGCACCTCATTGCAGTAAAGGTGCGGTAATACTAATTCAGAAAGTTAGCGGGATTCTGGCGAGTAATTTTTAGTCGTTGGCGCGTAAATTTACTCGCCAATTTTTCCTAAGTACTTTCGGAGCAGCTTTTCAATTTCGGTGGTTACCAAAGGGGGATTTCCAGTAGCCGGCCAATATTTTAAGGCATGTTGCTCGATCAGTTCGCGCACTTTGGTAGCTTCAACTCTCCCATTGCTGTTTCTGCACTGATCGGGATACGCTGACAAGATAGCAACAGCTGCTCCTAATACTGACTCCCGATTGCGTGCAAAGCGTTCTGAGTTGCCATGACTCTTGTCCTGCCTAGGAGGACAAAGGTGTGCTTTCTCTAACTGTTCCCGCAAGGCGCTGTTTTCATGCAAAAGCCGCAAGTACTCCTTATACTGCTCTTCTTCCGTGGAGGCACGTAGCCGTTCCTCCAAAGCCGCTGATTCATCCTTTCCAACTGCTTTCTGGTCCCTCAGATATTGGAGATGATCGCGGAGCTGCGCATCAAGATTCATTTCATCACACGCATAATCGGAAAAAGCACCGTT
>RXIW01000011.1 GCA_003989065.1 Candidatus Competibacteraceae bacterium
CTTTATATCATTGTTGGTCTTATTTTATGTGTATCTTCAATTTATCTTGCTATCAAGAGGTATGGTGATGTTTTTTTGCAGCTGCTGATCTGCTTCATAACGCTCATTGCTTTGATGGCGGCGCTGACGAGGAGTGGTTTTGGTATCTGGCAAGCGGCTGCGTCAAGATATGCATTATTTCCGCTGCTTGCTTTGGTTAGTGTCTACATCTTTGTTATCACCTCTTCCAGGTTCAGTATCAGTGTACAAAGAGTCATCTTGGTAGGCGCTGCGGTAGTTGCGATGTCTTTCTGGTGGGCTAATATTTTTATTGTCGAATACAATCACTATTTCATGAAGATGAAAGATGAACGGGTTGCCAGTATCGTAGAGTTCGATAAAGGTCAGCAAGGGAGCTTGCTGTATCCAGAGCAGGAACGCGCAAGGCAAATACTGTCAACTGCAAGGCAGATGCATATTTACGAATATTAGAGTGAAATCCAAGGCTGGATTAAGAGATTTTGATCTCGGACAGTGCCTGCTTTACGTAGCCTCGTTCATAAAATGCTGGATTGATGATTGAGCGTATATTGATATTCCGTGCAGGAACAACTTCCCATAAGCGATTCCTTTTGCGCAACATGGCCGGAATTTTTTTGAAGAAATCCCGGTATAATCGAAACACCACGCCTAATTTGCCTTTGACGGTATAGCGCAGCAGGATAGCTCCATGTAGCACCAGCATCCAGAATAGGTTGCGCCACAGAAACCAGGTCGGTAGATCTTTGACCAAGGTCAATAGTGAATTGCGAATGCCATGATAAAGTACGAAGTCGCTATTGGGACCGCCGCTGGCGATCGATCCTTTATGGTAGACCAAGGCATCGTCGGCATAAGCGGCGCGGTATCCTAATAATACTGCCCGCCAAGCCAGATCGGTATCTTCGGCATAACAGAAAAAGTCATCGTCAAAATACTCACTCGTTGTGCGATATACTTGACTAAGCAGTTCAGTAGTATAGAGTGCGCAACCCCCGCAGGGACCTAACAGCGGATCATCTGGTGATTTACGGTTGGAAGCCAGTCCACATTTGTAGAACGTGATACCGAGGTTGTCTATACTCGTTCGGTCACTATACTTCATCATTCGTGCTGCGACCATTTCGATGTGGTTATCTGTGTCGATTTTCGCCAGCATCCGGGTTAAAAAATCCGGGTCGACAACCGTATCGTTATTCAGCAATAGAATGAATTCATATTTTTTAGCAGGGATAATATCGGCAAAAATACGATTGTGGGCACCGGTGAAACCGTAGTTTGCCGGGAAGTTTATCAAGCGAATATGTTCGCCATGGCGATGAGCATATTCTTGCAGTACAGCTACCTCAGCATCGCCAGAGCCATTGTCAGCTAGGATGATGTCGAACGATGGGTGATCGATCAGCGACAAAGAATTCAAACATTCTACCGTATCGGCAGCACGCTTGAAGTTGACGATGAGTATGGCGATCGCTGGCGATTTAATGGGTTCGGACATGGCGAAACAGTTTCCGTAGTTCCCGACACATCACCTTGAACAATCCAATGGATGAATGGTGGTTTTGCCATTCGTCGCGCACAACGAAAGCCATAGGGCGTAGCCAGCGCAGACGCAAGCCGAATGTTTCTCGATTCAACGGCAAATGAGGATTATAGTAAGGGTCACCTTTGTCGAAGATGGTGGAATGTCGCTGACGCAAATAGTGAAGTTCCTGTCGAAACAGTTGTTTCCGATGAGGCGTCGTTTCAGGGCCGCGCGACTGGGATTCATGATGGTACAGCTCGCAGTAGGGCGTAAAGACATTGAGATAGCCTTGCTCGCGCAAACGCAGGCAGAAATCCACATCATTGAAAGCGATAGGCAGATTGATCTCATCCAATCCTCCCAACGCTAGGTAAAGCGATTTTTTGACCATAAGACAAGCACCGGTAACGGCACTGGTGTTTTGAGTGACCGTCAGACGATTGAAGTAGCCAGGATCTCGACGATCAATGCATTTGTGGGAATGGCCTGCACTACCACCAATGCCAATAATAATGCCCGCGTGTTGGATGGTGTCATTGGGAAAATATAATTTTGCGCCCACTGCCCCAACCTCGGGTCGTTGTGAGTGCTCCAGCAAGGCTTCAAGCCAGTCTGAGTTGATGACCTCGGTATCGTTGTTCAGCAGTAAGAGATGTTCCCCTTCCGCCTGATGGGCTGCGAAGTTATTGATGGCGGAAAAGTTGAAGGGATGATCGTAATTCAGGAAACGAATTCGAGCGTCCCGTTTCTGATAGTCGGCCATTATCGCCAGTGTCTTGGGTTCCTGGCTTTGGTTGGAGACGCCGATGATCTCAAAGTGGGGATAGGTGGTCTTTTGCAGAATGGACTCGATGCATCTGGCGAGTATTTCGGGTAAATCCCGAAAAGGGATGACAATGCTGATGGTAGGGGTGTTTTCAATCTTGCGATGTACCCGGTATGTTCCTGGATGCTGACCGCAAACGACCTGACTCTGGATACCACGCCGACGGAGAGCATCAGCTACGGCGCTGCGACCCGCTTCCCATGCATAATGTTTGTTGGCGAAACGATCGGCGGTAGAGCCGGGGATTCTACGCCAGCGATAAAGTATTCTGGGAATGTGAATGATTCGGCGGGTCTGTTCCACGGCGCGCAACAATAGATCATGATCCTGCGCACCATCGTAACCTTCGTGCAAACCGCCGATTTGCTGTAGTAGAGAACGGCGATAAATCGCCAGATGGCAGATATAGTTGATCGACAACAATAGGTCTGGTGAGTAATCGGGTTTGAAATGCGCTGAATAGTGATGGCCATTGATGTTGATGTACTCCTCATCGGAGTAGATCAGATCCGGTTCCGATTCCTCGATGGTTTGGATTACCTGCTGTAGAGCGTCGGCTGTCAGCTCGTCATCATGGTCGAGAAAGCCGACGAAGCGACCCTTGGCGATGTTCAATGCGGAATTGGATGCAGCCGCAATACCGTGGTTCGCATCGAGAAACAAGACTTGAATACGTTCGTCGGCGAGTTGTTGCAGGTAATTCAGTGTTTCCTGGCGATCTGATCCATCGTCAGCGATGCATAGTTGCCAATGTGGATAAGTTTGGCGGCGGACCGATTCGACTGCCGCCTCCAGCCATCGACGCTCTACGTTATAGACCGGAATGATCAGCGAAATCAGAACGTCGTTCACAACTCAGGAATGCAGATATGCAGAATAATGATCAACGACTTCGTTGGCGTCCCCTTGCATCTTGATCGAGCCATGTTCAAGCCAAATGGCATGGTCGCATAGCTGTTTGATCGATGGCGCATTATGAGAAACGATGAGAATAGTTGAGCCGTTTTTGTGGTAATTCAGGATTCTAGCAGTCGATTTTTGCTGAAACTCGGCATCGCCGACTGACAGAATTTCGTCGATGATCAATACTTCGGGCTGAATATGTGTCGCGATCGCGAATCCCAATCGCGCCACCATGCCACTGGAATAGGTGCGAACCGGCGCATCGATGAATTCCTTGATACCGGAGAAATCGACGATTTGCTCGATTTGATCCGCCATATTTTTTTTACTGAACCCAAGAACCGCGCCATTCAGGAAAATATTCTCACGACCGGTCATTTCATAGTCGAAGCCTGCACCAAGCTCCAGCAGAGGGGCGATGCGTCCTTTCAAGAACACCCGTCCTTCGGTTGGTCGGATGACTCTCGAAATGACTTTGAGCAGCGTGCTTTTACCTGCGCCGTTGGAGCCTATGATGCCAACTGTTTGTCCTTTCTTGATCGAAAAGCTGACATCATCCAGGGCGTTGAAATGAGAAAAAGTAACCCCACGTCTTTTGATCCAGCGGATTGCGTATTCTCGAAAGGTAGGAATTTTCTCGTGAGGAATACGAAATCGAACGGTGACATTGTCCAGCTTGATTACGGTCTCGTCCATAGTTCAAAGGCGATAAGCGAGCTGATCGGCTCTTTTGGTGAACACGATCCAGCCTGTCAGCAAAGTGATGAGTGAGAAAAGAGTTGCTTTGATGATCAGGGCAGCATCGGGAATCTGGTTGGCATAGATCGGTTCGCGGAAAATATCGATCAATGTGATGAAGGGATTCAAGAGAAGCAATTGATGCAGCTCAGCTGGAAAGATCGAAGGCGGATACATGATCGGCGTCAAAAAGAACAATGCCTGAATGAAGACTTGATAGATATCCACCGTATCGGTGAAGAACACGGCGGCTGTCGATAACAGCAGGGCAAATCCGAGCACGAAAATGGTCAGAATGCCGATGCTGACGGGCAGGAACAACCAGGTCCAAGTAATAGGGTGGCCAAGAAAAATGATGATGATGACCAATGAGCTGATGGAAATGACCAGGTTGATGAGCCCATTCCCGGTTGCCGCTACGATATAGGTGGCTCTCGGAATATAGATCCTATTCAACAGACCGCCGCCATACGCCATGGTGCTCATGGCGTACTGAGCGGTTTGTGTGATAAAATTCCAAGCCAACAAGCCACTTAGGATGTAAACGGCATAATTGGGCAGCGACGATTTGAACATCGTGCCGAAAGCGATGGTCAAAACGATCGTCTGCAACAAAGGATTGAGCAGCATCCAGAAAATACCCAACACAGAACGCTTGTAGCGGTTCTTGAGAATATTTTCCACCAACAGGACGATCAGATCGCGATATCGAATGAGTTGAATGAACTCGTCGATGACTGGAGGTGGCCTGTTGGCCGAGTCGTATTCGAGCATTGGTTGAAAATGGATACCCGTATTCAGATGATTTTGCCGATAGCCGCATCGACATTCGCGGGCGCATTCTATTTCAGCGCGCGTTTGGTCAGTGCCGCTGCCCCATTGCGTCTTCTCGATCGTCCCAACACCCGTTCTCTGCACCAACAACCCATTCCAAGGACAGGCGGGCTGGCGCTATTGGCGGGAATGGCGATCGGGATGTTGCTGATGACATTGACGACCATTGCTTTGCCAGTTTGGACGATAGGATTCATTCTGGCTGGTTTAACCCCGCTGATATGGGTTTCATTCCTGGATGATTATCGGGGGGTGGCCGCTAGGTGGCGTATCTTAATCCATTCACTGGGGGCTGTCAGCTTACTGGCAGCCGGGCTCGCCCCGGATCGTTTCGAACTGCCCGGCCTGTCTGCACCCCTGCCCTTGGAAGTCAGCATCGTGCTGACATGGCTGTTCGTGGTCTGGATGATCAATCTTTACAACTTCATGGATGGGATGGACGGTTTCGCCGGCGGGATGGCGGTGGTCGGTTTCCTGGCGCTGGCAGCCCTGGGATGGGCCGATGCCGGATTCGCCCTGTTCTGTGTGATCGTCGCAGCCGCCAGCGCCGGGTTTCTGACGCATAACTTTCCGCCGGCTAGGATCTTTCTCGGCGATACCGGCTCGACCGCGTTGGGTTTTCTGGCGGCGGCCTGCAGCCTGTGGGGGGATCGAGCGGGCTTGTTTCCGTTATGGGCGGCGCTGTTGGTATTTTCGCCGTTCATCGTCGATGCCACCGTGACCTTGGCGCGTCGCCTGCTGCGCGGTGAGAAGGTCTGGGAGGCGCACCGCAGCCATTGCTACCAGCGTCTGGTGCTGCTTGGCTGGGGGCATCGCCGCACCGTGCTGGTGGAATACGCGCTGATGCTGGCCTGCGCCGGGTCGGCCATATGGGCGGTCCGCCAGTCATCGGGCGGTCAGCTGGCGTTGGCTATCCTCTGGCTGTCGATTTACAGCATCCTGATATGGGGAGTAGGGTGGCTGGAACGCCGTCAAGCGACCTTATCCACTGCATAAAAATATCCCGTAATGCTTGAGCGATTTCTCCATTTGCCCACTGCTGTCCGCCGTTTCCTCCTGATTCTGGGCGACGCGCTTGCCGTGCTGGTCGCGGTATGGGCTTCGTTCGCCATCCGCCTCGGCGAGTGGTGGCCGGATATGTTGCAGGATGTGGTCTGGCTGTTCCCTTTGGCGGTGGTCGTCTTCATCATCACCTTTGCCGCCTTTGGGTTGTACCGATCTATCCTGCGTTATGCCGACGAGAGCCTGTTCTTCACCATTGTGCAGGGGGCAAGCGTTGGCATTCTGCTGATGATGGCGGTTTGGGTGTTCTGGCAGGAAGGCATCGTGCCGCGCTCGTCTTGGCTGATTTGCTGGCTGGTGCTGGTCGGGCTGGTCGGCGGAGGTCGCCTGTTGCTGCGCCGCTATTTGCGGCGGCGCTTTCACCGGGCAGGCGCGCCCGTGATCGTTTACGGCGCGGGCGAGGCCGGCGCTCAGCTGGTGCACGCCCTGCGCTACGGCTCCGAGTTCAACCCGGTGGTGTTCGTCGACGACAACTCACAGCTTTGGGGCAGCGTAGTGCTCGGGCTCAAAGTGCGGGCGCCATTCAAGCTGCCTCGGCTGGTGATGCATCACGAGGCCAGGCTGATCTTGCTGGCGCTGCCCTCGGCTTCGCACCAGCGCCGCCGGGATATTCTGGAGACGCTGGCCCGATTGCCGGTGCGGGTCATGGATTTGCCGAGCCTGGCGGATTTGACCAGTGGCGCTCGGCGGATCGACGAATTTCGCGAAGTCGGGGTCGAGGATATCCTCGGTCGCGATTCGGTTCAGCCCAACGCGGCCTTGCTGCAGGCGCGGGTGCGGGGCAAGACCGTGATGGTCACCGGCGCGGGTGGCTCGATCGGCTCCGAGCTGTGCCGTCAGATTCTGCCGTTGCGGCCACGCCGGCTGGTGCTGTTCGAGCGCTCGGAATACGCGCTGTACGCCATCGAACAGGAGCTGCGGGCGATGCTGGCCAACATGGAAACGTCTCGTTCTCCCGCTGGACGGACCGTGCCGGTCAGCGAGGCGGGCATCGAACTGATTCCGCTATTGGGTTCGGTGGTGCAGCGGCAACGGGTACAGGTGGTGATGGAGCGGTTCGGCGTGCAGACCGTTTACCACGCGGCGGCCTACAAACACGTGCCCATCGTCGAGCACAATCCGATCGAAGGGGTGCGTAACAACGTGTTCGGCACCTGGCGGGCCGTGACCGCGGCTCTGGCCGCCGGGGTCGAAACCTTCGTGTTGATATCGAGCGACAAGGCCGTGCGCCCGACCAATGTGATGGGAGCGACCAAGCGCTTGGCCGAACTGATCCTGCAGGGTTTGGCGGGGGAAAGCGGTATTACCCGATTATGCATGGTGCGCTTTGGCAACGTGTTGGACTCTTCCGGTTCCGTAGTGCCGCTGTTTCGCGAGCAGATCCGCAACGGCGGGCCGGTGACGGTGACTCATCCCGAGGTCGATCGCTACTTCATGACCATTCCCGAAGCGGCCCAGCTGGTCGTTCAGGCCAGCGCCATGGCTCAGGGCGGCGATCTGTTCCTGCTCGACATGGGGGAGCCGGTGCGGATCGTCGATCTAGCGCGGCGGATGATCCGGTTTTCCGGGTTGACGATCCGCGACGACGAGCACCCCGATGGCGATATCGAGATTCGCTTTACCGGTTTGCGCAGCGGGGAAAAGCTGCGCGAAGAGTTGTTGATCGGCGCGGATGATCTACCGACCGAGCATCCGATGATCCGGCGCGCCCGCGAACATCATCCGCCGTGGTCCATCATCCAGGATGCTTTGACACGCCTGGACAGCGCCGCGCACGCTTTCGATTACGCGGCGGTGCGGGCTATCCTGCTGGAGGTGGTCGCGGAGTATCAGCCCGAGAACGATATCGAGGACTGGGTGTGGCTGGCGATGAACAAGGAGGCGGCAGCGGCCGCTAGCCTGCCGTGTCGGTCGGCTTCGCCGCCGGGATCGGATGTGGCCAGATGACGGCGGTCTTGACCCGGTTGCCGGCGATTTCGGTGATCTCGGTGGGATGGCCCGCCAGCGACAGTCGGACGCCTGGCTCCGGAATGGCTTCCAGTTGTTCCATCACCAGGCCGTTGAGGGTGCGTGGACCGTCGGTGGGCAGATGCCAACCCAGCATCCGGTTCAAGGTCCGGAGCGGGGTGCGGCCATCGACCACGTAACCGCCGTCGGCGCGGGCGGTCAGCTTGCGCTGGTTGTTGGTGGCGGGATCGGTGGTGAACTCGCCGACGATTTCCTCAAGAATGTCCTCCAGGGTGATCAGCCCGAGCACATCGCCGTACTCGTCCACCACCAGCCCGACCCGTCGTTGCCGTTGCTGGAAATTCAGCAACTGCTGGGTCAGCGAAGTGCCTTCGGGGATGTAGTACGGCTCACGGACCAGACTCTCCAGATCGGCACGGTCGAAATCCGGCTTCTGGGCCATGCGATTGAGCACCTTGCGCAGGTGCAGGAAACCAACCGCTTGGTCAATGGTGCCGCGATAGACCAGCAGGCGGGTATAAGGGCTGAGCTTCAATTGGGCGACGATCTCGGCCCACTCGTCCTCCAGGTCCAGCCCCGCCACCTCGTTGCGCGGTACCATGATGTCCTCGACCGCGATTTCCTCCAGTTCGAGGATGCCGAGCAACATGGTCTGGTGGCGCTTGGGGATCATCACGCCGGCTTCCATCACGACGGTGCGCAGTTCTTCGGGGCTGAGCTGCTGATTGCCGGCGATCTGAACCCGTACCCGGAACAGTCGCAGCAGGTTGTTGACCACCAGGTTGGTCAACCACACCAGCGGATAGAGCACCTTGAGCAGTGGCGCGAGCACCGCCGATGCAGGATAAGCGATGCGCTCGGGATACAGCGCCGCCAAGGTTTTGGGGGTGACCTCCCCGAACACCAGTGTGATGAGAGTCATGGCGACGGTGGACGCCACGATGCCGGTCTCGCCCAGTAGATGCAGGGCCACCACTGTGGCCAGCGAGGAGGCCAGCACGTTGACGAAGTTGTTGCCGAGCAGAATCAGTCCGATCAGGCGGTCTGGCCGGTCCAGTAACTGGCTGGTGCGTAGCGCGGCGCGGTCGCCGGCCTTGGCGCGGTGGCGCAGGCGGTAGCGGTTGAGGGTCATCAGTCCGGTTTCGGAGCCGGAGAAAAAGGCGGAACAACCGATCAGAAAGACCAGGATGACGCACAGCACACTGATATGGAGATCTTCCAACGCGAAAAAAGCCTCGGTATTGGTCGCCAAGCCGTTTTACGGGTTGCCGGCGCGGGCTGTCAAGAGCGAGCGGATTTCTCAATAGCGACGCAAGATGAGTTCCAGCACCAGTTTGCTGCCGAAATAGGCCAGCGCCAGAAAACTGAAACCGCTCAAGGTCCAGCGGATGGCAGTACGGCCGCGCCAGCCGAAACGCCAGCGGCCCCAGAGCAGGATGCCGAACACGCACCAGGCGATGAAGGACAGCACCGCCTTGTGGACCAGGTGCTGGGCGAAGATGTCGCGCAGGAAGAACAGGCCGCTGACCAGGGTCAGACTCAGCAGGACAAAGCCGGCGCCGATCATCTGGAACAGCAGGGTTTCCATCGCGGTCAGCGGAGGAATGCCCCGCAGGAAGCCCCCGGGCTGGCGGCGGCGCAGGCGGTGATCCTGAATCGCCAGCAGGATGGCCTGCAAGGCCGCCAGGGACAGCAACGAATAGGCCAGAATGGCGATCAGGATGTGCAGCTCCAGTGGCCACTGGCGAAGGTCGGCGACGATGCGTTCGGTGGGGAACAACAGGCCGATCAGCAAGGTCAGAGCGCCGAAAGGGAACACGACGATGCCGAGGTTTTCGACCGGCCGGACCAGTGCCGCCGCCAGCAGCATCGCCACGATCAGCCAGGCGGTGAAGGACAGGGCGTTGCAGAAGCCGAGATTCAGACCGATGGGTTGGAACACGGTTTGCGACAGGATCGCCGCATGGAGCAGCGCCGCGCCCCAACCCAGCGCCAGTGGGCCGGCCTTGGAGCCGCTGGCGCCCGCGCTGGCGCGCGCTAGCCGCACGGCGAGCCAAATCCCGGCGCACAGATAAAGCAGGACGGCCAGGCCGCCAACGATCGCATTCATAACCGAAGTCCTACGCGATAATTTTCCTGACAGCAATCATGGCATGGAACCCCGGCGGCTTGAAGCGCGCGCGGGATTCTCGTTCGCGCCCCGGAACGCAAGCCCCTATAATCCCACTCATTCCGCCTGTATCGAAGGTCATCTCGCATGTTCGAAAATCTCAGCGAGCGCTTGTTGCGCACGGTCAAGAATCTGCGCGGCCAGGGCCGCCTGACCGAAGACAATATCAAGGACGCCCTGCGCGAGGTGCGCATGGCCTTGTTGGAGGCCGATGTAGCGCTGCCGGTGGTGCGGGAGTTCGTCAACCGGGTGCGCGAACGGGCCATCGGCCAAGAGGTGTTGCTCAGCCTGACGCCCGGTCAGGTCTTGATCAAGATCGTTCACGAGGAACTGGTTCGCCTGATGGGCGAAGCCAACGCTGAACTCAATCTGCGGGCGCAGCCGCCGGCTGTGGTGTTGATGGCTGGTCTGCAGGGCTCGGGCAAGACCACCAGCGTCGCCAAGCTGGCCCGTTGGCTGAAGGAGCGCCAGCGCAAGAAAGTGATGGTGACCAGCTGCGACGTGTATCGGCCGGCAGCCATCGAACAGCTGGGCAAGTTGGCTGGTGAGGTCGGCGCTGAATTTTTTCCCAGCGATACCGGGCAAGCGCCCGAGGCCATCGCTCGCCAGGCGCTGGAGCAGGCCCGCCGTCACGGTATGGATGTGCTAATCGTGGATACCGCCGGTCGCCTGCACGTCGATCAGGGCATGATGGCGGAAATCCAGCACTTGCACGCCGTCCTCGACCCGGTCGAGACCCTGTTCGTAGTCGACAGCATGACCGGTCAGGATGCGGCCAACACTGCCCAGGCTTTCAATGCGGCGCTGCCGTTGACCGGCGTGGTGTTGACCAAGACCGATGGCGACGCCCGTGGCGGCGCGGCCCTGTCGATCCGCCAAATCACTGGCAAACCGATCAAATTTCTCGGTGTCGGCGAAAAGACTGCCGCGCTGGAGCCGTTCTTTCCCGATCGAGTGGCTTCGCGCATTCTGGGCAAGGGTGATGTGCTCAGCCTGGTGGAAGAGATCGAGCAGAAGGTCGACCGTGAAAAAGCGCTCAAGCTGGCCAAGAAGGTCCAGAAGGGCAAGGGCTTCGATCTGGAGGATTTCCGTGACCAGATGCAGCAGATGATGGGCATGGGCGGGATCGCCAGTCTGCTGGACAAGATGCCCGGTTTGGGCGCGGCCACGGCGGCCATCAAGGACCAGGCCGCCGACAAGGAGGTCAAGCGCTTGATCGCCATCATCAATTCCATGACCCCCCAGGAGCGGCAGTTTCCCGATGTGATCAAGGGTTCGCGCAAGCGTCGCATCGCAGCCGGCTCCGGCACCCAGATCCAGGACGTGAATCGTCTGCTCAAGCAGTTCGACCAGGCTCAGAAGATGATGAAGAAGATGAAGGGCGGCGGATTGATGAAGATGATGCGCGGCTTGCAAGGCAAGCTGCCGCCGGGTCTGATGCCGCCGCTGAAACCCTGAGCGAGCACTGGCGGTCCCAGCCCATCGCCACACGGCAATCGGCTCAGGCCGAATAGCGGTTTCAAATAGCGGAAACTTCAGTTATTATTCCCCGCTTCATCCGGCTGCCCTGCGTGGGCGGCTTTTTCGTATCGGAATTCGCCAGAGGTATTCGCAGCGCATGGTAACCATCCGCCTGTCTCGCAGCGGCGCCAAGAAGCGCCCCTTCTACACTGTGGTCGTGACCGACAGCCGCAATCGGCGTGACGGTCGCTGTATCGAACGCATCGGTTTCTTCAACCCGATCGCCAGCGGCAAGGATGAGCGGCTTAGCCTGAACGCCGAGCGCTTGCAGTACTGGATTGGCACCGGCGCGCAGCCTTCCGATCGGGTTCGCAGCCTGATGAAGGAACAGGCCAGCCGCAGCCAGGCGCAGTAAGCGCGGCCCCGAAGTCGGCTGCCCGATGTCGGATTGGGTGGTGCTGGGCCGGGTATCCGGTCTATTCGGTGTGCAGGGTTGGGTGCGGGTGTTTTCCCATACCGAGCCGCGCGCAGGTATCGTTCGCTATAACCCGGTGTTCCTGAAACGGCCGGCCGGTTGGCAGGCGTTCGAGATCGAGGAAGGTCGGGCTCATGGCGAAGGGGTGGTCCTGAAATTCACCGGTTGCGACGATCGCGACCAGGCCATGACCCTGCTGCAGTCCGAGATCGCCGTGCGCCGGGAGCAGTTGCCGCCGCCCGGACCGGGTGAGTACTACTGGACCGATCTGGAAGGATTGCGGGTGGTGACCTTGGACGGCGTCGAACTGGGCGTGGTCGAATCGCTGTTCGCGACCGGAGCCAATGACGTGATGGTGGTTCGAGGCGAGCGAGAGCGTCTCCTGCCGTTCATTCGCGACCGGGTCGTGATCGAGATCGACCTGGAGCAGCGTTGCTTGCGGGTGGATTGGGATCCGGATTTTTGATCTTCCCCGCCCTGGATAATGGGTTGGGCGAAGGCGCTGGAAAGGACGGGAACGCCGCTGTGCGCGTCGATGTGATCACCCTGTTCCCCGCGATGGTCGAGACCCTGCTCCGCTTCGGTGTGACCGGTCGGGCGGTGGAGCGGGGCTTGCTGACGGTCGTGGCCTGGGATCCCCGCGATGAGACCCATGACCGCCATCGGACCGTCGACGACCGGCCCTATGGCGGGGGGCCGGGGATGGTCATGAAGGTCCAGCCGTTGCGCGATAGCTTGCGGCGGGCGCGGGCGGCGACGGAGCCGGCCGGGAAGACGGTGTATCTGAGCCCGCAGGGGCGGCCGTTGACGCAGGACGGGGTGCGGGAGTTGGCGCAAGAGCCGCGCTTGATCCTTCTGGCTGGCCGCTACGAGGGTATCGACGAGCGGTTGGTCGAGGCCGAGGTCGACGAAGAATGGTCCATCGGCGATTACGTGCTGAGCGGCGGCGAGTTGGCTGCGCTGGTGATGATCGATGCTGTGGCCCGCTTGTTGCCGGGGGCCTTGAACGACGACGAATCGGCTGCGCAGGATTCGTTCATGGACGGTCTGCTGGACTGTCCGCATTATACCCGCCCGGAGGAACTGGACGGACGGCGAGCGCCGGCGGTGCTGCTAAGCGGCGATCATGCCGCCATCGCCCGCTGGCGTCGGCGCGAGGCGCTGGGACGAACTTGGCTGCGGCGACCCGATCTGTTGGCGCGACGAATGTTGAGCGTCGACGAGCGCAGGTTGCTGGAAGACTTTATTCGCGAATACCAAGAGAGAACGGGGAACGCCGGCGCCGCCGGGGATCTCACGGAGCAACGTGGAGCATAGTGTCATGAGTAAACTGGTTGAAGAATTCGAGAAAGAGCAGATGACCCGCGAAATCCCGGTTTTCAATCCCGGCGATACCGTGGTGGTGCAGGTCAAGGTGAAGGAAGGCAACCGCGAGCGTTTGCAAGCCTTTGAAGGGGTGGTGATCGCCAAGCGCAATCGTGGACTGAATTCAGCGTTCACCGTGCGCAAAATTTCCCATGGCGAGGGCGTGGAGCGGGTGTTCCAGACCTACAGCCCGGTGATTGCCAGCATCGCGGTCAAGCGTCGCGGCGATGTCCGGCGGGCCAAGCTGTATTACCTGCGTGGCTTGGAAGGCAAGGCGGCCCGCATCAAGGAAAAACTGTCCTGATGCCAGGCGGCGGGACCTGAATGGGGCGATCATCCGATCGCCCTTTTTCGTTTGGGTCTTCTTCTATCCTTGAGGCAGGGGGATAAAGAACCATGACGAAGGTCATGGTCTGGTGGGGGGTGAACGGCATGAGGAGGTCTCATGGGTGAGGAATGGGAAGCTTGGCTGGAGCCGGTCCGGACCTTGGCGGCGGAAGCCAGCGCGCGCATCCTGGAAATTTACGCTACGGCGTTCGAGGTGAGCGCCAAAGCGGATGCCAGTCCGCTGACCGCTGCCGATCTGGCTGCGCACCAGCTGATCAGCGCCGGGCTGCAGCGACTGACGCCGGATATTCCGCTGCTGTCGGAGGAGTCGGCGGCGATCCCGTTCGCCGAGCGGTCGCGCTGGCGGCGCTACTGGCTGGTCGATCCGCTAGACGGCACCAAGGAATTCATTAATCGCAACGGTCAGTTCACCGTCAATATCGCCCTGATCGAGGATCACCAACCGGCGCTGGGGGTGGTGCAGGCGCCGGTGGGCGGCCTGTGCTATTTCGCCGCGCGCGGATATGGCGCTTTTCGCGCAGCGCCGGGGCAGCCGCCGCAACCGATCACGGTCCGGCCCCTGCAGCCGGATGCACCGGTGCAGGTGGTCGGCAGCAAATCGCATGGCGGTCCTGGGCTGCAGGCTTTCGTCAAGCGCTTGGGTCATTGCCAACTGGTCGCTATCGGCAGCTCGCTCAAATTCTGTCAGGTGGCGGAAGGCAGTGCCGATGTCTATCCCCGGCTCGGTCCGACCTCGGAATGGGACACGGCCGCCGCACAAGCCATCGTCGAGGTAGCCGGCGGTCGGGTGGTTTCAGCGGAGACCGGCGAACCGTTGCGCTACAACACGCGCGACTCGCTGCTGAATCCTTACTTCATCGTATACGGCGACGCCAGCCGCGACTGGTTGCGCGATATTCCGCCCGAGGATCGCTCATGAACGCTATTGCATCCTATCAAGCGGTAATGGCGACGCCCGTGGGCCGGATTGGGATTGGCATGGCCGGCGAGGCGGTCGGCGTGCTGGACTATTTGCCTGCCGATGTGCCCGAACAGGCTCCGGCGGATTCGGCGACTGCGCAGGTAGTGGAACAGTTGCTGGCCTATTTCCGCGATCCGCGCGCGCCGTTCACCGTGCCGCTGATTCCCGCCGCCAGCTCATTCCAGCAGCAAGTCCGGGTGGCGCTGCTCGCCATCCCCGTCGGAACGGTGCTGACCTACGGTGAGTTGGCGGAACGGCTCGGCACCGCTGCCCGCGCCATCGGCGGCGCTTGTCGCAGTAATCCGCTGCCGATCCTGATTCCCTGTCATCGGGTGGTGGGTCGGCAGGGTCTGGGCGGATACGCCGGCGCGGTGACCGGCGATCCGCTAGGGATCAAACGTTGGTTGTTGCGGCACGAGAGCGCTCTGCCTTGAAATCCGCACGTCCGACCACATATCCCAGCCGGCACATGAACATCATTCAGGAGACCGTCCCCCATGACCGTGGAAGCGCATAAGGAAACCCTTGGCTTTCAGACCGAAGTGCAGCAGCTGCTGCGCCTGGTCGCCCATTCTCTGTATTCGCACAAGGAAGTGTTCCTGCGCGAACTGATCTCCAACGCCTCCGACGCTTGCGACAAGCTGCGGTTCGAGGCGCTGACCGATAGCGCCCTGTACGAAAACGATCCCGAATTGAAGATCCGGGTCAGCTTCGACAAGGACGCCCGGACCCTGACCGTATCCGACAACGGCATCGGCATGGACCGCCAGGAGGTGATCGACAACATCGGCACCATCGCCCGTTCCGGCACCCGGCAATTCATGGAAAAACTGACCGGCGATCAGGCAAAGGACGCCAATCTGATCGGGCAGTTCGGCGTTGGCTTCTATTCGAGCTTCATCGTCGCCGACAAGGTGACGCTGCACACCCGCCGCGCCGGGCTGGGATCGGAGCATGGCGTGCTGTGGGAATCCAACGGCGAAGGCGAATACACCCTGGAAATGGTCGAAAAGGCCAGCCGTGGCACCGAGGTGACGCTACACCTGCGCGAAGAGGAGAGCGAGCTGCTCAACGAGTGGCAGTTGCGTTCGATCATCACCAAGTATTCCGATCATATCGCTCTACCGGTGCTGATGCCGGTGCAGAAGTTCAGCGAGGACAAGGATGCCCCGCCGACCATCGAGGAAGAGCGGATCAATCAGGCGGCGGCGCTGTGGGCGCGACCCAAGCAGGACATCACGGAGGAGGAATACAAGGAGTTCTACAAACACGTCGGCCATGACTTCGAGGACCCGCTGGTCTGGACCCATAATCGGGTCGAAGGCAAGCTGGAATACACCTCGCTGCTGTTCATCCCCGCGCGCGCGCCCTTCGATCTGTGGGATCGCGAACAACGCCACGGGGTCAAACTGTACGTGCAGCGGGTGTTCATCATGGACGACGCCGAGCATCTGATGCCGCGCTATCTGCGCTTCGTGCGCGGGGTGATCGACTCCAACGATCTGCCGCTGAACGTGTCCCGCGAACTGTTGCAGGGTAGCAAGGTGGTCGATGGCATCCGCGCCGGCGCAGTGAAGAAAGTGCTGGGCCTGTTGGAAGATCTGGCGGCCAATGACGGCGAGAAGTACGGCAAGTTCTGGAAGGAATTCGGGCGGGCGCTCAAGGAAGGTCCGGCCGAGGATTACGGCAATCGCGAGCAGATCGCCAAGCTGTTGCGTTTCGCCTCGACCCATCTCGATACCGCCGACCAGGCCGTGGCGCTGGCTGACTATATCGGTCGGATGAAGGACGGGCAGGACAAGATCTACTACATTACCGCCGACAGCTTCGCCGCTGCCAAGAACAGTCCTCATTTGGAGATCTTCCGCAAGAAGGGTCTGGAAGTACTGTTGCTGAGTGATCGGGTGGACGAATGGCTGATGTCCCATCTGACCGAGTTCGAGGGCAAGTCCTTCCAGTCGGTGGCCAAGGGCGCGCTCGATCTGGACCAGATCGCCTCCGAGGAAGAGAAGCAGGAGCAGAAGCAGGCCGAAGACCAGTTCAAGGAGCTGCTGACGCGGGTCAAGGAGGTGCTGGGCGACCAGATCAAGGAGGTGCGGATCTCCTCGCGGTTGACCGATTCGCCAGCCTGTCTGGTGGCCGACGAATACGCCCTGAGCGCCCACCTGGAGCGTTTGCTGCGCGAAGCCGGTCAGAGCGTGCCGATGAGCAAGCCCAATCTGGAGCTGAATCCCTCTCACCCCCTGATCGTTCGGCTGCAGCAGGAGTCCGATGCCGGACGTTTCGGCGACTGGACCCATCTGCTGTTCGAGCAGGCGGTTCTGGCCGAGGGTGGACAACTGGAGGATCCCGCCAGCTTCGTCAAACGGCTGAATGGTTTGTTGCTGGCGATGGGCTAAATCTGACAGATTTGCTAAATTACTCGCGCTAGCACTGATAATCACCATCACATCGTTCAACCAACCTAGGGGATGCCCGGAATGATGCAGCTCAAGGAAATACTCAAGAAAAAGGACGGTCAGCCCGTCTCCGTGCCAGCCAGCGCCACCGTTGCCGACGCCATTCGCGCCATGGCCGAACGTCGGGTCGGATCGGTGATCGTCCCGAATGCCGATGGTTCACCCGCCGGCATCTTCACCGAGCGCGATGTGTTGAGCCTGTGCGCCGAGGGGCGCACCGACTTTGCCAATATGTCGCTGCGGCCCTGCATGACCTGCGATATCACCACTGGCAAGCCCACCGACACGGTCGGCGAGGCGCTGGCCATCATGACCACCAAGCGCTTCCGTCACATTCCAGTGATCGACGACGCCGGCAAGCTGATCGGCGTGGTCTCCATCGGCGACCTGGTCAAAGCCAAGCTGGAGGAGACCGCCCAGGAGGCCGAGGCCCTGCGCGAGTACATCTCGACCTGAACTTCCCGGCCGGGGGCGCTTGCGGGCGTCCCCATCGATCGTTTCGAGCGGATGGCATGACTCCGACCGTTCCCTTCTGGGAAAGCAAATCCCTGACCGATATGACCCTCGCCGAGTGGGAAGCCCTCTGCGATGGTTGTGGCAAGTGTTGTCTACACAAGCTGGAGGATGAGGACACCGGCGAGCTGTTCTATACCAACATCGCCTGTCGCTTGCTGGATTTGCGGACGGGGCAATGCAGCCGCTACGGTGAGCGGTTCCGCTGGGTGCCGGACTGCGTGCAGCTGACGCCAGCGGATGTGTCGCGAATCAACTGGTTGCCGCAGACCTGCGCCTATCGGCTGCGAGCTGGTGGACAACCTCTGCCGGACTGGCACCCATTGCGCACCGGCGATCCGGAATCGACCCGGCGCGCTGGCGCAAGCATGTGCGGCTGGGCCGTGCCGGAAGGCCGAGCCCGGCGATTGGAAGACCATATCATCGAGTGGCCACTATGAACGTCCGCTGTTTTACCTTGGGGGCCTTCCAGGTCAATGCTTATCTACTCGAAGATCCCGTCACCGGCCAGTGCGCCGTAGTGGATACCGGCGACGGACCGCAACTGGCCAACACCCTGATGCAGCTCGATCCACGGCCGGATCTGCGAGCGATCCTGCTGACCCATGCCCATTTCGACCATGCTGGCGGACTGGCGGATTTGCAGCAGGCGTTTCCCGACGCGGTGACGTGGTTGCCAGAGCTGGAACGGCCCTTGTTCGACACCTTGCCGCGGCAGGGTTCGCTGCTGTTCGGCATGCCGGAGTTCGACCGGCCCTGCGGGCGGATCGACCATGAGCTGCGGGATGGCGACGCCATCGATGTGGGCCAGATGCGCTTCCATTTCCTGTCGACGCCGGGCCATACGCCGGGCCAGGGCTGCTATTACGATGACACCTACGTCTTCGTGGGCGATACCCTGTTCGCCGGCAGCATCGGCCGCACCGATTTTCCGCTGAGCGATCCGGATTTGATGCACGCCAGTCTGCGCCGTCTGCTGGCGCTGCCGGGTCTGCTGCAAGTGTGCAGCGGCCATGGGCCGACGACGACTCTGGAGCAGGAGTTGCAGCGCAATCCATTCCTGGACTTCTTGCGCCGGGAGCGGGGAATGGACGAGCCATCCGGCTGGTCGTTGCCGCTGGGCCGCTGGAACTAGTGGGACCTGCTCATGTGTGAGCTGCTCGGAATGAGCGCCAACGTCCCCACCGACATCTGCTTCAGCTTTACCGGCCTGATGCAGCGCGGCGGTTGCACTGGGCCACATCGCGACGGTTGGGGCATCGCTTTCTACGAGGGGCGCGGCTGCCGCTCCTTTCACGATCCCAGCCCCAGCGCCGAGTCGGAGATCGCTCGGCTGGTACAGCGCTACGCCATCAAGAGCCTGATGGTCATCAGTCATATCCGTCGCGCCAATCGCGGCCGGGTGTGTCTGGAGAATACCCATCCCTTCAGTCGCGAGCTATGGGGGCGGCACTGGGTATTCGCCCACAATGGCCAGTTGCAGGGGGTGAAGCGCTTGCCGCTCGGGTTCTACCGACCCATCGGCACGACCGACAGTGAACATGCTTTCTGTTGGCTGCTGGACCGGATTCGCACCCGTTTTCCTGAGCCGCCGCGCCGGTCGGCAGTCTTGTGGCAACATATCTACGCCTTGACCCAGGAATTGAATCTGCTTGGCGTGTTAAATTATCTGCTCAGCGATGCCCGCTATCTGTACGCCCATGGTGGTACCCAGCTGTCGTGGTTGACGCGCCGGGCGCCGTTCGGCCGGGCTCAGTTGATGGATGCCGACATGACGGTGGATTTTCAGCAGGAAACCACTCCCAACGATATCGTGACCGTCGTGGCGACCCGGCCTTTGACGGATAACGAAGCCTGGACGGTGGTGCCGCCCGGCACGCTGACGATCTTTAGCGCCGGCGAGCGCGTAGCGACATTTGGCCCATGATGGGTCGCACGGTCGGCCATGGTGGCGGACCGAATTCCTCAGGCTGAAGAGACCGCGTCCTGGCATCATAAAACACATGGTATCCATGTGGGTTATGGAGGCAGAGGCGATTGGAATGGTCTATAGTAGGCCCCATCATCTCCTTACGACAGGTATTTTTGAATGAAAGCAGCCCTTGGCAAAGTGGTGTCTCTACACTATACCTTGACAGATGATCATGGCATGTTGCTTGATTCGAGCCGTGGGCATGGGCCGTTCGCCTATCTGCATGGCCATGGCAACATCATTCCAGGGCTGGAAACGGCCTTGGAGGGCAAGGAGGCCGGCTTCAGTGGGGCTGTGCAGGTATCGCCTGCCGAGGGTTATGGCGAGTACGATTCCCAGGCGGTGTTCGACGTGCCGCGTGGGCAGTTTCCGCCGGACGAGGATATTCAGGTCGGCATGCAGGTCCAGGGCGAGGGAGCGCATGGTATCATGAGTTTTACGGTGGTCAATGTGGACGCGCAGAACGTCACCTTGGACGCCAATCATCCGATGGCCGGCAAGACGCTGCATTTCGATGTGGAAGTGCTGGAGATACGCGATGCGACGCCGCAGGAGCTTTCCCACGGGCACGTGCATGCGCACGGTCATGATCATTAAATAATATTCGATCGATAATATCGATTCCCCGTCAGGTCTAGGGCATTTTGCCTACGGGGGTTGGCGCGTAGAATAACCCTGATCCGTTCCGGGTTCAGCCCGAGGTATTTCGCACCGCCATGTTGCTGCGATCCCTTCATTTTACCCACGAAGAGCCCCTGCCCTTCGAACTTAAGGGCAGCCTGTTCACGCTGACTATCCTGCATCTTTTCCAACTGGACCGGGCTGCCATCGAGCGGCATTTGGCGGAAAAGGTCAAGCAGGCGCCGGGTTTTTTCAACAATACGCCGGTGGTGATCGATCTGGAAAATGTCGTGGAGTCTCAAGACGGGTGGGATTTCAGCGGATTGTCCGAGGCGTTGCGCGGTTATGGCATGGTGCCGGTCGGGGTTCGCAACGGTAGCGCGGAATTGCAGGCCGCCGCGCGACTGGCCGGATTTCCGGTGCTGCCCGAGAGCCGCTCCGCTGGCAGCGCCAAGAAACCCGATCGCGCTGATCCGGCGCCGGCTCGCAGCCGGATTGTCAATCAACCGGTTCGATCCGGTCAGCAAATCTATGCGCCGGATGGGGACTTGATAGTGGTAGGCACGATTAGCGCCGGCGCCGAGGTCATCGCCGACGGTAACATCCATGTCTATGGGGCTCTGCGCGGGCGGGCTTTGGCGGGCGTCAAGGGCGATCTTGAAGCGCGCATTTTCTGTCAGAGTCTGGAAGCGGAGCTGATCTCGATCGCCGGTCGCTACCGGATCAGTGAGCAGATCGATACGAGCGACCGGTGCAAAGCCGTGCAGATTCACTTGGCGGGGGATCGGCTGATGATCGATCACCTGACTCGTTGATCGGCGGGGGTATGGTTGGGAATGACCTAGAACCTTCTCGATCTTTCTTCACGAACAACTTTTGGGATGTGTCGCTTGGCAACCGTTATCGTTGTGACCTCCGGTAAGGGGGGCGTGGGCAAAACTACGACCAGCGCCAGCTTCGCCACCGGTCTGGCCCAGCGCGGCTATCGGACCGTGGTCATCGATTTCGATGTGGGATTGCGCAACCTGGACTTGATCATGGGTTGCGAACGCCGGGTCGTTTACGATTTCATCAACGTCATCAACAACGAAGCTAACCTGAATCAGGCGCTGATTCGGGACAAGCACGTGGAAAACCTCTATATCCTGCCGGCTTCCCAGACGCGCGACAAGGACGCCCTGACCAAGGACGGCGTGGAGCGGGTGCTGGGTGAACTCAAGCAAAGCTTCGAATACATCGTCTGCGATTCCCCGGCTGGTATCGAGCGGGGCGCGCTCATGGCGCTTTATTTCGCCGATGAAGCCCTGGTGGTGACCAATCCCGAGGTGTCGTCGGTGCGTGATTCCGACCGGATCCTGGGTATCCTGGCCAGCCGCTCGCGGCGGGCCGAACAGGGCGACTCGCCGGTCAAGGAGCACTTGGTGTTGGCCCGCTACGCACCGGAGCGCGCCCATCGGGGTGACATGCTGAGCGTGGAGGACGTGCTGGAAATCCTGGGGATTCCCTTGTTGGGGGTGATTCCGGAATCGTCGACCGTCTTGCAATCCTCGAATGCAGGCGTTCCGGTGATCCTGGAGGAATCGAGTGACGCCGGCGCCGCATATGGCGATCTGGTCGAGCGATTTTTGGGCAAGGAATTACCGCAACGCTTCGTCACGACTCAGAAGAAGGGATTTCTGAAACGCCTATTTGGCGGGAGCTGAGCCATGGGACTGTTTGACTATTTTCGGCCCCCTTCCAGCAGCAAGTCGGCCGCCCTGGCCAAGGAGCGGCTGCAGATCATCGTAGCGCACGAGCGGGGTGATCGCCGCAATAGCCCCGATTATCTACCGACCCTCAAGAAGGAATTGCTGGAGGTCGTGCGTAAATACGTGCCGATCGACCAGAGCCAGATCAAGGTGCATCTGGACCGGGAGGGTGGCTATGAGATTCTGGAGCTGAATATTACGCTGCCGGAAGAGCGTCTGAGCTCGCGCTGACGGAATCTGTCCGGTGTGCAAAGGCGTGAGAAGGCGATGACGGTCGCCGACGATGACCGGCGCGCAGCCAGCGACGGGCCGGAGAGCCGCGTTCGGCTCGACAAGTGGCTCTGGGCCGCGCGATTTTTCAAGACCCGCACGCTGGCGGCCGAAGCGGTGGCGGGCGGCAAGGTCCATGCCGGCGGCCAGCGCGTCAAACCTTCCCATGTGGTTCGCTTGGGCGAACGACTCCGCATCCAGCGCGGCGCCGAGGAGTACAACATCGACGTCAAGGCGCTGAGCATCCAGCGCCGGCCATCCAAGGAAGCGGTGCTGCTGTACGAGGAAACCGCCGAGAGTCGCCAGCGCCGGGAGGAATTGCGCGAGCAACGGCGCCTGCAGGCGGTTGGCGATGTCCAACCGGTCGGTCGGCCCACCAAGCGGGATCGTCGTCGCATCGTCCGTTTCATCCAGGGGGACGAATGACGCGGTCATCCGCTTTGCGGTGAGTGGCCGGGCGGTGTGGGTTAGTATGAGAACTCTAATTTGGCGTGCTAGGGTGGGCGACCATGAAGGCAGCCGGGGATAGCCGCTGGCAGGGCTGCCGGAAGCGACGATGACGGGAGCGTTGATCGGCGCAGGGTGCTGCAAACGAGCCTTGCGCAAGGGTCCAGAGGGGCGCCAATCATGAAAGCCAAGATGTTAGACCATCAATTGAGCGACAATGTCCGCGACTTCGCCCGCCAAATCTGGCTGGCGGGTTTGGGCGCCTTCGCCAGGGCCCAGCGAGAGGGTGGCCAGCTTTTCGAGACGCTGGTCCAGGAAGGCCAGGCCGTGGACAAGCGATTGCGCCATGCCGTCCATGAGCGGACCGAGCAGGCGAAGGATGAAGTGACCGATGAGGTCGATGGCGCCAAGGGTAAGGTCGCGGTGTTGCGTGATCAGGCGACCGGTGCCTGGAACAAGCTGGAGGAGGTGTTCCAAGCCAGGGTGGCGCGCGCCCTGCACCGCCTGGGAGTGCCGACCCAGGACGATATTCGGCAGCTGTTCCAACAGGTGGAGCTGTTGAACCGGAATATCCAGGAATTGACCCAGGCCGCCGAGGCCAGAACCCGCAGGAATCGGGCTGCCAAGACCGCCGAACCGGTTGCCGTCGCCAAGGCGACCGATCCGGCGAATTGAGACCGAATGGCGCTGGCCGGGGCTGGAGTCGACGCGTCGACAATCGCGGTCTCGGTTGGCAAAGCGCTGAAAAGGGCCAGATCAGGCCCTTTTTCGTTTTTGCTGGGTCGGAACCAGGAGACGAAATTGACCCTGCGCCGGTCGCAAGGTAACGTAGGCGTCTACCTAATGTGGATGAGCGGGCATGACGGCCGAGCGACAACCCCCCATGGCTTTTGAGACAGCCTTGACAGAGCTGGAGAATCTGGTCGGACAACTCGAACAGGGCGAACTCCCGCTCGAAGAGGTCTTGCAGCGCTTCGAGCGCGGCGTGAATCTAGTGCGGGTGTGTCAAACCGCGCTGCGGCTGGCCGAACAGAAGGTCGAACAGGTGCTGGAGCGCAATGGCGGCGATGTGGAAATCCTGCCGTTTGGCGAGATGGTGGATTGAGGGCGGTCATGGCTGTGGAACACATCGAAAGCTATCGGGCGCGCGCCCACCAGGCCCTTGAGCAGCGCTTGCCGGCGGCCGATCTCCATCCTGCCGATTTGCATGGTGCCATGCGCTACGCCGTGTTGGGCGGGGGCAAGCGAATCCGGCCGATACTGGTCTATTCGGCCGGCGTGGCGGTTGGCGCGGCGCTGGATGCGCTGGATGGTCCGGCCTGCGCCATGGAGTTCATCCATGCCTATTCCCTGATTCACGACGACTTGCCGGCGATGGACAACGACGACCTGCGCCATGGTCAGCCGAGCTGTCATAAAGCGTTTGGCGAAGCGCTGGCGATTCTGGCCGGCGATGCTTTGCAAGCCCTGGCGTTCCAGGTGATCGGCCAGGATGCGGCCATGGTCGCCGATCCGGCCATCCGTCTGCGCATGTTGAACATCCTGGCCCAGGCGGCCGGCTCGCGCGGAATGGTGGGTGGCCAAGCGATCGACCTGGCCGCGGTCGGTCGGGAATTGAGCCTGGTGGAGCTGGAGAACATGCACATCCACAAGACCGGTGCCTTGATTCGCGCCAGCGTGTTGCTGGGAGCGCTCAGCCAGCCACAGGTCGCACCGACCCTGCTGGAGTGCTTGGATCGCTACGCTAAATGTGTTGGCCTGGCGTTCCAGATCCGCGATGATATTCTCGACGTGATCGGCGACACCGCGACCCTGGGCAAGGCCGTCGGCGCCGACCGGGCGCTCAACAAGCCGACCTATCCGGCCCTGTTGGGATTGGAGGGCGCCCGCGAGCATGCCCGTAGCCTGTGCGATGAGGCGTTGGCGAGTTTGGGGGCGTTGGGGGTCGAAGCGGACCCGTTGCGCTGGATTGCCGGCTATATCGTTGAGCGTAGCTATTGAACACCGCGATCTTGCGCCCCAGCGTCGCGTACCAGGGCGCATCGCGATTCCCCGCCGCCATGGCCTCATAAGCTGACCCCCGAAAGCCGAAAATTGTTGCAAAATGGCACGATGTGGGCGGATCGCTGTCCGACCCCTCCGAGGATGCCATGGCATCTCCCATTCATCTTGCTGATCGCGAATAGCGCTGACCTTGTCACCGATGACCACCGCAACCGCCTTCCCGCTGCTGGAACAGATCGATACGCCCTTGGACCTGCGGCAGTTGCCGGAAGCCCGTCTGCCGGTCCTGGCCCACGAACTGCGTGAATTTCTCATTCAGACCGTGGCGCGGACTGGCGGGCATTTCGCCGCCAATCTGGGCACTGTGGAACTGACCATTGCCCTGCACTATGTCTTTAACACTCCAGATGATCGACTGGTATGGGACGTGGGTCATCAGACCTACCCGCACAAGATCCTGACCGGTCGTCGCGCCCGCATGGATAGTTTGCGGCGCAAGGACGGCATCGCCGGATTTCCCAGACGCTGCGAAAGCCCCTACGACTGTTTCGGGGTTGGCCATTCCAGCACTTCCCTGAGCGCCGCGTTGGGGATGGCCATCGCCGCCGAGCGCGCCGGCAGCGACCGCAAGGTCGTCGCGGTGATCGGCGATGGCGCGATGACCGCCGGCATGGCGTTCGAGGCGTTCAACCACGCCGGCCATCTGCGCAGCAATCTGCTGGTCGTGCTCAACGACAACGAAATGTCGATTTCGCCGAACGTGGGCGCTTTATCCGCCCATCTAACCACGCTATTGTCGGGTCGGCTGTTTTCCACCGTGCGCGAGAGCGGCAAGAAAGTCCTCAGCCATATGCCGCCCATGCTGGAAGTCGCGCGCCGCGCCGAGGAGCAGGTCAAGGGCCTGCTTGCGCCGGGCGGCATCCTGTTCGAGGAGCTGGGCTTCACCTATTACGGACCGGTGGACGGTCACGATCTGCCGGTTTTAGTGCAGACCCTGCGCAACCTGCGTGCGCTCGAAGGGCCGCGTCTGCTGCATGTGGTTACCCGCAAGGGCAAGGGCTACAAGCTGGCCGAGGACGAGCCGGTCGACTATCACGGTGTCGGTGCGTTCGATCCCGCCTGCGGTCTGAAAGCGACCCAACCCAGCGGTGGACCGAGCTACACCCAGGTTTTCGGCGAATGGCTGTGCGACATGGCGGCCCGGGACGAACGACTGATCGGCATCACCCCGGCCATGCGGGAAGGGTCGGGACTGGTCGAGTTCGCCGAGCGTTTCCCCGATCGCTATTTCGATGTTGCGATCGCCGAGCAGCACGCGGTTACATTGGCAGCGGGGCTGGCCTGCGAGGGGTTCAAGCCGGTGGTGGCGATCTACTCCACCTTCCTACAGCGGGCCTACGATCAGCTGATTCACGATGTCGCCCTGCAGAATCTGCCCGTTTTGTTCGCGGTCGATCGCGCCGGCCTGGTCGGGCCGGATGGACCGACTCACGCCGGCAGTTTCGATTACAACTATCTCCGCTGCATCCCCAACCTGGTGGTGATGGCTCCGGCCGATGAGAACGAGTGTCGGCAAATGCTCTATACCGGTTTCCAGTTGAACCAGCCGGCGGTGGTGCGTTATCCGCGCGGCAAGGGCGCGGGTGTGCCGGTAGAGTGGGAGATGCAAGCGCTGCCGCTGGGCAAGGCGCACCTCCGGCGTCGGGGTCGGGATCTAGCGCTGCTGGCGTTTGGCAGCATGGTCGATGTCGCTGAGCGCATCGCCGAACGCTTGAACGCCACAGTGGTCAATATGCGTTTCGTCAAGCCTCTGGACGAGGCCACCGTGGTGCGCATGGCCACCGAGCACCGTTGGCTGGTCACTCTGGAGGAAGGCGCGGTGGCCGGTGGCGCGGGTAGCGCCGTGCACGAATGCCTGGCGGCGCAGGGGATTTGGACCCCGCTTTATCACATCGGTCTGCCGGATCGTTTCGTCGAGCAGGGCGAGCGGGGTGAGTTGCTGGCCGAATGTGGGCTGGATGCGGAGAGCGTATTCCGGCAGCTGGCGGCGTGGGGTGTGGTTGCCTCGGTGGCTTCCCCGAGCGATGTCTGAGCGTTATGCTTGGGAATTAACCGCCACGGGTTTGATCCAAATGAGAGATCCCGCGGTTGTGGGGCACTGGTTTTGAATGAAGGCGCATGAGTACGCGCCGCTGAGAGGGTTGCATGAAGCCATTGATGATGAATTCCGCGGCCATGCCTACGGTGATCCATATCCCCGACGTGCAAAATAGCGCCGACACCCGGCGGTTGGCGATCAACAAGGTCGGTATCAAGGATATCCGCCACCCGGTCAAGGTCCGGGACCGCAGCGGCGGCGAGCAACACACCATCGCCATGTTCAACATGTATGTGAATCTGCCCCACAATTTCAAGGGCACGCACATGTCGCGGTTCGTGGAGATCCTGAACGTGCCGGGCCGGGAAATTTCGGTGAGCTCCTTCAAGGATATGCTGATGGAGATGACCGACCGGTTGGAGGCCGAGGCCGGGCATATCGAGATGACCTTCACCTACTTCGTCAACAAGGCCGCTCCGGTGTCGGGGGTCGAAAGCCTGATGGATTACGAGGTGACCTTCATCGGCGAGATTCGCGCCGGCCGGCCGACCATGAATCTCAAGGTGGTGGTTCCGGTCACCAGCCTGTGTCCCTGCTCGAAGAAGATCTCCCGCTACGGTGCGCACAACCAGCGCTCGCACGTGACCGTCAATGTGCGCACGCGCGGCTTCATCGGCATCGAGGACATCATCGATCTGGTGGAAAAGGAAGCGTCCTGCGAGCTCTACGGCTTGCTCAAGCGGCCGGACGAGAAGTACGTGACCGAGCGCGCCTACGAGAATCCCAAGTTCGTGGAAGACATGGTGCGCGACATCGCCGCCAAGCTGAATCAGGATGACCGGGTGGCGGCTTATGCGGTGGAGTCGGAAAATTTCGAATCCATCCACAATCATTCCGCCTATGCCATGATCGAGCACGACAAGGAAGCCGAGGAGGCGGGCGTGGATGAAGCGGTCGTTCAGGTTCAGGACGAGGATATTTGAACCGGAACGATGCTCGAAAAAAAAGCCGTTCGTGATGAACGGCTTTTTTCATGTCTGGCGAATGGTGGGCGATGCTGGATTCGAACCAGCGACCCCTGCCGTGTGAAGGCAGTGCTCTCCCGCTGAGCTAATCGCCCCTCAAAATGAGCTTCGCATTATAACGAACCGATATCAGTATTGGCAAGCTGCGCCGAGCTTGTTTGCGGCTGGCCGATGACCGACCGCTCAGAGATACTGCACATCGACGATTTCGTAGGTCTTGATGCCGCCGGGAGTGTGGACGTCGACGACATCGCCGATGAATTTGCCGATCAGCGCGCGGGCGATGGGCGAACCGAAGGAGATCTTGCCTTCCTTGATGCTGGCTTCGTCCTCGCCGACGATTTTATAGCGTTTCTCTTCCTCGCTGTCTTCCTCGATCAACCGCACCGTAGCGCCGAAGATCACCTTGTCCGAGACGGGCAGGGTCGTCACATCGATGATCTGGGCATGCGCCAGCTTCGTTTCGACCTCGGCGATACGGCCTTCGATGAAACTCTGCTGTTCGCGCGCAGCGTGGTATTCGGCGTTTTCTTTCAGGTCGCCATGAGCGCGAGCTTCGGCGATCGCGGCAATGACACGCGGCCGGGCTACCGTTTTCAGCTCCTGTAGTTCAGCCCGGAGCTGTTCGGCTCCGGCGACGGTCATCGGTGTGGTATTGGTCATGCGTGCAGTTCCCGGTGCAGATCCTGAAGGCAATTCACGCTGGTGTTGTCGAGTTCGCGCAGCGCCTGACAGCTGGCCCGCGCCGCGGCGAGGGTCGTGGTGTAGCTAATCTTGTGCATCAGCGCTTCCCGCCGAATCGAAAAGGAATCGGCGATGGCCTGCTTGCCTTCAGTGGTGTTGACAATGAGATGGATCTGATCGTTCTTGATCATGTCCACGATATGCGGACGGCCTTCACCGACCTTGTGAACGGATTCACAGGCGAGGCCGTGGGTGCGCAGGGTAAGGGCCGTGCCACGGGTGGCGACCAGCTGGAAACCCAGTCGTTCCAGTTCGCGCGCGATCTCTACGATCTTCGCTTTGTCGCCGTCGCGCACGCTGAGGAAGGCCCGACCGCCGCGCGGCAATGGGTTGCCGGCGCCGAGCTGGGCCTTGGCGAAGGCTTCACCGAAACTGCGCCCGACCCCCATCACCTCGCCGGTCGATTTCATTTCCGGCCCCAGCAGCGGATCGACTCCGGGGAATTTGACGAAGGGGAACACCGCCTCCTTGACGGAATAGTAGGCGGGAATCACTTCGCCCGATACCCCCTGGTCGGCCAGGCTGCGGCCGACCATGCAGCGGGCCGCGATCTTGGCCAGCGGCCGGCCAGTGGCCTTGGACACATAGGGGACGGTGCGGGAAGCGCGCGGATTGACTTCCAGGATGTAGAGATCGTCGCCCTGAATAGCGAACTGGGTGTTCATCAGGCCGATCACGCCCAGTTCCAGCGCCATCGCCCGCACCTGCTCGCGCAGCCGATCCTGAATCGCCGGACTGAGCGAGTAGGGCGGCAGCGAGCAGGCGGAATCGCCGGAATGCACCCCGGCTTCTTCGATGTGCTCCATGATGCCGCCGATGATGACGTCAGATCCATCGCTGATCGCGTCCACATCCACCTCGACGGCGTCGTTCAGAAAGCGGTCCAGCAGGACCGGCGAGTCGTTCGACACTTGGACCGCCTCGCGCATGTAGCGGCGCAGGTCCTCTTCCTGATGGACGATTTCCATGGCCCGTCCGCCCAGCACATAGGAGGGCCGCACCACCAGCGGATAGCCGATGTCCTGCGCCAGTCGCACGGCCTCTTCCGGTTCACGGGCGGTGCGGTTGGCCGGTTGCAACAGGTCGAGTTGGGCGATCATCTGCTGGAAGCGCTCGCGGTCTTCGGCCCGGTCGATGGCGTCCGGGCTGGTGCCGATGATCGGAACACCGTTGGCGGCCAGCAACCTGGCCAGTTTGAGCGGAGTCTGGCCGCCATACTGGACGATCACGCCCTTGGGCTGTTCCTTGCGCACGATCTCCAGCACGTCTTCCAGGGTCAACGGCTCGAAGTACAGCCGATCGGAGGTGTCGAAATCGGTGGAGACGGTCTCCGGGTTGCAGTTGACCATGATGGTCTCGTAGCCGTCTTCGCGCAGGGCGAGCGCAGCGTGGACGCAGCAGTAGTCGAACTCGATGCCTTGCCCGATGCGGTTCGGCCCGCCGCCCAGCACCATGATCTTTTGGCGCTCGCTGGGTTCGGCTTCGCACTCGTCCTCGTAGGTGGAATACAGATAGGCAGTGTTGGTGGCGAACTCGGCGGCGCAGGAGTCGACCCGTTTGTAGACCGGATGGACGTCGAGCTCCTGGCGCAGCTGGCGAATGATGGTTTCGGTGGCGCCGGCCAGGGTTGCCAGCCGGGTGTCGGAAAAGCCCTTGCGCTTGAGTTGGTACAGGCGGTTGCGATCACGCAGCGAGGCCAGTCCGAGACTGCGGGTTTCGCCGGCCAGTTGCGCCAGCTCTTCGATTTGGACCAGGAACCAGGGGTCGATCCGGGTCAGGTCGTACAGGGTTTCGAGCGAATAACCCAACCGAAAGGCTTCGGCCACGTACCAGAGTCGCCGGGGACCGGGCACTCCCAGCTCCTGCTTGAGCGTGGTGTGCGGGTCGGCGTCGAAGCCGTCGAGCACCTCGTTGAAACCGTCGGTGCCGATCTCCAGCCCGCGCAGGGCCTTCTGCAGCGACTCCTGGAAGGTCCGGCCGATGGCCATGACTTCGCCGACCGATTTCATCTGGGTGGTCAGACGGGGGTCGGCCTGGGGGAATTTCTCGAAGTTGAAGCGCGGCACCTTGGTGACGACATAGTCGATGCTCGGCTCGAACGAGGCCGGGGTGCGACCACCGGTGATCTCGTTGCGCAACTCGTCCAGGGTATAGCCGACCGCCAGCTTGGCTGCGACTTTGGCGATGGGGAAGCCGGTGGCCTTGGAGGCCAGCGCCGAGGAACGGGACACGCGCGGATTCATCTCGATGATGACCATGCGCCCGTCTTCGGGGTTGATGGCGAACTGCACGTTGGAGCCGCCGGTGTCGACCCCGATCTTGCGCAGCACCGCCAGCGAGGCGTCGCGCATGATCTGGTATTCCTTGTCGGTCAGGGTTTGCGCCGGCGCAACGGTGATGGAGTCGCCAGTATGCACCCCCATCGGGTCGAGATTTTCGATGGAGCAGACGATGATGCAGTTGTCGTGCTGGTCCCGCACCACCTCCATCTCGAATTCTTTCCAGCCCAGCACCGATTCTTCGATCAGGACCTCGTTGACCGGCGACAGATCGAGGCCGCGTTCGAGGATCTCGACCAGTTCTTCACGGTTGTAGGCGATGCCGCCGCCGCTACCGCCCAGGGTGAACGAGGGGCGGATGATGGTCGGGTAGCCGATGACGGCGTGCTGGGCCAGGGCTTCCTCCACGGTGTGAGCGATCACCGAGCGCGGGGTTTTCAAGCCGATCTCGTGCATGGCCTGGCGGAAGCGGTCGCGATCCTCGGCCATGTCGATGGCCTCGGGCGAAGCGCCGATCATCTCCACGCCGTACTGTTCCAGCACGCCGTTGTGGAACAGATCCAGCGCGCAGTTCAGTGCGGTTTGGCCACCCATGGTCGGCAACAGGGCGTCGGGGCGTTCGCGGGCGATGATGTGCGCGACCGTACGCCAGTGGATCGGCTCGATGTACACGGCGTCGGCCATGTTGGGATCGGTCATGATGGTGGCTGGATTGGAATTGACCAGGATCACCCGATACCCTTCTTCCCGCAGAGCCTTGCAGGCTTGCGCGCCCGAGTAATCAAACTCGCAGGCTTGGCCGATCACGATGGGACCGGCGCCAATGATCAGGATGCTGTGTAAATCGGTACGCTTGGGCATGGCTCGATTGAGAAAGCAAAGGTCGCGAGAAGTCGGGAATCAGGCATCGGGGCCGATGCCGGCCTGTCGGGCAGCCATGAGGGCGATGAATCGATCGAACAGCGGCGACACGTCATGCGGGCCAGGGCTGGCCTCGGGGTGGCCCTGGAAGCTGAAGGCGGGTCGATCGGTGCGGGCGATGCCCTGTAGCGAGCCATCGAAGAGCGAGCGATGGGTGGTGCGCAGATTGGCCGGCAGAGTCGCCTCGTCGACCGCGAAACCGTGGTTTTGGCTGCTGATCATCACCCGACCGCTGTCGAGATCGAGCACCGGATGATTGCCGCCGTGATGGCCGAATTTCATCTTGATGGTCCGCGCTCCGCTGGCCAGGCCCAACAGCTGGTGACCCAGGCAGATCCCGAACACGGGGATATTGGTCTCCAGCAGCTCGCCAATGGCGGTGATGGCGTAGTCGCAGGGCTCGGGATCGCCAGGGCCGTTGGATAGGAAGACCCCATCCGGGTTCAGGCGCAGGACTTCGGCGGCCGACATCTGGGCCGGGACCACGGTCAGTCGGCAATGCCGATCGGCCAGCATCCGCAGGATGTTGCGCTTGATGCCATAGTCGTAGGCCACCACGTGATAGCGGGTGTCCGACATCGCCGGGAAGCTGTTGCCAGCGAGTTGCCAGCTGCCTTCGCCCCATGGGTAGGGCACGGTCGTGCTCACGACGCGGGCCAGATCCATGCCCTTCAGACCTGGGAATTCGCCGGCCAGCCGCAAGGCCAGATTCGCATCAAGAGCGTCGCCAGCCATGATGCAACCGTTCTGAGCGCCTTTTTCTCGCAGCAATCGGGTCAATCGGCGGGTGTCGATGCCGGCGATGGCCACGACACCGCGTTCCTGCAGATAACGCTCCAGGGGTTGTTGGCTGCGCCAGTTGCTCGCGGTGCGCGGGCAGTCCCGCACTACCAGCCCGCTGGCATGGATGTCAGGCGCTTCCTCATCGCCGCGGTTGGTGCCGACGTTACCGATGTGGGGATAAGTGAGAGTGATGATTTGCTGACAATAGGACGGGTCGGTCAAGATCTCCTGGTAACCGGTGATCGAGGTGTTGAAAACGACTTCGCCCTGGGCGTGACCATCGACGCCGATGGATTCGCCCTGGAACAGGCTACCGTCTTCCAGAACCAGAAGCGCGGATTTCCTCAAGGGAACCTCCAAGACAGGCACGCATAAGAAAGGAGCGGTAAGGACCGCTCCCCGAATGCGGTGCAAAACCATGCTGAACTGGCGCGGAGTCTACCAAATCGTATTGCGCCACTCCAGTTGTCGGATTATCGACACTAGCAGAGGTTCAGCGCAGATCGAGCACGTCCTGCATGTCGAACAATCCTGGCCCACGTCCAGCCAACCAGGCGGCGGCGCGTACTGCTCCACGGGCGAAGGTCATGCGGCTGGAGGCGCGATGGGTGATCTCGATGCGCTCGCCGACATCGGCGAACAGCACGGTGTGATCGCCGACGATATCGCCCGCCCGGATCGTGGCGAATCCAATGGTCTTCCGATCGCGTTCCCCGGTGACGCCATGCCGACCGTAGACCGCGCACTGGTCCAGATCGCGACCCAGCGTGCGGGCGACGACCTGGCCCATAGCCAGCGCGGTGCCAGAGGGGGCATCCACCTTGTGACGATGATGGGCTTCCTGGATCTCGACATCCACGCTATCGCCCAGCACGGCGGCCGCCAATTCCAGTAGCTTGAAGCAGAGGTTGACCCCCACGCTCATGTTGGGCGCGAACACGATCGGAATCGTCGCTGCAGCGCTGGCGATGGCAGCCTTTTGGTCGGCCTGGAAGCCGGTCGTCCCGATCACCATGGCCTTGCCGGCGGCCTGGCACAGGGCCAGGTGCTCCAGGGTTGCCGACGGCCGGGTGAAGTCGACCAACACGTCGAAGCGATCGGTCAGCGGCGTCAGATCGGCCACGATCGGCACACCCAATCGACCGAGACCGGCAAGCTCGCCGGCATCCGCGCCGATCAGCGGATTTTCGGGATATTCCGAAGCGACCGTGCAGCGAACGCCCTCGGTTTGGGCGCAGGCGTCGAGCAGGTTGCGGCCCATGCGACCGGCAGCGCCGGCAATTGCGATGTGAACCATGGCTGGCGTTTTTCCAGAAGGACGATGGAGAAACCGTGACCGCCGGATGGGGTCGCCGCGCTGCGCCAACGACACGTGAAGGCAAGCGGGGAAAGCAACTCAGGCTACGCGATGGCGCAGCCTGCGATGTTCTGGAGCGGGTGATGGGAATCGAACCCACGCCATCAGCTTGGGAAGCTGAGGTTCTACCATTGAACTACACCCGCCTTGGGATTCCACCGGCTATCGCTTGACAAACAGCGGATGGAATCGAAATCTTAGCGACAAAGCATGCTCCTTGCAAGGACGACTCTGGCCGGTCACTTGCAGGAGCATCGCTGAGACCCGCTTATTCGGGGATGCGGAGAGCCTCGGGATCGACCGCCTGTTTTAGCCAGCCGGGTTTCTTGCCACGACCGGTCCAAGTTTGCTCCGGATTTTCCGGATTGCGATATTTGGGAGCGCCGACCGATCTGCGCTTGCGGATGGAAAAGCTCAGCACTTCTTCCGGAGTCATGTTATACAGCTTGGCCTTTTCGATCATCTGCTCGCGCAGAGTGGCGATTTCACTGGCCTTCTTTTGTTCGATCGCTGCCTCGGCTTTAATGATCAGTTCGTTAAGCTCCTCAATCGAAGAAGCGTCGATGATATCGTCAATACTGTTGCTCATGGTTTTACGGGTACCGTGTTAATGCTGTTTAGGGAGATTCTTGATCCGAACCACCCGGTTATTGTATGGCATTTTTTTTTATCACTGCAATTGATTTAATGGTCGTTGGAAAATTTCATGAATGGATTCCCGTTTGATCAATTGTTTGACTGGTTAGAGTTTGACATGAATCCAAGTGATGTCTTCAATAGGCTTGCAATCGCCCGGTTGGGTGAGGACGAAAATTCCTCAGCCGATTCGCCGCGGCGAATCCGGAGTTTTGTTCGGCGCGAGGGGCGCATCACCCGCGCCCAGCAGCGCGCTCTGGAGGAATGGTGGGGGCAGTTTGGGGTAGACGCGGATGTCGCTGAATTGGTTCCCAATCAGTTATTTGGTCGGAATGCCCGGTTGGTTTTGGAGATCGGCTTTGGCGATGGAGAGACGCTGGTCGCGATGGCGGCGGCCGATCCGGAAACCGATTATCTGGGGGTGGAAGTCCATCTTCCGGGAATAGGCCATTTGTTGCTGCAGGCGGCGAAAGCAGAACTGACCAACCTGCGGATCTTACGTGCCGATGCGTTCGACGTGCTGGAACGACGGTTGCCCGATCGCTGTCTGGATCGAGTGCAGATCTTCTTTCCCGACCCCTGGCCCAAGGTTCGGCATCACAAACGTCGTCTCATTCAGTTTCCACTGATTGCGTTGTTGGTGCGTAAACTCAAGATCGGTGGACAATTGCATATTGCGACCGACTGTGAGGATTACGCCGATTCTATTCTGAGCCTGCTGAACGCAAGCCCTGAACTGACTAATCAGGCCGCTGAAAACGGTTTCGCACCGCGGCCGGCCTATCGGCCGCTGACCAAGTTCGAACTGCGTGGCCAACGGCTGGGGCACTCGATCCGAGATCTGCTTTTCGCGCGGTGTGGCGAATCGGAATGAATCGAGCGGGGTTGCTCACCGTGGCGCTCTGCAAAAGAGTCTTGGTTGCAATGACGTGGATGAGGGGCAGGCTCTCGGCATGATCACCGTACAGCAGGTATTGACCGTGACCACTCGCGGTCGTGGAACCTTGGAAATCACCGATTCCATACGCAACATCGTGCGGGAATCCGGGGTTGGTGTGGGTTTGGCGCATGTCTTCGTGCACCATACCAGCGCTTCACTCATTCTCTGCGAGAACGCCGATCCAACGGTGCGCCGTGATCTGGAAACCTTCATGACGCGCCTGGCGCCGGATGGCGCATCATGGCTCGAACATGACGACGAAGGGCCGGACGACATGCCCGCCCACATCCGCACCATCCTGACCCAAAGTAGCCTGGCGATTCCAGTGACGGCAGGTCGTTGCGCCTTGGGCGTTTGGCAGGGCATTTATCTGTGGGAGCATCGCCGAGCGCCGCACAGTCGCCGTATCACGGTAACGGTGCAGGGCCATGAGCGACTGGATTGAAAAGCGGCCCTAGCCGGTCAGCGGGTTTTTGTCCAAAATATATTATCGCTGCTCTGTCCATGTACGAGCGCGATGACGAGGGTTGCCATCGTCCCAATGGCGGGGGTGGCTCGAAACCAAGATGGCGATGAGGTCAAGGGCATGTCTGTCAGATTATTTTCAGGCGATTTCCGCACCCAGTGGCTGCACTCCTGGGCACTGGCCATGGTGTTGTGGGTGGTGGCCGGTCCCGTGCTGGGACAGGAAGAAGGAGCGCCTGGCCGCGCGCCGAACGTCCACGCACTGTCAGCGGTATTGATGAATCCTGCTACCGGCGAGATCCTGTTCGCCAAGGAGCCTCATATGCGGCTGCCGCCGGCTAGCACCACCAAGGTGTTGACCGCGCTGGTGGCTTTGGAGCATCTCGATCTCAATGCCCGGGTGCCGGTGAGCGTCCAGGCGGCCAGCGCCCCGCCCAGCCGCATCGGCTTGCATGCCGGTGAGGCGGCCCTGACCCAGGATCTGCTGTATGGTTTGTTGCTGAAATCGGGCAACGACGCCGCTGAAACCCTGGCTGAAGCGGCGGGCGGTTCGGTCCCCGGCTTCGCCGAGCTGATGAACGCCAAGGCTGCGCAAGTCGGTGCGCACGAAAGTCATTTCATGAATCCGCATGGCCTGCCGAACGACGATCATTACACGACAGCCTACGATCTGGCGCTGATCTTCCGGCAGGCTATGAATCAACCGACCTTTGCCGACATCGTGCGCACCCGCAGCGCGGCTTTGCGGATCGAATCAGGGCAGGGGGTGTATGGCGACTGGCGCATGGTCCCTGTGGTCAGCCACAATCGCCTGCTGGCTTCCTACGAAGGTGCGGTGGGTGGCAAGACCGGTTTTACCTTCAAGGCCCGACGCTGTTTCGTGGGCGAGGTGGATCGCGGCGGGGTCCGGCTGATCGTGTCGATTCTCAACAGCCCCAACAGCGGAACGCTATGGCAGGATGCGCGCACCTTGCTCGATTATGGGTTTGCGCGCTACGGTTTGGCCCCGTTGCCGTCGATCCAGGCGGAGCCTGTTCCCATCATGGTTCGTCGCGCGCCGGCTGCGACTCCGGCTGTCATGCGGGTGGCGATAGCGCCGGTCGCTCGACAGCGTGCGGCATCGAGCCAGGATGACGACGACGATGACGATAACGATAACGCGTCCAGTCAGGCGAAACCGGCCGCCGTGGCCAAGGCTCCCGTCAAGCCGGCGGTGGCGATGTTGGCCAAGCCGACGCCAGGCAAGAGCGGCAAGACTGTCCAGGCCGACAAGGCTACGAAGGCTACGAAGGCTAAGGAAAAGACGGTGGCCGTCGCCAAGGCGGATAAGCGACCGGCGGCGACCAAAGTGGCTCGGTCGGAGCCGGTCAGTTCCAAGCCGAAGAACGGTACGAAGCCGCGAAGCTGAGGCTGGATCGAGCAGCACAAAAAAAGGGCGATCCAGTCGGATCGCCCTTTTGCATTGGAACCGCTTCAACTTAGCGCGATGCGGAAATTCAGCCGCGCTTATCCAGTGGCATCACGTCGCGCTTGGGCAAGCCGACATAGAGCTGACGCGGCCGACCGATCTTCTGATCCTTTTCGGTGATCATCTCGATCCAGTGGCTGATCCAGCCGGCGGCGCGGGCGATGGCGAACATCACCGTGTACATTTCGACCGGAATCTTCAGCGCGCTGTAGATGATGCCAGAGTAGAAATCGACATTGGGATACAGCTTGCGCTCGATGAAGTAGGGATCGCTGAGCGCGATTTCCTCCAGACGCATGGCCAAGTCCAGACGCGGGTCGTGGCCCATGGTTTCCAGGACTTCGTGGCAGATGTCCTTGATGATGCGGGCGCGCGGGTCGAAGCTCTTGTAGACCCGGTGGCCGAAGCCCATCAGCCGGACGCCGCTGTTCTTGTCCTTGACCTTGGCGATGAAGTTGTCGATGTTCGAAACGTCACCGATCCGATCCAGCATCCGGATCACGGCTTCGTTGGCGCCGCCGTGGGCCGGACCCCACAGACAGGCGATGCCGGCAGCGATCGCTGCGTACGGATTGGTGCCAGACGAGCCCGCCAGCCGCACGGTGGAGGTGGAGGCGTTCTGTTCGTGGTCGGCGTGCAGGGTGAACAGCACATCCAAAGCCCGCTCAGCGATTGGATTGACCTCGTAGCGCTTGCCGGGCAGGCTGAACATCATGTACAGCAGGTTGCCGGTGTAGCTCAGGTCGTCGCGGGGATAGATCGAGGGATCGCCGATGCTGTGCTTGTAGGCGGCGGCGGCGATGGTCGGCATCTTGGCGATCAGCCGACGGGCGGTGACCATGCGGTCTTCGTAATTCTGGATATTGAGCCGGTCGTGGAAGAAGGCCGAGAGCGAGCTGATCGCGGCGGTCATCATCGCCATCGGGTGGGCGTCGTAGTTGAAGCCTTCCAGGAACCGGCGAAGGTTCTCGCGAATCCGGTTGTGCCGGGTGATGCTGGTCTCGAAAATCTGCTTCTTTTCCGGGGTGGGCAATTCGCCGTACAGCAACAGATAGCTGACTTCGAGGAAGTTGCACTGCTCGGCCAATTGCTCGATCGGGTAACCGCGATACAACAATTCACCCTTGTCGCCATCCAGGTAGGTGATGGTGCTCTGGCAACTGGCCGTCGACATGAAGCCGGGGTCGTAGGTGAAGTAGCCAAACTCCTTGGCCAGCTTGCCGATGTCCACCACGGGAGCGCCGTAGACGGGCTCCAGGACGGGCATCTGCGCCGTTTTTCCGTTGGCGTCATCCGTAAAGGTAATCGTTGACATGCAGTAACCTCCAGCGGTGGGATGATAAAGTTGGAACAGGCTGGTCGCTGTTATAGTGGTTGCTATTCCAGCGGTATTCCAAACAGCGGTCGGCGTCTCACGCACCTTTTCAAAGCGTTGGCGATGATACTCCAATCGACCGCTGTGCCGCAAAAGCCTGTTGAGGACCGGGCGGCGGCGGGCAAAAAAAAGGCATCTCGTGGATGCCTGTTCGGTGTCCGGAAATGCGTCAGGACAGGCCGTACTTGCGACGGAAACGGTCCACCCGGCCGGCCGTATCGACGATCTTCTGCTTGCCGGTGTAGAAGGGGTGGGAGTGGCTGGATACCTCCACTTTCACCAGCGGATATTCCTTGCCGTCGGTCCACTGGATCTTTTCCTTGGTGGAGATGGTGGAGCGGGTGAGGAAGGAGAAATCGGTGGAGATGTCCTGGAACACGACTTCACGGTACTGGGGATGGATGTCTTTCTTCATGACTGCGAAAACCTTGCGAATGCGGTTGGCCAGACGATGCGCGCGATCGGGAACGAATGGGCGCGGGTGTCTAGCCGCTGATGGAATTTCGTAATATAACCAGTTTGAGAATCCTTGCGCAAGGCTGCTGACGCCGGTTCCGATCGGCCTCGCCCGACCGTCGCGAGGACATCCCCTTTCGAACCCGTAGTGGAGAACCCGATGAATCGTGATCGTGACCCCCGGATCGGCTTTGTCAGCCTCGGCTGTCCCAAGGCGTTGGTGGATTCCGAGCAAATCCTGACCCGGTTGCGAACCGAGGGTTATGACATCGCGCCGAGCTACGAGGCGGCCGATCTGGTGGTGATCAATACCTGTGGCTTCATCGACGCGGCGGTGGCCGAATCATTGGACGCCATCGGCGAGGCTCTGGCGGAGAACGGCAAGGTGATCGTCACTGGCTGTCTGGGGGCGAAGGGCAGCGTGGTGCGCGATCTGCATCCGAGCGTGCTGGCCGTCACCGGGCCACATGCCTGCGAGGAGGTGATGGCGGCGGTGCATGCGCATCTGCCCCGGCCGCACGACCCGTTCCTGGACCTGATTCCACCGCAGGGCGTCAAGCTGACCCCGCGGCATTACGCCTATCTGAAGATTTCCGAGGGCTGCAACCATCGCTGCACATTCTGCATCATCCCGCAGTTGCGCGGCGATCTGGTCAGCCGGCCGGTCGGCGAAGTGCTGCAGGAAGCCGAGGTGCTGGTACGGGCCGGGGTCAAGGAGCTATTGATCGTGTCCCAGGATACCAGCGCCTACGGGGTCGATGTGCGCTACCGCACCGGTTTCTGGCAGGGGCGGCCGCTCAAGACCCAGTTGACGGCGCTGGCCACCGCGCTGGGCGAGCTTGGTGTATGGGTGCGGCTGCATTACGTCTATCCCTATCCGCATGTCGACGATCTCATCCCGCTGATGGCGGAGGGCAAGCTGGTGCCTTATCTGGACGTGCCGCTGCAACACGCCAGCCCGCGGATTCTCAAGGCCATGAAACGGCCAGCCAACGCCGACAACGCCCTGGAGCGTATCCGCCGCTGGCGGGACATCTGCCCCGAACTCACCCTGCGCAGCACTTTCATCGTCGGCTTTCCCGGCGAGACCGAGGAGGATTTCAAGCGCCTGTTGGAATTCCTGGAAATGGCCGAGCTAGATCGGGTCGGGTGCTTCACCTACTCGCCGGTCGAGGGCGCGGCGGCCAATGCGTTGCCCGATGCGGTGCCGGAAGAGGTCAAGCAGGATCGGCAGGCTTGCCTGATGGAGTTGCAGGCCGGGATCAGCGCCCGCCGCTTGCAGCGCAAGCTTGGTCGGACCGTAACGGTGCTGGTGGATGAGCACGATGCCGAGGAAGGTGTAGCCATCGCCCGGTCCAGCGCCGATGCGCCGGAAATCGATGGACGGGTGTATGTCCTGGATGGGGCGGAACTGCCGGTGGGCGAGTTTGCCGCCGTCCGGATCGTGGAGACCGACGAGCACGATTTGTACGCCGAAACGGTCGAAAAGCAAGAGTCCCCGCGGCGTTCCCGCCAACAGGGCGCGGCGCGGCGACGCCGTTCGCGAGGCGGGTGATGGAGCCTGGATGGCGACGAATATTTCAATGGCGCAGGGCGAAGCGCCATCAGGTTGTGTCCTATTACGCTTCACCCCTATTGAACTTTTCGAGTCAATCCGTATCTTACTCATACAAGCGTATGCCCTTACGCCTGTCCGCTTCCCTCCCTGAGCGGGCTATGTCCGGTCGAAGGGCCGGATATCATATTCACCCCGGTTCCATTCCCCCTTGTAACCGGGGTTTTTTTTCGGCGCTCTTGACGATGCCGCCGTCGATCCCCATTTCAATCCTCACTGGCAAGCAAGACCTGCGGATCGGCTCGATCGCCCTGACGATGCCGCCCCGACTCCGGTTTTGACGACGCCGATTGTGTACAATCCCCTACCACAATGGCGAGGCACGATGATGGAATCATTGCATGGAACGACGATATTGGCGGTCCGACGACACGGCAAAGTGGTGATCGGTGGTGACGGACAGGTCACTCTGGGCAACACGGTGATGAAGGGCAACGCCCGCAAGGTTCGCCGCCTGTACCAGAACAAGATTATCGCCGGATTCGCCGGCGGTACGGCCGACGCCTTTACCTTGTTCGAGCGTTTCGAGGGCAAGTTGGAAAAGCACAGCGGCAATCTGACCCGGTCGGCCGTAGAGCTGGCGAAGGACTGGCGCACCGATCGTCTGCTCAGACGGCTGGAAGCCCTGTTGATCGTCGCCGATCTCCAAAGCACCCTGATCATTTCCGGCAATGGCGACGTGATCGAACCGGAGCGCGATCTGGCGGCGATCGGTTCGGGCGGGGCCTATGCCCAGGCCGCAGCCCAGGCCCTGCTGGCCCATACCGAGCTGGATGCGCGAACCATCGTCGAACAGGCCTTGAAAATTGCCGCTGGCATCTGCATATACACTAACGAGAATTTGACGTTTGAAGAACTGGCGAGCGCGTGATCCGGCAGTCGAGACAGCAGTGCCCGCTATCCTGTTTTCGCTTCATGTCTAGATGGTAGCCTCGTCATGTCGGAGATGACCCCCCGAGAAATCGCCCAGGAACTGGACAAGCACATCATCGGCCAGGAAGCCGCCAAACGCGCTGTGGCGATCGCCCTGCGCAATCGCTGGCGGCGGATGCGGGTGGATTCGGATTTGCGTAACGAAATCACGCCTAAGAACATCCTGATGATCGGCCCGACCGGCGTGGGCAAGACCGAAATCGCTCGGCGGCTGGCCAAGCTGGCCAACGCACCGTTCATCAAGGTCGAAGCGACCAAGTTCACCGAAGTGGGCTATGTCGGCCGCGATGTCGAGTCCATCATCCGCGACCTCATGGACAGTGCGGTGAAGATGGTGCGTGAGGAAGAAATGAACAAGGTCCGACATCGGGCCGAGGAAGCCGCGCAGGAGCGGGTGCTGGACGCCCTGTTGCCGCGGCCACGCAGCGTCGGCTTCGCCAACGAGCCGCCCGCGCCGGATCATTCCGCCACCCGCCAGAAGATGCGCGAACGCCTGTTCAATGGCGATCTGGACGACCGGGAGATCGAGATCGAAATCGCGATCCGGCCGGTGGGCGTCGAGATCATGGCCCCGCCCGGCATGGAAGAAATGACCAATCAGTTGCAGAGCCTGTTCCAGAATCTGAGCAGCGGTCGCACCAAGACCCGCAAGCTTAAGGTCCGCGACGCGCTCAAGCTGCTGCAGGAAGAAGAAGCGGCCAAGATGGTCAACGAGGAAGAACTGAAGCTCAAGGCGCTGGCGGCGGTCGAGCAGAACGGCATTGTCTTTATCGACGAGATCGACAAGGTGGCCAAACGCGGCGAATACGGTGGCCCGGACGTCTCGCGCGAGGGTGTGCAGCGCGATCTGTTGCCCCTGGTCGAAGGTTGCACGATTTCCACCAAATATGGGATGGTACGTACCGACCATATCCTGTTCATCGCCTCTGGCGCTTTCCATCTGGCCAAACCCTCCGACCTGGTGCCCGAACTGCAGGGTCGGTTGCCGATCCGGGTGGAGCTCAGCGCCTTGAGCACCGAGGATTTCGTGCGGATCCTGACCGAGCCCGACGCGGCGCTGACCCAGCAATACGCGGCGCTGATGGCCACGGAAGACGTCACGCTGGAATTCACGGCGGACGGGGTGCGACGCATCGCCGAGGTGGCGTGTCAGGTCAACGAGCGCACCGAGAACATCGGCGCTCGTCGTCTGCACACGATCATGGAGCGGTTGTTGGAGACCATCTCCTTCGATGCCCCCGATCGGGCCCGCCAGGTCGTGACCGTGGATTGCGCCTATGTGGATGCCCACTTGGGCGAGCTGATCAAGGACGAAGATTTGACCCGCTACATCCTGTGAGATCTCTCGATGAACATTCGCCCGACCGAAATCAAGCTGCATCAGGGGTCCCGACGGCTGGAAGTGGCCTTCGAGGACGGCGCCCATTTCGACTTGCCCTGCGAATATCTGCGGGTCTTTTCGCCCTCGGCCGAGGTGCGCGGCCATGGTCCCGGTTCGGAGACCCTGGTGGTCGGCAAGGAGGCTGTGAACATCACTGCGATCGAGCCCATCGGTAATTACGCCGTGCGCTTGGTGTTCGACGACGGCCACGCTACTGGCCTGTATTCCTGGAACGTCCTGTACGACCTGGGTACCGAGCAGGCGCACAACTGGCAGGATTATCTGCGCCGGCTGGCCGACGCTGGTCATCAGCGCCAAGCCTGATATCCTTCCGCATCCTTTGCCTCGAGATTCCCGCCCGTCATGGAACAGCCTGAGACGACGCACTTCGGTTACCAGAAGGTGGCCGCCAACGAAAAGGCCCGCAAGGTTGCCCAGGTATTCGATTCGGTCGCCAACAAGTACGACCTGATGAACGACCTGATGTCCATGGGCGTGCACCGACTGTGGAAACGCTTTGCAGTGGGCATCAGTGGGGTGCGGGCTGGTGAACGGGTCCTGGATCTGGCCGGCGGCACCGGCGATCTGACCAGCCGGCTGTTGCCGCTGGTGGGACCGAAGGGTCTGGTAGTGCTGTCCGACATCAATGCCAGCATGCTGAGCGAGGGACGGCGGCGTCTGATCGACGAAGGCGCGGTCGGCAATGTCGCCTATGCCCAGATCGACGCCGAGCAATTGCCGTTTCCCGACAATACCTTCGATTGCATCACCATCGCCTTTGGCTTGCGCAACGTCACCTACAAGGAACGGGCGCTGGCGGCCATGCAGCGCGCGCTCAAACCCGGTGGGCGGGTGGTCATCCTGGAGTTTTCCCATCCGGTCGCGCCAGGGCTGAAACCGGCCTACGATCTGTATTCGTTCACGGTGCTGCCGCTGTTAGGCAAGCTGGTGGCCAACGACATGGCCAGCTATCGTTATCTGGCCGAATCCATTCGCATGCATCCCGATCAGGAGACTCTGCTGGGCATGATGGAAACCGCCGGTCTCGAGCGCTGCCAGTATTTCAACCTGAGCGGTGGGATCGTCGCGGTGCATCGCGGCTACAAGTTCTGATTCTGATGCAAACGGCCATCCTGCTCCTGCGGACCGGAGGTAGGGTGCGAGGAGCGTTGATCTTGAGGACTCCCATGTGACGCCCGCCCTTGTCGTTGCCGGTCTGGAAACCGTGCTCGATCGGGTTTTGCGACTCGATCCCGATATCGGCCCGCGCCTGGCGGCGCTGAACGGCGCGATCATCGCCATCGAATCGACCGACTTGGGCCTGAACTGCTATCTGTTGCCAGGACCGCATGGCGTCCAGCTGTTGGATCGCTACGATGGCGAACCGACGGTGCGCATCCGTGGTTCGCTGGCCGCTCTGGTCCGGCAGAGCAGCGGCCGCCAGCAGGGCGGCGAGGTCGCCGTCGAAGGCGATGCAGCGGTTGGCCGGGAATTCCAGGCGATCCTGATGGATCTGCATATCGACTGGGAAGAGCAGCTTTCCCAAGTGATCGGCGATGTCGCCGCGTATCGCCTGGGACGTCTCTGGCGCGGTTTCCGCGACTGGGGCCAACAAACGTCCGGGGTTTTGCTGCGCGACAGCGGCGAGTATCTGCAGCAGGAACTGCGGGTGTTGCCGCCGCACCATGCGGTCGAACAGTTTCTTACCGCCGTGGATGTCCTGCGCGAAGACACCGACCGGCTGGCGCTGCGGATCGAACGGCTGCGTCGCCAGCTGACCGTCGGCGAGTCGGCCTAGGACCGCCCCCTTGTTCCGGCGTGAATACGGTTTGTTTCGTCCAGCCCAGCTGCTGCGGTTGCTGCATATCAACCGGGTGTTGGTGCGGCATGGGCTCGATGACATCATCTTCGCGACCCATCTATTTCGGCCGATCGGCTTCCTGCGCCATCTGCTGCCGTGGAACTGGGCGCAACGCGAGGCGCTGCAGCAGTCGCGCGGCGAACGCATCCGCCTGGCGCTAGAGGATCTGGGGCCGATCTTCGTCAAGTTCGGCCAGATGCTGTCGACTCGCCGCGATCTGCTGCCGGACGACATCGCGCTGGAACTGGCTCGGCTGCAGGATCGGGTACCGCCATTCCCCGGCGAGCAGGCGCGGACCATTATCGCCAAGGCTTATGGCCAGCCGGTGGAAGCGGTGTTTACCGCCTTCGATGCCCAGCCGCTGGCTTCGGCTTCTATCGCGCAGGTGCATGCCGCCCAGTTGGCGGGCGATCGCGAGGTGGTGGTCAAGGTGTTGCGGCCAGGGATCGAGAAGGTCATCCGCCGCGATGTGGAATTACTCTACATCATCGCCAGTCTGGCTCAGCGCTACTGGGGGGAGGGCCGGCGGTTGCGGCCGGTCGAGGTGGTGGCGGAGTACGAGAAGACCATCATCGACGAGCTGGATCTGGTCCGCGAGGCGGCCAACGCCAGTCAGTTGCGGCACAATTTTCAGGGCTCGCCGATTCTGTACGTCCCCGAAGTGTCTTGGCCGCAGACTCGTCGCAACGTGCTGGTGATGGAGCGGATTCGCGGCATTCCGGTGGGGGACATCGCCGAGTTGCGCCGTCGTGGGGTCGATCTCAAGAAGCTGTCGGAACGGGGCGTGGAAATCTTCTTCACCCAGGTGTTCCGCGACAGTTTCTTCCACGCCGACATGCACCCTGGCAACATCTTCGTCAACGCCGAGAACCCGGCCGACCCGCGCTATATCGCCGTCGATTTCGGCATCATCGGCACCTTGAATCCCACCGATCAGCACTATCTGGCTGAGAACTTCCTGGCCTTCTTCCATCGCGACTACCGGCGGGTGGCGGAATTGCACATCGAATCGGGCTGGGTGCCGGCCAAAACCCGGGTGGACGAATTCGAGTCGGCGATCCGCACGGTATCGGAGCCGATCTTCGATCGACCGCTCAAGGACATTTCCTTCGGCGGTTTTCTGCTGACGTTGTTCCAGACCGCCCGCCGCTTCAACATGGAAGTGCAGCCGCAACTGGTGCTGTTGCAGAAAACTCTGCTCAACATCGAAGGCTTGGGCCGCCAGCTCGATCCGGACCTGGATCTGTGGAAGACCGCCAAGCCGTTTCTGGAAACCTGGATGCGCGATCGAGTCGGGCCGCAGTCGGTGATCAAGCGCATCCGCTACTACTTCCCGCGCTGGGTCGATCAGACTCCGGATTTGCCCAACCTGATCCATGATCTGCTGCGCAAGGCCAATTCTGGCGAGATCATGGTGCAGTTGCAGAAACAGGAGATGGATCAGTTGCGGCGGGAAATGCGCCAGGCCAACCGGCGCAATTTCCACTCGGCGGTCGGCGCGGCTCTGATCGTCAGCGCGGCGGTGATTCTCGGCTTCAATTCCCTGCAGCCGACCAGCCTGAGCCAAGCTCCGTTACTGGCCTGGGTGCTGGGCGGCATCGGCGTGGGTTTGTTGCTTAGCGCTTGGCCGACGGATAGCTGAGGGCCCAAGTCGGCCCGGACGCCGCGCCAAAAGGATAGGGCGGCGCTGACCGCAGGAAGCCGATGTCAGGATCGCTGCAAGGCCGCTTCCACCGTATCGCGCTGGGCCTGGCCACACAGGATCTCGATCAGGGTCAGGGCGAAATCCATGGCTGTGCCGGGACCTCGCGAGGTGATGAAGCGGCCGTCGCGCACCACGGCGGCGCTGCTCAGCCGGATGTCGGTTTGCCCCTCCAGCGCGCCGGGATAGGAGGTCGCCTCGCGATCCTTGAGCAGGCCGGCGCTGGCCAGGACGCGCGGGGCGGCGCAGATGGCCGCGATATAGCGACCTTGTTCCGCCATGCGCCGCAGTAGTGCTGCGATTCGCTGATCGGCCTCCAATCGCTGCGCGCCGCCCAGCCCGCCCGGTAAAACCACCAGGTCGAAATCTTGGTCCAGGACAGCGTCCAGGGTAGTTTCGGGCATCAGCAGAACCCCGCGCGAGGCGGTGATCAGCCCGGCTTCCAATCCGGCGACTGTTACGCTGATGCCGGCGCGACGCAGCAGATCGATGATGGTAACGGCTTCCAGTTCTTCACAGCCTTGGGCCAGAGGGACGAGGACGGTGGCCATATATCGATGTCTCCTTGGGGACAGGTCGGTTCGACGTGACAGCGTAACGAAACGTGCGTTCAGCCGCTCTTGCGGCTTTGCAGCAGGACCATGCCTTTCAGCAGGTTCAGGGCTTCGTAGAGCTGATAATCGTTTTGAGCCAGGTCGCCATCCGCGCCGCCCGTCTTGGCGTCAGGTGAGTCTCCAGCTGGTTTGCCATCGCTCTTGTCGTTGCGCAGATGGCCGGTCAAGTCGGATTCCTTGATGAAATCCGTTTCGGTACTGCTGTCGGCGGCGACCTTGAACGACTTGAGGTTGATGTCGGGTACGATCCCTTCGGCCTGGATGGAACGCCCGTTTGGCGTGTAATAGCGGGCGGTGGTCAATTTGACCGCCGTGCCGTTGCCCAACGGCAGGATGGTTTGCACCGAACCCTTGCCGAAGGTGCGCTCGCCGACGATCAGCGCCCGCCGATGATCCTGCAGCGCGCCGGCCACGATTTCCGAGGCCGAGGCCGAGCCGCCGTTGACCAGCACCACCATGGGCGCACCCTTCAGTAGGTCGCCGGGCGTGGCCTTGAAGGTCTGGTCGGAGCCATCGCCGCGCCCCTTGGTTTGTACGATCGCGCCGTCTTCGAGAAAGTCGTCGGCGACATCCACCGCGCCGTTCAACACCCCGCCGGGGTTGTTGCGCAGGTCCAGTATCACCCCTTTGAGCGGCCCCTTGTTCTGCTGTTCGAGTTCCTGCAGGGCCTGTTGCAGATCCTGGGCGGTCTTGGCCTGGAATTGGGTGATGCGCAGGTAGCCGAAACCTGGATCGAGCAGTCGGCTCTTGACGCTCTTGACCTGGATGACCTCGCGGACCAGTTTGATCTTGATCGGTTTCCGCGCGCCTTCCCGGACGATGGTCAGGGTGATCGGGGTATTGGGTTTGCCACGCATCCGCTGGATGGCATCCGCCAAGGGCATGCCCTTGACCGAGGTATCGTCCAGGCGAATGATCAAGTCGCCGGCCTTGATCCCAGCTCGCTGGGCTGGGGTGTCGTCGATCGGGGTGATGACCTTGATGAAGCCGTCTTCCTGCCCAACCTCGATACCCAGGCCACCGAATTCGCCGCTGGTGCCGATTTGCAGATCCTGGAACGCTTCGGCATCCAGATAGGCCGAGTGGGGGTCGAGGTTGCTCAACATGCCGCGAATGGCGTTTTCCAGCAATTCCTTGTCCTTGACCGGTTCGACGTAGTCTTCCTTGATGGCGTCGAGCACGCCGGTGAACGTGCGCAACTCGTCCAGCGGCAGCTTGTTTTCCGGCGGCGTTTCCTTTTCGGCCCAGACGGCGTGGACCGCTGTCAGCGAAACGCCCGCCAGAAAGCTTAACGCCAGCGCCAGACCATGTCGGGTTGCAGCACTCATTTTTACTCCAGGTCCTTACGGTTACGACGGGGGAATATTCAGGCCATTACGATCATCCGCATCAGACAACGAACCGCCTCCGGAATTTCGGGGCCGGATGACGCATCTCGCACGGAATGTCGGAAACGAACGAAAAGCGCCCGGACAGCGGATACCGAATCGAGCCGGGCGCGAGAGGATGAAACGCGAGGGTCGCTTACTTGGCCTTGCCCTGATTGGCGACGGCGTCCATCAGTTTCTTGAGTTCCTCAGGATCGGCGAGGTAGTAGCTCTTGATCGGCCGCAGATTGTCGTCGAGTTCGTAGACCAGCGGCACCGCCGTCGGAATATTCAGGGCGATGATGGCTTCGTCGGTCATGTCGTCCAGATACTTGACCAGGGCGCGCAGGCTGTTGCCGTGCGCGGCGATGATCACCCGCTTGCCGGCACGGATCGACGGCACGATGGTGTCATGCCAATAGGGCAGCACCCGGTCGATGGTGGTCTTGAGGCTTTCGGTGGCCGGCAGCACGCGCGGATCGAGACTGGTGTAGCGCGGATCGTTGGTCGGGTAGCGCGGGTCGGTCGGCTCCAGGGCCGGCGGCGGAATATCGAAGCTGCGCCGCCAGATCTTGACCTGCTCCTCGCCGTGCTTGGCGGCGGTTTCGGACTTGTTCAGGCCGCCGAGCGCGCCGTAGTGACGCTCGTTGAGTCGCCAGCTGCGATTGACCGGGATCCAGGCCAGATCCATTTCGTCCAGCACGTTCCACAGGGTGTGGATGGCGCGTTTGAGCACCGAGGTGTAGGCGACATCGAAGGCATAGCCTTCCTGTTTCAGCGTCTGACCGGCTTTCTTGGCTTCACCGATGCCTTTTTCGGACAAATCCACGTCGATCCAGCCAGTGAAACGGTTTTCCTTGTTCCACTGGCTTTCGCCATGGCGAATGAGCACGAGCTTGTACATGCGAGGACTCCTCAGTTCAGGGTGATCGTTGGCGTGTTCCGGCGTCGGCGCGTGGGCCGGCGGTTGGAAGGTGATGCAGGTGATCGGAGTAGCCGGGCGGGGGCCAGCGACACATCGATATGCTGAAAGCATATGAAAATTTTGATGTAATCATACGCCCGGCCCACCGGTTTCGCCAGTCGGCCTTGCCGAGGGTGGCAAGCTTCTCAATATCGCTATATTCCGCTATGCTAATTCCAAGAATTCTTGGATGTAGCATTAGTCGGATTTTCATGGTGCGCGACGAGTGGGCGGGCATGACGCGGAACGACGTCGGCGGTTTTCCAAAGGATTGCCTGATCACCCGTGATGAGGACATCGAAAGAGCCTCCCGCTCGCTCAAGGCGATGTCGCACCCCTTGCGGCTCAAAATCCTCTGCACCTTGAGCGATCAGGAAGTCAGCGTCCAGGATATCGTCGAGCAAGTCGGCACGTCCCAAAGCAATATCTCCCAACATTTGGCCATTCTGCGCGACAAGGGTATCCTGACCTGCCGCAAGGACGCCAATCGGGTTTATTACCGGGTGGGGGACGCCGGCACCCTACGGCTGATCGGCATGATGCGGGATGTTTTCTGCAAACGGAGTTGAAGAATTGCCGCTATGCCGGCCAGAATCAGCCTCTAAGCCGCTACGCATAGGGGTTCGTCGTCTGCGACGGCCCGCATCGGTTTGCCAGCGCGATTCTCCCCAAGACGCCTCCGATCGACATATTCCTGTGGGATACTGGACGGCGGATGGCGGGCGAGCGGATCGGCTGTGTGATGAACTGAACCACCGCAGGAAATCTGAATGAGCGATTTTTTTGAATTTGCCCAGCACAACTGGTTGTTGTTCCTGGCGCTGTTCGCCATCCTGGGGCTGTTGGCCGGCAGCGAGTTGCTGCGCAAGCTGCGCGGCGTTCGCACCGTCAGCGCCGCCGAGGCCCTGCGTCTGATCAACGACCAGGACGCCTGGGTCGTCGATATTCGCGAGGGTAGCGACTACAGGGAAGGTCACATCCCGCAGGCTCGTCATATTCCATTCGCATCGCTCAAGGAGCGGATGGGCGAACTGGCCAAGGCTGGCGACAAGCCGATCATTCTCTACTGCCGCAGCGGCGCTACCTCACAGTCGGCTTGCGCCCTGTTGCAAAAGAACGGCATCGCCCAATCGTACAGCCTGAATGGCGGTTTGTCCGCCTGGGCCGACGCCCACTTGCCGGTCAGTCGCAAGAAAGCCTGAGCAGGCGCTGGAACCATCATGCCTGACATCGTGGTGTACAGTGCCGACTATTGTCCCTATTGTCGGCGCGCACGGGCCTTGCTGGACAGCAAGAAAGTCGACTATGAGGTCCGCGATGTCGTTCGCGATCCGGGGCTATGGGATGAAATAGCCGAACGCACCGGTCGCAACACCATCCCGCAGATTTTCATCGGTGACCGTCACATCGGCGGTTGCGACGATCTGTACGCCCTGGACCGCTGTGGTCAACTGGACCCATTGTTGAAAAATTGAAGTCTATCCACCGGCGATGGCCATTTCCGCTTTGTAATCCCATTGCCCCCCATTATCACAGACAAGGTATTGCCCATGAGCGAGCAACAACAGCAGCCCCAGCACTTCGAGATTCAGCGGGTTTACTTGAAAGATGTATCGTTGGAGGCGCCCAATTCCCCCGCGATCTTCACCGAGCAGCAGTGGCAGCCCCAGACCGAGGTGCGGTTGGAGACGGGCGCCGTTCCGCTGAGCGAGGATCTGTTCGAAGTCGTGTTGACCCTGACCGTGACGGCCAAGATCGGCGAGCGCACCGCTTATCTGACCGAAGTCCAGCAGGCGGGCCTGTTCACCGTGCGGGGTTTCAGCGATCCGCAGATGGGCCATATGCTGCAAGCGTTCTGCCCGAATATCCTGTTTCCCTTCGCCCGTGAAGCGCTGGCTTCGTTGATCGGCAAGGGGGGATTCCCGCCCTTGTTGCTCAACCCGATCAATTTCGACGGTCTTTACATGCAGCGTTTGCAGCAACAGCAGCAGACCCAGGACGGGGGAATGCCATTTCCTCCGGCGGCGGCGCACTGATTCATGGCGGCTGCCGCAGCCGTTGCTGTCCTCGGGCTGGGCTCCTGGGGAACCGCACTGGCGCTGTTGTTGGCGCGCAATGGCCATACTGTCCGGTTGTGGGGCCATGATCCCCAGGAAGTAGCGCCCTTATGCCGGGATCGGGAAAACCGGCGCTACCTGCCCGGCATCGCGTTCCCGCCCGGCCTGACCATAAGCGCTGATCTGGCCGAAACGCTGGCTGACAGCGGTTTGGTGATGGTGGTCGTTCCCAGTTGCGCCTACCGGGCGACGCTGGAACGGCTGCGTCCTTATCTGCAGGCCAGTGGAACCGGGTTGGCCTGGGCCACCAAGGGTCTGGAGCAGGGCAGTGGGCGTTTCCTGCACCAGGTCACGGCTGATGTGCTGGGCGAGCAATGGCCTGCGGCAGCGATTTCCGGCCCCAGCTTCGCCCGGGAAGTGGCCCTGGGATTGCCGACTGCCGTCACTGTCGCCGCCCGCGATGCGAATCACAGTCACCGGGTCGCGACCCTGCTGCATGGCTCCAACCTGCGGGCCTATACCAGCACTGACGTCATCGGAGTCGAACTGGGCGGAGCGATCAAGAATGTTTTGGCGATCGCCGCCGGCATCGCCGATGGGCTGGGGTTTGGCGCCAACACCCGGGCGGCACTGATTACCCGCGGGTTGGCGGAAATGGTGCGGTTGGGGACAGCGGTGGGTGGTCAACGGGAGACGTTCATGGGGCTGGCAGGCATCGGCGATCTGGTGCTGACCTGCACCGACGACCAATCGCGCAACCGCCGATTCGGGCTGGCGATCGGGCGCGGCGAAACGGCCGAAACCGCCTTTGCCGCTATCGGACAAGTGGTGGAGGGCGCGGCCACAGCGCAGGAAGCCATGCGGCTGGCTCGACAGCATCGCGTGGAGATGCCTATCACCGAGCAGGTAGACCGCGTTCTGCACGATGGCCAGGATCCGCGCCGGGCGGTGGAGATGCTGCTGGCGCGTGATCTGAAACCGGAGTCGGCCTAAACCAGGAGCGCCGATTCGCTCCTGGCGTTTGCCGACAACAGGCTATTTCCCGTTTAGGTGATGCATTCGTTTCGCAACGGGGCTGGGCCGTCCGCTGCCGAGTTCTGGCCGGTATAGGCTTGGGGCCAGCGCTTCTTGACCACCGGACTGTCGCTCGCCAGGGCATGACAGCTATTCAGCATGGGCGGCGTTGTCCTTTCTTCGGCAGGTTTGACGTCTTCCTCGTCGTAGCGTTGGCCGTAAACGGTTTGAAAGACAGTGGTTGCGACCGGGCCTAACAACTCGGTTAGATGAGTGCAGCCGTCGACTCCGGAAAACAGTTCTCTGAGTTTCTGATTCCAGCCCGGTCCGATGCGGACGCCGATCAGTCGCCGGTAGCGTTCGGCGATGGCCGGACATAATGCAAACGGTGAGCTGGCGGTGGATGCCTCGGCATCGCGGATCAGGAACTCGCCGTCCACGGTTAGGCGAATCCACATGTCATGGAGCGGATCGCCGGCCTGGATAAAGCCGCCTCGGTCCTCGTTGGGGAAAGAATAGGTCTTGGTGTCCACCATCCGGCCTTCGATTTCCCACAAGCCATCGTCGCGCTGATAACCATAGCACTGGACAACGCGCTTGTGCAGCAAGCGACGAGGCGCCGCAGGTGTGGAAAGCGGCATGATTTTCTCCTAGCGAATATTTGAGATGGACCTGGGTCGGTCGGGAGGGTCAGTCGAAGAATGTTCCGTCGATGATGCGCGCCAGCCGCTCTTCCAGCTTGCTGAGCACAGCGAGCTTCTGCTCGGCGGTGTAATCCCACCAGGCTGCGATTTCGTCCAGCGTACGGAAACAACCATCGCAGAGTTGGGTTTGCGGGTTGACGACGCAGACTCCAACGCAGGGAGAGGGCGGGTCAGCCGGTGGTGAGGAGGGATCGGGGGTCATGGAGGTCTGGAGCGGTATCAGGCAAATTCACAAATAAAGATTATACCGCACCACAGCAGGAAAACGCATGAATGAACAAGTCGCCCACCTGCGCCATGCTCTATATCGTTGGCATGGCAAACGGCTTGGCAGGAGTAGCCGAACCGGGCGGGATCGAGATTGGGCCAGCGGGCCAAGTAGGGGGTTAGCCGCGAAGACTTGGAAGAGAATTATTATGGGCTTATCGAGTGTGCTGGTTCAGAGCACGCGCTGCGCGCTTTGGTCGACCGGTGGCGGGTCGACCCTCGATCCTATGGTGGTTAAGGACTCTCCCATCGTCTTCGCGGCCACCCGGGTTAAGCTAAAATCCGGTTTCTTTAACAATACGCTTAAGTGAATCAACGATCATCCATTTCTGGATTAGGTAAGATTCATAAAAAAGTTTAAATGAATCATCATAAAAAAGATAGCGAAGGATCTGAGTCAACGTAAATAGGGATAAACCATGATTTTGATGGAAGAAGACCCTATCGAGTTGAGGTTGGAGTCTCCAGAACATCAACGAGGCGCAGGCGATGCGCTTTGTGCTTGTATGGATGTATGGGCAGGTTTAACCTTGTAATTGGGTCAGCAAGGGGAAAGCCGGCTGCATCCAGCAGGACGCCTGGGGTGAGTTGCTGACCGTTAAGCAATTTAATAGAGGAGAAAAAACCATGTTGACTTATGAAGATTGCGTGGAATTGAGCGACCTGACCGAAGAAGAGATTGAGGCCATCGCCCAGCATGAGCATCTGCCGGAAATGGCGGCCTTGGAGATGGGCAGCTATCTGGTGCATAGCCCGGAAGGGGTTCCGATGATCAAACGCATCATCGTGGACGACATCGAGAGTGCGCGCCAGCATGGCCATGCCGAAAAGGCGCTGAAGCTGAAGCTGGTGTTGAAGCACTTCGTGGATACCCATCCGCAAGCGGTCAAGGCGTAAGCTGGATGGAATTCATCACGGCGAGCAGGTGGGCGAAGGGGATCGTACGATGCAAATTTGTCGTCGTCTCCCAGCTGATGCGAAAGATACGCCTAGTAGATGCTAAAATCAGAATACTATCGTTGCCGATACAGGAGTGACGTTCAGGTGTAATCTTCGGTCAGAAGAGCCTGAACTTCGGCTGGGCCGGCCCGTCGCATCGGCCGGCCGTCGATCGGGCTGCGCGGGGCCTCCCGCTCAGCCAATGGCGCAAATATGGTGAGATCGATCGAGTGCTCGCCGGCGTCGAAACGGAAGACCGGCAGGCAGGCCGTGTCACCGTTGCCCAGTTTGAGACGGCGCTCAGTGGTTGCGAAAGGAATGCGATGCTCTGTCAGAAACATCCAGATATCTTTGGGCGTATCGGCGAATACGTGTAGCTGAATGTCGGTATGAGTATCGGCTGTCCCGCTGAGCACCGAGCCGACCAGTTTAGGGCGGAAAAGCGCGAAGAAACGCATGGCTTCCAAGGCGGTTTCGCGCAAGCTGCGCAGGCAAGCCGCTTGGCGGTCGGCGTAGAACAGCCGCTGATAGTCGAGCAGGGCCTGCTCGATCTCGGCGTTGTCCGGTAGTGCAGCCTTGTCGGTGAGTCCAAGGCGAAGCGCGGCTTTGCGCTTGGCGGTTCGGAAGTCCCGGATGCCTTCCGCGGCCATGATTCTGGCGCATTCCTGAGCCAACTGGGTTTTTAATCGATATACTTCACGATGGCGGTGGGCCATGGGTCACTCCGAAGATTCCATTGTGGCGGAGGGGCAACAACAGGAGAGGGGTTGCCGCCGGATCAGAATAACGACGCGCGTTCGTGGGGTGGAGCAAGGGACTTTGGCTGAACCGTTGGGTTCGGCAAGCGTGGCAAGGTCGCCAGAGTGGGCTAGAACTTCCCGATGTTCCGGACAGGGTTGTTTGCTATATTCCACGGGAGCGGGATTGGATTCGTTCACACTGAACTAGTTGAGGAAGCGTAACTTGGCTCTGTTCAACCGTAAAGAACCCATTCTGGGTATCGATCTCAGTCCCTCAGCGGTCAAGCTGGTCGAATTGAGCCGCTCCGGACCACGATATCGGGTTGAGGCCTTCGCCATCGAGCCCTTGGGGGAGGGTATGATGGAAGACCGCAATCCTGCCGACCCCGAGATGGTTGGCGAGGTGATCAAGCGGGCGTGGCGCAATTCGGGTACCCGGGTGCGCCGCGCCGCGATCGCGGTGCCGACCTCTGGCGTGATCACCCGCACCGTGCCGATGCCAGCCAACTTCAGCGAAAGCGACATCGAGACCAACATTCCGTTCGAGGCCTCCCAATACATTCCTTATCCGGTCGAGGAAGTCTACCTGGATTTCGAAGTGAAGGGGGTATCCCAAGCCAGTAGCGACATGCAGGATGTGATGCTGGTAGTCACTCGTAAGGAAAATGTCGATGCGCGGGAAGCTGCCCTCAAGGAAGCTGGCCTGATTCCGATAGTCGTGGATGTCGAGGCTTATGCCTTGGAAAACACGTTTCGGCTGCTGATGGACACCCTGCCCAGACCAAGCGAAGGCGGGCCGCTGAGTTTGAGCAAGGCGCGCGAAAGCCTGACAGCGCTAGTCGATGTCGGAGCGACCATCACCAATCTATACATCCTGCAGGGAGAACGCGTCATTTTCACCCGCGAGCAGGGATTCGGTTGTGATCAACTCACTGTTCGGATTGCCGAGATCTATGGTTTGCCCCGAGAACAGGCTGAACAGGCCAAACGTTCTGGACAAGTGGCCGACGACTTTGCCGCGACGGTCCTGGAACCGTTCAAGCAAATGCTGGCTGAGCAAATTGGCCATGGTTTGCAGTTCTTTTTTTCCTCGGATCAGTTCGCATCGGGTCGCTATACTGTAGACAGTATCGTCCTGATTGGTGGCGGGGCCATGATCGTCGGATTGGACCGGGTGGTCGCGGACGTATTGGGCATCACGACGGTCGTCGCGAATCCCTTCAAGAATATGGGGAGTGCAGCGAAGGTCAACAGCAGCGCTTTACTGCGTGATGCGCCGTTGTTGGCGGTGGCGGGTGGGCTGGCCATGAGGAGCTTTGGCTGACATGACGCGCATCAATTTGCTGCCCTGGCGCGAAGCGCGCCGACTCAAACGACGGCAGGAGCTGATCGGAATGCTGATTGCAGCGGCGTTGGTTGCCGCTGGCGTCATGTACGGGGTATATGTCGATATCGACGATCGGATCAGATACCAGCAGGAGCGTAACGATTACCTGCGCGGTGAGATCGCCCGTCTGAAGAAAGCCGCCGAAGAGCTGCAAGCCCTGCAGAAAGCTCGCAATCAGCTGGTGGAGCGCCTCAACGTCATCCAGAAGTTGCAGGCAAGCCGTCCTGGCCGAGTACGTCTGCTGGATGGTCTGGTCCGCTTGATTCCCCAGGATATTTTCTTGAATTCCCTGACCATCACCGGTGACCGGGTCACCCTCAACGGCATTGCCCTGTCCGACATCATCATCTCCGAATTCATGCGCAGCATTCGGGATTCCAATCTGTTTGGCGAGCCATCCCTGCAGATTATCGAAACCCGACCGGTGAACAACGTCCAGGCTCGGGTATTCGAGTTGATCGTTCCGCTCAAGCCGGATGTGGCTGAGGCAAGCGCGGAGGCCAAGTCATGAATCTGTCCGAGATCAATTTCAGTGACATCGATATCCGGGAAGCAGGCGAATGGCCGCTGGCCGGAAAGATGGTTTTGGTCGTGCTGGTCTTCGCGGCTGTGATTGGGGCGGGGTATTATTTCTTCACGAACGACCAGCTTGAAGAGTTGGACCGAGTGACGCGCCAGGAGCAGCAACTGCGACAGGAATTCATCGAGAAGCAGCGGGTAGCGGCCAATCTTGAATCGTTTCGCCAGCAGCTCAAGCAGATGGAAGCCGATTTGGAAGTGATGCTGCGGCAATTACCGACTGGTACGGAAATGCCGGACTTGCTGGAAGACGTATCCAATACCGGAAAAAAGAATGGTCTGGAGTTCGGATTGTTCAAACCCGAGGCCGAGCAACCTCGGGATTTTTATGCGGCGAAACCGATCACCATCAAGGCCACAGGCAATTATCATCAATTCGGAGCGTTCGTCAGTGGAGTCGCGGCGCTTTCGCGGATTGTGACCTTGGAAAACGCAACACTGACTAGAACGGATAGCAAGGGCAAGGGTGGCAAAGGGGGGATGGAGCCGTTGACGATCCAGGCGACTTTACAGACCTATCGCTATATGGATGAGGGCGAGAGCGGCAATGCTCCAGGTGGTCGGCAGAAGGGGGCGGGCAAGAAATGAACACGCGCTTTCGTCCCGGTTTTATCCGGGCATCCGGACGCGGCGCCTGGGCGGTGGGAGCAGTCTTGGTCATCTTGGCAGGCTGTGCCCAACAGGATCTGAGCGAGGTCCAGCAATTTGTGGAGGAGACCAAGCGGACCACGCCGATCAAAAAACCCGATCCGCCGCCGGAAATCAAGCCATATACTCCATTTTCCTATACTGCTCAAGGTATTAAAGATCCATTTGTGGTGTCGCCATTCGCTCAGGAAGAGGAATTGGAGTTGACGCAGGCCGGTGGAGGAGCTCCAAGCTCCAACTATACTGGGGTACGGCCCGATCCGAATCGGGTCAGGGAAGAGCTCGAAAAATATTCTTTGGGGTCGCTCAAGATGATGGGAACCTTCCGCATGGGGGGCAGCGATCAATTATGGGCGTTGATTCTGGCTCCCGATGGTGTCGTGCACCGGGTTCAAAAAAACAATTACTTGGGCACCAATCATGGCAAGATCATCAATGTTACGGAACAGCGGGTTGATTTGAAGGAGATCGTTCCGGATGGGCCCGGGCGTTGGCAGGAACGGGATGCGTTCTTGTCGCTTACCCAATAGATTGAGGGGGCAGTGTCATGACAAGCAGGTCCACGAACGAAGGTCAATATGACCGGCGAGCAGGTGGAGGGTGGCTACCGCGCTGGCTGATGGTCATCGGCCTGGTCTGGGGGGTCGTGTTGGGAGGAGCTTGGACCGAAGCGACGGCAGCTGATATCGAAACAGCCAAGCGACAACCAGTGTTGCAGGCCGTGGACATCAGCCCGTTGGCGGGCAACCGTCTGCAGATCCGCTTCCAGTTGTCGGAGGCGCCCAAGGGGCCGCCGAGTAGCTTCACGATCAACGAGCCAGCGCGGATCGTGCTCGATTTTTTGGATACGACCAACGGCTTGAGCTCCCGACAACAGAACATCAATGTTGGCGTAGCCGACCGGATCAGCGTGCTGGAAGGATCCGACCGGACCCGCGCCTCGCTGAATCTGGCGCGGATGGTGCCCTACCAGGTGCAGGTGCAAGGCAAGACAGTGCTGCTGACCCTGGAGAACGCGGGGGTGGCGGCGGCCAGGACGCTGGCGACGACTCCTGTCAGTTCGGTGGTGGCAGCGGCGCCGAAGCGTTCCGAGGCGCCGGTCGTATCGCCAAAGCGCGTCACTGATGTGGATTTCAAGCGAGGTCCGGCTGGGCAGGGCGTGATCACGCTCAAACTCTCCAATCCCAACATCGCGGTGGACGTACGGCAAGAGGGTAACCAGATCATCGCCGACTTCCAGGGCGCGGGCCTGCCGCGTGGCCAAGAGCGGCGATTGGACGTGACGGATTTCGCCACGCCGGTGACGGTCGTAGAAGCGCTGAACAAGAACGGCAGCACCCAGCTGACCATCAAGCCGAATCCGCCGTTCGAGTATCTGGCCTATCAAGCCAACGATCTCTACGTAATCGAGGTGCGCCCACCACAGAAATCCTCGGAAGAGGAAGAGAAGGAAGCCCAGCTCGACCCCTCCAAGAAAAAATACAAGGGTGATTTGCTTTCGTTGAATTTCCAGGATATCGAGGTGCGGGCGATCCTGCAGATCCTGGCGGATTTCACCGGTTTGAACATCGTGGTCAGCGATAGCGTGAAGGGTAATCTGACTCTGCGCCTGCAGAATGTGCCTTGGGATCAGGCCCTGGATATCATCTTACGGACCAAGGGCTTGGCCATGCGCCAAAACGGCAATGTGGTATTCATTGCTCCAACCGAGGAGCTGGCCGCTCGCGAGAAGCTGGAGCTGGAATCGCGCAAGAGCGTGCAGGAGCTGGTACCGTTGCGCAACGAGATCATCCAGGTCAATTACGCCAAAGCGCAGACGTTGGCCGATCTGCTCAAGAAGGCAGGTGAAAAAGGGCAATCCATGCTCTCTCCGCGAGGGAATGTCGTCGCCGACGAGGCCACCAATACGCTGATTGTCCAGGATATACCCGATAGACTGGAGGAAGTGCGCAACCTGGTGACCAAGCTGGATCGGCCGACCAAGCAGGTGATGATCGATTCGCGCCTGGTGATCGCCAGTACGGATTTTGCCAAGGATATCGGGGTACGGTTCGGCGTGACCGGGGTAGGGCAGAGCGGCAACAATGTCGGTGCTGTCTCCGGCAATCTGACGGGAACCAATGATATCGTCAATAGCGCGGCTAATAATCTGATCGCAACAGGCCAACCTTATCCTGTAGCCATTCCGGATCTTGCTTCCCGCTTAGGCGTCAATATGCCGGCGACCCCAGCCCTTGGCAATCCAGCCAGTATCGCCTTGTCGATCTTGGGCGCGGATTACTTGGTCGATTTGGAATTGTCCGCTTTGCAGGCCGAAGCGAAGGGTGAAGTGATCTCCAATCCACGGGTGGTGACGGCCGATCTGAAGAAGGCAAGCATCCTGCAGGGTACTCAGATTCCCTATTCGACCTCATCGGCGAACACCGGAACCAGCACCTCCTTCAAGGATGCCGTTCTGAAGCTGGAGGTCACGCCGCAGATTACCCCGGATGATCGTATCCGTATGGATCTGGTGGTGCAGAAGGATACGCCTGGAGTCAATGTGCCGCAGGCCGGAGGAGGGTCGGTGCCGAGTATCGACACCCGCAAGGTCGAAACGCAGGTTCTGGTGAACAATGGGGAAACCGTGGTGTTGGGCGGCGTGTTCGAGCAGAACAAGACCAATGGAGGACAGAAGGTGCCTTTGCTGGGCGATATTCCGCTGCTGGGTTATCTCTTCCAGAAGAGTTCCGATGCCATCACCAAGCGCGAATTGTTGATCTTCGTGACGCCACAGATCTTGAAAGAAGGCGCGCTTGCTGAACGTTAGTCGAACAAGTTGTGCGGGGAGTGAGAACACATGCGATTGCAGATAGATAAATTGATGAGGCTGACAGGCTTGGCCCTGTTGGCGATGGTGTGGATAGGCTGGGGGATGGAATCGGCCCACGCCGGTGGCGGCGGGTTTACCGGAATCAGTCCGATGACGATTTCGATGACCGCCGATGCGACCACCCTGCCGATCAACATCTTCAATGTAACGCCCAATATCGGTGGGCCTTACACCAATACCGTTAGCGTGAAGGTCACCCGGAACGGCAGCGTTCTGGCGACTCCGGTCAATGTAGCCATAGTGTCGGGTTTGAGTAGCGGCGCGCTGTATTATCTGGATGGTGATTCAGACCATGAAGTATGCCCGACAGGCGCGACCTGTCCGCCGACTGCGACCGTGCCCAAAGCCTATCGTCAACTGGCTTTCGCGGATTCGACCGGGATTGTGACATTCCATTTCAGCAGTACCAGTAGCCCAGGAACGGTTGTACTGGTCGCTTCAGCAACTGACCCTGTTAACAGTAAAGTCACCACGGTTTATTTGTCGATCGATGTGGTCGGAGGCAGCGGTTCGACTTCGAGCACGCCGGTGCCAGGAGCGGTCTCGTTCATCATGGATACCGCGCCAGTTTATATTCAGAACAATCCCTTGGGGACGACCTCTGTGACGCAGAACACTTTCAAAGTGTTCCAGGTCCAGGTGACCGATGATTACGGTCAGCCCATCCAGCAACCGGTGGGGCATAACACGCTGAAAGTGCAGATGATGCCGAATCGACCCAATGGCGGTGAATGGTTGAGCACGACCGGTGTCGACGGAACCGCTCAGCAAGGCTCTGAGGTGGTCACCGGCTTGATCGGTGGACTGGCGACCTTGTCCATTCACAGCGGCTCCCTGCCGGGTACGGTTCTGATCGCCGCTACGGCTGATCGCGCCGACAACAACGTGGATAACGGTATCCAGGCGGGAATCACCAACTACGCCATGGTATCGATCGGGACGGGCGCGATTAACTCGCTCACCTTTACCGGGCCGTTTGCGGGGGCGGTGTTTGCCAGCGCCAATAATCTCATCGCGGTAAGTGGCCAGTGCAATGGCAATGATTCCTGCGGCAATGTCTGGAATGGGGTCTATAGCCGCACGATTTCGGTCATCGCCAGCGATCCTTATGGCAATCCGCCGCCGGCAGGTACGCCGATCACCTTCCGGTTGATCGATTCGCCGCTGGACATGCTCAAGAATCGGTATCCTGATCAAGGCCATGGCCAGTTTGCCATTACCGGTTACAACGGTGATCCGGTGGAGGGCGGCTACGCTTTCTACGCTCCCAATCGCACAGCTTCTCGTGCAACGGGTGATACGCTGAATCCGTTCGTGGTGCCCAATGGAGTGTCTTGGGCGATCGCCGATCCCTTGTGTTTGCTGGTGCTGCAGGATCCGGAAGTCATTAATTCCAACCCGAGCACCATCAACAGCCTGCCATCGGAGGGGCGGCTGGAATACCATGTCGGTAGCCGCCTCATTACCGGACGTTCGGGCAACATGCTGGTGGTCAACGAGCCATTCAATCAGGTCAGTCAGAATGTCGGTGCCAATGTCTGGTATACGGTCGGTTGCGCGCCTCACAAGGGCAATATCCTGAATACCGACAGCAATCAGAGCGTGGTGATGACCGATGATAATGGGACGGCGAGCACGGTCATGAACTATCCAGCCAGCCAAGTCGGTCGGCGGTTCATGGTGACGGCCGAATCCAATGGCGGCAAAGTCGGCGCGGTCATGACCCACTGGTATCTGGGGACTCCGGATAACAGCGTTTTGACCATTACCTCGCCAGCGGATCTGACCCAGCAGATAGCGGCACTGATACCGAGTCCGGACGCCAATCCGTGGCCGACTTTGGTGACGGCCAGTGCAGTGGTCGATGTCGGCGCAGCCCTTACTTTGCCAGTCACTCTCCAGTTGTTGGATGGTGGTGTCATGTCGGGCGGTGTGTTGCGGCGTACTCCGTTGCCGGGCGTGCCGATCTCGGTAGATATCGTCATCAACAATCCATCGGAATCGGCAGCGATTCAGGCGGAAGAGGCGGTGATCGCGGCACAAGCAACCTTGGATGCGTTCGAAGCCGCCAATCCAGGCGTCTGTGATCAGGTAATCACGGATGTAGCTGGGGAGCCTAATGACCGGGATCCGGTCAAATGCGCTACGCAGAAAACGTTGATAGCCGATCTTGATACCAAGACCAACGCTGCCGTTGCTGCGCGTGCGACCGCCAATCTGCATTCGCCGACCGCTTCGGTCTCGCCGGACACAGTGGCGACCGGTGGTGGGGGGTACGCCAAGCTGGTGCTGAACGTCAACGACTTACCTTCCGATGGCAGCGTGGACTTCTATCTCTCCACTGTGGGTCCTGATGTGCTCAGCGAGACGGTCAAGATCTCGGTGGCGCCTCCAGTGGTGAGCCAGTGATATCGGAAATGGTGGTTGGAGGCTGTCGGAGCTGATCGCTTTCTTCCACCATCCTGACTTCTAGAACCGGCGGCAATCCCGCCGGTTTTTTTATGCCTTCGCTTCACTTCACTGTTTTTTGGGTGGCATTCTGCGTCAGCAGCCCCTCTGCATGTGGCATATGGAAAAGCCGTTGGCCGGCAGGGTTGTTCTGCCAACGTCCAATGACATTCGGTTCAGTATGGCCAGTAGCGTTGCTGTAGTGGGCTTACTCCCCGGTCGATTTGCACTCTCGCTATCTGGATCCGCCTTTCCGCATTGAGCGCTGTATCAGCGATACGGCTTCCACTTCGAAGCTTTGCATGTCTTGGCTTGCTGTCTTGGCGAGGGTTGGCCGATGCCGACGATAGCTCTTCCTCTTCTCTTCAGCTGCTTGAAAGAGCGGCGTACAGGAAACCTCCTGCATAAGATTGGCGGAAAGGAACCGTTCAAGCGCCAATAAAAAAGGCCGCGATTGAGGTTCGCGGCCTTGATGATGGGCAACTCCGGTCGTGCTGACCGGGTACGCTGCCCCTATGGTTTGCTCAGGTTAGAACTGCCTGTTGATCTGATAAGACGCTTCGGTCACTGCCGAATCAGCCCAGCCTTCCTTGAAAGCGACGGCTTTCAGCACCACCGTACCGCTAACGCCGGATGTCGTCACCAGGATGGTTTGACCGCTTTCGATCAAAGTACCAGAGGTCGAGGTTGGCGTACTGCCATCGGTGGTGTAGCGAATGGCAGCTCCTGACGTGGTCGTGCTGATCGTGACCTTGACCCCGGATTGATACGCGCCACCTGGCGGAGCGAAGGTCGGAGCCGCCACTGTCGCCAGCGGGCCGACAAATTGACCGAAGGCCCACGGATCTTGGCCAACCGGTATGGTGGCGATCACTTCGGCTTGGTTGTTCGGGCCATCCTTGATCACCGATACCGTATTGTCGGTTTCGTTGGCGACATAGACCTGATAGACCGGCTGGCCGTCTTCCGTGCCGATATAGGGGCTGGCCGAGACGCCATAGGGTTTCTGGCCGGTCGGTACGATGCTCACCACGGCATGGTTGGCGATGATGTCGATGATGAACAGTCGGCTACCCGCACCGTCCGTGACATACAGTCGATTGCCGTCCGTGCTGACCGCGACGCCGCGTGGCACCAGCGGCGGTGGCGCACCACCGAACTCATCCAGGGTGATGACGCCGACGACCTGGTTGAAGATCGTTTCCATGACCGAAATCGTCCGGTCACCGGAATTGGCGACGTAGACCAGCATACCGTTGGGGTGGACTGCAACGCCTTCAGGCGCCATACCCACCGCCACCGAGCCGACCTGGGCTTTCAATTCCGTGTCGAAGATCGACAGCGAACCCACGCATTGATCAGGATTGACGTTGATGGGCGGACGCGCCACCAGTGCGTCGCACTGATCGGGATAGGGATTGGCGGCATCATCGGAGACCGAATTGACCGTCCGGTTGGTGACATAGACCAGCGGCCGCGTCGGATTGGGATGAACCGCCACGCCGCGCGGGTAGGGATTGGCCGACAGGCCGGGGATGCCCAAGTCAACCAGCGGTTGATTGGTGGCAGTATCGATGACCGACATGCTAAAGCTGCCTTCGTTGGCGACGAACACCCGTTGACCGGTGGGGTCGACGGCCACCCCCAGCGGCGATACGCCGACCGGGATGATCGCGATCACCTTGCGTTCGGTCAGGTCGATCACCGAGAGCGAACCCGCACTCCGGCCGGAGCGCGAGCGGTTGGCGACATAGAGCCGCGTTCCGTCAGGATTGATCGCGATGCCGCTGGGTCCCATGTTGCTGATACCCACCGGGATGTTGTCGATCACCAGATCGCTTTCCGGATTGATGACGGATACGGTGTTGCCGACGTAGTTGGTGATGTAGGCCGGTCCGCTGAGCAGTCCGTAGGCATAAGGCCCGTAGGAAATGACCAGGTTGATCGAACTACCCACCGGCACGGTGGAACCCGCTGGCGGATTCTGCCGTAGCACTTGCCCGGCTGGCACGTCTTGGCTGCGCTGATTGGAAACGAGGCCGACTCGCAAGGAACAGGCCGTCGATTGTGTCGATGGCGGTGTGGGAGGACACAGATTCGTGATCAGCTTGGTGGTCGCTTGGGCGAGCGTCATGCCGCTGACATCGGGAACCGTAGTCTGCGGACGGGCGTTCGGATCTTCGGGAATGGGACCGAGCGAGACCACCAGATTGACCGGCCAACCCACCGGCACCAAGGCGGTCATCAGCGGGTTTTGGCTGATGACGTGCCCTTCTTCGACAGTGTTGCTGGTCTGTCGGGTGACAAGGCCGACCTGCAAGCCCACTGCGTTGAGGCTGGCAGTCGCCGCATCGAGGCTCAAGCCGACGACATTCGGCGTCGCCACAGGCGGTTGCGAACCCGAGGACACGAACAGGTTGATGGTCGTGCCATAGGCGACAGGCGTTCCAGCTGCCGGAACCAGATCGGAGACCCTGCCTGCGGGAATGGTGGCGCTGGACTTCACCGTGACGGTGCCGACCTGGAACAAGCCCACCGCAAACAACGCGGCCCTGGCGTCATCGACGGTCATGCCGATCACTTCACTGGGGACGGCGACTTCCTGAGGCTGCGAGAAACCGCTGGAAACGATGAGATTGACGGTCGATCCGATGTTGACTTGCGTTCCGGCCACTGGGTCGGTGCGAATGACATTACCGGCCGAAATGGTCGTACTGGGTTCGGTCAGGGTCGTTCCCGGAGAGAGCCCGACATTTTGCAAAGTGGTTTTGGCCGTCGCCTCCAGCTGGTCGGTGACATTGGGCACGGTGACGACGCCAGCTTTCCCCAAGGACACCGTCAGGCTGACGAAGGTACCCACGGCCACCTGAGCACCGGCGGCTGGACTTTGGGAGATGACAAGGCCGGCGGCAATGGTGTCGCTGTACTGCTTGATGGTCGCCCCGAC
>RXIW01000012.1 GCA_003989065.1 Candidatus Competibacteraceae bacterium
GAGGTGGAGGCGTCGATCCTGGCGGCTTTCCCCAACGCCGATATTCTGATCCACGAAGACCCGAGCACCGAGCTGCCGCCGACGCCCTTGCCGAATTGAGGCGCGGGCGGAGGGTTGTGCGTCCAGCTTCAATAAGCGGTCAGCTGCATCCCTTCAACTGGGGTGAAACCGTGGTTGTCGCGGTCGGCGAATTCGAACGGCACGGCGACCAGTTCCATTCCGGCGTTGCGCTGAATGGCGAAATGCAGATGCGGGCCAGTGGAAAACCCGGTATTGCCTGAGTTGGCCAGCCAGGTGCCGCGCGCCACTCGCGCGCCGGGCGCGACTCGCACCGAATCGGGGTGGAGATGGGCGTACACCGCCATGGTGCCGTCGTCGTGCAGGATTCGCACAGCGTTGGCGCGGGTCTGGTATTTGGGATCGGTGCCACCATCCAGGAAATCGTCGGCGATTTCCATCACCACGCCGGCGCGGGCAGCCCAAACCGGCGTACCCAGCGGCAGGCTGATATCCACTGCGTAACGACTCTGTGGATGCTGGTGGCTGAACGCGCCGTCGAACGCTTGGGTAATGCGAAAATGCTGGCCTGGAGCGAACGGCGGGGCATAGGGCTGCTCGGGCCGATGCTCGGCGGCGGGATCGCCCAGCACGGCGCGGGCGTGGTAGGCATAGCCCCAACCGGGTCCGGTGGGGTGGAAGGTGACCGCCACCACTTCCGAACGGGCCGGCACCACCACCCGCGCCGGTAGCGGAGGATCGGTGCGCATATTCCGCAAGCGCTCGGCGGTGATCTCCACCTGGATGGGACCGTAATAATCGTTGACCGCCACCAGGACCGGGGCGTCCGTCGTGCCCCGATTGCGGATGCTGACCTTGGCCGGCAACTCGCTGACCGGCAGGGGCTTCACCGTCACCGGGGTGTTGGCGTCGGCGGGCGGGCGGTCGGCAAAGACCCAGGCTCCGCTGGCATCCTGATATTGGTACATCTGCTTGGCCGCCGCCGGTTGGAGGGCCGACAGTCCGGCGATCGCCGCCAGCAGAATGAAGAACCAGTCGAATGCCGCTGATCGTCTGGGTCGGATGTCGATTGCCCGAGCCATCGAGCGATTCAGTCGTCGAAATAGTGGAAGTGCACCCCGTCCTGGGCGCTTTTGGCCAACTCCACCATGCGGGCGGCCACGGTTTCCGCCGCGACCGGCCGATAATGGCGGAACGGTCCCCAAGTGAACCAGGACCAGAGCGGCGCAAGACGCTGGCTCCAGTCCTCCAGCGGCCGGGATTCCTGGCGCTCGCCCAGCAGCAGCGAAGGGCGCAGGATATGGACCGCCTGAAAGGGCAGTTCGCTGACGTCCGCTTCGGCGCGGCCCTTGACGCGGCTGTAGAAGACCGGCGACCGAGGGTCGGCCCCGACCGTGGAGACCAGCAGGAAGCGAGGCACGCCCCGCGCCGCCGCCAGACGGGCCAGTTCGGCCACATAGATGTGATCGACCTTGGCAAAGGCTTCCGGCGAGCCCGCCGCGCGATGAGTGGTGCCGAGACAGCACAGCACCGCATCGGCGTCGATCGCCTTGGCGTGGTCGCTGAGATGGTCGAAATCCACGATATGGACCCGCACTTTTGGCGACGAGCACGCCAGCGCTCGACGACTGAAGACGGTGACCACGCCGATCTGATCGTCGGACAGCAGCGCTTTCAGACAATGCCCGCCGATCAGGCCGGTCGCTCCTACCAGTAAGACGCGCATTCCCACTTGTGATGATGTATCCATCGCCTATGCTCCCGATGGTGGAAACCCATGATTCGAAGCAGTCATCCTCCGCTAAGCATAGCGGGACTCCGGTCGCTTTCCGGCAGCGCGCTCAACGGGGACGGGGAGGATGCTGCTAAACTTGCGCGCGTCTGCCATCTGCGAGGATTACGCCATGCTTCGAACCCTGCTCGTCAGTTTGTTGTTGCTGGGCGCCAGCATCGCCGGCGCTGCCGAACCTCAGACCCTGGTGGTCTACAACTGGGCGGAATATCTGCCCAAGAAAGTGTTGCAGCAGTTCACCCGGGAAACCGGCATCAAGGTGCAGTATTCGACCTATGACAGCAACGAGGCCATGTACACCAAGGTCAAGACCGTCAAAGGCGAAGGATACGACCTGCTGGTGCCCTCCACCTACTATGTGGACCGGATGCGCCGCGAAGGGTTGCTGCAGCCGCTGGACAAGTCCCGCCTGAGCAACTTCGGCAATCTCAACCCGCGCCTGCTCAACCAACCCTACGACCCCGACAACCAGTACAGCATTCCCTACCTGTGGGGTACCACCGGCATCGCCTACAACGAAGCCAAGGTCGCGTCTGGCAAGCTGACCGGCTGGGCGGATCTGTGGGATCCGGCCTACAAGAACAAGCTGTTGCTGCTGAACGACATGCGCGAAGTGTTTTCGATGGGGCTCAAGGTGACCGGATATTCGATCAACACCACCGATGAGAATCAGATTCGCGCCGCCTACGAAAAACTGGCCGAGATCATGCCCAACGTGCGGGTGTTCGATGCCGAATCGCCCAAGACCAAGTTCCTGTCGCAGGAAGTGATGGCGGGGATGCTGTGGAACGGCGAAGCCTATCAGGCCAGCCGGGAAAATCCCAAGATCCGCTACGTCTATCCGCGGGAAGGAGCCATGCAATGGATGGACAGTCTGGTGATTTCCGCCGGCGCCAAGAACCTGGACGGTGCGTATCGCTTCATCGACTTCGTGCTGCGGCCGGAGATCGCCAAGCAGATCTGCGAGGAGGTCGGCTATTCATCGCCCAATCTGGCTGCTATCAAGCTGCTACCTGAGAAGGTTCGCAACAATCCGACCGTCTATCCATCCGATGCCGATCTGAAGAACGTCGAATTCCAGACTGACGTAGGCGCGGCCCTGCCGGTTTACGACCAGTACTGGCAGCGGTTGAAGGCCGGGCGCTGAGGCCGGGGAGATGGTTTTTTCGCCCCCGGTTTGGCGGGGGCGGCGCGGGGGGAAGGTTAGGCGACGCTGGTCAGCCGTTCGTACTTGGCCTGCAACTGCTCGGGGGTTTCCGAATGCTTCGGATCCGGCAGGATGCAGTCCACCGGGCAGACCTCGATGCATTGCGGGGTGTCGAAGTGCCCAATGCACTGGGTGCAGAGATTGGGGTCGATCTCATAGATCTCTTCGCCTTGAAAGATCGCTTCGTTCGGACACTCGGGCTCGCACACGTCGCAATTGATGCATTCGTCAGTGATCATCAGTGCCATGGTTGACTCCTCATGGTTCTATTCGATTGGCCGCCGGTTTGGGTCCGGCGGTCGATACATGAAAACCCGGCGCGATCGTCACGAGTCGGACCGGATTACCTAGCATTCTACTCAACTATTCTATTTGAGCGATGCGAATTTGGTCGCCAGCGCCGTTACCACCTTGGGATGGACGAACGGAGCGATATCGCCGCCCAGTTTGGCGACTTCCCGCACCAGGCTGGACGAGATGAAGGCGTACTGCTCGGCCGGGGTCAAAAAGATGGATTCGATCCGCGAATCCAGGCGGCGGTTCATACTGGCCAGCTGAAACTCGAATTCGAAATCGGAAACGGCGCGCAAGCCGCGCATCAGGACGTTGGCGCCGATGCTGTTGGCGTAGTTGACCAACAGCGTGTCGAAGCCGCGCACCTCGACGTGCGGTAAATGCGCCACCACTTCCTGAGCCAGCGCCACCCGCTCTTCCAGCGAGAACAGCGGTTGTTTGTTGGGATTGGCGGCGACGCTGACGACCAGTCGGTCGAACATGCGAGCGCCGCGTTCCACCAGGTCGGCATGACCGTTGGTGATGGGATCGAAAGTGCCCGGATAGATGGCGACGACGGACATGTGGGTTCCCGGAGATGATGACAGTTGCATGAATTATCAGAAAACATCGTCGGCAAGGCAACCGTGCGACCGGGATTGGCCGGCGATGGGATCGGCGGCTGGAGCGTGCCGTCGCGCCAGCCGATAGCTGACCATGCCGGCGACCTTTTCGCGATACAGCGTCCAGTGGGTGGGCAGCGGCAGCTTGGTGTGATCCCGTTCTGCTTCCAGGTAGATCCAGCTGCTGTCGGCCAGCCAGCCGCCGGCCTCCAGCGCCGCGCAGACCGGTTCTAACAGCCCCTGTCCGAACGGCGGATCGAGCAGCACGATGTCGAACGGCGTGGCCGGCTGGCGCAGCCAGGCCAGCGCATCGGCCATCTCGACCTGGGCGTGAGCGGCTTGCAACCGCGCCAGATTGGCGTGCAGGGCGCGAACCGCAACCGGGTGTTGTTCGACCAGCACCACCTCCGCCGCCCCGCGCGACAGGGCTTCGATGCCGAGCGCGCCGCTGCCAGCGAACAGGTCCAGGCAACGCGCGCCGGGCAGGACGGGAGCCAGCCAGTTGAACAGGGTTTCCCGCACCCGGTCCGGAGTCGGGCGCAACCCTGGCAGGTCGGGGAATTCCAGTTGTCGGGTGCGCCACTGGCCGGCGATGATGCGGAGCTGGCTGGGCGTGTGGTGATCGCGTCGGTTCATGGCACGATTCGCTGAGCGGGTCTGAAGATTCGACAGTTTCCATTGGGTTCGGGTCTGCGATCAAGCGCGTCGATTTTCGAGCGTGCGGGCGAGGGCAGGGTAGTGACTGCGCCAGACTGGCCGAACTGCTACGATAGGTCTGGCCATTGCCGATCGCATATAACGAATTCACCATGACCGACGAAACCCCAGAACGCAAGAAATCCAGCCTGTTCGAGGTGTTGAACCGCCCCATCCGCCTGCCGTTTGGCAAGGAGCGCCCGCCCGAGCCGGCGGTCGAATCGACCGAATCGGTCGAGCCCAAGCCCGAGCGTTTTTCCCGCCTGCGCGACCGTTTGCGGCGCACCCGCCAAAATCTGGTGTCCGGTTTGGGCAGTCTGTTCGCCGGCCGGAAGCTGGACGACGATGCTCTGGAGGAACTGGAAAGCCGGCTGCTGATGGCCGATGTCGGGGTGGAGGTGACCCATCAGTTGATGAAACATCTGGCCGAGCGGGTTTCGCGCCAGCAACTGAATGACGCGCCGGCCTTACTACAGACCTTGCACGACGAATTGCGCGCCATCCTCGCGCCCTGCGACCAGCCGCTCCAGATCGGTTCGGCCCGGCCCTACGCCATCCTGATGGTCGGGGTCAACGGCGCTGGCAAGACCACCACCATCGGCAAGCTGGCCAAGAAGCTGCAGCAGGATGGCCATTCGGTGCTGCTGGCGGCGGGCGATACCTTTCGCGCTGCGGCGGTCGAACAGTTGCAGGTCTGGGGCGAGCGTAACCGGATTCCGGTGATTGCCCAGCAAAGCGGAGCCGATGCCGCCTCGGTGATTTTCGATGCGGTGCAGGCGGCCAAGGCCCGGCAGATCGAGGTCGTGATCGCCGATACCGCCGGCCGATTGCACACCCAGTCCAATCTGATGGAAGAGCTGAAGAAGATCAAACGGGTGATGGGCAAGGTGGATGCCGCCGCCCCGCACGAGGTCTGGCTGGTGGTGGACGCCAGCACCGGCCAGAACGCGCTGAATCAGGCGGTGCAGTTCCATGAGGCGGTGGGCGTGACCGGGCTGATCCTGACCAAGCTGGATGGTACCGCCAAGGGCGGCATCGTGTTCGCCATTGCCCGTCGCCTGGGGTTGCCGATCCGTTTTATCGGCGTCGGCGAAAGCATCGAAGATCTGCGCCCCTTCGACGCCGCCGAATTCGTCGCTGCGCTGCTGGGCGGCGAGGACGACGACTGACCGGGCGCAGGGAACTCCAGCGCAGGTTTGGCACTCCAAGAATGCGAGTGCTAAAATAGCTTCCAACAGGTTTGGAGTGATAGGGAGGAGAGAATGACGATGACAGCAACTGCACTGGTTCCCCGTATGCAGAATTTGCCGGCGCTGGTCGACAGCGTGGACAGCTACATCCATGCGGTCAATCGGGTGCCGATGCTGAGTGCTGAGGAAGAGCAGGAGCTGGCCCAGCGGTTGCGGCTACGCAACGATCTGGAAGCGGCGCAACGGCTGATCGTGGCTCATCTGCGCTTCGTGGTGCACGTCGCTCGTGGTTACATCGGTTATGGGTTGCCGCTGGCCGATCTGATTCAGGAAGGCAATGTCGGTCTGATGAAAGCGGTCAAGCGTTTCGACCCGGCGCATGGGGTGCGGCTGGTGTCGTTCGCCGTGCACTGGATTCGGGCGGAGATTCACGAATTCATCCTGCGCAACTGGCGGATCGTCAAGGTCGCCACCACCAAGGCGCAGCGCAAGCTGTTCTTCAAACTGCGTGGGTCGCGCAAGCGGCTGGGCTGGATGAACAGCGAAGAAATCAATACCGTGGCGCGGGAGTTGGGCGTGAGCGCCGACACCGTGGTGGAAATGGAATCGCGACTGAGCGGTCATGACGTACCGTTCGACCCGATCCCGGAAACGGACGGCGACGGCGAGTCCGAGAGTTTCTCCCCGGCTGCCTATTTGCGCGACGAGCAGGCCGACCCGGCCGACGCGCTGGAGCAGGACGACTGGGAAGAGCAGACCACCAGCCGCTTGAGCGCGGCGCTGGAGCAGCTGGACCCGCGCAGCCGCGATATCGTCCGGCGACGCTGGCTGAATGACGACAAACCGACCCTGCACGAATTGGCCGCCGAGTACCACATTTCGGCCGAACGGGTCCGGCAGTTGGAAACCAACGCCATGAAGAAGCTGCGCACTGCCCTGCCGGCGCCAGCCTGAAGACCAATTGATTTCCAAGAACCCGCCGCATGGCGGGTTTTTTTGCGGGAGACCCCATGGACCAGCCCATCTGTCAATTCGCCAGCGACAACTATTCGGGCATCTGCCCGGAAGCGCTGGATGCCCTGCTCGCCGCCAACCAGGGCGATGCGCCCGCCTACGGTAACGATCCGTGGACGCAGAAGGCCGCCGACCGTTTTCGCGACCAGTTCGAGACCGATTGCGAAGTGTTTTTCGTTTTCAACGGCACCGCGGCCAATGCCCTATCGCTGGCGGCGCTGTGCCAGTCCTATCACAGCGTGATTTGCCAGGAAACCGCCCATATCGAGACCGACGAATGCGGTGCGCCGGAATTCGCTTCCAACGGCTCCAAGCTGCTGCCGGCCCGCGGTGAGAACGGACGGCTCGATCCGGTCGAGGTGGAACGGCTGATTACCCGTCGGTCCGATATCCACTTTCCCAAACCCAAGGTGATCAGCGTGACTCAGGCCACCGAACTGGGCACGGTCTACGATCTGGACCATCTGCACGCGCTGCGGGAGCTGGCCAGCCATTACAGTTTGAAAATCCACATGGACGGCGCGCGCTTCGCCAATGCCGTGGCGACCCTGGGCAAGACTCCGGCGCAATTGAGCTGGCAGGCTGGTGTGGATGTGCTGTGTCTGGGCGGAACCAAGAACGGTATGGCGGTGGGCGAGGCGATCCTGTTCTTCGATCGCGAGCTGGCGACCGATTTCGCCTGGCGGTGCAAGCAGGCCGGGCAACTGGCCTCCAAGATGCGGTTCATCGCCGCGCCGTGGCTAGGGGTGCTGGACAGCGGGGCCTGGTTGCACAACGCCCGCCACGCCAATGAGATGGCCGCCTATCTCGAACAGCGCCTGCGGGAGGTTGCTGGCCTGGAACCGCTGTTTCCGCGCCAGGCCAATTCGGTGTTTCTGGCCCTGGATCCGAGGGTGATCGAGCGGCTACACGCCCAGGGCTGGCAGTTCTACACCTTCATCGGCGTCGGCAGTGCCCGCTTGATGTGTTCCTGGAACACGACCCGCGAGGCGGTCGATCGCTTCATGATCGATCTGGCCCAGGCGTTGCACTCATGACCGAGGGGTTACTGCAGCGCGGGGTGTCTTTGCAGCGCTTCAATACCTTCGGGCTGCCGGCGCGAGCGGCCTGGTTCGCTGCGATCGACGCGCCGGAGCAACTGGCCACGCTGATGGCCGATCCGGAATGGCGACTTCGACGGCGCTTCGTGCTGGGCGGCGGCAGCAATCTGGTGCTGACCGGCGACTTCGACGGGCTGGTGTTGCAGGTGCGGATTTCCGGTCGGGAGCCGGTCGGCGAAGAGGCCGACGCTTGGCTGGTGCGGGCCGGCGCGGGTGAGAACTGGCACGACTTGGTACGCTGGACCCTGGCGCAGGGCTGGCCGGGCCTGGAAAACCTGTCGCTGATTCCGGGCACGGTCGGGGCCGCGCCGGTGCAGAACATCGGGGCCTATGGCCTGGAGATGGCCGAGCGTTTCCAGCAGTTGGAGGCGATCGATCTGGAGACCGGCGCGGCGGTGACGTTCGATCGGGACGCCTGCCGGTTCGGTTACCGCGATAGTGTGTTCAAGAAGGCCGCCGCTGGGCGTTTTCTGATCACTCATGTGACATTTCGCCTGCCCAAGCGCTGGCGGCCGGCGACCGGCTATGCCGACGTGGCGCAGGAGCTGGAGGCGCGCCGGATCGCCCAGCCGACGGCGCAGGACATTTCCGACGCGGTGATCGCGATCCGCACCCGCAAGCTGCCCGACCCGGCCCGCATCGGCAATGCCGGCAGCTTCTTCAAGAATCCGGTGGTGGACGTTGCCGCCTTCGCCGAGCTGGCCGCGCGTTTTCCGGAACTGCCGTACTATCCGCAGCCGGAGGGTTCGGTGAAACTGGCCGCTGGCTGGCTGATCGACCGCTGTGGTTGGAAAGGGCGGGATCTCGGCCCGGTCGGGGTCTACGAGCGTCAGGCGCTGGTGCTGGTCAATCGCGGTGGGGCGCGCGGCGAAGACGTGCTGCGGCTGGCGCGGGCGATTCAGGCATCGGTACGGAGCACTTTCGGGGTGGAGCTGGAACCGGAACCGGTGTTGCTGTGAGGCTGGATCGATCCGGTTGCCGCCGGTTCGGCTGGTTCTGATTTCAAGCCGGCGAGTCGGCGTCCGTCACTGCCGCAACACCGGCTCCAGCACCGTCCACACATTGTCCAGGATCCGAGGCTGCCCCGCGGCGCGCGGATGCAGACCGTCGTCCTGTATCAACTCCGGGTGGCCAGCGACGCCATCGAGCATGAAGGGAATCAACGGGATAGCATACTGGTGGGCGACCTCGCCAAAGGTTGCCTGAAACTTTTGCGTGTAGAGCGGGCCATAATTTGGCGGAATCCGCATCTCGGCCAGCAGGACCTGGGCGCCGGCCTTCTGGGCCAGTTCGATCAGTTGCGCCAGATTGGCCGCCATCGCCATCGGCGGTTGGCCGCGCAAGCCGTCGTTGGCCCCGAGCTCCAGGATGAGGATGGCGGGATGCTGCTGCGCCAGCGCTGCCGGCAGCCGATTCAAGCCACCGCTGGTGGTGTCGCCGCTGATGCTGGCGTTGACCACGCGATGGGGATAGCCGCGTTCCGTCAGCCGATCCTGCAGCAGCTTGACCCAGCCCTGGTCGACCGGAATGCCATAGGCCGCGCTCAGGCTGTCGCCCAGCACCAGAATCACCGGCTCTTCGGCGCGGGCCGCCGGCAGGAACGAAAGCAGCAGCCACCACACCAACAGCGGCAAACAGCGAGAATGATCGATTTTCGTCATCGGAGAGGGGTCAATGCGCGTGGATCATGAGCAAGGGACGGGAAGCGGGGTCGACCCAAGCGCCCGTCTGGCAGTGAACGATTCGGCAAACAATATCATGATCCGGGTCGAGGACTTGGGCAAGCAGGTGGTCAGTCCGGAAGGGCCGCTGGTCATTTTGACCGCAGTCGATTTTCGTATCGGGCGGGGCGAGCGTGTGGCGGTGGTCGGGGCGTCCGGCTCGGGCAAGTCGACCCTGCTCGGGTTGCTGGCAGGGCTGGATGCGCCCAGCAGCGGCCGGGTCTGGCTGGCGGGCGTCGATCTTGGCGCGCTCGACGAGGATGGCCGGGCCTTGCTGCGGGCGGAGCGGGTCGGCTTCGTGTTCCAGTCTTTCCAGCTGCTGCCCGGTTTGACCGCGTTGGAAAACGTCATGTTGCCGCTGGAGCTGGCCGGTCAGGCCGATGCCCGCCGCCAGGCGTTCGAGCTGCTGGAGCGGGTCGGGTTGGGCGCCCGCGCCCGCCATTATCCGGCGCAACTGTCCGGCGGTGAACAGCAACGGGTGGCGATCGCCCGCGCCTTCGCCGGCAATCCCGACGTGCTGTTCGCCGACGAACCGACCGGCAATCTCGACCAGAAGACCGGTCATCGCATCGTCGAGCTGTTGTTCGCGCTGAATCGCGAACAGGGCACGACCCTGGTGCTGGTCACCCACGACACGGAGTTGGCGGCCTATTGCGACCGGGTTCTGGAGCTGGACGATGGCCGATTGAGCGAGCGCCCGCCGGCGCGGACCGCGGGAGGTTGACGCCATGGCGAGTATTCCGACAGCCATGGGTTCCCGGTCCGTTGCACAGCGCTGGTTGCATACGCTGCGTTTGGCTTTGCGCGCCCTGCGCCGCGACTGGCAGTCGGGGGAATTGCGGGTGCTGGCGCTGGCTTTGTTGATCGCCGTGGCCAGCGTGGCCGCCGTGGGTTTCTTCAACGACCGGGTCCAACAGGCCATGGAACGCAAGGCCAGCGAACTGCTGGGGGCCGATCTGGTGATCGCCGCGCCCAACCCGATCCGACCGGAACTGATCGAAGCCGCTCGCCGTCAGGGTTTGCAAACCGCCGCCCTGCAGAATTTCCGCAGCGTGGTCCTGGCCGGTGACGCCATGCAATTGGCCGAGGTCAAGGCTGCCGGTCCCGGCTATCCGCTGCGTGGGGCGCTGCTGATCAGCGATCGGCCATTTGGCCCCGCCCGCCCGGCCGATGGTATTCCCAACCCTGGCCAGGTCTGGGTCGATGAGCGCCTGCTATCGGCCTTGCAGCGCCAGGTGGGCGATATGGTGGAACTGGGGACCGGGCAGTTCCGCATCCAGCAGATTCTGACCGATGAGCCGGACCGGGCCGGCGCCGTGTTCAGCATCGCCCCTCGTGTGCTGATGAACCTGGCCGATGTGCCGGCGACCGGCCTGATCCAGCCGGGCAGCCGGGTGGAATATCGGCAGTTGCTGGCCGGCGAACCGGCGGCGCTGGCCGCGTTTCGGGATTGGGCGCAAACCCGATTGCAGGTCGGCGAGAAGCTGCAGGGCGTGCGCGACGCTCGGGCCGAGCTGCGGGTCGCGTTGGAACGGGCCCAGCGCTTTCTGAATCTGGCGGCGCTGGTCAGCGTGATCCTGGCTGGCGTCGGGGTGGCGATCGCCGCGCGCCGCTTCGCTGCCCGCCACTGGGATAGTGTGGCGATCCTGCGCTGCGTCGGCGCGACCCAGGGTGTCATCGTCCGCCTGTTTGCGCTGGAGTTGCTGGCGCTGGCGGTGTTGGCTGGCATGGCCGGGCTGGCGGTCGGCTATGGCGCGCAATTTGGCTTGAGCGAAGTGCTCGGTTCCCTGCTCAGCCAGGCCGATCTGCCCGCACCGTCCTGGCAACCGCTGCTGCCGGCGCTGCTGACCGGCTTCATTACTCTGCTTGGTTTCGGCTTGCCGCCCCTGCTGCGGCTACGGGCGGTGCCGCCGTTGCGGGTGTTGCGCCGCGATCTCGGTCCAGTCGATGCGCGGTTGCTGGCCCTGTACGGTCCCGCTGTGGCCGCGACCCTGGCGTTGTTGATCTGGCAGGCCGGCGAGTGGCGGTTGGCGCTGTACGTCTGCGGCGGCGTAGCCGGGACGGTGGTGGTGCTGGCGCTGGCGGCCTGGGGACTGGTGCGGGCGCTCGGCCTGCTGCGCGGCCGGGTCGGGGTGGCCTGGCGTTTCGGAGTGGCCAACATCGCCCGGCGCGGCTCCGGCAGCACGGTGCAGGTGGTGGCGCTGGGCCTGGGATTGATGGCCTTGCTGATGTTGACCCTGGTGCGGGCCGAGTTGTTGGCCAACTGGCGGGCCAGTCTGCCGGCCGATGCGCCCAACCATTTTCTGATCAACATCCAGCCCGATGAAGTGGCCGGCGTGCGCGCCTTCCTGCACGAGCGAGGTTTGCAGGATGTCGAACTGTTTCCGATGGTGCGCGGGCGTTTGACCGCGATCAACGACCGGGCGGTGGGGCCGGACGATTACGAGGATTCGCGCGCCAAGCGGCTGGTGGAGCGAGAATTCAACCTGTCCTGGACCGACCGCCTGCAGGGCGATAACCGCATCGTGGCCGGGCGCTGGTGGCAGGACGGGGACAGCGCCATGGGGGCGGCCTCGGTCGAGAAGGGTTTGGCCCAGGATCTGGGGATCGCCCTGCACGATACCCTGCGGTTTCAGGTGGCCGGCCAGCCGCTGGAAGCCCAGGTGACCAGCCTGCGCAGCGTCGAATGGGATTCGTTCCGGGCCAATTTCTTCGTGGTGTTTCCGTCCGGCGTGCTGGATCGTTATCCCGCCACCTGGATCACCAGTTTCCATCTGTCGGCCGGGCAGCAGACGGTGTTGGCCGATCTGGTCCGACGCTATCCGTCGGTGACGGTGCTGGATGTAGACGCACTGATGAACAAGGTGCGCGAGATCATGGACCGGGTCAGTACTGCCGTCGAGTATGTCTTCCTGTTCACCCTGGCCGCGGGCCTGATCGTGCTGTACGCCGCTATTCAGGCCACCCAGGACGAACGGCGGTTCGAGAGCGCGATCTTGCGCACGCTGGGGGCACGGCGCGCGGTGGTGCGACGCAGTCTGCTGGCGGAATTCGCGTTGCTGGGCCTGCTGGCTGGGGTGCTGGCGGCTGCCGCCGCGACCCTGCTGGGTTATGTGCTGGCCAGCCACGTGTTCGATTTCGCCTATCGCTGGAGCCCATGGGTGTGGCTGGCGGGCGGCGGCATCGGGATGCTGGGGGTGGGGCTGGCCGGGCTGCTTGGCGCGCGTTCGGCGCTGAACCAGCCGCCGTGGCGGGCCTTGCGAGAGCTGTGAGCAAGGCGGAGAAAATGGTGGTGGGCGGAGCGGACCGCCCGACCGGTTGCGAACGACGCCGACCGGATCAGCGGACGTTCGGGTCGCTCAGATGCAGATCGAAATTCTGGATCGCCGCCATCAAATTGCGGATTTCTTCCGGCTTGGGCGGATCTGGCCGGTCCTGATCGGGACGGGCGAGAACCCGGCGGGCCAGTCGTTTGAGGTCTTCCAGACCGTCGTCGTCGAGGGCTTCGATCACAGCGCCGCATTCGACCAGCTGATCGAAGTAGGCGCAGCCCTCCTGTTGGGCGCGGGCCAGCGCTCCTAGCCCGGCCAACCAGATCTGACTGGCCAGCGTCATGGTATCGTCCAGCTTGCGCGCTTCGCGTAGCCGTTTTTGCAGATGTCGGTAGGTCATTGTGCACGCTCCTGTATCAATTCCGGGAGCGGCTATCCCTGCGCTCTCGATGTGGGGTGTTCTGACGATGACCATAGGCATATCGATTAGAATAAACACACTAAAATGCTGGCATTACGGAAGCGGTGAATCATGCGCAACATTCTGGTGGTGACGCTCAGCAATCTTGGCGATGTCATTATGACCACCCCGGTGATCATGGCGCTGGCCGCCCGGTTTCCCGAGGCCCGGCTGACGGTGGTGGTCGGGTACAAAGCCTGTGCGGTGCTGGAGAAAAGCCCGGACATCGACCGGGTCGTGTCCTACGACAAGCGCATGGATCGGCGATCGAAATGGCGCTTCGTGCAGGCGCTGAAGCAGGATGGGGTCTATGACTGCATCGTCGATTTGCGCAACAGCCCGTTGCCCTGGCTGTTGCCCTGCAGGAAAAGAAGCCCGCTGTGGCGTCGATTTCGGCGTATCAACATGCGGGAGCGCCATCTGGAAATTCTCGACATGATGGGGCTCGGCGTGGCCGATCCGCCGCCGTTTCGGTTTTTCGACCCGACGGACGAGCGCGCCGCCCTGGTCAAGATCCACGCCAGGGGCATTTCGGCGCAACGGGGATGGATCGTGATCGCGCCCGGTGCGGCTAGCGCCAAGAAACGCTGGCCAGTCGCCGATTTTCAGGCTGTCATTCGACGCTTGGTGGAGCAGACCGCTAAACCGGTGCTGCTGGTCGGAGCGGACAACGAGCGGCCGACGGCCGAGGCAGTGGCGCAGGGCATGCCGGATCACGTAGTCTCGCTATGCGGTGAGACCGTCTTGGCCGAGACCGCCGCGCTGCTTTCCCGAGCCGCTCTGGTATTGGCCAACGACAGCGCGGTCATGCACCTGGCTTTCGAGCTGGGCGTCCCCACGGTGGGCGTGTTCGGGCCGACCGATCACGACAAATACGGCCATGGCGGAGCGAACTTCCGCATTGCCCGCGAGGATGCCGCCGCCTGTTCCTGCGATTCCGCCTCGCGCCCCTATGGCGAGCGCGACTGTTTCCACGGGCTTGGACCGGATAAGGTGTTCCAGCTGTGCGTTGAATTGTTGCGGACCGAGCGCGGCGGGACCGAAACGGCTTAGCGGCGGGATGGCGCGGGTAGGGCGGAACTCAGCACGAACAGGCCGGTGGCGGCGACCACCACCGACGGTCCGGCAGGCGTATCCCAGCGCAGCGAAGCCCACAGACCCAGGCCGATCGCGCTACTACCCAGCAGGCTGGCCAGGATCGCCATGCCTTCCGGCGAGCGGGCGAAGCGCCGCGCCGTCGCCGCCGGAATGATCAGCAGCGACGTGATCAGCAGAATGCCGACCACCTTCATCGCCACGGCGATGACGATGGCGATCAGCAGCATGAACGCCAGCCGCACTTGAAACACCGGCACCCCTTCCACCCGCGCCAGCTCCTCATGGACGGTGGCCGCCAGCAACGGTCGCCACAGCCAGACCAGGGCGGCCAGCGCCAGAGCCGCCCCGCCCCAGATCCAGTACAGATCAACAGCACTGATGGCTAGGAGGTCGCCGAACAGATAGCCGACCAGATCGACCCGCACCGTTTCCAGAAAAGCCAGGGCGATCAGGCCCAGCGACAGCGTGGTATGGGCCAGCATGCCGAGCAGGGTATCGGTGGCCAGCCACTGTTGCCGTTGCAGCAGCACCAGCGCCAGCGCCACCAGCAGACAGGTGGCGATGACGCCCAGTCCGGGGTTGATGTGCAAGGCAGCGCCGAGCGCCACGCCCAGCAACCCGGAATGGGCCAGGGTGTCGCCGAAATAGGCCATGCGACGCCAGACGATGAAAGCGCCCAACGGCCCGGCGGCCAGGGCGACCCCCAAACCACCCAGTAGGGCGCGCACCAGAAAATCATCCATGCTCGTCGGTTTCCTTCACCACGGCCCCGTGTAGATCGTGGCGATGATTGTGATGGTGGTGATAGATCGCCAGATTGCGGACGCCGTCGAGACCGAACAGGGCCAGGTAGCCCGGATCGCGCACGACATGATCGGGGTGGCCGGAACAGCAGACATGGCGGTTGAGACAGACCACATGATCGGTGGCCGCCATCACCAGCTGCAATTCGTGGGAGACCATCAGGATGCCGCAGCCCCGTTGCTGGCGCAGCCGGCCGATCAGCTCGTACAACTCGTACTGGCCGTTCAGGTCCACGCCCTGGCTCGGTTCATCCAGGACCAGCAGGTCCGGTTCGCGCAACAACGCCCGCGCCAGCAGGACACGCTGCAACTCGCCGCCGGAAATCGCTTGCACCGGGGTGTCGAGGACATGGGCAGCCCCCACTTCGGCCAGGGCAGCCTGGACCCGTTGGTGCGACGCCGGAGCGCCGAGGGTGATGAAGCGTCGAACCGTCAGCGGCAATGTTCCGTCTATGGCCAGCCGTTGCGGCATATAGCCGACCCGCAAGCCCGGTTTGAGCCAGACCCGACCCCGGCTGGGGCGCAGCAGCCCCAGCACGATCCGGATCAGGGTGGATTTGCCCGCGCCGTTCGGGCCGATCAGGGCGATGATCTCGCCCGCCGCCAACTGGAGACTCACGTCCTCCAGGATGGCGTTGCCGTGGGTGGCGAAGCTGACCCGTTCGACGGTCAGCAGGACATCAGCCGGCATGACGGGCGACTCCGTTGCGGCAGGCGGGGCAACGCCCCAGCATTTCCACCGTCTGTGCCAGCACCTCGAATTGGCGGATCGCGGCCTCGTTCTGCAACAGTTCTTCCAGCCTGGGATTGCTCAACTCGTCGACCAGCCCGCACTCCTGACAGATCAGGAACTGCCCGCCATGGTGGCTGCCCGGCTGGCGACAGCCGGTGAACACGTTCAACGACGCCAGCCGATGGATCAGACCCTGTTCTAGCAGGAAATCCAGCGCCCGATAAACCGTCGGTGGCGCACCCGGTCGGCCCTCGTCGCGCAGGATGTCCAGGATCGCATAAGCGCCCAGTGGGGCCGGGCTGTTCCAGATGATTTCCAGAACTCGCCGCCGCAGTTCGGTCAGGCGAGCGCCGCGTTGTTGGCAGAGCAGGGCAGCCTGTTCCAGCGCCTGCCGTGCGTCGGGCGGCATTGGACGATCGGATTTCGAGGATGGCATGGACCCTGCTCCAGCTTGACCAAGGGGTGGGATTGAATGTAATTTGAGTGAAATTGTTATTTTATAACATAACCAGAGAAACGATCCGATGCGATTGCGATGGGCGTCGTGGACCTGCGTACGGCAGGCGGGGCTGGTGGTGTGGTTGCTGTTGGCGCCGTGGGCGGCATTTTCGGCCGAGCCCAGGGTGGTGGCGAGCATCAAACCGATCCATGCCCTGGTCGCGGGCGTCATGCAGGGGGTCGGTGCACCGCGACTGCTGGCGCCAGGCGGTGCTTCGCCGCACGATTATAGCTTGCGGCCGTCCGACGCCCGCGCCATCGCCGAGGCCGATGTGGTGTTCTGGGTCGGACCGGAGCTGGAAGGCTTTCTGGTCAAGCCGCTGGATAACGCCAAGGACAAGGTGCGGTCGGTAGCCTTGCTGGATGCGCCGGAGGTGACCGTTTGGCCGTTGCGGCAGGGCGGGGCTTGGGAAACCCACGATCATGGCCATGCGGCCGATGATCACGACCATGCCCACGACCGTCAGGCCGGTCGCGATCCCCATCTCTGGCTGGACCCGGTCAACGCTGCGGCCATGGTCCGGCGCATCGTCGCCGTGTTGAGTGAGATCGATCCGCTGCACCGCGCCGATTACCAGCACAACGGCGCGATGCTGATCGAGCGGCTCGATCGCTTGAACCAACAACTGGCGGCGGGACTGGCGTCGATCCAGACCCGGCCCTACATCGTGTTTCACGATGCCTATCAGTATTTCGAACGGCGCTATGGCCTGGATGCGGTCGGCTCGATCGTGCTTCATCCGGAGCAGCGGCCCAGCGCCAGACGGGTGGCGGAGATCCAGGATCGCATTGGCACGCTGGGCGTGCGTTGCGTGTTCAGCGAGCCGCAATTCCAGCCGGCGCTGATTGCGACCGTCATCGGCGACAGCGGCGCGCGCCAAGGTGTACTCGATCCTCTGGGCGCGGAACTGTCGGCGGGACCGGATGCCTACTTCCTGCTGTTGTCCACGCTGTCCGATGCGCTGCGAAACTGTCTGGGCGGTTCCTGAAGTCGGCCGGCGTGGTCCATTTCTGGCAGCATTTTGTAAATTTCCTTCTAAAATATGCTGCGGACGTGCTGCGAAGCGCACCGCTAGACAGGTGCGCTAGATCTCTCGTCAAGGTCGGAAAACGGGTCTTGGCGAATAAATCACATGACACAAAGGCGGATGATCATGACCGATACATTGGTGGACGTTGCGCCCTACCGCTTGGGTGAGGGTGAGGAGTACATGAACGAAAAGCAAAGAAAGCATTTTCGCGGCATTTTGCTGGCTTGGAAACAGCAATTGATGGAAGAGGGACGGCGTACGGTCAGCAGCATGCAGGACGAGCCGCTCAATCTGCCCGACCCCAACGACCGGGCCAGTCAGGAGGAGGAGTTTTCGATCAATCTGCGGGCGCGGGATCGGGAACGCAAGTTGTTGCATAAGATCGACAAGGCGTTGGGCCGGCTGGCGTCGGACGATTACGGCTACTGCGAGGCGTGCGGCGTCGAGATCGGATTGCGTCGTCTGGAGGCGCGGCCGACCGCGGAGCTATGCATCGACTGCAAGCATCTGGAAGAGCAGCGGGAAAAGAGCCAGGCGGCGTAAGACCGCAGCCGTCCTGGCTACGGTTGGTGGCGGGAGTCGGAACCGCTCACAGGGTGCTCACAAGGTGATCCGGTCCAGTGGCTGCACGGTGATTTCCTGGGTGAGTTCCTGATAGGACAACACCGGTACGTCGTACAGCTCCATTTCGATCAGCTTGCGGACATAACGGCGGATGTCCATCGACACCACGATCACCGGCCGGCTGCGGCCCTGGCGCAGCGCGCCGATCGACTGCTTGGCACGGCTGACGAAGCGCTGGGCCGTGGCCGGGTCCAGCGCCATGTAGCTGCCAGCCGAGGTTTGCCGGATCGAGCCGCGAATCTTCTCTTCCACATCCGGAGCCAGCAGATAAGCCGGCAGGATATTCTGGCCGCTGCTGTACTTGTAGCTGATGTAGCGTTTTAGGCTGCCCCGGATGTATTCGCACAGCAGCACGGTGTCCTTTTCCTTCTGACCCCATTCCACCAGCGCCTCCAGGATGGCCCGCAGGTTGCGGATCGAGATTTCCTCGGAGACCAGCCGCTGGAAGATCTCGGTCATCTTCTGGATGGGCAGCACCCGCTGGACTTCCTTGACCAGTTCGCCGAAACCGCCTTCCATCTGGCTGAGCAGATAGCGGGTTTCCTGAATGCCGAGGAAGTCGCTGGCGTATTTCTTCAGCACGAACGACAGATGGAAGGTCAGCACCTGAGGCAGATCCAGGGTCGAGACTCCGGCTTTCTTCAAGGTTTCCCGCTGGCCATCGGCGATCCAGATAGTCGCCACGTTGGGTAGGAAGCGTTCGCCGCTTTCGAACGGGACGCCGAGCATCTTCAGGTGATCGGGCTCCTCTCGGCAGAACAGCCAGCCGGGTCGCAACCAGCCGTGCGCCATCGGCGTTTCCTGGATCAGGATCTGATAGGCCCCATCGCTTAGATTGGCGTTGTAGCGCAGATGGATGCCGGGAAACGGTACGCCCAGATCCAGATACAGCGCGCGCCGGACTTGAATCAGCGCATCGTTCAGTTCGCCGGTCTTGATCGCCGCTTCCAGCGAAGCGGCCACGTCGATCAACAGGGGAACGGTGAGGGAAAATTCCTCCTCGGCTCCCGGACGGCGTTTGGCCGCCTGGGATGGCGCTTGTCCGGCCGGCGCCATGGCCGGCACCGTGCCGGCTCCTTCCGCTGCAGCCTCGGCCCCGCTTTGCCGCATCAGCGTCCAGCTGACCGCCAGCAGCAGCAGACCGAGCGGAATGAACACCGGATAAGGAAAACCGGGAATGGCGGCAAAACCGAACGACAGACAGCCGGCGATCAGTATCGCCCGGGGTTGGGCCAGGATCTGCTGGCCGATGTCGGTGCCGACGTTGCTGTTGTCGTCGGTCGATACCCGCGTCACGATGATGCCTGCGGTGATCGAGATCAACAGGCCCGGAATCTGCGAGACCAGGCCGTCGCCGATCGACAGGATGGAATAGATCTGCACCGCCTCGCCGGCGCTCAGGCCGCGCTGTACCACGCCAATGGTGATGCCGCCGATGATGTTGACCGCAGTCACGATCAGCCCGGCGATGGCATCGCCCTTGACGAATTTCATGGCCCCGTCCATCGAGCCGTACAACTGACTTTCCTTCTCCACCAGACCGCGCCGCCGCCGGGCCTCTTCCATGTCGATCAGCCCGGCGCGCATGTCGCCGTCGATGCTCATCTGCTTGCCGGGCATGGCGTCCAGCGAGAAGCGGGCCCCGACCTCGGCCACCCGCTCGGCCCCCTTGGTGATCACCACGAACTGGACGATGGTGATGATCAGGAAGATGACCGCGCCGACGGCGAAGTTGTCGCCGACCACGAATTCGCCGAAGGTCAGGATGATTTCGCCAGCGTCGCCCTGCAACAGGATGAGCCGGGTGGTGCTGATGCTGAGCGCCAGCCGGAATAGCGTGGTGATCAACAGGACCGAGGGAAACGAGGAAAATGCTAGCGGTGTAGGCAGGTAGATCGCGACCATCAGCAGGATCATGCCCGTCGTCATGTTGATGGCGATGAACACGTCGATCATGAAGGTCGGCATCGGCAGCACGATCATGACCAGGATCAACACGATCCCCACCGCCAGCATAATGTCGCTGCGCCGGGTAACGGCGCCGAGAGCGGATTGCGCGCTGGCCAGGCTCATGGCGGGTTACCCAGTTCCATATAGCGTTGCAGACTGTCCTGCGCCTCGGCGACCCGCCCCAGCGCCCACAGCGCCTTGCCGCGGATCAGCAGCGTTGGGGCATTCGCAGGCATCGCGCCGTCCAGTCGCAGCAGGGCGTCGGTGGCGGCCAGCGCTTCTTCGTGGCGGCCGGCCAGCAGCAGGGCGTAGCCCAAGGCCCGGAGCGCGCCTGCATCGTCTGGGGCCAGGACGGCCAGCGCGTTCAGCAGGGTCACCGCCCGGTCGATCTGTCCCTGATCGAGATAGATATCGGCCAAGACCCGCAGAGCTTCGGTCTGTTCGTTGCGCCACATGGGTTGTCGCTCAGGCTTGCATCAATAAACCACGATAATGCGCCAGCAGATCGCGCAACTGCATTTCATGATCCAGCAGGGCGCCGGCCTGTTGCAGGGCCGGATGGTCGCTGGTCTTGGCTAGCGCGTGCAGATCCTGGGCGCAGTCGCGGATCAGCGCCTCGAACCGGGCTGGGGTCAGGATGGCGGGATCCTGGGGGCGCGGACTGATGAAATTGCGCAAGGTTTGATCCAGCGATTGCGGATTGAACAGCTCGTCGAGTCGCTGCCGGACCGGTTCGCCGGTCAACTGGGTATCGCGTTGCGCCGGCAGATTTTGCGGTTGGCCGTCGAAGCGACTGATGTACTGCAAGCCCACATCGGGGCTGAAACCGCTGATTTTTTGTTCCATATCGTGATCCTTGGGCTAAGCGCGTTCCGCGCAGCGATCGTGCAGACGGGTGAGCAGGTCCAGGGCCTGCTCCAATTCGGGCAGAGTGACCTCGCGCACGGGCAGTCGCGCCAGGAAGACCAGTTGTGACTCGTCCTGTAGCCCGGCCTGCACTACATAGGGCCACTGCTGGCGATAGTGACACAGGCGCAGCGCGCTCTTGAGCAGCTCCGGGCTGCGGCGATGCGGGTCCAGGGGGCGGACCAGGTAAACCAGCAGGACCTCGTCGCGTTCTTCCAGATAAAGCGTCCCGCGGGCATCGAAGGCGAAGGCGGCCATGCCGGCATCGGGCCAGCGGAAGTCGGTCAGCCCCAGGCTCTGGCCAAATTCGGTCAATACCATGCTCGCCGCGCTCATGCCTGTTCTTCCTCCCGCTCGATCGCGGCGTCCATAGCCTGTTGGATGGCATCCAGCAGGCGGGGCCGCTGTTCCGGCTCGGTATAGGCTTTCAGAGGGATCATGCGTGCCAGTTCTTTGAATTCTCGGAGAAAATTAATTTCGCTGCTCACCTCGCGTACCCCCAGTTTGGCGGGTAGGGGAGCGATCAGATCGGGGCGCAGCCATTGATTCTTCTGTAGATCCAGCACGTCCTTCAACAACTGGCCGCCCCGATAGCCGTTGCCGGGCGTCCGGTTGCGCTCGACCAGGGTGTTGCAGTCTTCCAGCATGCCGGTCAACACTTCCAGCCGATAGAGATCGTTGAGTGCCGCGTTCAGTTTCTGTCGATCGATCGAGGAACCATCGGCGGCGATATCGGCCCCCAGAGCCTTGACCAGATATTGGATCGCCTGTGGCAGTTCCGCCTCGCCGTATTGCTCGATCAGCTTGCCGAAGGTTTGGGACAGATCCTGATGATCCAGCACGGCGTCGCGGTAGGTATCGCGCAGGGTCTGCACGTCGCCCAGCTGCGCGCCGGCGAACTGGCTGGCGATGTTGGATACGTTCAGGGCAGCCCGGATCGCCGGACCTTGTTCCTGCTCCAGTTGTTGCAGGGCGGCTTCGACCGCCTGCAGCTGTGCGCTGGTGCCTCCTTCGCCGCGCAATTCCTCCGCCAGCGCCAGTAGGGCGGCGTATTGATGGGCCGGCTCCTTCAGTTGCTCCCGCACCTGTTGGCGCAGCTCGGACGAATCGGTGGACGCCTTCTGCTTCAGCAGGCGCAGCATCCGATCCAGATCGTCCTTGCTTAGATCGCCCAGCATCTCCATCGCTTGCTGGACGTTTTGGATCAGGGTTTCCCGTCGGGTCGATTTTTCCCCGATGGTACGCTTGGCCAGGGTTTTTTCTTCGCTTTCTCCCAATTGGAAGGTGAGCTCTTCGGCAGCGTCTTGCAACAGCGAAGTCTGGTCGAGGAGAACGACTCGTTCTCCTCGGTAGCTGCCTTCGACCGCACCCGTCGGCGTCTGGGGAGCGGCGTTTGGGTTGAATCCGGCTAAACCCGGTGCATCCGATTGAATGGGAATAGGCATAGATGCTCCTCTGTCTAAAGGGAGACTTCGGTAAGTATAATCGCCGCGCTGGATAACGCGACCAGCGATTTCCGATGGTGAATTTCGGCTTTCGTCCCTATTGAATATATTGACTGAGACAGGCGTATCCACGGATTGAGCGGGCCATGGCCGGCAAAGTCGAATAACAGCATAAATAACGTAGTATTTGTCGAATGTTGTGACCTGTATCATTTAATTGTTCAAGATGAACCGCCTAAAAACATGGGCGACTTTTCATTCAGCGGCTTTGCGTGCCAGTGATATAGTCATTTCAATCGCGGGCCAGCTCAGACCGTCATGAAAATGCGCGAGATCAGGGCTTGCTTTACCCCGAATTCAACTTCCGGATTGCCGACGCGCTGCTAGACTTTAATAGCCGTGAATCACCACTCTCCAGGAAAGCGACGAAAATGAACCACGATAACGCCCGCCAAGTATTGCGTGAGTTCGGCGCCAAGATCGGCTTGCCGCAAATCGATTTCAATGCCGATAATTTCTGCACGCTGTCTTTCGACGACGTGATCGTCAACCTCGAACTGCCCGAGAGCGACTGTCTGGCTTTCTATCTTTGGATTGCCGCGGTGGAGGAGGATCGCCGTCCCGAGGTCGCCCAGGCCGTGGCCGACGCCAACTATCTGTTCTTCGGCACCTATGGCGCAACCCTGGGCATGAGCCGCAGCAGCGGCGATCTGGTGCTTGCCGTGCAGGTGGCCGACGCCACCCTGACCCTGCCGCGCCTGGAGCAAACCCTGGAGAATCTGGTCAACCTGGCGCAGGCTTGGCGTACCCGCCTGGCCGAAGGGACGACTCCCGGCGCTGCCTCGAGCCCGTCGACGCTGAGCCCTGGCATGGAATTCGGCCTGCGCGTGTAGGAGAGACGATCATGGCTATTTCCGTCAATGATTTCCGCGTCGCTGCCCAGCAGCTGGGCGACAATGCCAACCTGCGCCTCAAGGAAGACGGCAGCGGCATCGCCACGTCTGGCTGGGAGCGGTTCAAGGTCGCCTTTTTCGACTTGTTCCGCTCGGCCGACAACATCGCCGCCAAGCAGACCGAAACGGTCAAGACCTTCCTGTCCGCCGTCCGCCGCGAACAAGGCCCGCAGATGGCCGAGGTGGCCGAAAACCATCTGGAATCGCAGTTGGACGGCCTCCGCGGCGTGCCGCTGCTTGGCCGGGCGGTCGGCTCGACGGTCGAGCATCTGACCGAACGCGGCGGCCAGAACTGGCTGCGCAACGAACAGCTGGTCCGTCAGGCGGCGCATTTCACCGGCCCCAGCACCCCGCACATGCCCACGCTGTCGAGCATCGTCAATCCGGTATGCGAGGAGCTGGTGCTCCAAGCTCAGGAGCTGGGTTTTCCGGAGGAGAGAGCCCGGCAGATGTTGCTGAACTACACCGTGGGCGGCTCCCAGTTCGGCAATGTCGCCTTCGAAATGCCCAAGATCTCCCACGCGATCGAAAACGCCCTGCGCGAGGCAGCCATCGTTCCGGGAGAGGATGGCGCCGGTTTTCGCCGGCTCGAACCCGACGAGGTGGTCCAGATTGCCCGCGATGCGGCCGGGGCGGCGATCCGCGAAGAGATCAACATGTATTTCCACGGACAGTTCGCCGAAGAGCATCCCTTCCAGGAGGCGTTCACCCATGCGGCTACCGAACGCGGCCTCGAAGCGCATCTGCCGTTGTTGACCGATGGGCGGGTCTTGCACCAATTCGCGGAATTGGAAAGCTTTGCCGTGCAGGGTTCCAAGGAACTGCTCTCGCCGGACAAGATGCAGGCGCTGCGCGATCAGGTCATCGACAAGGTGCTCACCCGCCAGCAGGAAAAGCTCGATCAGATCGCACTGCTCGACCTGCCCGAAGGGCCGGCCAGGACCGACATGATCGATACCTGCATGTCCACGCGCTCGCGGATGGACGCTAACTACTTTACCCAGGTGAAAACGGCGGCCGATGCCATGCACGATTTCGCGACGCGGGTCGGCGATTTGCCGCCGGATCAGCAGCGCACCGCTGCCCTGGAACTGGGGAAAGTGTTGGCGCAGACCTTCTCGACCACAGGCGCGGAGGGTGGCGACGACGCCGGCAATTTCGTGGCCTTGGCCTTCGATCTGTTTGCGGCCCGCAGCGGCCCTGAAGGATTGGACGCCATCGGGCGCTGGATGGGTAACGAGCAGGGGTCCGAAGTCCGCGAAGGGGTCATGGATCTGCTGGCCAGCGACAATCAGTCGGAGCGCACCGCCGCCGGCAGTCTGGTCTTTGCCTTCGGCATGTTCGGCAAGACCGAAGATTATCTTTAGAACTCCAACTCTCCGGTTGCGGCCTGAATTGACCGTCAGGGCCGCAGCTGAAGCGCCGAATGGTTGACCCCATGAACGCGACTGCCGGAATCGCCGGATTCAATTACATCACCGATTTGCTGGCCCAGTCGCTCGACGAAGTGCGGCTGCTGGAGATTCGCGGGCGCATCACCCAGATCACCGGCACCATCATCAAGGCGATGGTGCCGGGCGCCAAGATCGGCGAGTTGTGCCTGTTGCGCAATCCGGGGGAGCGCTTCGAGCTGAAAGCCGAAGTGGTCGGTTTCTCCGGCAAGGAAGCGCTGTTGACCCCGATGGGCGATCTGTATGGCCTGTCCTCGAACACCGAGGTAATCCCCACCGGCAAGATGCAGATGGTGCCGGTCGGTCCGTCCTTGCTGGGCCGGGTGCTCAACGGTATGGGCGAACCGCTGGATGTCGGGGTCAAGGGACCTTTGCAGGTCGATGATTATTATCCGGTCTATCAGGACGCTCCCGATCCGATGTCGCGACGTATCATCGACAAGCCGCTGGCATTGGGACTGCGGGTGCTGGATGGGCTGTTGACCTGCGGCGAGGGCCAGCGCATGGGCATTTTCGCCGCGGCGGGCGGCGGCAAGAGCACCCTGTTGTCGATGCTGGTCAAGGGGGCCGATGTCGATGTGACCATTCTGGCGCTGATCGGCGAGCGGGGCCGCGAGGTCCGGGAGTTCATCGAACACGATCTGGGACCGGATGGTGCAGCCAAATCGGTGATCGTCGTCGCCACTTCCGATCGGCCGTCGATGGAGCGGGCCAAGGCGGCTTACGTGGCCACCGCCATTGCCGAATATTTTCGCGATCACGGTAAGCGGGTGTTGCTGTTGATGGATTCGGTGACCCGCTTTGCCCGCGCCCAGCGCGAGATCGGTTTGGCGGCGGGTGAACCGCCGACCCGGCGCGGGTTTCCGCCGTCGGTATTCACCATGCTGCCGCGATTGATGGAGCGGGTCGGGCAATCGGACAAGGGTTTCATCACCGCGCTCTATACGGTGCTGGTGGAAGGCGATGACATGACCGAACCGGTCGCCGACGAAACCCGTTCGATTCTCGATGGCCATATCATCCTGTCGCGCAAGCTGGCCGCGGCCAACCATTATCCGGCGATCGACGTGTTGGCCAGCGTCAGCCGGGTGATGAACGCCATCGTCGACAAGGACCATAAAGCCGCTGCCAGCCGAGTGCGGGAATTGATGGCGAAATATGAAGAGGTCGAGCTGCTGGTGAAAATCGGCGAGTACAAGAAAGGCGGCGATGCCTTGGCGGACCAAGCCTTGAGCAAGATCGACGCCATCCGCGCTTTTTTGCGACAGGGTGGCCAGGAAAGGCTCAGTTTTGCCGACACGGTGCAAGCCATGCGGCGACTGATTTGATGGGCTAGTATGTAACTGACATGTACGCCAATCTGCTCAAGATCAAGGCGCACCGCGAGCAGAACGCGGCGCAGGCCGCGCGGCGGCAGCAACAAGTGGTCGAGCAACAGGCACAGACGGTGCGGCAAGCGCGCGACGAGGCCGTGAAATTTCACCAGTATCGGCTACAGCAAGAGCAGCGACTTTTCGACGACATCAAAGGGAAGCTGGTGGCTCTACGCGCCATCGAGGACATGAATGGCAACATCGCCGCCCTCCGCGAGCAGGAAGCCTTGTTGGAGACCCGCATTCTCGACGAAGAAAAGCGCCTGAAGGCGGCGCAGAAAACCTTGGAAGATCTGCGGCAGCGCCACCAGGCGGCGATCCGCGAGTGCGAGAAATTCAAGCAATTCGTCGAAGCACAGCGGGCCATCGAATTCCGGGAACAGGCGATGAAAGAAGAAAACGAACTGGAAGAAATCGCCAGTGCGGCCCATCAGGCTCGCCAGGAGGTTTGAGCGATGAACCTCAATTCTTTGAATAGCAATGCAGGCGCGAAAGCAGGCGATTCCGCCACTACCCGCACCGGCGGCTCGGACGATCCGGGCCATGATCGCGTCGGCGGCGCTCCCGGCGATCACCGGGATGTGGATCGGGAAGGGCAGCAGTTCGCCCATTTGTTGCGCGGCCAGGGCGAATCGACCGACTCGCATCCGAATACCGATGCAACCGATACGCCTGGCGATCAGCGTTTGGATAGTCCGTTCTCGCTTCTGAGTCGAGGACAGAGCGCGGATGATACGCCGACATCGACCGGCGCGCCGCCCACGCTGGGAGACTCGTCGAGCGCGCCGTCGACGCATCCCGATAGTTCAAGTTTCGATGGCCCAAGTTTCGATAGCCCGAGCCCATGGGACAGCGCGGCGCAGCCCCATGGTCAGTCGGCCTCGGAAGCGCCGGTCGGCGCATCGCCGAAGGCTCCGACGGACGGCGGTACGCCCGCCGCACCCGACGCCAGTTCTTCGTCGGAGGCTGCTGTGGACGATGCGCCCGACGCCAGTTCGGAGCCCGATGCTTCCGCCGGCGATCGTATCCTGCAGGGTCTGTTCGGGTCGCCGCTGCAGTCGACTGACCCGCTTCCGCTCGATGCCACCACCGCGCCGGTCGCCAATCACGACCGTATCGAGCAATTGGCCGACCGTCTGGCGGAACGCATTCTGGTGTCCGATCGCAGCCATACCACCGATTCCGAGGTACGGATTCAGCTACGCGAATCGGTGTTGCCCGGCACTGAAATCACCTTGCGCCACGATCAAGGCCAACTGGTCGTGAGCTTCAACGTGACGCAAGCCGACACGGCCAGCCTGTTGATGCCGCAAACGGACGATTTGCAACGGGCCTTGACCCACAAACTCAACGAATCGGTGCGAATCGAGGTGAATGTGTCGTCGCAGGAGAGTGGCGGTCAGGGCAGTCCGGGCGATGGCCGGTCGCGCAATCGCCGCGATCCGCGCGATGAATGGGGGACGGATTCTTGATGCCGACCGTGAATCCATCCCATGCCTGACGTTCGTCCCGCCCGGTTTTTGCACACCTTGCGTGCGCATGCACGGCTGTACAATCTTGCGATCAGCCGTCGTCCGGCGCTGCGGCTCGGGGGAGCCGGAGAATCGATCACCCTGGGTCCCGGCCTGCTGATGGATGTGCCGGACGCTGCTCCCATGACGCTGACGTCGGCGTCCGGTCAAGCCTGGTTGACGCTGGAGCCTGCTTTGCTCAAGCAATGGCTGCAACCCTGGATCGGCAACGAAGCCCTGACCAGCTTGCCGCCGGTGCTGCGCAGCGCCGCCTACCATGCCGCCCTCGATCCGCTGTTCATGGCGCTCGAGACGGCGACCGGCATTGCGTTCGCTCCGGCGGAATCGCCCGCGCCACTGCCGTCGGCATCAACTCGGCTCGGCTTGTGGCTGAGCGATCCCGGTTTGGGTAATCCCAGCGCGCTCTTGGATGTGGATGATGCCATCGCCGCCGCGCTGGCGGTGCGCCTGGAACGCCTGCCGCCGATCGTAGGCGAGCCGGAGCGCTGGTCGAGCCTGCCGGTCGAGGTGACGCTATGGCTGGGTCAGAGTCGTTTGACCGTTGAGGAATTCCGGGGACTAGCGAGCGGCGATATCCTGTTGCTGCCGCCGTCCATGCCTGCCAACGCCGCGTTGGAATTGCTATTGCGTCAAGCGGGCCAACCCCTGGCCGTCGCTCGTCTCCAATGTCGTCAACTGCTCATCGACCGTTTGGTGTCCGCCGCCATGTCCGAATCTTCTCCCACGCCCGATACCGCGCCCGCTGTCCTTGATCCCGACGCCTTGCCGATCCGGATCGATTTCGACTTGGGCAGCTTGACCTTGCCACTGCGAGAATTACGCGCGATCCAGCCAGGCTACAGCTTCGAATTGGATCGGCCCGAGCCGCAAGCCGTGCGGCTGATGGTGGGATCGCAGGTGATCGGCCACGGCGAACTGGTGCAAATCGACGACCGTCTTGGAGTCCGCGTGACTGCGTTGTTCCCTGCGCCCGAGTAAGGCCATGAGCGCTTTTCCCGATCCGTCCCTGCTCGTCCTGGCGATGGTCCTGCTGGGGCTGATCCCGTTCATTGCCGTGATTGCCACCTCGTTCGTCAAGATCATGGTGATCCTGCAATTGATCCGCAACGCCCTGGGTATTCAGCAAATCCCGCCCACCATGACCCTCAACGGTTTGGCCATCATCCTGACCTTGTACATCATGGCGCCAGTAGGCATTCAGGCGTTCGACCAGTTGGCTGGGAAGGATCTGAAAAGCATGGATACCACCGAGCTGACCCATACCCTGAGTGCGGCGGCCGAACCGTTTCGACAATTCCTGAGTCGCTACGCCGCGCCGCGCCACCGGGAATTTTTTCTGGAAACGGCCAAGCGATTGTGGCCGCCCCAGGCCACTGAAAATCTCGATGAAAATCATTTTCTCATTCTGATTCCGGCTTTCACGGTCAGCGAATTGACCAGCGCCTTCGAGGTGGGTTTTCTTCTGTATCTACCCTTCGTCGCCATCGATCTGATCATTTCCAATATCCTGCTGGCGATGGGCATGATGATGGTTTCACCCATGACGATTTCATTGCCTTTCAAATTACTGTTGTTCGTCATGCTGGACGGCTGGACGCGGCTGATTCAGGGTTTGGTGCTGAGTTACTACCAATAGGATTCTGCCAATGACCGAGGTGCATGCGATCGACTTTGCCGCCAAATGCCTGCTGTTGGTGTTCTATCTGTCATTACCGCCGATCATTGCCGCTTCCCTGGTCGGTACGCTGGTTAGTTTGTTTCAGGCCCTGACACAGGTTCAGGAGCAAACGCTATCGTTCGCGATCAAGTTGTTTGCAGTGGTGGTGACCATTTTTCTCACTGCACGCTGGCAGGGTGGTGAGTTGTTCAACTACGCTTTGGACATTTTCAACCATATTCCGGCCCTGTCCCGATGAACGACTGGGTGGAATGGCAGCATGCCCTGATGGCTCTGGTGCTCAGCCTGCCGCGCATGATGGCGGCATTCACGTTGGTGCCGGTGTTCAGTCGCCAATCGCTGCCGGGAATGACGCGTAATGGGGTATTGGTCAGTTTCGCCCTGATGGCCCTGCCGATCGTCATGATCGATGCTCCAGCCACGACGCCGACCTGGGTGGAAGGGCTGAGCATCGTGGTCAAGGAATTGATCATCGGCGTGCTGATCGGTTTTGGCGCGGCTATTCCCTTCTGGGTCATCGACTCGACCGGGTTTTTTGTCGACAACCAGCGCGGCACAACCATGGCCAGTTCCATCGATCCCATGACCGGTTCGCAGACTTCGCCAATGGGGATTCTGTTGACCCAGGCGCTGGTGGTCATTTTCTTCGCCGGCGGGGGATTGCTGATGTTTCTGGGGGCGCTGTACGAAAGCTATCGCCTGTGGCCGGTGTTTTCCTTCTTTCCGCGCCTGGATATCGACGCGATCCCCTATTGGCTGGGATTGCTGGATCGGGTCATGGGTCTGACGGTATTGCTGGCGGCGCCCGTCATCATCGCCATGTTCCTGACCGAATTCTCCATGGGCTTGATCAGCCATTCCACTCCGCAAATGAATGTCTTCTCCTTGGCCATGCCGATCAAGAGCGCGGTTGGCGTCCTGATTCTGGTGTTGTATGCATTTTTGCTATTCAGTTTCATTGGCCAGGAATTGCTCAAGATCACGACTCATTTCGCCATCTTGGGCCAGTTGTTCCAATGAGCGAGAAGACCGAACAACCTACACCGAAAAAACTGCGCGATGCCCGTAACAAAGGGCAGGTGGCGTCCAGCAAGGACGTGGTCTCCGGTGCGGTGATGATCCTGTTGTTCGTGTTTCTCTGGGTCTCCGCCGATTTCTATTATCGCCAGCTCAAGGAATTGATTCTGTTGCCGACGATGTTCGTCGGTCCCGGCTTCGATTTCGGTTATGCCTTGCAACAGGCATTCAATGGCATATTGATGATCATGATCAAGATGATCGCGCCTCCTCTGGCGCTGGTGATCGTGGTGGTCATCGCTGCACACATGGTGCAATTTGGCCTGCTGCTGGCGTTCGAGTCGCTGAAGCCCGATTTGAACAAGATGAATCCGTTCGAGGGCGTCAAGAAGATTTTTTCCCTGAAGAATCTGATCGAATTGCTGAAATCGATCCTGAAGATCAGCTTCTTATCGATTCTGCTCTATTTCGTCATTCGCGATAATCTGGGCGATTTGATGAAAATACCCGAATGCGGAGTGCGTTGCATACCGCTGATGTTGGGTGCGGTGATGAAGGATCTGGTCACCAATACCATATTCGCCCTGGTTATCATCGCCGGAGCAGATTTTGCGTTTCAGAAATTTCAGTTCATCAAGCAGCTGAAGATGTCCAAGGATGAAGTCAAGCAGGAATATAAGGAAATGGAGGGTGATCCGCATATCAAGAGCAAACGCCGACATCTACATCAGGAAATGCTTTCTCAAAATATGACCAACAGCGTGAAGAAATCGACAGTCGTGGTGACCAACCCTACTCGAATTGCCATTGCCCTGGAATACCGGGAGGGCGAAACGCCATTGCCCATCGTGCGCGCCAAGGGCCAAAATCTGCTGGCCAAGCGGATTATCGAGATCGCCCAGCAGGAGGGCATTCCGATCATGGAAAACGTGCCACTGGCCCGAGCTTTGCACGAGCAGGCCACAGTGGATCAATACATTCCATCTGATCTGATTCAGGCCGTGGCGGAAGTGTTGCGCTGGGTTGCTCAACTGGAGAAGCAACGGCCGTGGTAGAAAAATATTTCGAGAACTTGCATTGATTGGAGGGAAGACTATCGAGTGAATGACCTTGTCTGTCTGTTTTTTCGATACTACTCTTTCATTGTGCTCCTGCAATCATATGGTGATTGCCTTTTTAAAGGTATGGTTTCTCCCCAGGTGAAAACCAGAGATGTTGTGTGTTGAGATCACCTAGGGCTATAGCCATACCGTCATGGGCTAATATCAGGCCGATTTTTACAGGAAAAATCAATGAAACTCCATGAGCTTGTAGTACAGCTAGGAAATGAGCTGGGTATTCAGAACGCAAAATTGAATGAACAAAAAGTCTGCAACTTGACCATCGGAGATAATCTCGTCATCACCATCGAGGAGGATGAGACAGGCGATGCCGCTTATCTGTCTTCCAGGCTCTGCTTTATTCCCCAAATGGAAGAGCAGCGGATTGCTCTGTTCGATGTGTTGATGGAGGCGCACTCCTTTGGTCTGGCGACCGGGGACGCTTATTTTTCGGCTACGCCTGCAACCGGGCGCGTGATCATCACTCGACGGTTCGATTTGGAAACGATCACCTGGCAAAAATTCAAGGAAGGTATCGAGGCATTTGCCCGTGTGGTTCAGTATTGGCTCGAAGCCATTAATAGTGGATTGATTTATAATCAGAAATCGGTCGCGTCGAACCAAGACGGCTCCCAGGCGGAAGCCTGGGTTCAGATCTGAATTCAGGGGAGGATGGCCATGCCACTGGTAGGCGGTATCTCACAAGATCTCTCCACGACTTTCCAGGGGGTCGGCAATGTCCTTTCTGGAGGATGGAACCTGTTGGGTTCCGTAGTGACCCTCGATACTCAGGGCGCCATTGGCAGCCTGGGTCAGGTTCTGAGCGGTGTTGGACAGACGACCGTTGGCTCATTGGGCGCTGTCCTCAGAACGGGCACCAATCTGGTTGCGCTGACCAGTGATGTTGTCGGTGGGACGAAGGATCTGGTCGGAGAAGGCGTCACTTATGTTGCCCCATCGGTGGGTAACAGCACCCCGTCCGTGGTTGTCGGTAAGGGGATCGATTTGGCGCTGGGCACAGTCGATGCCTTGACTCAGATGCCTATCCAGCTTTTTGATCTTGTCGTGGGCAATACGCCTTCCAGTCATGGTCAACAATCCATCCAAGCCTCACAGGAATGGATGACCAGCGTACTGGATGACCCGCAAACGCCACAAACCGCCAAAGCCATCATCAACGATATCGGCGGCGAATCGTTGGAATCGGGCTCTCAGGCATTGGAACGTCTCGGTGGTGGAGCCCATATCGTTTTGGATGACGGTGGCGCACATTTCGCGCAATGGGTCCAGTTGGGAGAGGTCAGCGGTGACAATCTGGTGGATCGCACGCATGCGTCATCACATTACAAGACAGACGATCCACGACGCAATGGTGACAATCCCACTCAATATGGTATCGATCTGCCCATGGGAAAAGGCCATCTCCTGTTTGGCACCCGCATGGATCTGACTGTCGACCCGCCACAGGTCCAGACTTGGGTACAGGCGGAAAAACACGGTACTAGCATGAAGGAGCTTGTTCCTCATCTCAATGATTTTGTGATTCACAAAATTACTGGGAAACAGGTTGGCCCTTCAGGATTGATCGAAAATACCGAGAAACCGCGAGATAGCAATTACCTGACTACGAGCGAGGTCGTCATCGTTTGATGCGTGGTGCCCATAAGTTTATGGCTGAACTTGATGTGTCCGCGCGCGAGGGTGAAATGGTAGAGGTCAAGACAGGATATTGATCTCTACGCTATCGTATCGGAAAGAAAGCTATCAGGAAGCTACCGCCTTACCGGCTCCTGAGGATAATCCGCTAAGCGGATTCACGATGCACCACTGCAATCCGGTTTTTCAATGCGCGTTCCAGTGCCTGTAATTGCACTTCCAGACTGGCGTCCACGACGCCCATTTCCGTTTCCAGGATGCAGCCGTGCAGATTCAAGCGCGGATCGGCGTTGATTTCGACCGCGCCGATGCTGGTATATCCAGCCAGTAACTCGCCCAAGCGCTTGCGCAATATCTGTTCTTGACTTGGATGAATGCGGATCGTGACTTGAGGTTGATTGCTGACGATTTGCAAAGCATGACGCACCGCGCGCAGGGTCAATTCGGCATCGTCGAATTCGCCGATCAATTTTTGTAACGCAGTCATCACCAATCCCGCGATCTTGTCTTCCACTTGCGCAAAATAATCGACGGTGCGCTCAGCCATTGCGATCATTTGCTCGGCCATTTCCATCTTGGCTTCGTTCATGCCGTCTTCGTAGCCGTTCTGCCGCTGGCGCTCGTATTCCTGCGTGGCGTTGCCGAGCAATTCCTGCGCCTGTTGCTGGGCTTCGGACAGCATCTGCTGGGTAGCCACGAACGCCTGATAGTCATTGGCTTTGAGCAACCGCGTATCGGGTTGCAGCGCGAGCGTATTCGACTTCAGGCGAATAAAGGGTTCCATGTGGGCAGCAAATCCTTGATGAGTTTGCGTAGGAGAGGAGGCAATACGGTGGAATATTCTGGTGGTCGAGGGCCTGGAGCATTGAGACACGCCGACCAGTCCGCAGGCAGTTTCAAGGTCATCCGCCGTAGTAATGGTTGGCCGAAGGCTGCCAATTGTATGGTGCAGAAGCGGGCGCCGATCAGGCTGAAGCGCGTGCGCGGATCGAGGGTATCGGGTTCGAAGATGAAGTGCGGGATCACGCCCAGTAGCGGCGCACGTTTGGTCGCAAAATGCAGACCCTCGGCCCCTACCGCCTGTTTCAGCGAACGCAAACGCTCACCCATGACTTCCCGTTGCAATTCGTCGCTGCGCAATATCAACCCAAGATGCATGAACAGGCGTTCCAATGCCGGGCCGTCCAATAAAGCCAGCCGCGCCCAGGGATTGGTGAAATCGATGCAGTAGGTCCGCTCCAGGCTGAAGGTGCGCAGCAAATAACTGGATACCAATGCAGCCGCCTTGGGATTGGTGCTGAGTCGTCGAGCGACTGCTCCATGCGGTACTACGTCGAACCAGGAATCGTGCAGATAGACAGCCGGCTGGGTATTGAAGATCAATACCAATTCGCGCCAGCGGCGATCGTTAGGTAAACCTATCGCTTCAGTCATGATCTGGCACTCTCTTGACGGCTGTGGATGCGACGCATCCGCCAGAATAGATAGCCGTTGCCAGCTAGGGCCATTAGAAGCAGACCCCCTAAAATTGAGGCCAAGATAATCGGCCATCCAGGTTTGGTGCCTGCGTCTGCTTTATTTTCTGTCGCTAGCGTGACCAAAGGAGGCGGCGCATCTCTGGCAGGAAATAGCGCTACCGAAATATTGTCGTAATTGAGTCCATCTACGCTGTTTTGCACGATCATTTTAATCCGGGGAATTGCGTCTTCAACATCCATTCCGGGCCTGTATTTGATGAATACCGAGGCCGAGGATGGTTTAGTCGTTTTTCCATACTGAGAATCTTCGGGTAGCACAATCAAAACGCGTGCGGACAGCACACCGTCGATTTGATCGAGCGTTTCCGCAATCATTTGCGATAAGCCATAAGTGTAACGAACGCGCTCTTCCAGTGGCGAGGAAATCAATCCCTGTTTTTGGAAGATCTGGCCAAGATCGGTAAAGCGATCGCGAGGAAATCCATTGCGCTGCAAGACCTCGATGGCTTTCGCTACATCCTCTTCGGGCACCGCGATCTTGATGAATTCCTTGGTGCGGGTTTTGGTCGCCTGGATATTGTGCTCGAGCAGCACTGCCAGCATCTCGTTGCCTTCCTTCTCCGAGAGGTTGGAATACAACTCGATCTTCTGGCAGCCCACCAGTACGAAAATCAGCGCCCATCCCATTACCCAACGCCAGCGCATCGATTTAGCCCTTGTATTCTCAGGAACCCTTAAGCAGGGAATTCATATGTTGTTCGACGGTATTGGCGACCTGGTTGGCCAATTGGGTACTCAAGGTCACCTCACTGACTTGCATTTGTAGATTCAATAGCGCCTGTGGAGATAAATCAGGTTGCCGGATCGCGGATTCAACCTGGACGGTCAGCTCTCGATAACCGCTGCGCATTTTATCCAAGCTTTGTAGAATGGCGTCGCCAGGGGTCAATGGCCGTTCGAGGCGAATTTCGGCAGGCGAAGTTTTCGGCGTCGCCACCGAGTGCTCGGTGGGGGTCCGCAGCGCTTGCTGAAATCGCGCTTGATCGGCGCTATTGGCGGCCGCCAGCGGCGTGGATGTGATGGGCGCCAAATCCAGCCAGGCCAGCGAATGGACCAGTGGTCGGGCAGTAATGGGTTCGATCATGGCATGATTCTCCAACTGCAATATCATGTCCCTTTCCGATGGGAAAGGGCGCGTATCGAACCTGGCGGCCCCCACCTTACGGAGGGGGGTGGGAACAGGCTCAATCCGGTGGCGTTTCCGATAGACGTTGAGCCAGCGCTGCCGCCTCTTCGTCACCTGACGCAATCGCTTCCTCCAGAATCCGATCGCGCTCGTTGATCCGACCTTGCACATGCAATGTCAAACCCAGATAGGCTTTGGCCATCGCGCTGTCCGGGTTGAGCTTGAGCGCCTGCTCGCGCAAGATCCGTTCGGCGCCGGCGGCATCGCGAAAATTGATGCGCGCCAGCGCCTGGATCAGATAGGGCCGTTCGCTATCGGGACGCAGGGCTTCCAGTGCGCCGACGATAGCGTCGGTTTGCGCGATCAGGCCATAACCACCGGCGATGAACCCCAGTTCGGCCAGTAGCTTGATGAGATCGTCGTCCATATTCATGAGAACCTCGGCAGGTGTGCGCCTTACATTTTCTGAATGATGCTCTGCGCCGTGCTTTTCAGGTTGGAGACGACCGCGCTGAGTGTGCCGTAGTAGTTGGTCATCTTGGCCATTTCCTGCTGAATTTCGATCATGCCCTTCATATCGTTGGTATCGACGGTTTTCATCTTGTCTTCGAGGGCTTGTTGCGACAACTGGGCGTTGCTGGACAAGGTGCTGATGTCAAAGCTCATGGCGGTGCTCCTTCGGTGGCGGTTGGCGATTTCAGGTGGGGTGATAGGCGCGCCACACTTTGGTGACGACCTCGGTGGCGGCTTCAAGTCCCTGGCGAACCTTGTTGAGTGTGGCGAACTCGCTAGGCGTGACGCCGGCATCCATTTGCCGCTTGATGGCCCGCATGCTGTCGGCCAGTTTTTCCAATAAGGCATCCCGTTCCGTTCCCCGCTCGTCCTCCATGAGTTGCTGCTGGGTGGAAAACCACGGTTCGGGGCTTGATTCGTCATTCATGGGCAGGCTCTCCGATGTAATAGATCTTTCTTTGCGCGCCATCACGAATGATGACGCGGTTGAACAGAATCTTCTCGACCAGATAGTGGCCGTCAATCCGGTCGCCTTCCGCGATGCGAGTACCGTCGTCCAATAATGCGTAAGACACCTGATCAGGTCCGATCATGATGCCACGTACGGCAATCCGTAAGGGGCCATACGATTTTTTCTCCTCTTTTTGAGGCGCGGCAGCGGCGGTGGCTGGGATACGAGTGGGCGGTAGTGGGCTCGCCGAGCCTTTGATCAGGCTGACTTTAGCGTCGAAAGTCAAGAAGTCTTGGGTTGCGGCAAGAAAAGCGCGCGCGATTGGCTCCCAGCGCGCCATTTCGTCAGCATCCAATGTTCCGACCGCAGTGATGTTGGTGGCGGTTGTCGTAATCGCGATCTGCTCGTCGAGGCCGGCCTCTTGCACCTGCTTGCGCAAATCCGCAGTGAAGTCTTCAAGGGTTTTCGCCTTCGACTCGATGCGGTCGAGACCCGGCACATCGTTGTGCAAGGTGGATTGCAACTGGTCATGGCGCAGGCCCGTACGCAAAAGACCATGCAATTGCAATACGCCCTTTCCCAAATAATCGTAGCGCAATGATTTGCCGCCGAGACGATCCAGAGTGTAGGCGATGGTTTCCCGTATCGTCTCTTCCGGCCAGAGCTGATTGTCGGCAGCGATTCCCTGGGCGCGTAACGCAGCGCTCAAGCGGCTCTTGCTGGCGCGGGTTTCGCAATAGCCGGTCAGAACGACGCCGCCATCCGGACGAACCGCGATGTTGATGCCATGTATGCCCAACTCCGTCGCAATCGCTTGCGCTTTGGCGACGACCGTCGTTTCAGCCGCGGTCCGATCGGTGGCTGAGCCACCATTCAGCCAGTCGTGAAGCGGCGTCCACCACCAGGCGGCCAGTATCAGAGTCGCCAGGATGGCGATACCGCCGAGCGCTAGCCAACGCCTGCCTGCTGATCGCGACGGCGACGATGGCGGCGACGATGGCGGCGACGGTGGCGATGGCGGCGACGGCGACGATTGGGCAGGCGGGACGTCTTGCATCGGCGACGGCGATTCGTCGACGGCGCTGACCGGGGGCGCTTCCTGTCCAGGCGCCTCATCCGGTTTTTTTTCGGCAGCAGGCCAGACTACCTGATTCCAATCGGTATTTTCCGGACCAAGGCCGATGTGGATCTCTCCTAGCCGGATCACCGCGCCGGCAGGGATTTGGCTGGTTTGGCCGGGTTGTAGAGTCCGCTCGGCCGTAATAACTGCTTGATCGCGGGCTTCCAGATGAAGCTGTCCCTGTCTGGCCGTCACTGCCAAATGCCTGGGAGCGATCGATTCCGCCTGGAGGACGATATCGCACTCGTCGTCGCTCCCGATCAGATAGCTTGTCTCTTCGCCCAAACGAACTTCAGCGCCCTGCTGTGGCCCGGAAAGCAATCTCAATAATACCGTGGCATGGCCTGATGCTTTGGAAGCGTTTGGCTCAGCCACGGGTTCGGTCCACTAGTCAGCGCGCAACATCAGGGGAATACGATGTGCATGGGTAGCGGCGCCTGGCGGGATGACCCACCCGATAGCTCGCGCGCCCAGAATTCCAGCCGATTGGAAAAGGCTTCGATCGCTTTTTCCAGATCGGCCAGTTCAAGTGTGCGGGCCGGTATGCGACGAAACAGCAATAAATCGTCACTGCTGGTGTCCATGCTCAGCACTTCCTCATGCCGTTCGAGGCCGGCCAGCTGTTTGCGTAGCAGCTCGCCGAGCTGCTCTCCAGCTTGTCGGGGGTCGGCTGGCAGCGAGCCTGGATGACTTTCCAAATAAATCTGATCGCCACTCTGGAACAGGGTGATCCGCAAGCTGCCGTCCAGCACCAGGTCGTAACGATTCTGCTCGTCGGGTTTGGGCGTATCCAAGCCCCAGCGGGCGGCAAATTGTTCTAATCGTCTTTCGAGTTCGCCGGCCATTTTGATGTATTGAATCCGAGAGAAAGAGGTCACATGATCTTCTGATTATAGTCTGCTAGATTTTACGTGGAGTGCCAAGTGTCTTCGTCGGCGCGAATTTCCTGAATATCTTTATGCCTATTTGAATGAATCGTCCGTGATGGATTATCGAGTTCACGATCCGCTGCGAGATGCTCTGCGCGCCGACGGTTGTTTCATCACCGAGCACTTTTTATCCGATCGCCCAGATTCGCTTTACATCGGCCCACATTTTCGCATCCGACATTGTGAGATGATCTATCGGCGGCCTGAACCTGGTTTGCTGTTGATCGTATTGTATCGCCGGTCGGATGAAAAGGCCGGGACCCTTGGCAATCCTTTTGCGGAATTGATCTGGTTTTTACGCATTTGCACGCGGCCCGTGTTTGAACTCAGCCAGATCATGGGCTATATATCTACCCATGGCTATCGACATGAACAGGGCTTGAGCGAACAGCGTCTGACCCGGTTCTATCGCCATTTTTTCGATGCCGAGTGGGTCGATTACGATGGCAGCCTCTGGCTTGGCAAGAGCGTCGAAGCGCTACGAGTACGGCTTGCACAAATTCGACATAAAGGTAATTTCAGATAATTGCCATTATATACCTTTATTTTATTGGGTAAATAATCGGTTTCGATACATCGCGTTGGCCAGTGAGGAGGATATTCATGCAATCGATAGACCATGATTTGGAAGCCCAGTTGCAGAAAATGATGGCCGAACAGGCCAAAAAACAGAGTCAAGTGGAAAACACCTTGAGCGAATATGGGTTGGAACGTAGTCATCTGCAGGCGTATATCGAAAAAGCCAAGGCTAATACCATGGTGCAGAGCATCGTTTCGATAAAGAACTACATCAATAACCATCTCAACGTCGGAACGGAGCGTTAAACGATGAATATACAAGTCGGAACCTCTTCCATCTCTGGCGTACAGTTGGGCGATACCGGTCAGGTCGATTTGCAGACGCTGATGGCGACCGTCATGCTGCAAAAGACCGATCTGCTCGATCAGCAGGTGCGAAATCAGGCCGCCGCCATTCAGCAGAAAAACGACACGTTGAAAACGCTCAACAATTTGCTTAGCGAGGCCGGCGTCAAGCAATCCGAAGCCAGCACCATCGAGCAGACCGATCAACTGAGCGCCACCGAGGCCAACGGCAAGATCACCATCAAGATCAGCGACGAATACACGCTGGAAGTACCCAAGCCGAATACCGATCAATCCTGGACTCTGACCGACAAGGAAGGTAACAAGGTCAAGATCTGGGGCGATCCCCATGTGGATGAGAATGCCGACGGCAAGACCGACTGGGATTTCAAACAGGGCTCGACCTTCTTGTTGGCGGACGGTACCAAGATTTCGGTAGGCACTGCGCCTTTTGGCAATGGAATGACGGTTACCAGTTCACTGACGATTACCCGGGGCGACGAAGCGATTACGGTCAGTGGCATCGATAAGAACACCGTAAGCTATACCGACAGCAATACGGGTGGCCGGGCTTTGGATGCCAAGACCAATGATGGCTACATTTTCAAGGAGGGTTCCGGCGTCAACAAATGGACGACCGCGGATAGCCAAGGTAATCAAACGACTATTGGTAAAGGCCAAAACCAGGCCATGGGCGCGGCAAAAACCTACGAGCTGGCAGTTGAAGCCAACGATGTGGAAATGAGCCAGGCCATGAAGGATTTTCTCGCGGCTAATCCGCAGATTCCTTATACCGATAGCGATGGCGATGGCAAACTGACGGCGTCCGAATACAAGACGCTGATGGATAATCTGACTCGGGAGCGGGATTCGCTCACCAGCAGTTCGCAGCTCGAGATGACCATGCTCCAGAGCACCATGGGCAAATATAATCAGACTTTCGAAGCCTTGAGCAATTTTACCTCCAAATACTTCCAGTCGATGCAAACGATCACAGGCAATTTGCGCTGATCGAAACTCACTGAACTTTCTACTCACTGATTTGAGGTCTACTCATGCAAGACTCCAATGCTACCCAGGACCGTTCGCTGGAGGTCAGTCGACAGATCGATGCGCTCCTTGCCGAGGTGAACGAGCAACTCGCCCGAACTGAAGCCCTGTACGAGCAAATCGGTGTTCGACCCGAGGATGCCACTCGCTTCCTGCAAAGCGGTCGGATTAGCCCGGTTGAACGCGAACAAACCGAGCGGGAGCTTACCGCATTTCGCGACGAGGTCGAAAACGAGGCCCGTCAAGCGGTCGAACTGGCGAAATCACAGCAATCGGGTGGGCGAGTGCGTGTGTCCTCGAAGCGGATTCGCATTTGACCTGTATTTGATTTGATATTTGCTTCGTTCATAGGATTCAAGAGGAGTAGTGACATGGCTGGTGAAGTCGGTGGTGTTGGAGCAGTAAATTCATACGTTCCTGTATCCAATGAAGTGGATTTGGCTACGCTGATGTTTACGGTGCAAAGCGAGCGGGCCACTTTGCTGGATGGCATGGTGCGCAATCAGGCATCCAAGATCCAATACAACAACGAGCGGCTCAAGGAATTGAACGAGGCCATGTCCAAGGTCAACAATCTTGGTCAATCGGGTGGCAATCTCGGCAATGTTTCCATGCAGGCGCTCAATACCAGCAAGAATCCACCCGTCATCGAGACTATGACGGTGCAGCAATTTCTCGACATGAAGGGTGTCGAAACGCCTAACAAGGATAAAGACAACAATTATTCCAAGGAGGAAATCGCTCTGATTACCACCAATATCAAGAATTCGGTCGATAGTCTGACCAGCACTTCGCAACTGGACATGACGCAGTTGCAATCGACCATGAGCAAATACAATCAGACCTTCGAAGCGTTGAGCAACTTCATCTCCAAGTACTTCCAGTCGCTGCAGACCATTACCGGTAACTTGCGTTAACCCGGAGGATACTGAACCCATGTCCAGCGCTACGACCCAAGAAGCCATTATCGAAGCGACTCCCAATTTTACCGAAGAAGAATTGGGCGAGTTGATGCTCAATTTCATGAAGAATGGTAAAACTCTGAAAGATATAAAAGGGTTGACCACCGATAACATGGAGGCGATTTATGGCGTGGCCTACAATGCCTACAATGCCGGTAATCTGGAACAGGCATTGAAGGTTTTTCAGTTTCTCTGTTATTTCGACCATCTTGAGCACAAATACTGGATGGGTTTGGCCGCTGTCCGGCAAATGCTCAAGGATTTCAGCGGTGCGGTTGATGCCTACTCTTTCGCTGGCATATTGAACATCAATGATCCGCGTGCGCCGTTTCAGGCTGCCAACTGCCATATCGCGCTGGGCAATCGGGACGCCGCCATCAGCGGTTTGACCGCGACCATCGAGTTTTCCGGCAATAAGCCGGAATGGAAGGATCTGAAGAGTCAGGCCACGGCCATGCTCGAGTTGTTGCAGAGCAACGCTGAACAGGGGGGATGACACGATGGAAGGCATCGGTTTTCGACCAGATACCTTGGTGACCACCATTCCGGATGGTCCCATTACCTTACCGCCCACCAGCAACAAGCCTGGCACCAGTTCGACCGTCCCGGACGTCAGGGTCGATAACAGCCCCAATCTGCAACCGCCGCTCGATCCGCCGAAGGTGATGAGCATGGAGGACATGATGCTGGCCCTCCAGGCCCTGCAGACCAAAGTGCAGGACCAGCAGGCGGCCTCTTCGAAGAACGACATTCAGAATACGCTGAACCAGAAAACGACCGAGAACAAGGAGCGCATCAAGCAGCTGGAAGAATCCATATCCAAGATGGCCGATGCCAAGAAGTCCGGGGTTTTCGGCAAGATCTTCGGCTGGGTGGCCGCCATCGCTGCGGTGATCGTGTCGGCGGCGCTGATCGCGACCGGCGTCGGGGCCGTAGCCGGTGGCTTGATGCTGGCCGGAGCCGTACTCGGATTGGGTATGCAGATTTTCAACGAGGCGGGCGGGATGGAGGCGATGGCCAAAGCCTGTGGCGAGAACGGCGCGCAGGCTTTCATGTGGACCATGATGGCAGTGCAGATCCTGCTGGCGGTCGGCAGCATGGGCGCGGGTCTGGCCTCGTCCTCGGCCACGGTCGCCTCCAAGATGCCGACCCTGGCCGCTGCGCTCAGCAAGACGATGGGCGGCTTCGCCCAGGCTGGGTCCAGTGTCAACGCCTTTGCCAACATGACCAAGGTGGTGGCGGGTGTGATCAGCGGGGCGGCCATGGTCGGGCAGGGCGCTTCGGGGATTGCCACTGGCGTGTATAACAAGGAAGCGTCGGATGCTAGCGCCAAGGCCAAGGAGGTCGAAGCGGCCATGCTCAAGCTGCAGGCCATCATGGAAGAAGAGATGAAGCGGCTGAAGAAGATTCTGGACGACATGCAGGAAGGCGCTTCCATCGCCATGCAGGCGCTCTCGTCGGCCAACGAAACCAAGTCCGCCATCACCCAGAAACTTGGGGTCTAGCCCCTTTCGGCCGGAGATAGCCCATGACCACGATTTCCAGCAGTATCACCTTCGATGCGAGCACGACTCTGGCCGACATGACCCAGAGCATCGAGCAGGATCTGAAGGCCAAAGGGGTACAAGGCCCGATCAATCAGGACGCTCTGGTCCTGACCAAGGTCGCTAATCAGGATGGCAGCTTTACCGTTTTCTATCAGTATCCCCTGGATCCGCCCAGGGAGACGCCGCCCGGCAGCCTCAACGACGCCTTCGACAAGATGAATGGTTTCATCGACTTGGGGGCGATCATGGCGCTGTTTCATGAAGTTGCCCTGGAGCAGCGCGATGCCGCTCGCGAGGGGCGGCAGGCCCAGCTGACCGTCCAGGTCACCGAACTCAAGAACGCGGCTCAAGACATCCGCGACTCCGCGCTCGCCTCGTTCGTGGGGGCGATGGTGATGGGTGCGTTGAGTATCGCCGGCGGCATCCTGTCGGTGGTCGGCTCGGTCAAGGCCGGCACCCAGGCCAAAGCCGGTCTGGAAAAATCGCAAGAAGCCACTCAGCTCAGTCAGAAGCTGGCTGGCAAGGAAATCAATCCCGGCGACGGCGTCGAGATGCTTACCAAGCAGGAAAAGATGGGCCTCCCGTCCCAGATCAAGAGCCTGAATCAGCAATCGAGCAGTCTCAGCCAAGTCAGCCAGACCACACTGGGCAAGTACCAGGGTTGGTCGAGCCTGGCCGGTGGCGTGGGCGGCGTCAGCAAGGGGATCGGCGACTACATCTCGGGGCAGGAGCAGGCCAACTCCAAGGAGGATGAGGCGCGCGCCACCAAGGCAGGAGCCGAGCGCGATCAATTGATCGCCTATCAGAATGAAGCGCAGCAGTTGATGGCCGACATTCGCCAGATGTTGCAGCAGATCACTCAGAACCAGATGGAAACGGCCCGGGCCATCTTGCGCGTCTGAATACCGACACATCCCGGTCAGAGCAGATTGGACCGACGGCCATCGCTACCGGTCAGGCTAATAGAGGGCTTATGGCACGAAAACATTTCGATACCTTGCTTTCCCGAGTGGGAGACGCCATTGGGGTGGGCAATCTGGAGGCCGATGCCGACGGCTATTGTCTGCTGCGCGTGGATGGCCAGCTGGAATTGAGCATCGAATTCGATGAGGACAGCCAGTCAGTGATCTTGAGCGCCGCCTGCGGCCAGCTGTCCGCAACTGCCAGCAGCCAGATTCTCCTGGAGTTGTTGTCGGCCAATTTCTATTGGAGTGGCGCGGGTGGCTCGACCCTGTCGGTGCATGGACCGACCCGCACCGTCTATCTGCAATACCGGGAGACGATCGATCATCTCGACGCGCCGCGTTTGCAGGATCTGCTGCACGCCATGCTGATGAACAGCGAGACCTGGAGTGAGCGCCTGACGGCATTGGCCAGCGGGCAGGCGGCGCCCGGCGCAGCCGTTCCGATGCCGGTCGATCCGCCGCCGTGGGGTGGCATTCGGGTCTGACCGAGCCTTCGGTTCTTGCAGTGGAGTGGTCGTCATGCCTTCGATCTTTCAAGCTGGTATTTTCAACATCCCTGGCAACACCCGCCTTGCTCTGACCGAAGGCGGCCAGTTGAAGGCCGATGGCCGCCAAAACAACACCAATATCTTCGCGCGAGCCTGGGATTGCCTCACCCGCAGCTCGGAGAAAGTCGAGGCCAACAAAACAGTGGCCCGCCAGTTTATCGCCGAGATTCGGGAAAAATACGGCGATGGCGTTGCCGATATGGCTTCGCGCGAATTGAAGTCGCACCTCGACAAGGGGCGTCCCCTGACCGCCCATCGTGTCAGTTGCGTGCTGAAGAATGCGGATGATGCCGCCAATCTGACTTGGCTGCGCGACCAGAACCTGACTCGGGTCGAGATCCGCGATGTTAGAGCGCAATTCAGCCGCGATGAGTTGACGCTGCTGCGCGAAGGCCATGTGAGTATCGATGTCGGTCGGCAATACAAGGAAAGGGAGATCCCCATTCACCCGCGTACCTTGGTGGCCTACTGCCGCGATGAGAATGTCGTGGAAGGTTCGAAAAAGGAGTTGCGGGGTGGGGCGGTCAGTAAGCCCTACGAGGTGCAATATCGCCATGGCGACCAGCTCGATACCATGGTGTTCAAGGAAGCGCGCTTGGGCGAAGGGCACGGTGCTGCCGCGACCGCACTGGGCATCGATCCGCACTCCTGCATGGCGGTGCGCAATATCGCGACCAAGGTCGTGGATGAGGCCCTCGGTTTCAACTTGGTGCCCGATACCCGGATCGGGATGCTGGATGGCCAACTCGGCATGGTCATGGGCTTCGCTACGGGCGCGCCGGCGACCAAGCAGCGCATGGTGGATGTGACCGATTCGAGTCAAGGACAGATGGTGCTGAAAGAACAGCACAGCCTCAATCCGGAAGAACTCAAGGATTTATTGGATATGGGTGGGTTGCGTATCGAGGGAGACCGTGTCTTCAAGTCGGAGTCTGTGCAGGTGCAGCACGACTACCGCGATCCCGGACTGCGGCGCGAACTGGTCAAATTGCAGCTGCTCGATGCGCTCACCGCCCAAGGCGATCGCCATGGAGGCAACTTCGTGATTCAACGGGGCGAGGGCGGCCGATTTACTGGCCTGAGTGCGATCGACAACGACCAGGCATTTGGATCCCGGATCGAGGATCCCAGACAGCTGCTTGGCGATAGCGCCTGTCGGTGTGTCGATCTCCCGCCCGTGGTTGACGAAGGCATCAAAGCCGCTTTCGCAAATCTCAGCGATGACCAACTGCGGCGAGATCTGACCGGTTTGTTGCCAAAAGATGAGATCGACGCCGCAGTCGCTCGCTTGCAGGTCATCAAGGAGTATCTGGCGGGTGGCCCGCCGCCCATGGTGTTGACCGGCGAGAATCCCGATTGGGGTTCGGAAGCGGTGGGGCGCGCCCTGAGCGATCCGGCTACCAGCTACGTGGGACGTGAGCTGAGTCGTTTCGAGGGACTCAATACGATGAGCTATGAAGAGGCGGAAGCATGATGAATTCCAATCCTGTACTGAGGCGGCTGGAGACGGTATTCCGCGAGCAGGAATTGCCCTGTCCGTGGGTGCCGCCGATCCTGGCGAGTCAACTCGCCGAATATGCACCCGCCATGTTCGCCAGCCGCCCGCTGACCAGTGGACTATATGGGCTGGAGCCTTTTGTAGCCGAATACCTGGCGACGCCGGAGCCCTTCGTCGCGCTCGGCTTCGACGGCCACGGTCTGGTGTCGCAGGCGGTCCACTATTATCTGGCCGACGAGCGCGTCGCGGTATTCGTGCAGCAGCGCTGGGGCACCCTGTTCGATGATCCTGCCCACGATCGCGAGTGCTGGGCCATCATGATCAAGCACACCCGGAAGTTGCTGGAGCTGGCCGCCGAGCGTTTTCCGGCCGGCGAACGCTTGATCGTGGTCCAGAGCAGCTTCGACCAACCGCGTTTCGGCTGGCAGCGGGCCGGCGAAACGGGCCAACCTCGCTGGGAGCTGTGCGCCGCCCAGGGTTCTCCCATTCTGGCCGCCGCTGCTCTGCGCCGCCGTCTGCAGGCAGCGGCCTGAGCCGGATGGTGCGGGATTCGTCGGTGTAAACGCCGACTTGTCGGTGTCTGCGGAGTCGATATCCGAGCGGAGTTTCGATCATGCCTTCCATTTTTCATGGCGGTGTCTTGAACACCCCTGGCGGTATCCCCAGCGATACCCGTCTTGCCCTGACCGACGATGGCCGGTTGCAGGCCGATGGTCGTCAGCGTTACGCCAATGTCTTCGCGCGGGCCTGGGATTGCATCACCCGTAGCCCAGAAAAAGTCGAGGCCAACAAGGAACTGGCCCGTCGCTGCGTGGCCGAGATTCGGGCCAAATATGGCGATGGCATTGCCGACATGGCCTCGCGCGAGCTGAAATCGCAACTGACCCTGGGGCGTCCGCTGACCGCCTATCGGATCGGCTACGTGCTGCGAAACGCGATCGACTCCGCCAACACGGCCTGGCTGCGCGACCAGGGTCTGACCCGGCGCGAGATCCGTGGAGCCGAGATGCAATTCAGCCGGACCGAGTTGAGCCTGTTGCGCGAGGCCGGTCTGAGCATCGAGATCGGCCGGCAGTACAAGGATCGGCAGATACCCATTCATCCGCGCACCCTGGTGGCCCATTGCCGCGATGAGAACGTGGTGGAGGGCTCGAAGGTGCCGCTGCGCGGCGGCGCGGTCAGCACGCCTTATTCAGTGCAGTATCGCCGTGGCGACCAGCTGGATGACGTGGTGTTCAAGGAGGCCCGCCTGGGCGAAGGACACGGTGATGCCGCCCTGGCGCTGGGCATCGCAAAGAATTCCTGCATGGCGGTGCGCAATGTCGCGACTAAGGCCGTGGATCAACTGCTCGGCTTCAACCTGACGCCCGACACCCGGATCGGAATGCTGGATGGCCAACTCGGTATGGTGATGGGCTTTGCCGAGGGCGTGCTGGCGATGAAGCAACGCGAGGTCGATGTCACCGAGGAGATGACCGCCCAGGTGCAGGCTTGGCGGGAGATGGTCGATCAGGAGATCCTCGACCCGGAAGGGTTCAAGGACATGTTGCAGGCCAGCAATTTGCGCATCGATGGCGAGCGGATCTTGCGGACCGAAGAGGTTGGGGTGCAGCAGAATTACGCCGATCCCGGCCTGCGGCGCGAACTGGTCAAGCTGCAATTGCTCGACGCGCTGACCGCGCAAGGCGATCGCCATGGTGGCAACTACCTGATCCGGCGAGACGAGACCGGCCGGTTCACCGGCTTGAGCGCCATCGACAACGACCAGGCGTTTGGAACGGCGATCAAGAATCCGGATGAGCTGCACAATGGCATTCTCGGCCTGCGCGGGGTCAAGCTGCCTCCCGTAGTCGACGAAGGGATGAAAGCCGCCTTTGAAAATCTGAGCGATGCCCAGTTGCGCGAAGTATTGACCGGCCTGTTGCCGGAGGCCGAGATCGCCGCCGCCATCACCCGGTTGCATGTGATTCAAGATTATCTAGCCGGGGGACCGCCACCCGTGGTATTAGGGATTGATGACCCCGATGCTTGGGGCTCGGAGGAGGTGGGTCTGGCGTTGCACGACCCAACCACCAGCTATGTGGGGCGCGACCTGGACGTATTGGCGCGGATCGGCACGGTCGTGTCTTACGAAGAGGCGCAATGAATCCAGGCCGCCTACCGAACGACAGAGCGCGTCAGCGTTCCGGAGGAGGCGACAGCGTTGAGACGGCTGCTTCCCGATCGGCCAGCCTCGCCAACAGGGCTTGGCCGGTCGGGGAGCCGGCTTTCATCCGACAGACACGCCCCTCGCCGTCGTAACGCAGGGCGATTTCCAGATCGGCGGCCGGCAGCTGGCCCTGGCCACGTTCCGGCCATTCGATCAGCAGCACGGCCGCGCCGTCGAGCTGCTCGCGCAAGCCGAGAAATTCCAGCTCTTCGGGATCGGCCAGCCGATACAGATCCCAGTGGAACAGCCGCCAGCCCGCCACGTGATAAGGCTCCACCAGGGTATAGGTGGGGCTCTTGACCGTGCCTGCGTGACCAAGCGCATGCAATAGGCCGCGCACCAGGGTGGTTTTGCCCGCGCCCAGCTCGCCGCTGAGATAGATCACGCAGCCGGGGGGCAGGGCCGCCGCCAGCCAAGCGCCACAGGCTTCGGTGGCGGCTTGGGAATCGAGAGTGCGTTCCAGCATGGTCAGGGATTGGCCAGTTGTCGCAGCAGGGGCAGCAGGTCGGTCGCCAGCAGGCCGCGCTCGCCGTCGGAGCGCGCTGCCAGATCGCCGGCCAGGCCATGCAGATAGACGCCGCACTTGGCTGCTGCGAACAGAGGCAGTCCTTGCGCTAGGAGTCCGGCGATCACCCCGGTCAACACGTCGCCCATGCCGCCGCTGGCCATGCCCGGATTGCCGACGGTGCACAGCGCCACTTGTCCGTCGGCCTGGCTGGCGATCAGCGAACCGGCCCCCTTGAGCACGGTTACGCCGCCGAAGCGTAGCGCCAGCTCTTCGACAGCGGCGAAACGGTCGATTTCAACCTGGGGCGGCGTCATTTTCAGCAGGCGGGCGGCTTCGCCGGGATGCGGGGTCAGAATCCAGTCGTGGCGATAGGTGGGTTCGGCGGCCAGCAGGTTCAGGCCGTCAGCGTCCACCACCAAGGGTTTGTCGCTGGCCAGCGCGGCTTGCAGCAGACTCCGTCCCCACTCGCCGTGGCCGAGCCCCGGTCCCACCGCGATGACCGTGGCGCGGTCCAGCAGCGGGGCCAACGCCTCCGGGGTTTCGATGCCGTGGAACATCAGTTCTGGGCGGATGGCCGCTTGCAGACCGGCGTGGGCGGTCCGGGTAGCGATGCTGACCAGCCCTGCGCCGCAGCGGGCGGCGGCTTCGGCCGCCATGCGCGCCGCACCGGCCAGCCCGTGGTCGCCGCCGATCACCAGCACATGGCCGAACTGACCCTTGTGAGCGCTACGCGGTCGGGGGGGAAGCCGCTTGGGCAGATCGTCCCCGGCATAACGCCAGCAGGCCGGATGGATGGTGGCGTAGAGGTCGGATGGCACACCCAACGCGGCGAAGTTCAGCTCGCCGCAGTGGCTCGGACCCTGGGCGGTGAGCAGGCCCTGCTTGAGGCCGATGAAGGTGATGGTCGCCGTGGCATGGATCGCCGCGCCGAGAACGGCGCCAGTGTCGGCGTTCAAGCCGGAGGGCAGGTCGAGCGCCAGGATGTCGGTGGGTCGAGCGTTCATGGCTTCGATGGCGTCGCGCCAGTGGCCGCTGACCTCCCGTTCCAAGCCGGTGCCGAGAATGGCGTCCACCAGGAGGTCGAGGCCATCATCCAGCGCGGCGGCGGAAAAAACCGTGATAGCGACATTGGCGGCACAGGCGTCCTGCCAGGCGGTCCGGGCATCGCCCTGCAAGCGGTCGGGATCGGCCAGGGTCAGAACCTCGACCTCCAGCCCGGCCCGTTGCGCCAGCCGGGCCACGACATAGCCGTCGCCGGCGTTGTTGCCGCTGCCGCAGACCACTGCGATCCGACGTGCCTCCGGCCAGCGGTTGCGCAGCAGGTTGAAAGCGGCTTCACCGGCTCGATTCATCAGGGTATAGCCGGGGATGCCGCGCTCTTGGATGGCGATACGATCCAGTTCCCGCACCTGGGCGGCGCGGTACAGTTCGAAAGGCAGTGCGCGCATGGGAAATCTCCTGCACCGTCATGATTGAGGGGGATGATCGCCGAAGCCGTCGAACCGATGTCGTCGGCCAAGCGCTGCCCGGTTGAACCGCCATTTTGGCGCAGAACCGTCCCGGCGAATAGGCCCTGTATTTGTCTGGAGCGCCAAACCTCCGATCGGTTTCGCGGGTGTCGCGATGCCTTGTCTATGGCGGCGGAGCTGGATGATCGGAGCATGGAGAAATCGCCAAGGGCGGTTGAATCTTGTTTTCGCCACGATTACTTTGTGTATTGTTGACTCCTCACCGAAGGAATTTGCCATGAGCCCGCGAGAAAACCTGCAAAGTCTGCTGAATGGTTTCGCACACGATATCGGTCTGTCGGAATTGCCTCTCGATGCGAATGGGCTTGGGACGTTATTGTTCGACGATACGATCATGCTGCATTTGCAGATTAATGAGACGACTGGAACGTTTATCCTGTTTTCCACCATCGGCACGGTACCCGAGCAAGGCCGGGAATCGTTCTATGCCGACATGTTGCAGGCCAATCTGTTCTGGCAACAGACCGGCGGTGCGACTCTGGCGCTGGAGAAATCTTCACAGGCGGCGGTTCTGGCGTACGAACAGCCTCTGGAGGGTTTGGATCAAGCGGGTTTTCAGGGGCTGATCAAACAGTTTCTCGATGTGGTCGAGGATTGGCAGGGCCGACTACGCGATGTCGGCGCGGGCGATCGGCTGGACTCGGGTCACGACGATCCTTCTGCCACATCTGGAGAAAGTTTCATTCGCGTCTGAGCGATCGGGGGACATTGCCATGCCCATTAGCTTGAATGACTTTCGGCAAGTCGCGCAACTCGATGTCAATCGATTGACGCAAAATGTCGCTGGCGATCAACTGGTCCAAGCGCCTCGCGGTTTTTTCGGACGCATTGCCTATGCGGTTACCGGCCCTTCGGCGACGGAAGGACAAGCCAATCAGGCGGTCATCCAAAACCTGCGGCAGGCGCTCGTGACGGGCTACGGCAATGCGATTGCCGATGCCGCCATGCATGGGATCGACGCCACCCAGGATCTGTCTTCGCGCAATATCAAAACCGTGCTGGACACGGCGGCGCGGTTGGGTCACGAACAGCGCTTGACCAATCAAGCCTTGATCAGCCAGTTCATCAACCCGCGCGACCCCATGAGTCCGCTGAATACGATCTTTTCCACCCACAACAATTATTCGCTGCAGGATTTATCGCCCAAGGATCAGCGGGCCTTGCAGAATCAGGTGCTCAATCAGCTGATGAGCGATACCCGCTTTTCGCGCGAACCGATGACTCCGCATGATATTACCCAGGTCATCAACGCCACGGTGCGGGATTTCCAGGAGGCCAGGCATTCGGATTTCGAGACCAACAAAGCCCATCTGGAAGCCCATTTTCGGACCCAGCTTGGGGTGGCCAAACCTTCGATCGACCATCTCAACCAAACGGTCGCGACCTGGAAAGCCAGCGTCACTCCGGCGCATGTCCAAGCGGGCAACGCCATGGAGACGGCGATGGATCACCTGGATCACAACGTCGAATTGTTGTCGGAGTGTCCCATCGGCCAGCAAGCGGTCGATCAGCATGTGCTGACGATCCAGAACCATATCCTGGATTTGAATCAGGCGATCGCCGACCTGGGGAACTTGCAGGCCGGCAGTCCGGACCCGGCTCTGGTTCAGGCGATGATCCAGGATATTCAAGACCAGGTTCAGGTATTGAATACCCAGGTGCAGTATCTGAACAACTTCAAGAACGCCAATCCGATCTCCGATCATGAGATCGTCGAGGCCCGCTGTCTGCACCGCGACACCGCGCTTCGCCTCATCGACGACGCATTGCTAGTCGAACAGAGCAAACCCCTGCAGAATCAGGATCCAAACAAGATCCAGCGCTTGATGACCTTGGCCACGGATTTGGCTCTGGATTCGGCCAACGAGCGCGGTGCCAATCCCGCCCGTGATAACACGGTGAGCGATGACGATATTCGCACCCGGCTTGGCGACTACCAGGGACAGTTGCAGCGTCAGTTGCGAGAGGCAGGCGTACCCGGTCGCAATCTCAAGGAACACTATCTGGACGCGCAGGCCGAACTGCTGAACCAGCAGCCGTGGGACACGATCGGCAAGACCATCCGGTTCGTCGATGGCAACGTGCAGCACACCTATCAAAGCACCCTGACTCCGGCCGCACAGATGCGGATCAGCGATCCGACCCCAGGCGTGGGAGGGCATGGCCAGCGGGATTTGTTCCCGACCAGCTATAACGGCCAGGGGGTGGCCGCCCACGCCAGCAGCGAGACGACCCACGCCTCCAACCTGTATGCGTCGGAATTCCGGTCGAGCACCGGCACGGTGCTTTATCAGGGCGTGCGTCACGCCATCCATTCGGCCTATGGTCTCGATACCGGGGCTACGCGCGACGCCGGCAATCTGAACCGGGCGCGGGAATCTATTCTGGCGGCGCTGGCTTTGAAGCCGCAGCTGATGCAGCAGGCGCTGGCCGGCCAGACCGTGACCTTCCGCACCACCTCGACTTCGCTGGTGACGCCGGATGCGTTTCGGCGGGGCCACAGCGACGAGGCGCTGATGCTCAGAGAACAGGTGGCTGCCTTCGCCGAACTGAGCGATCCGGCCAATCAGCCGCTGACGCTGAACGTGATCGACGACAATGGCAATCCGCGGCAAATTCAGGTCAAGCTGGACGTGGCGACCTTCAACTTTGGGGTCAACGCTGGCGCGGTCAACTGGTACTCGCCGCTGGTCGGTGGCTGGACCCAGTCCCATGGTGTCAACGAAGAGGGCATGAAGAAGCTGCTGGGCAGCACCGACCCGAGCAAGCCCTTGGGTGGCTGGGTCGAAGCGCATCTCGCCGAGCATCCCACCGATCCGAACAATCGCCATATTCTCGAGCTGTCGCAGCAGATCCGCGAGATGTACACCTCCGGTTCGCATCGTAGCCAGGAGCACGACACCTACAAGATGGCGGCACGATTGCTGTTGTTGACCCATCTGCTGGAGGGCGTGCCGCTGTCCAACTGCAAGAGCGGCAAGGACCGCACCGGGATGCTGGATGCGGAAGTGAAGTTCCTGGCCCATCAACTGGAGGCCACCGGCGAGGTGCCCAAGCCGGGACAGCCGCTGACCCCGGAGCAGAGCCGCATCTTCCGGGAAATCGCCATGAACGCTGGCAATCTGGAAGTGCAGAAGCAGAATACCGGCATCGGGGGCTATAAGACCGAGGGCGTCGATTCGATCTCCGAACGGGTCGGTGATGACGACGCCCGCCGCATCGTGCGGGGCGGTTCGAAGGCGGTCAAGACCTGAGTGGCGCGGTTGGCTGCGGGCGGTCGTCTGGCCCACCGCAGCCCGCGAATGAGTGCGAGCGGCGGTCATGGGGGAATGTGAGCAGCTTGTCGGGTGAGCCTTTGGACGCGGCCGAACTCGCTGATTTGGCCGTCGCCATCAAGTCCTGGGGGCGGGAGCTGGGCTTTCAGCAGATCGGCGTCGCCGGGATCGATCTAGGCCAGCACGAAGCTTGGTTGCTGGACTGGCTGGGGCAGGGTTGTCACGGCGAGATGCGTTACATGGCCCAGCATGGCGTACGCCGGAGTCGGCCGGCGGAGTTGGTCCCCGGCACGGTGCGTGTCGTCACTGCCCGGATGGATTATTGGCCGCCGGAAGGGGCCGAGCCCTGGCGGGTGCTGGCCGATCCCGCGCTGGGCTATGTGTCCCGTTACGCGCTGGGGCGGGATTATCACAAAGTCCTGCGACAACGCCTGCAACGCCTGGCCGATCGCATCGCCGCCGCCATCGGGCCGTTCGGTTACCGGGTGTTCACCGACAGCGCCCCGGTGCTGGAGAAGGCGCTGGCGGAACAGGCTGGACTGGGCTGGATCGGCAAGCACAGCAATCTGCTGGCGCGGCGGACCGGCTCCTGGTTTTTCCTGGGGGAGCTGTACGTGGACCTACCCTTGCCGGTGGATCAGCCGGTGACGGCGCATTGCGGCCGCTGCAACGCCTGTCTGGACATCTGTCCGACCCGCGCCATCGTTGCGCCCTATCGGGTCGATGCCCGCCGTTGCATCTCCTACCTGACCATCGAGTTGCACGGACCGATTCCGCTGGGGTTGCGCCGCGCGATCGGCAATCGGATCTATGGCTGCGACGACTGCCAACTGGTCTGCCCGTGGAATCGCTTTGCCCGACCGACCGTGGAAGCGGATTTCCGTGTTCGCCATGGCCTGGATGCGCCCCAGCTGACGGAATTGTTCGGCTGGAGCGAGGTGGAGTTCCTGCGCCGCAGCGAAGGCAGCGCCATCCGCCGGATTGGTCACGAACGCTGGCTGCGCAATATCGCCGTCGCGCTCGGCAACGCCCCGCGTTCGGCGGCGATTCTGGCGGCGCTACAGGCTCGCCAGGCCGATCCATCGGCGTTGGTGCGGGAGCATGTCGCCTGGGCGCTGGCGGAGCAGGCCGGAAAATAGCCGATCGCAACGCTATTCTTCGTCGCCGATCCGGTATTCCTTGATGCGGCGCTTCAGGGTCGACAGCGGAATGCCCAGATCGCGGGCGACCGCCGCCTTGTTGTACTGGTTGCGGGCCAGGGCATCCAGAATCATCTGCCGCTCCATGTCCTTGAGGTGGGTGCGGGCGTCGGCCGCTGTCGTGGATCGGGGCGTGGAGATCGGTTCGGCGGGCGCGGTGGGACGGGCCGACGCGGCTGGAACCGAAATGGGCTCATGGACCAGTGGCCGCACCTCGCGTGACAGGCGCAGGTCTTCCGGCTGGATATCCCGATCGCCACACAGCACCGCCGCTCGCTCCAGCACATTGCGCAGTTCGCGTACGTTGCCGGGCCAGGAGTAGTTCTGCAGAGTCGCCATGGCTGCTGGTGAAATCCGGTGATTCAGTCGCAGCCGCTCGCACAGCTGCTGGGCGATGAGCGGGATGTCCTCCTGGATCTCTCGCAGCGCCGGCACCTCGATCGGCACCACCGACAGGCGGTAATACAGGTCGGTGCGGAAGGTTCCGGCCCGGACCATGGCTTCCAGGTCGCGGTGGGTGGCGGTGATGACTCGCACGTCCACCCGGGTCGATTTGTCCGAGCCGATCGGTGTCACCTCGCGGGTTTCCAGCACCCGCAGCAGGCGCGGTTGCAGATCCAGCGGCAGTTCGCCGATTTCGTCGATGAACAGGGTGCCGGTATGGGCCTGGCGGAACGCGCCCTCGCGGGAACCGGTGGCCCCGGTGAATGCACCCTTGATGTGGCCGAACAGGTCGTTGCGGACCATTTCCGGGTCGGTGACCGAGGCGTCGAACACCACCAGCGGTCCCGGGCGGCCGGAGAAGGCGTGCAGGGTGCGCGCCACCAGCTCCTTGCCCGCGCCGGATTCGCCGTGCAGATGCACGGTGGTCGGGGTAGAGGCTACCGCCCGGATCAGGCCGTACAGTTCCCGCATCCGCTCGCTTGCGCCCACCAGCTCGCCCAAGTGATCCTGCCGCGGCACCGCCACCTTGCGTTCCTCGGTGTGCTGGCGGATCAACAGTTGCGAATAGCCGAACCGGCACTCGGCCTGATCGGGTATGTAGGCTTCGGTGACGCGGACATTGTTGATGAAGGTGCCGTTGGTGGATTCCAGATCGCGCAGCAGCAGGCCGTTCGGGGTCATGCGAATTTCGGCGTGCCGGCGCGACACCGCCCGGTCGGTCAACACCACGTCGTTGTCCGGCGCGGTACCGATGCGCACGGTCGGCAGCCCGAGGCTGATTTCCAGACCGGCGTCCGCTCCGGAAATCACCCGTAGTTCGATCGCCTCGAACTTGACCCGTAGTTTGGACTGGGAAGCCGCGACGATGATTTCGGTACCTTCGCCGCTAAAAGAAGTGGATGTCGCCATTTCATTGCCGGAATGGTTGTGATTGATTCAATTTTATACCAATCTGCTCGGTAAAATGGCTGTAACGATGGATTTCCGTTCGAGTAGCGCTGACGCGGCGTCATCGGGCGCTCCGCCCGGCGTACAATGACAAATCGACGTCGGAGCGACCGTCAGGCGGTTCGCCCGTTGCCCATTCCGTTCTCCATGCAACCCGTCTTTCGCCATGAACGATACCGCGCCTGTTGCTGTTGCCGCGACCGCTTTGCTCGGTCCCGGCGATCCGCCCGCATTTACCGTCTTCAATGCCGCCGGTCGCGCGCCGCTGGTGCTGGTGTGCGACCATGCCAGCAATCGCGTGCCCGCTACGCTCGGCCAACTGGGTCTGGGGCCGGCGGAGCTGTCCCAGCACATCGCCTGGGACATCGGTGCGGCGTATGTCACCCGCTGGCTGGCGGAGCGGCTGGACGCCCCGGCGGTGCTGGCCGGTTTTTCCCGGCTGGTGATCGACTGCAATCGCGCGCCCGGCGATCCCGACTCGATCGTCGAGGTCAGCGACGGCGTCGGCGTGCCCGGCAATCGGGCGCTCGACGATCTGCAGGCCGAGGCGCGGCTGGACGCGGTGTTCTGGCCCTATCATCACGCCGTCACCCAGGCGCTGAGCCATCGCTGGCGGCACGGCCAGGAGGCGCCGGCGCTGATCGCCATTCACAGCTTCACCCCAGTGATGAACGGTTTCGCCCGTCCCTGGCATATCGGCGTGCTGTGGAACCGCGATCCTCGGCTGGCCGAGCCCCTGCTGGCACGCTTGCGAATCCAGGGCGATCTCTGCGTCGGGGACAATCAGCCCTATTCTGGGCGCGAAACCGGCTTCACCATGGACGCCCATGGCGGTGCGGCTGGATTGCCGCACGTCGAAATCGAGATCCGCCAGGATCTGCTGGCCGATGAGGATGGCTGCTTGTGCTGGGCCAAGGTGGTGGGCAAGGCCCTGGAGGCGGTGTTAGCCGACAGCAGCCTGTATCGGGTAGCGCACTACTGACGCCAGGCGGAGGAGGGCGCGTTCAGCCGGCGGACTCGATGTGGCGCACGATCAGTTGCAGCCGCCGCGTCCCCTGCCATTCGTTCACCTCCAGCTGATAGGCGAGCCGGACCTGCGGCGGGCATGGTTCGGTGCGATTGAAAGCCACCGCCTCCACGGTCGCGCCGGCTCCCGGCAGCCGTACGTTCAGTCGCAGGTGGCGGTGGTCGGAAAAGAACTGTTGGGACGCCACCTCGAACACGTTGTCGAACAGCGGTTCCGGGAAGCCCTGTCCCCAGGGGCCGCCGGCGCGCACCAGCTCCGCCGCCTCCAGCTGCAGTTCCGCCGCCGTCAGTTCGCCGTCACTCCAGAGACAGCCGCGTAGATCTTCCTCGCGCAGTACCCGGCGCGCTTCGGCGTCGAAGGCATCCTGGAACGCCGCCAGGTGAGCGGCGGGCAGGCTGAGGCCGGCGGCGGCGGCATGGCCGCCGAAACGGGTGATCAGTCCCGGCTGGTGCGCGGCGATAGTCGCCAGCGCGTCGCGGATGTGCAGCCCCGTCACTGAACGGGCCGAACCACGCAATTGTCCCTCGATGTTGTCGGGCGCGAAGGCGATCACCGGGCGATGCAGCTGCTCCTTGATGCGGCCGGCCACGATGCCGACTACGCCGGGATGCCAGTCGGGATCGAACAGGCAAAGGCCGAAGGGCAGCTCGCGTCCATTTGGTAGCGAGCGCTCCAGGCTGACCAGCGCCTGATTTTGCATGTCGGCCTCGATGGAGCGGCGCTCGCGGTTGAGCGCATCCAGCCGTTGCGCCAGCTGGCGGGCCTGAACGGGATCGTCGCACAACAGGCAATCGATGCTCAGACTCATGTCGGTCAGCCGCCCGGCGGCGTTGATGCGCGGCCCGAGTTGAAAACCCAGATCCGCCGCCGTCACCCGCGCTGCCGGACGCTTGGCGATGTCGAGCAGGGCGTGGATGCCCGGCGTTCCCAACCCGGCGCGAATGCGGCGCAGGCCCTGCTCCACCAGGATGCGGTTGGTGTGGTCCAGCGCCGCCACATCGGCCACCGTCCCCAGCGCTACCAGATCGAGCATCTGCGCCAGATTCGGTTCCGATAGTCCTTGTTCGGCGAACCAGCCGCTGGTCCGCAACCGAGTTCGCAGGGCGATCAGGACGTAGAAGATGACGCCCACACCGGCCAGATGTTTGCTGGGAAAGGCGTCGCCCGGTTGATTGGGATTGATCAGCGCATCCGCCGCCGGCAAGGTTGGCCCCGGCAGGTGATGGTCGGTGATCAGCACCTTCATGCCGTGCGCTTGGGCGGCGCGCACGCCGTCGTGGCTGGAGATGCCGTTATCGACCGTGATCAACAGGTCGGGGTGCTGGGCGGCGGCGACCGCGACGATTTCCGGGGTCAGGCCATAGCCGTGTACGAAGCGGTTGGGCACCACGTAGCGCACGTCCGCCGCGCCCAGCGCGCGCAGGGCGCGCACCGCCAGAGCGCAACTGGTGGCGCCGTCGGCGTCGAGATCGGCCACCACCACGATGCGCCAACGCTGGCGCAGGGCGGCGTGCAACAATTCCACGGCCAGGTCGATGTTCTTGAAGGCAGCCGGCGAGCTCAGCGCGCGCAAGTCGCGATCCAGCTCGCCGACGGAGCGCAGATTGCGGGCGGCGTAAATGCGTTGCAGCAGCGGTGGGACCGGCAGATCGCCGGTCGGCGCGGGTGGGCGGCGGACGATGGTGAGGGTCATGGCTAAGAATCGGCCGGTAGGGGCTCGACCCGGTTCCGGCCATTCTGCTTGGCCTGGTACAGGGCGGTGTCGGCTTGGCGAAGCAGCGCGTTCAGATCGGCGATGGCGGGACCGAGACTGGCCAGCCCCAGGCTGACGGTGAGGTGTAGCGGCCCCAGATCGGTGGCGATGGCTTGTTGGGTGATCATCAGGCGCAACCGTTCTGCGACCATCCAGGCGGCCTTGGCTTCGGTCTGGGGCAACAGGATCGCGAATTCTTCACCGCCGATCCGGGCGAACAGATCGACCTCGCGCAGCAGCTGCTGTCCGGTTGCGGCCAGGACTTGCAGCGCCAGATCGCCGACGGGATGGCCGTAGCGATCGTTGATGATCTTGAAATGATCGGCGTCGAGCAGCAGCAGGGACAGCGGCATGTGATAACGCCGTGCCCGTTCGAATTCGTGTTTGGCGAACTCGAAGAAATAACGGCGGTTGCGCAGGCCGGTCAGGCTGTCGGTGGTGGCCAGTTCGAGCAATTGCGCCTGTGCCTTCTTGCGTTCGGCCACTTCCCGCTCCAGTTCGAGGGTCCGCTCGCTGATCTGAGCCAGCGCGCCGCCGAACGCTTCGACCGCAGTCGCGATGTCGTCCAGTTCGCGTAGCTGTTCCCGCCGCGGGCGAACCGGGCTGCGCGTGGTCTTGACCCGCTGCAGATCGGCCGTGACCCGGATGATCGGGTTGATGATCGCCCAGCGAAAAAAGTAGATGCCCGCGGTGAATAGCAGGATCAGTCCACAGAAGGTGATGGCGACCGCGAACATGGCGTATTTGGCGTAGCGGGCAATTTCGAAGCTCCCTTCGGAAGCAGCGATGGCGGCGTCGACGGACAGGTCGTCGGTCAGATTGCCCAGAATGGCGCGGGCCTGGGTCCAGGCGGCGGTCAACGCGTCCTCGGCGTCGAAGATCTGACGCTGAAACTGCAGCAGTCGCTGGATGCGTTCGGCCAGCGGGTCGGAGGATGGACCGAAGCGGGCCTGATAGTCCTTGAAGCGTTGTTCCAGGGTTGACAGGGCGATGCGAGTGGTCGCCGATCGGGGATTGGTCAGGCCGTTTTGCAGGACCAGGCGCAATTCCGGCATCAGCGACCGGAGCTCGGCGGTCTTCTCATCGACGCTGACCAGAGGGGGATAGGTGGTCGATTCGCTCGATTCGTGCAGTTGTGGTCCGCTGTCGAGCCGCGCCTGTTCTATTTCGATCCGCCGACGGGTGGTGTCTTGCTGGTTGCGGTAGGTGGTCATGCGCTCGGCCAGCTGGTAGATCTGGTTGACCTGGTCGGTCATGGCGGCGTTCTTGTCGTAGGCGGTATTCATGGCCATGACCCGGATCGCCAGCAGCGATTCGCGTCGTTCGCGCGGTTCAGGACTGCTGCGAATGACCTCGCCGAAAACCTTGAGCCGCTCCAGGTTGAGGGCGGTGCGCACCTGGATCTGAATGTCCGGCAGCAGGATTTGCGAGGTGTGATCGGCCAGTCGCAGGATGTCGTATTGCACCTTGAGTTGGATGAAGGCGGCGACGCTGCCCAGCCCGGCGGCGATGGCGGCGATCAGGACTAGGGTGGGAACCAGTCGTGGTTTCCGGCATGTTGTCTGGTCGGCGCTGTCATCTGGATTCATGCTGCTGCATCCTGATTCACGAGCGAGATTAATCGGCCAATCACAATCAATAGATGTCGAAAGGGAAGTAGCGGGCATTGATCTTGTGAAAAGTCCCATCGAGCCGGAGATCGCGCAGCGCGGCGTTTAGGGTGTCGCGCAGCGTCAGGTTGCCCTTGCGGACTTGAATGTGGGCGGTTTCGGTGCTGGCGTTGATCGTGACGGGATCGCCGATGATATCGATGCCCTGGCCGGCTTCGGTGCCCATGAAGGTGAATGCCGACAGATTGTCGCACAGGATGAGATCGGCCTCGCCCTTAAGCAGAGCCTTGAAAGCGGCGGTGAGGGTCGGGGTGAACTTCAGGATGGCGGTATCCTGATAATGTTGGTGCAGATAGGTGGCGTAGATGGTGTCGGCCTGGGTCGCCAGAACTCTGCCCTGCGCCGATGTTGCGGTCACCGGGGCGGCGCCGACATGGCCGATGAAGACGTCCCGGGCGCGATAGTAGGCGTCGGTAAATTCGGCCTGCTGTTCGCGGCCGGGGGTTTTGCTCATGCTGGCCACGATCATGTCGTACTGGCCCGCAGCCAGTCCCGGTAACAGCTCCCTCCAGGGGATGGCGACGATTTCGCATGGTTTGCCGAGGCGTCGGCACAGGGCGTGGGCGATGTCGATGTCGAAGCCGGTCAATCGACCCTGGTTGTCGAAGAAGCTGAAAGGCGGATAGTCGCCTTCGGTGGCGACCCGCAGCGGCTCGGCCATGCCGGCGACAGCGCTGCAGCAGAACGCCAGGATCAATAAGCGCGAGAATAGCTTCAACACACGATCTCCCGCTGGACCGCCATCGGCTATGAGTAGTCGGCTGCGCCATGGTTGACCAGCGGGCGAATCCGCCGCCAGAAGCGCCAGCGGGCCGCGCCGTTCAGTTCATAGCGGCGACCATTGTCAGGCTCCAGCCATAAGGTTTGCAGCTGGCCCGTTTGCAGCCACCGTTTGCAGGCCGCAAACCAGGTTTTGTCCAAAGCGGCGACGCGCGCGACCCAGGCAGCGGGATCGCCGTCTGCGGTATCGTAGCGCGCATCCTCCAGGACCACCAGACTGGCGGTCTCGTCGGCGGCAGCCTCGCGCCAGTCGTCGGCGTGCTGGGGCAGCGGTGCGACGGCCGCGCCCGCCAGTCGCGCCAGGCCGCGGACCAATGGATCGTGGCCGTACAATCCCGCCGCCGGCGCGCGCGCGTCAGTGGGACAATGGCCGCCGCCCCACAGCCAGAGTCCGTTGGCAAGAGGTTGATTGCGCTGTTCCCGGTTCTGGTTGACCGGGTGACCGTAGAACAGCATCTGCGCTTCGGTCAGCAGGGTGCGCCAATAGCGCGCGTTCGGACCGTGGGGCAACAGCGGATGGATATCGTGGCCGATGGCGTCGATCAGCGGGCAGGTTCGGATGCCGGGATCGGCCGGCAGCCGCAGGTACCAGCGGTCGGGGCGCGGCGCGTCGAGTTGCAACCCGTCAGCGGCGAAAGTCTGGTTGAATGCCGCCACCAGCGCCTGAGCCTCGGCCGGTTCGAGCGCCAGCGCCCGAGCGTCGGCCAACCAGACCCCCTTCAGATCGGGGCGCAGATGGACCGGATCGGCGCGCAACCACCAGCCGTCGTCGACCGCGCCGCCATCGGCCAGCCGAGTGATCGCCGCCACCGGTCGGTCGGTCGCGGCAGGCGTCGGCAGGCCGAAGGCGGCGAACAGCGCCTCCTCGCTGGAGGCGGGGGTCGGGCGGACGTCGGCGCGGGCCAGTAACCAGGCCAGGGCTGGCGCGGCCGGTTGCAGCAGTGCCGGGTCGGTGCGGCCCAGGCGTCCAAGCGCCAACAGGCCAGGTACGACCAGATGCAGGGTGGAGGCCATGGCGGCGGTCGCTGGCGCAGGCTTAGTCGGAGTCGAGGTATTCCAGTCGGATGCGCACGACCGGGGCGATGATGCTGTCCAGGGCTTCGATGGCCGCGATCGCTTCGTTCATCCGCTGCTCCCGCACCCGATTGACCACCAGGATGATCGGAATGATGCTGGCGCTGGGCGGCGCTTCCTTCTGCAGCAGGGCTTCGATGCTGATGCCGCAATCGGCCAGGATGCGGGTGATGTCGGCCAGCACGCCGGGCTGGTCCAGCGCCTGTAGCCGCAGATAACAGGCGGTCTCGATCTCGGCCATGGGCCGGACCGGCAAACTTGCCAGGGCATCGGGCTGGAACGCCAGGTGCGGCACCCGGTTTTCCGGATCGGCGGTCAGGGTGCGCGTGACGTCGATGATGTCGGCTACCACCGCCGAGGCGGTCGGTTCGGCCCCGGCCCCGGCCCCGTAGAACAGGCTTTGGCCGACGGCGTCGCCCTTGACCAGCACCGCGTTCATCACCCCGTTGACGTTGGCCAGCAGGTGGCGCTGCGGGACCAGGGTCGGGTGCACCCGCAATTGCACGCCGTTGTCATCGCGCCGGGCAATGCCGAGGTGTTTAATCCGGTAGCCCAGCTTGGTGGCGTAGGCGACATCGTCGCGAGTGATGTGGCGGATGCCTTCGATGTAGACCTGATCGAACTGCAGGGGGATGCCGAAGGCGATGGAGGCCAGGATGGTCAACTTGTGGGCCGCGTCGATGCCATCGATATCGAAGCTGGGATCGGCCTCGGCGTAGCCCAGCGCCTGGGCTTCGGCCAGCGCCTCCGGGAAATCGCGGCCCTTGCCGCGCATCTCGCTCAGGATGAAATTGGCGGTGCCGTTGATGATGCCGGCTACCCATTCCAGCCGGTTACCGGCCAGTCCTTCGCGGATGGCCTTGATGATCGGAATGCCACCAGCCACCGCCGCCTCGAAACCGACCATCATGCCGGCGGCGCGGGCGGCGGCGAAGATCTCGTTGCCGTGCTTGGCGATCAGCGCTTTGTTGGCGGTGATCACGTGCTTGCCGTTGGCCAGCGCCCGCAGCACCAGGCTGCGCGCCGGCTCGTAGCCGCCCATCAGTTCGACGATGATCGAAACCTCGGGATCGTCCACCACCTCCAGCGCCTCGCCGGTCAATTTGATTCCGGTGGTGTTGGCCGTGGTGGTGTCCAGATTGCGGGCAGCGGCATGGGTGATGGCGATCTCGCGTCCGGCGCGCCGGCTGATTTCCTCGGCGTTGCGGGCCAGTACGCGGGTGACGCCGCCGCCGACCGTGCCGAGGCCAAGCAGGCCGATCTTGACAGGAGGATAGGCGCTCATGTTCAGGTTTCCACAGGTGGCGCCGGCGGCGGCGCGTAAAGGTCATGATGATCCTTGCGGAGCATCTCGCGGATGCCGCGCAGGGCCTGACGGGTGCGATGCTCGTTTTCGATCAGGCCGAAGCGGACGTGATCGTCACCGTATTCGCCGAAGCCGATGCCGGGCGATACGGCGACCTTGGCCTCGGCCAGCAGTTTCTTGCAGAATTCCAGGGAGCCGAGATGACGGTACGGCTCCGGGATCGGTGCCCACACGAACATGGTGGCCTTGGGGCGTTCGAGGGTCCAACCCAGCGCGTTCAGCCCGTCGCACAGCACGTCACGGCGTTTGCGGTAGATATCGCAGATCTCGGCGACGCAGTCCTGCGGGCCTTCCAGGGCGGCGATGGCGGCGACCTGGATCGGGGTGAACATACCGTAGTCCAGATAGGACTTCATCCGCGCCAGCGCGGCGATCAGGGTCGGGTTGCCGCACATGAAGCCGACTCGCCAGCCAGGCATGTTGTAGCTCTTGGACAGGGTGAAGGATTCGACGGCGACGTCCTTGGCGCCCGGCACCTGCAGGATGGACGGTGCGACATAGCCGTCGAACACCAGGTCGGCATAGGCCAGGTCGTGGATCACCCAGATCTGATGTTCGCGGGCGATGGCCACCACTTTCTCGAAGAAGTCCAGCTCGACGCACTGGGTGGTCGGATTGGCCGGGAAGTTCAACACCAGCATCTTGGGTCGGGGCCAGGAATCCTTGATGGCCTTTTCCAGTTCGGCGAAGAAATCGATCCCCGGAATCAACGGCACGTGGCGGATATCGGCCCCGGCGATGACGAAGCCGTAGGGGTGGATCGGATAAGCGGGATTGGGTACCAGCACGGCGTCGCCCGGCCCCATGGTGGCCAGCGCCAGATGGGCCAGACCTTCCTTGGAGCCGATGGTGACGATCGCCTCGGACTCGAAATCGACATCGACGTGATAGCGGGTCTGGTACCAGTTGCAGATGGCGCGGCGCAGGCGCGGAATGCCGCGCGAAACCGAATAACGATGGGTGTCGTCGCGCTGGGCAACTTCGACCAGCTTGTCGACGATGTGTTTCGGAGTCGGCTGGTCCGGATTGCCCATGCCGAAGTCGATGATATCCTCGCCGCAGGCGCGAGCCTTGGCCTTCAGATCGTTGACGATGTTGAAGACGTAAGGCGGCAGGCGTTTGATGCGTTGAAAGTCGGCGTTCACGATTGCGTTCCCTACAGGGTAAGTCGCGGGGGGCTCCGCTCGGGCCGGTCGCGCCAGGGTCCGAAGCCAGCAGGATCAGCGAAGGAAGCGGTAATAGCCGGAAAAACAGTAAATTATACTGATCCATACGGGATGGTTCAATCAAAAACGCCGATGGATC